>CALVBS010000003.1 GCA_944325865.1 Candidatus Gastranaerophilales bacterium | reverse complement strand
TTGCAAAATCGGTCTCCAGGTTGAACCTACGGTTTACCCAAAGGGCATCCCGATATGTACGGCTCATTCTTCGCCTATATATCAAGACAAATCCTGTATTATCAAAGTTTGTCATATATTAAAAAATATTTTTTGACTTTAAACTTTATCACGACTATTATTTATATATGAAAAAGTTGTACCAAAAATTTATTTTTCTGCCGCTCCTAATTATTATTACAGGCTGCTTATTAATATATAGTATATTTTTATGGCTTTTACCTCCGATTATTAATTCACAACTGTTTCTAAATAACTTTCAAGGGATAGTAGAACGAAAATTCCCCGTAAAAATACAAATTATTGGTTTCAAATTAATATCCTATCCGAATTTGCACTATATAATTAAGGCTGAAAATTTGAATTTACTCAGCCAAAATGGCAATAAGATATTCTTTTCGGAAAATCCATATTTAGAATTTAATCTGTTTAACATAGTTCCTAAAAGGATAAACGCAGACAACATCTTTACAGATAGAACTTTAATTGCTAATTTAAAAACTCCTGCAAAAACACATAAAAATAAGCCCGTTACTTTAAAAAGTTTACCTGCAATTAATATAAAAAATACAGAAATAAAAATTGATGATAAGCGAACTTTAACCTTAAAAAATTTCTCGACAAAAGAAAAGAATGGTAAAAGTACAATAAAATTTATAGCAATCCTAAAATCTAAATACCTTAAAAATGAACTTATTGCCGGAAGCGAAGGTTTTTTAACCTATAAAGATAATATTCTTAAAGCGGAAAACTTCAAAATCAAAACCGGCAGTTCTGAACTTGATATAAACGGTACTCTTTTTAATACAGAAAATAATTCGTATAATTTCAATATATACGGTAAAAATATACCGGTAAACAGTCTGGAAAGCGGATTTTTATTCTATATAAAACAGAAAAAACCGGATAAAAATTTTATAGAAAATTTTTATGATTTTTCAGGTCTTGCAAATCTGGACTTAAATATTTCAAAAGGTAATATTACGGGAATAGCTGTAATAACTAATCTGGCAGCCAAAACCGTAAAATTTTCAATTCCGATAAAGCTACCGTCCACAGAATTTAAGTTTTTCGGGAATAAAATTACTGCAAAGACTCAGGGAACATTCGGAAATGAAATTGTTTACACTGATTTTTCAGCAGAAAAATTGTTTACTCCTGATAAAATTATTTATGGTACAGTATCGTCTGCTCTTGGAGAAAAATTCACACAACTATACACACCTGATATCAGAATAACCGGAAAACTAGATGCTCGTGTTAAATATCAAGTCCATAAAGGAATTGTAGATGTTGAATATGCCGCAAAAATAAACAAAGGAGCAAACCTTCACTACAAAGAAGCAAATTTAGGGCTTATGACAAGAGACAGAAGAATGTTTGCCCAAACGCAAAAAATCGGGAATAATCTATACCTGAAAAATTACGACTATTCCTTTGTCGATAATAATGAAATAAAAAACATTATACTTGGAGACGGACTTTTTGTCAGAACAAACGGACGCTATAAGCTCGACTATATAACCTGCAGGACCAACGGAGAAGCACCGGTCTCAGTTACCGGTTCTTTCGGTAAATATGTTAACGGAGGAACTTTTAGCGGAGATTTAAAATATTACTACCCGAAAAATTTAATAACCGGTAATATTTTTCTGCACAATTCCAGATACAAAAACTTTTTTGTTAAAAATGCATCAATTATAGCAGATACTGAAAATATGGAAATTAAAGCCGACGGCACTTTTGAAAAATCTCCATTTTATTGTCTGATTAATATGAAAAACAGCTTTAATAACGAAATATATATCAGAACAATGAAACTTCAGCTTGATGAATATATTCTCAGACGCCACCGCGGCAAAAAGAAAACAGCACTCAAACTGCCTGAAAATACTCAAAATATAAACTGGATAATTGAAAAAGGAGATTTAAGACTCGGAAAATTCCGATATAATAAAATTTTGTTAGAAAGTCTTGAACTGTCCGGATATTTAAAAAATGACATAATAAAATTTTCAATGCCTGATATTGACTTCGCAGAGGGTAAACTGTCTGCAGCAGGAAATTATGATATAAATACTCACTCATCCGATATAACATTTAGTGCAAAAAACATAGACTCAAATATTGCAGCTGATATGATATTTGATTTAAAAGACCAGATAGAAGGTTCAGCAAATGCAAAAATGCACCTTCAAACTTACAACAAACTTGAAAACATACACGCACATACAACTTTTAGCGTAGAAAACGGAGCTTTAACAAAAATCGGAAATAGAGAGTTCATTATAAAAAAATCAAGAGGTATCAAAAAAATTATAAAATTTAAGTTACCTGATATCATAAACATTGATGCAAAAAAAATGAAAGCTCTTAAATCTAACATAAACGGATCCTTTGACGTTAATAACCACAAAATAGAAAATGTTGAAATATATTCAAAACACACATATCTGGCATTATTTGTCGAAGGAAACTATAATATCAGAAAACACAGTGCAAATATCAAATTATGGGGAAAATATAACAGAAGTGCACAAAAAGGAATACGAATTCTTTGTGTTCCGCTGTCAATTATAACAAAAATAATTTTCAAACCCGAATACACAAAGCAAATATATAAAGATAAACTGAATAAAGTTCCTCAAATAAATGCAAAATCCTTTGAAGAAGAAAACTTTACAGTAAGAATGAGAGGAAATCTGAATGATAACTCTTCTATAAAAGTAGAAATGAAAAGCATAAGATAGTTAGCTCTGTTTATTCACATCATCTTTTTTTCTTTTAAAATGAGAAGTTTCAATTATGCCTATATGAACCAATGACAAAACTCCGGCAAGATAAGCAAGCTTTGTATGCAACTTAATTTTTTTATTTTTTGCAGCAATTCCGCTTGCTATGCCTAATCCCAATGCACCATAACCACTATATTTTACCACTTCATGTCTTAATTTGCTGCTATTAATCGCTCTATTAGTATTATTTCCTGTATTCAAAAAATTTATACTCTGTACACTCATAATTTTACTCCTTTACTTAATACTATCAAAGAGAAAACTTAAAAATCCAAGTGTAATTAAGAATTGTAAATTCAAAACTAAAAAAAGCTTGCATATACCGCAAGCCTCTTATTTTTATTAATAATAAATAAATTCTTAAGATTCTATTTTATATTTTTCCAATATGGAGTATTTGCCAAATCCGGATGTCTGTCAATAATAGCATACCCTGCACATCCTAGCCCCCTGTATCCTTCACCGTCGGAAGGCGTACCGGTAACCGTACAGTTACCGCTTTGTTCAGGCTTTATGGCCTGTTTTTTAATTATATCAAAAGTAAATACATCAACACCCAACTTGTTAGGGCGTTTTTCACCATTAATATCAACATAGTAGCGTTGAGGATTATTTATATCTCCAAGCCATATGTACATTCCGTCCGCAGTTTTCAAAGCTGAATTATCAAACTCAGCAGCCTCAATTTCGGCAGGAGTACCACTGAGAGTTGTAATACTGTATGGTTTGCTGCCTGCACATTTATCATAACTTTCACAATATGAGGCCCCATTTAAAAGACCCTTTAAAACTTCAAGCTGATATTGTTTCACTTTTATAAAATTAGCAGCTAAATCATCTCCGGATGAACCTCCCGCCAAACTTGCAAACAGATGTTTGTAGAATAAATAGTTATTATCTAAAAACTCATTACTTCCCAGTAAATCCTCAAACCAACCAGGAAGCTCAATATTAGACTGTGAAGCATAGTCTTTAATAAACTGACCTAAATTATTATCACCGTAGATATTATGAAGCTCTTTTATATTGTTGATAATCTTGTTTACATTATCAATATGTCCCGGAAAATCAATCGGATGTTTAAGTGAATCTTGCAAGGCATCAAATATACCATCGACAAGATCTTTTGTTGTTGTGTCATTCATATCAGGAATGGAAGGATCTGAACTACCCGAATCTCCCGGATTTTCAGGTTCTACAGGTTTATCAGAACCTCCAGAGCTTCCGGGATTATCAGGCTCCGATGGTTTTTCAGAGCTTCCGCTATTACCGGAATTATCAGGATTGTCCGTATCAGAATCCGACGGATTTGAAGGTGTGTCTTCATCTTCCTCAATTAAAAACGGTTCAACAAATGTTTCATAAGGAAAAATATTTCTGACAAGCATCATCTGGTGAGCCTGAGACAACACAGAATAGGCCTTGGCAAGTGCAGTCTTTCTGCCTCTGGCATTATTATTATCAATTAATGGAGGAAGTGTCATTGCTGCAATAACTCCAACAATTCCCAAAGTAATGAGAACTTCTGCAAGAGTGAATGCAGACTCATGCATCTTAGACATAAAAAATCCTCACGATTAGATACCTAGCTTTTTTATTATAAACTATATTTTAATTTATTTCAATATTATAAAAACAAATTGTTGCATAACCTATTACAATAATTCTTTTTAATATAATTAAAATCTTTACTTTTAAAAAATTATACTTATAACTTTAAATACGGGTTATATGATAAATTCACACAGCATATTAACATATAATAGCAATCAAAAGAGGGTCAGGTTTATGAAAAAAATTATCATACTTGTACTATTTATATTTGTAACAACACAAACTCAAATATATGCATCAGCATTGACAGGCGGAGTATCAACAATAGGAGCCGGGAATAAAGTGGTTGATGCCCGAACAAATGCTCCAATAGCAAATGCTCAGGTATCATTGCCAAAACAAGGTTACAGCACAAAAACCGACGAAAACGGCAATTTTATGCTGGAAGCACATTTCGTAGGTGATACGATTATGGCTGTACAAAAAGACGGTTACCGGCCGTTTTCTTTGACTATAAACGAAGAAATAGCAGCAAAACCAATGGTTCTTGGTATTCAAAAAAGCAATGCCACGGATGTTGTAATTGAATCCGAAATGTTACATCTCGGAGATAACAATTTTTCAGCAGATTCGGCAAATGCTGGAGAATTTCAGGTAAAGGCAATAGGACCGTTTTTCACAAAAGCATTCAAAATGAGTGCGAACACTCTTGCAAAAAACAATTTTCTTGTAATCGGTTCAATTATAGGCATAGATACAGCAATGGCTAGAGCGATGAGACAAAATGCAGTAAGAAATTCATTTTCGTCTCCTCCCGAAGTATATTTTAACGGAACAAAAATTGCGGAAATTCAGCTTAACGGAGATAATCAAAAAATCAAACTTCCAAACAATCTTATACGTCCGAATCAACCGAATGAAGTTACGATAGCAACAGGCAAAAATCTCATGCAAAGAAGTTATATCGACTATGACGACATTGAGTTGATGAATTTGTCAATACAAACAGAATAAATTTCCTCAAAACATATACATTTATTTACAATAATGGATATTTTTTCTTATTTTAATTAGAATGTTGGAATAAGGGAGATATGAAATGGAAATTATCTTAGATATATTGTATTTATTTGCTGCTGCATACACTATTTATTTTCTCGCACTTGCGATAAGAAATCTTAATGATACAAGATTTCAGAGAGAAAAAAGATTTTCTATGTATGAAGAAAAAGATAATCTTGCAGTTGTTGTTTATTCTCATAACAACAAAAAAACTCTCGAAAATCTGGTCAGAGAAATAAAGTCTCAGGATTATCCAATAAGCAATTTTAAAGTTTTCGTTATTCTTGACAACTGCACCGATGGCTCTCAGGATTTATTTATTGAAGAAAATTTCATAAGAGTAATAGATGTAAAGGGCGTAGGAACAATAGGAAAAGATCAGGCAATTTCAATTCTCCTTGAACAGCTTTCACAGGATGATTTAATTGATTCATACATATTTATTGATGCCGACAGAAGTATTGCTTCTAACTTTTTAACTACGGTAAATGCTGCACTTATAAATTCATCTGTTATAAGCGGTGAAACAATTATTGATATGACTAATCTCGGGCCGATTGATAAAATTAAGGCAGCTTATCAAAAATATCATATGAACTTTATGAGAAAAGCCCGTTCCCTTTTTGGACTTGCTTCACAGGCAGATTCAGGTGTATTTATCATAAAACAGCAAATCGTTAAAAGAATCGGCGATGTAGATTTCAAAGATATAAATACCGAATTAAAATACAGTCTTTTGCTTTCAAAAATAGGACACAAATGCACATATAACCCGAATATTCAGACTGTCGTTGATACGGCAAATTATATGTTCAAGAAACCAAGACTATCATATAGGCTCGGATTATTCAGAAACTGTATTCCGCAGTTGTTTACAAAGAATTTTGTTTTTACGGAACATGCATTATCTCTGCTTTACCCTAATATTTGGCTTCTTATGATAATTTACTTTGTCATAATGAAACACTCGTTCAATTACTATTTCTTTGTTGATTTTAAAATAGTTCTTTTAACATTCTTAATGCTGATTGCTGCTTTCGGTATAAGTTTGATTAACGCCAAACTTACGGTTAAAGAAATCGGACTTTTATGTTTATATCCGCTTTATTCTTTATGCCATATAATAAACAATCTACCTCCTATAAGAAAAATCAGAAATAAACTGAAAGGGGTTGAAGATCTTCCGGCTGATACAGAGAAAATGTCCGTCGATGTCGTTGTTGCTGCAGGCACAAAAGATCTTAACTGCAAACTTGAATTTATTTCGGAAAAAGGACTTTGTAAAGTAAGATTTATATTTAAAAACAAAAAATTCACAACATCCAGTCATATCAGAATGATTGATGCATTGCAGGAATTAAAAATGAAGCTTGATGATTACGGTTTCATATTAAAAATATGCAACTGCTGTTCACATTATACCCCTCACGTTGACGGTTCGACAAATATGCTTAAAGGATACTGCAACAGTGATTATCCGTCACCGTCATTAAAAGATCCTAAACCGACTTTGATATGGAATACATGTACGAATTTCACTCCGGCAAAATTAAACAACATAATCTCAGAAATGATTAATCAAGGAGAGAGTGAGAAATAACCTGATTTAACATATAAAAAGAACCGCACACTATTGTTATGGTGTGCTTTTCTTTTGGTAAAGCATTTAAGGAAGTGAATTTTTTTGCCTCATAAGGACAAGCTTTTCTTAATTCTTCAAATGTTGCAGAATTAGGATAATCAAAATGATTAAGATATATCTCATCGTTTTTATCAAAAAGAATACTCATCATCTTTGTATAATCCTTATTTTTCAAGCAGCCGAAGACAAAACGTCGTTTTTTATCAGGATAATAAAAATCAAGACTTTCTCTCAAAGCCAATGCTCCGTTAGGATTATGTGCAGCATCAATAATTAAATCTTCTCCGATAAGTTGAAATCGGCAAGGATGTTTAACCTTAGTTAATGCTTCCTGAATAGTTGATTCCGGAATATCCGGAAAAGCAAGTCTTACAGCGGCAAGAGCAAGAGAAAGATTTTCCTGCTGATACGTTCCTTTGAGAGAAAGATTTGTCGTATCCTCAAACGGAGCGACCATCAAAAATAAAGAATTACACTCATCAGCCTTATCTTTAATCGCCTCGTATCCCTCTGATGTCACAACAGGACAACCTTTCTTAATTATTCCTGCTTTTTCAAAAGCAATTTTATCTTTTGTATTTCCTAATCTTTCAGTGTGGTCGAGGTCAATGTGCGTAATGACGGAACAGAGATTGCTCTTAATCACATTTGTTGCATCAAATCTGCCGCCGAGTCCGGTTTCCAGAACCACAACATCAACATTGGCTCGGGCAAAATACAAAAACATAACAGCCGTAAGTATTTCAAATTCCGTAAGGTGAATCTGATTTTTTTCCGCTGTATTACAAACATTAAAAACAAGTTCAGCAAAATTCTCTTTAGGAATATCAGTGCCGCCATCTGCAAAAGGTGAAAATATTTTAATTCTCTCCGTATAATCAAAAATATGCGGAGATGTATAAAGACCGACTTTCTTTCCGGCAGCTTGCAAGACAGTTGAAATAATTGCACACACGGAGCCTTTACCGTTTGTGCCTGCAACATGAATACAATCAAGCGAATCCTGTGGATTTCCAAGTAAATCTAATACTTTTGAAATCCTTTCCAACCCGAGATTAATATAGAATTTTCCCTGCGAAGTCAACAACTTTACAGCATTACTGTAATCATTTTTCATACAAATAAAATTAAATCAAAATAATAAGATTATCAAGTAGAATTAATAACTTACTTTAAAAGGATAATCATCAGGAATAGTCCAGTTATTATTTTGAATAATTGCAGTACAATACAAACCGTTACCGGTTTCGCAAGAATAGGTAGCACCGCGGTATAATTTATTTTTATCACCATCCCAGCCCGCTTTATATGGATCCATTCCTTTATTATAGTGATACTTCCAGCCATCACTAGTACTGGCAGGATAAAAAATAAATGCGAATTTGCATACTCCTGAGCCAATATGATTTGAACCATATTTATCTATACATTTTTGAGGATTTCCGGGATAAAAGAACCAATCCCTCGAATAGCTCGATGCTGGTTCTAATGCACTTCCGTCCTCAAAGTACATTATAAAAGCTCCGTCTGAAAGAGTACCTGTTTTTACAACCTTCATATACGGTATCAAATACTTTTTACACCACTTTTCTATTTCGGAAGAGCCTTCTATCGGATTACCGTCCTCATCAAGACTTGCACCTGCTAAATCCTGATACCAGATTTTTTTATCCCCATAATCAACCTCTGCCATCATTATTGCTTGATTTATTGATGAATAAAATTTCTTTAGCCTCGTTTCAACTACCTTATTATTATTCTTCTGAATCAAAGCCGGAAGTGTCATTGCCGCAACAACTCCGATTATTCCAAGGGTTATCAATACCTCTGCAAGTGTAAATCCTGTTCGCTGATAGTTTTTTAGGTTCAGAGTAACAGCTCTTCTCATTACCAATATCCTTTCTTTCTACATATTTAAGAATATCAGCTATCCCGTTTGTTTAGTATTGACAAATAATTGAATTCAAATATATTTCAATACAAAAATATATCAATAATCAGCAATAATAAATTTATGGATAAAAAACATGTACTCAAACAAATAGGCAAAAATATCCAAAATGCACGCAAAAAGAAAGGATATACACAAGAAACGTTTTCAGAATTAATGAATGTTTCATGGAGTTATGTTGCAAAAATAGAAGCCGGAATCTTAAATCTTTCCATTGGCAAGATTACAGAATTTTCAAACTACCTTGATGTTGATATAAATGAACTTCTAAAGATTAAGCCGCCAATTTAAACATTTTCAAGTTGTTCAACAATTTTTTGTACACCGTCATATTTTGCAAGCTTTAAGGCAGCCTCTTGTAAACCCGCTAATTTTTCTCGATTAGTTACCAGCAAAACAATATTTTCAAGCAGAGTTTTTTCGTTAACATCACTGTCTTCAAGGTATAAAGACGCCCCTTTTTCAACCATACATCTTGCATTCTTACGCTGATGGTCAGCAGCCGCATGCGGATATGGAACCAGAATAGAAGCAATTTCGCATGCCTCAATTTCTGAAAGACTCAATGACCCTGCACGTGATACCGCAATATCAGAGGCCTTTAAAACAGTAACCATATCATCAAAATATGGTTTGATGATTAAATTTTTATCATTTTCATATTCAGGATAAATTTTGATAAGCTGCTCAATAACGCGTTCAAAATTTTTCTTTCCTGTTTGGAATATTACCTGAACATCATATTTATTTGAAAGAGTTTTTAATATTTCAACAGCAGCATCATTTATGGTCCGTGCACCTTGAGAACCGCCCATAACACAGATAGTAAGTTTTTCAATCAAACCGAGATTTTTTCTTGCATCAGATTTTGAAAGCGTTTGAAATGCAGGTCTGATTGGATTGCCATTGATAAAACAGTTAGCATTTTTAATAACATTTTTAGCACATTCAAAAGCAAGCGAAACAGATTTAGCATAAGGTGCAAGTTTACGGGTAACAAGCCCCGGGCAAGCGTCACAATCATGCATAACATAAGGAATTCTTTTAATTATGCACGCAATTAAAATAGGTGCAGAAACATAACCTCCGGTTCCAAATACGACTTTGGGCTTATATTTATTCAGATAACCTATACATTTAAATATTGCCGTCAAAAGCTGAAAACTCCATCCTAAAATAGAAATATCAACTTTTCTCGGCATACCGTGAACATTTACTGATAAGAAATTATCTTTGTATGCTTTTTGCTGAATTATCGAGAACTCAAGGTTTTGAGGATTCCCTATATAATAAACGACATTACCCTTTTCAGCAAGTACATCTGCAACTGCTACCGCAGGATAGATATGCCCTCCGGTACCTCCGCCCGTTATAAAATAGGTTTCATTATCAGACATTTTCTACATTCCTTATTTTTTTTATTCGCTTTTTTGATATATTCAGCAAAATTCCAACCATACACAATGAGACAATAAGAGAAGACCCGCCATAGCTTATAAATGGCAGCGGAACACCTGTTGTCGGGAAAAATGAACTTGCAACACTAATATTCAAAAATGCCTGAAAACCTATTGAAAACGTAATTCCAACAGCAAGAAGCTTCCCGAACATATCAGGACAACGCGAAGCTATCATAAATCCTCTGTGTATAAAAGTCCAGAATAAACCAATAATAAGTACACAGCCAATCCATCCAAGCTCTTCCGCTATAATTGCAAAAATAAAGTCAGTATGACATTCAGGCAGATATGAAAGCTTTTGAATAGAACCTCCGTACCCCACACCGGTAAAACCTCCGGAAGCAAAGGCTATAAGAGATTGTATAATATTATATCCAGCACCCTGAGGGTCAAGTTCCGGATGCTGCCATGTACGGATTCTCTGCATCTGGTAAGGTTTAATAATTGTAGTAGCCGCAATTACAACCGTTGTAATCATTGCAGCAAGACAACTGAAAAACAGTTTCAACGAACCGCCGGCCGCTAAGAACATAACAACAGAGACAGATAAAAGTAAAATTACCATACTTAAATTCGGCTGTACAAAAATAAATCCAAGCATAATTAAAATAGGAATAAATGCCATAACCCATTTTTTTTGATCAAACAAATCCGCATCTTTTTTAAATACGGACGCCAGAAGAAGAACCACTGCGGGTTTTGCAAATTCCGACGGCTGAAGCTGAAAACCCAGTATGTTAATCCACCGCTTTGCTCCGTTGACGGTAACTCCGAGAGGAGTAAAGTCAACAAGAATCAACAGCACAATTATTGACCAGGCAAATATTTGGCTCCAATCGCCCAGCTTTTTATAATCAAAATTTGTAAAAAACTTTAATCCTATAAACCCTACAACGAAACAAATTAGTTGTTTTATCAAAAATTGTGCAGGGTTTCCGCCTTCATCAATACACTTAGGTGCAGATGCGGAAAATATTGCCATAAATCCTATTATGACAAGGAAAGCCACAGTAATCAACAGTGCCTTGTCAGGAGCCGAAACAATTATACTCTGAATAGGCTGTCTTTGATGGCGATATGAATTATCTCTGCTTTCAAATCTTTGATAAGACATACTCCTTGAATACCTTTCCTCTTTCCTCATAACCGCTGAACATATCAAAACTTGCACATGCCGGCGACAGCAATACAACATCAGGATTTAAAGAAATAGATTTATCGATTGCACTCTGCATGGAATCTTCTTTATAAATATTATTAAATCCGTTATTTTTCAGATTTTCCTCAAAACGAGCAGTAGCTTCACCAATAAGAACTACTGATGATATATGATTGTTTACAGCATCACAAAACTCTTTTAAATCAGTATTTTTATCTCTTCCTCCTGCAATCAATACGACATTTTCATTGTTAAAAGAATTTATCGCAACAAGAGAGGCCTCCGGATTTGTTGCCTTAGAATCATTATAATAAGTAATGCCGTCTTTTTCAGCAACTTTTTCAAGTCTGTGTTCCGGAACCTTAAAAGACATTATTGCCTCTTTAATATGTTCGTTAGAAATTCCTTCCAATTTAGCACAAATTACGGAACATTCAACATTTTGGTAATTATGCTCTCCAATCAAAGGAGTATCTTTTAAATCAATAATATGTTCTTCTTTGCCGTTACGTTTATAATAAATTGCATCATTTTTTACATAACAACAATTATCTCCGACTTCATCTCCGAAAAGAAAAACTTCACCTGCCGCGTCTTTTGAAAATTCAAAGAGCTTTGCATCTTTGGCATTTAACACGGAAAAAGCTGGAGCCTGCGGATTCTTAAAAATTCTTGCCTTTGCCTTAAAATAATTATCAAGTCCTTTATGCCAGTCTATGTGATCAGGCGTAAAATTTGTCCAAACGGAAATTTGAGGCTGGAAAGACTGAGAATATTCCAACTGAAAAGAGCTGCATTCACATACAAAATAATCAATCGAAGTATCGTCTATCAAATCACACGGAGGTTTTCCATAATTTCCGCAAGGCTGTGCATTATATTCGCTGCTCAGAATATGAGCGGTAAGTGCCGTAGTAGTCGTTTTTCCGTTTGTACCTGTAATTGCAATAAATGGTTTACCTGTCTGTGATGCGGCCAGCTCAATTTCCGAAATAACTTGTATATGCTCATCATGGAGTCTTCTCATAATATCGCTGTGAGGAGGTATTCCCGGACTTGTAACCGCCAGATAAGCGTCTTTTACAAATTCATCGCTGTGTCCGCCAAACTCAATCTTTATGCCAAGAACAGCAAGTTCGTTTTTTTTATCATTGTCTTCGGGCTTTTCTTCTCTGCATTCGGTTATAAAAACATCCGCACCATGGCGGTTAAGATATTTTGCGGCAGCAATACCGCTTTTTGAAAAACCTAATATTAAAACTTTCCTGTCAAACCAATTTGTTAACATACTAAATTATACCTCTGCCTGTTAAATAAAACAAAGCCAACGCAATAACAGCAAAAAGTGCTGAAACTAATGCAAATACAGCTACGATTTTCTTTTCACTCCATCCGCAAAGTTCAAAATGGTGGTGAATAGGTGACATCTTAAAAACTCTTTTACCCGTAGTTTTGAAACTGGCAACCTGAATGATAACAGATAAAGTTTCCAGAACAAATATACCACCTAAAAAGATAAGCAAAAATTCAAATTTGCCTATAACAGCAAGCGTGCCCAGTAATCCTCCGATAGCCAGAGAACCAGTATCTCCCATAAAGACCTGAGCTTTAGGCTTATTGTACCTCAAAAATCCAAACAAAGCACCTGCAACCGTTGCCGCAATAATGGCAACTTCAACATGTCCGCTGAATAAAGCAATTACAGAAGCCCCTGCAAAAGCAAATACACCTGTAGAAGCAGCAAGCCCGTCCAGACCATCCGTAAGATTATATGCATTTGAGGCTCCGGTAATTACAAAAATTGCAAATAACGGATATAACCACTTTAGATTAATCACATACGAACAAACAGTAAGGTGCGTTCCCTGTGAATAAGTCATCATAACATACATTGTAGGTAATAAAGCTATTGCAATTTGACGAAGCAACTTGCCTTTTGCAGACAACCCGTCGTTAGCCTTTCCTTTAATCTTTAAATAATCATCCTGAAAACCTGCAAATGTATAAAATACAAGAGTTATTAATACAATCAAAGCCTCTGTAGAAGCACGCTGAGCAAGCAGAAGAGTTACAATCGAAGCAATTATAATCGCAAGAATTATAAATACACCGCCTGTTGTCGGCGTTCCCTGCTTTTGTGCATGAGCTTCCGGAGCACAATCCTTAACGTATTGCCCTATCATTTTTTTCTTTAAAAAATCTATATAAGGCACACCGAATAACAAACATAATATCATTGACAGCAGAAACGCCACAGCTAACATTATCATACTCTGCATTCTCCCTTAATTTTTTCGATAATCTCCTCAAACTTCATACTGCGTGAAGCTTTTAAAAATATTGTATTCCCTGCATTAATATTCGCAAGTATAAACTCTGCAGTTTCATCATTATTTTTAAAATTCTTTACATAATAGCCATTTTCTTTCAACGGGATACCTATATTTTCGGCAAGATGCCCTACAGTTAAAATTTTACAATTTTCCGGAGCTACCTTTGAAAGGTATTCACCAACCTGTCTGTGCAGTTCAATTTCGGAATCTCCAAGTTCACCCATATCCCCAAGCACTATAACAGGATTTTCATATAACTGAACAAAAGCCGAAACTGCAGCCTTCATAGAATCCGGATTAGCATTATAACTATCATTAATAATCTTATATCCGTAAATGTCCTGAACTTCCCAGCGTTTTTCAATAGGTTTGTATAAAGCAAGCCCTTTTTTAACCTCATCATAGCTCATTTGTAATTTGTAAGCCAAATTTATAGCAGAAAGAGCATTTTCTATATTATAATCACCTTCCACATTAAGTTCATACTCTTTTCCTTTATAAACAAATTTTGAATAAGACGGCTTGCGTTCTAAAACCTCAACATCATCAACAGAATAATATATCTTTTCTCCGCCAAACTCTGCAAACTTCTTTATTCTTTCATTATTTTGTGCAATAAAGACTCCATCATTTTTTAAATATTTAACAATTTCGCATTTTGCTTTTGCAATATTATCCAGACTTCCCAATCTTCCGATATGAGCAGAACCGGTATTTGTGATAACAGCATAATCCGGTTCGGCATATTTTGAAAGCAATTCAATTTCACCAAAACCTCTCATACCCATTTCAACTATCAATACTTCACAATCCTCCGGCATAGAAAGTACAGTCTGGCAAAAACCTATTTCGTTATTATGATTTGAAAGAGTTTTATGTGCCTTAAAATGTTCCGACAAAACTGAGTATATCATTTCTTTGGTTGTAGTTTTACCGGAACTGCCTGTAACAGCAACCACTATCGGATTTTTCTTATTCCTGTAGAAATTTGCAAGCCTTAAATAAGTTTCAAGAGTATTTTTAACCTTAAAAACAATCATTGCATTTTCAGGGAAATAATCTTTTGTAATAAAACATCCGGCGGCACCTGACTCTATAGCTTTATCAAGAAAATCTTCTCCATCAAAGCTTACGCCTTTTAACGGCAGATAAAGTTCACCTTTTTTAATTGTTCTGGTATCTGTCGAGATATCAAAATCATCACTCTGTGAGATATTTTTTACTAATTCAGCTCCCGCAGCCTTCAAAATTTCATCTGAATTAAACATCATATTATCATGATACTTCAAAAAAAACGGATGAGTAAAAAGTTAATAAATATTAATACTACTTGACATGAGGCATTCAGCGTCGGATAATTATGTTACGTATTACTATGGGTAAATCGTTCAATAAAGCCGCAGTGGCAGAGCAGAGTAAAAGCCGATTCTGCTAAAAATCAGGAAAGGCTAATAAAAGCTCATAAGACACCAAGCCTAAAGGCTACGAAACCCGCAAGCGAAAGGAAAACACAATGTACGCAATAGTTGAAACCGGCGGAAAACAATACCCCGTTGAAGAAGGTCGTTACATCGACGTTGAATTACTTGATGCTGAAAAAGACAGCAAAATAGTTTTTGACAAAGTCGTTATGATTGTAAACGGTAAAAAATCTAAAGTAGGTCAGCCTTATGTTACAGGTGCGTCTGCAGAAGGTACTGTTTTGGCTCACGACAAAGCAAAAAAAATTATCGTTTTCAAACAGAGACCTAAAAAAGGCTACAGAAAAAAACAAGGCCACAGACAGCAGTTTACCAGAGTTATGATTAATAAAATCAGAACTTCCGCTCAGAAAAAAGCTGAAACTGCAGAAAACGCTGAAGCGTAGGCTTTCGACCTCTCCAAATCCGGATGAGGAAGAATTTCTTAACAGGTTGAAAAGCCGGTTCGGAAATTCGGGCAGGGATAAAATAAAAATAAAAGTCCCTCCAATAAACGAAACATACAAATATAAAACAAAAGGAGAAATAAAATGGCACATAAGAAAGGTATGGGATCAACCCGTAACGGTCGTGACTCCGAAGCGAAGCGTTTAGGCGTAAAAAAATTCGGCGGAGAAATCGTTAAAGCAGGTAATATTTTAGTTCGCCAACGCGGCACTAAAGTTCACCCTGGCAACAACGTAGGTATAGGTTCTGATGATACTTTATTTGCTCTTATTGACGGTAAAGTTCAGTTTGAATCTCACAGACGTGACAGAAAACAGGTTAGCGTTTACGCTGTATAAGTTTTCTTAAAAAATTCAACAAAAATCCCTCTTAATAAGAGGGATTTTTGTATTTTTAAATATTTTAGGCTGCACTTTCTTTTTTATTTGCAGCAACATCAAATATACTTGTATCCATTGGAATTGCCTGTTGTGCTGATTTTGTTTTGTTATCTTGATTTGAAACCTGTTCGTCTTGTATTCCTGCAGCCTTGTTTAATTTCGGTCTTTCTTCTTTACTGACTAGATTTGTAAAATTTTTGCCTTCTCGTTCTGCAGCAAATATAGATAATTCCTGATTGCCAAATGCAGCAATATTTGCAAGTGGAACAACAGTTCTGCCGTTTAATTCTTTATTACCGTTGCATAACTTAATCATAGCTTCAGGCGAAAATGTCGGAAATGCTGAATATATATCCCCAACTGTAATTGTCATAACTGAACTCCTTTCCTTAACTTTTCTGTACACTTAGATAAAGTATTTTTTAGAAAAAAGATTGCTATTCACCCACCCCATCCTATCCTATCCTATCCTATCCTATGAGGTATTATAACCGGGTTTCAGCCATATTAAAATCTTATTTAACATTTCTTTACAATTACATAATTTAGTTTCTTTGTAACAAAACCTTTACAATTTTTATGAAAAAGACAATTTATTTTTGAGAAAATACTTTATAAAAATACGGGGATATAAAAAGGGGATATTAATTATGGGTACATTTTTATTAAGAGATATTTTTATTTCATCACAAATTCAGGAATGCAATGGAATTAAGACAGAAAAAGAATCAAATGCAGAGTATGAAGTTAAGGCAGAATAGTTAGTTTACGGTAATTTTATTATCACCGAAAAGGAAAACCTGCAAAGCATTCTCAGTTTCTTTAGCCGGTTTATAGAAATCTTTCACCAGAACACTTTTAGTTTGGACACAGTTAAGATTTCTTTTATGCAAATACTCTTCAAACAAATCAGCATTCTTTGTATATTGTCTGTGCTTTATAAAAGCTGTAAAATGAGTTTTTCGCCGCGAAATTTCCGCAAGTGCAAAATTAATAATTTCATCATACGGTACCTGATAAGCTTCATTCAAAGACATATCAATTATAAAATTTTGATTATCAGATGTAGTTATTGATAAATATGAAATAATCCTCTTTTTAGAAGGTTCTTCCAAAACATAACGGTTTTTATAAAAACTTGTCATTCCGTTAAAGAAAGGTTCTATATATTCCTGTTTAACTTTCTCCAGTGACGGTCTGAAATGTACTTTTAATTCACTGTTGAATAATTTTGCAACAGCTCTTGCGTCAGAATTCTGACAAATTCTAAAATTAGCCTTGCTGTCAGTTTCCGGAGCAAAATTTTCTATTTTCCATAAATTTACATATGAACATTGTCTGAAACCGCATCCTTGCAAAAACAACTGAATAAGTTCATCATGAGAGGAATCCGCACTCACAATAAAGGAATTTGCACCTTTTGCACCATAACGAGCCACTACAAAATCAACAAGCTGTTTCCCCACATCATATGAGTTATTTGTAAAGACAAGTCTTGTTATATTCATTTTGTATGGATTGCCCATCGTCGGACTGATTGTAATTATGCCGTTAATATCATTTTTTTCTAAAAACACATACGATTCCGGTCTGAACTTGTATTTCAAAGGCAGAAGGGTATGAATAAGACTAAAAGCCTCATGAGTTAAATCTTTCTTAAATCTTATACCGTCATCTCCGACGGTATAATCAACCATTTTGGAAATTTTGGGAATATCGAAACAATTCAGTCTTCTAATTCTCATCATATAATCATTATATATATTTTTTTGCCTGTTCGCAAGATTCATGATAAAATTTTTTGCATAAGAGGCGAGATATGAAAATAGCTGTAATTGAAAAAAATCACATTGTGACACAAGAAGTCGAAACATTAAACTTGGACGACAAAAAGGGTGCTATTGTAAAAGTTTTAGGCTGCGGTTTATGCGGCTCTGACATCGTAAAATTCAGAGAACATATTTCTAAAGACGGAACCGTCTTAGGGCATGAAATTGTTGCACAAATTGAAGAAATAAACTCCGAAAGCCCGTTTAAAAAAGGAGACAAAATAGTGACTTCCCACCATATTCCATGCGGGAAGTGTAATTACTGCAAGCACGGTAATGTGTCGATGTGTGAGCACTTTAAATCAACAAATATTAGACCGGGCGGTTTTAGCGAATATGTTTACCTATCGGAAGAACACCTTTTGAATGTTGCACACCATATGCCGGAAAACCTCACAGAAATGGAAGCTTCTTTTTATGAACCTTTAGGCTGCTGCGTTAGAGCAGTAAGAAGAGCAAATCTTATGCCGCAATCAAAAGTTCTGGTCGTAGGTCTCGGTTCAATAGGAATTTTAATGTCACAGGCATTAAATGCTTTTGGGATGCAAGTAACAGGCTGTGACCTTATCCAAGAAAGAATTGATATCCTTAATAATCTTGGAATTAATGCTTTTAATTCAGGAGCTCTACCCGCAAAAAGAGAATATGATTCTGTATTTTTAACGGCAGGAGCTGATAAAGCTCTTGATACGGCACTTGCAAACATTAGAAACGGCGGAACTATTCTCGTATTTGCAAGTACTCCGCATAACAGCGGCTTTCCTAATAATGAAATTTACTACAGAGAGTTAACGGTTCTTGGAAGTTATTCTCCGTCTCCTGCAGATTTAAAAGAATCTCTGTATTTATTAAAAACTGAAAAAGTTAAAGTTAAAAATCTTTCAACTGTTTACAAACTTGATGATATACAAAAAGCTTTTGATGATACAATCAATAATAAAATAATAAAAGCTTATATTAAAATAAAAGATTAAGAAAGGCGGCTCTGACAATATGAGAGCAATTCAATATTACGGACCACAAAATATTAAGTTGGAAAATGTAATGGTCAAACCTCCGGAAGAGGGGGAAGTTGTCGTAAAAGTTATGTCGGCACTGACATGCGGAACGGATGTAAAAACTTTTAGAAGAGGTCATCCTGTCTTAATAAAATCAATTCCGTCAGGTTTTGGACATGAATTTGCGGGAATTGTTGACCGTGTAGGCAGAGGTGTTGAAAACGTAAAAGCGGGAGATCGCGTTGTCGCCGCAAATTCAGCTCCTTGCGGGCATTGTTTTTATTGCAAAAGAGAAGAATATAATTTATGTGAAAATCTTGATTTATTAAACGGAGCATACGCAGAATATATAACTGTCCCTGCAAGAATTGTAAAAAAGAATATGCTTATATTACCGGAAAATTTAAGTTTTGACAGGGCTGCATTTTGTGAACCGCTTGCAAATGTAGTACATGGTGTTGAAAGGACTGAAATAAAACCCGGGCAAACCGTCGGTATTATCGGAATCGGCCCGATAGGGCTTATGTTTGCAAGACTTGCAAAACTCAAAGGAGCAAAGGTTATTGCTGCAGGCAGAAATCCGCTGAAACTAAAAATGGCAGATGAATTTGCTCATGCAGATGAAATTGTTGACCTAACGAAATATCCGAACCCGGAAAAAATCTTCAGAGAGTTTACGGATGAACACAAAGGTCTTGATATTGCCGTTGAATGCGTAGGGTTACCTGAAATATGGGAGAGAATCTTTTCATGCGTCAGACCCGGCGGAACGGTTCACTTCTTTGGAGGCTGTAAGTCCGGCTCAACCGTCACTTTTGATACTACAAAAATGCATTACGGAGATATAAAACTTATGAGCGTATTCCATCATACGCCTAAATATTTCAGAATGGCACTGGATTATATAGCATCTGGTGATGTTGAAGTAGAAAAACTTATCACGGGAACTATCGGGCTTGATAAAATAGAATGGGCAATGCAGCAGCATATCGAAGGCAAAGCTATAAAATTTTTGGTTAAACCGTGGAACAAATAAAAGATTTTCTACAACAGCATAAATTTGATATTTTTTATATTTCAGGAATAATACTGATTTTCACTATTTGTTCAGTTTTTAGCTGGGGATATTTTGGAAATCTGTTCTATGACAACGGAAGAGAAGCGTATTTGCCGCAGTTAATACTTCAGGGTAAAGTTCTCTACAAAGACATCTTTGCAATGTATAATCCGCTTTCTTACGAAATTAATGCCCTATTATACGCCGTTTTCGGACAATCATTAAATATACTTTATCTGGCCGGAACAATAAATGCTTTATTTATTACTATCGGTCTTTATTTTATATCCGGATTATTTATTAACAGATTTTATTCATTTATTTTTTGTATTACTATAGCCTCAATCTATATTTTTGGACCAATTACCTGTACAAATTATATTTTTCCGTATGCTTATGCTTTTCCTTATGCACTTTGCGGATTTATTTATTATTGCTTATTCAGCCTGCTCTATTTAAAATCTGAAAAACGAATCTTTATATTATCGGCAGCATTGAGCCTTGGCTTCTCCTTTGCGTGCAAACCTGAATTTTTGCTTTGCATAATACCTTTTCTGGGATTGCTTATTTATAAAAAAGAAAGCATAAAACAAATTCTATTAAATTTTACAGTATTTTTATTACCTCTGATAATAAGCTGGGGAATATTATTTTTTCAGGGACTGGAGTTTAAGGATTTACAAAAATATATTGAATTTATTTATGAGTTTTTTAATACCAGAGAACAACAGCTATTTATGTCAAATACTGCCTTTGGCTGGAATATAGATAATATCAAAAGCATAATAACGGACTTTGTAAAAACAGTTTTATATTTAATCACTGCAGGAGCTTATTTTAAACTCTTTACAAAGCAAAAATCCAGTATTGCAGGAATAATTCTTGCACCTTTATTCATAATACTAACAGCATACCTTGTAATTAACAATGTAACAGAGTCGAGCAATCCTTTTTCCTGGACAGCCATTGCAGCACTTATTATTATGATACTTTGTATCAAAAAATATCCGAAATCAATACACCAAACCTTTGTACAAATGCTTATTTTCCTTGCGGTAAATGCAATCTTTTCATCGATACGTCTGAATTTACTGCTTCTACAGTTTGCACATTCAATATATTTGTCACTTATACCGCTACTGGTATGCTGGGTTTATTTTATATACACCGATAATAAGTTTTTGGAACAACATAATCTCAAAAGGTTTATTGCAGCAGCTTTAGTGTTCCTTTCAATAATAAATTTGACAATTTTATTCAATGCAAAACACAGAATTTACGCTGAGCTGGAGACAAATAAAGGTAATATATCAACAGTAAAAACTCATGTAAAGGTATTTCAAAATACAATAAACTGGATCTTTACAAATACAGAAAATGAGGATACCGTGGTAATGCTGCCTGAAGGTCCGATGATAAATTTTTTAACAGGCAGAAAAACCAATAATCTATATTACCATCTTATACCAAATCATATTGCAGCTCTTGGAGAAGATAATATTATAAAGGATTTTTCAAAGAACAAACCCGACTACTTTCTGATTAATAATTCAGACTACAGCATTTATGGTTCATCAGAAATGTGTGAAGATTTCGGATTAAAAATTTGCAATTTTATAAAAGAAAACTATCAAAGTATTGAAAAGTTTGAAGCCGGAACTAATAAAAAGGACTATATCTATATTGAAATCTATAAATTAAAAAAGGACAGACCGTAAAATCTGTCCTTTTATTATAAAGCTCTCTTTTCCATACTTTCCGAGACACTTACTTAACTGCGGAAAGTCCTGTTTTAATACCTGCATCTGAATTAATCATCTTTGCAGAAGTTATTGCCATATTACGGCGTTTTCTCGCTCCTCTTAATATAAATTCCACACTGTCGCATACATTACACGAAGGTGATACAATCTTTTTAAGCATATATAAACATTCTCCTTAGATTACTGATTACATAATTTATATCGGAGAATTTTAAAAGAAACTTTAATAATTTTGATTTCATGTAACATTTTTTTACAAATTTATTGGTAATAGACTATCTGTGTCCTCAAGCCCAATTAGCACATTCCTTACAAAATAAAAGTTCTGCAGCATTATATATACAAATTTATTATTATTTACGCGGTATTAATGCATGAATTGTTATTACTGCAACCTCACCGATTATTCAAAAACTTCCACGAGGGTAGAACTTTCAATACCTACCCCCTATACGAAATAATAATTAAATTTATTTGATAAATTTTTCTTCTTTGTGTTAGAATCAGATGACGGAGTATAAAAGCAAAGAAGGGTTATATGCAAAATCTTAAAATTATTTTAGATAAGGATATTGATAAAGATTTAATTAAATCTAAAAAAATAGCAGTTATAGGATTTGGCTCACAGGGTTACGGCCAGTCAATGAACCTTAAAGACAGCGGCTGTGATGTTGTTTTAGGATTAAGATTGGGCGGACAATCCGACACTAAAGCAAAAGACTACGGATTTAAAACTTTGAGTATTGAAGATGCCGTTAAAGAAGCTGATATTATACAAATTCTTATCCCTGACGAAATTCAGGCAAAAGTTTACGAACAGCAAATAAAACCTTATTTAAGAAAAGGGCAGTATTTGATGTTTTCACACGGATTTAATATTCACTATAAAAAAATCGTTGCACCTGCAGATGTTAACGTAATTATGGTGGCTCCAAAAGGACCTGGTCATACTGTCAGAAGCGAATTTACGGAAGGAAGAGGCGTTCCGTCCCTAATTGCAGTCTATCAGGATCCGTCCGGAGATTCAAGAGATGTTGCCCTTTCTTATGCTTCAGCAATAGGTGCAGGCAGAGCTGGAATCATTGAAACAACGTTCAAAGAAGAAACTGAAACCGATTTATTCGGAGAACAGGCAGTTATATGCGGCGGAGTTTCAGCACTTATTAAAGCCGGATTTGAAACTCTTGTGGAAGCCGGTTATTCTCCTTATATGGCCTATTTTGAAGTTCTCCATGAAATGAAATTGCTTGTTGATTTGATTAATCAGGGCGGTCTTGCTGATATGAGATATTCAATCTCAAATACAGCAGAATACGGTGATATGACAAGAGGCCCCGAAGTTATAGGTAAAGAATCAAGACAAGCTATGAAAGAGCTGCTCAAAGACATTCAAAGCGGTGCATTTGCAAATGAATTCCTCAATGAAATGGAAACCGGCTGCAAAAACTTCAACCGATTAAGAAAAGAAAATGCAGATCACTTAATTGAGAAAGTAGGAAAAGAAATACGCTCCTCATTCGTCTGGGGAAATAAAGATAAAATTATAGACAGAAATAAAAACTAACAGCGACAAAGACAAAACAACCGCTGAAAAATATATTTCGGGTATATAGTACAGTAAAGGAAAGATAATGTTCAGCACAGAAGTAATATACGAAGTAGCAATTTTTTCAATAGGCGACACTAAAGCCGGAACCAAAATGGGGAAACTTCAGCTTAAAAATACGGATGACGGTACGTTGCTGAATTGTATTCTCTGGGAAGAAACTCTCAACCGTATTGATGCAAAAGTTTTCCGTCCGGGCAACCTTTTGAGAATAGTCTCAGCGTCTTTTAATGAAAAGTTTAATAATTGTCTTATTTCTGCAGTCGAACTCATAAAAGAAGCAAAAATCGGACTTGATGAAAATGAAAGAAATAAGGCATACAGAGAACTTACAGCTTATTTTGAAAAAATTCAAAACCAAAAGCTCAAGAATTTTCTTATTGAATTTTTTACCAAAAACGAAGAAAAAATAAAAATTGCCCCTGCTGCAAAAGTTATGCACCACAACTACATCGGCGGACTTCTTGTCCATACGCTTGAATGCCTTAAATTTGCAGAAACAAACCTTGAACTATGTGCATATAAACCTGATTATGATAATGTAATAGGCGGCTGCATACTTCACGATATAGGTAAAATATTTGAATACACTGTTGATATGGAATCCGGACTTGTTGATTATGATGAAGATTTCCGTAAAGACTGGATTTCACACTCTCAATACGGTTTTACAATTTGTATGAACGAAGGTTTCAAAGAAATCGCACGAATGATAGCAGCCCACCACGGAAGAGCAGAATGGGGAGCTATGATTGATTTAGGCGAAAAAGATTTAGAACCTGAGTTATACATTATTCATCTTGTGGATAATTTATCTGCAAGGTTTGGAAAAGTTAACGCATCTCAGCTTGAAAACTAAAAAGGAAAATACATTGGGACGACTTACGGAAAAACATAATTTAAAAGGAACACTTGTTTGTGTTGAAGGTATTGACGGTTCGGGTAAATCAACCCAGCTGGCATTATTAAGAGACTGGCTCAAATCTATCGGACAGGATGTAATTTTTACAGAATGGAATTCTTCTGAATTAATATGCCAGACAACAAAACTCGCTAAAAAGAAGAACCTCCTCTCTCCGAGGACATTTTCACTTCTTCATGCAGTTGACTTTGCAGATAGGGCTAAACAGGTTATTGCACCGGCACTTAAAGCTGGTTTTATAGTCCTTGCAGACAGATATGCTTACACTGCTTTTGCAAGAGATGTTGCAAGAGGGGTTGATGCTCAATGGGTTAGAAAAGTCTATGATTTTGCCTACCGGCCTGATCTTGCAATATATTTTGATATAGACCCTAAAACTTCGCTGGAAAGAATTTGCTTCAACAGAACTCCAAAATTCTATGAAGCAGGAATGGATTTAAAACTCAGCAATGATCCTTATGAAAGCTATATGATTTTTCAAGGAAGAGTTATTGATGAATACAAAAAAATGGTTGACGAATTCGGGCTTGTTCAGCTTAATGCAATGGATTCCATACACTCAAAACAGGTAAAAATAAGAGAAATGCTCAGAAAAGTTCTTCTGGAAAAAGGAATTGAGGTGTAATATGACTGTAAAATCTAAAAACGGCTATGAAGGACTTTTAATCGTAATAGAGGGAACAGACGGTTCCGGGAAATCCACACAGCTTGAATTGTTGAAAAAATCCATTCAGGATAAATCCTATGGCGTGATGGTCTCAGAATGGAAGACCTCGCGGCTTATTGCAAATGTTATTGATGATGCTAAAGAAAGAAACCTTTTAAATGCCACAACATACAGCCTTTTATATGCGGCTGATTTTGCTGACAGATTGGAAAATCAGATTATTCCGGCACTTAAATCCGGATTTATTGTTCTTTTAGACAGATATTTTTATACAGCACTTGCTCGTGATGTTGTAAGAGGACAGTGTATAGAATGGGTTAAAAATTTATATGAATATGCCCCTGAACCCGATCTGGTATTTTATCTTGATATGCCGGTGGATGTATTGTTGAAACGTATTATTGGTACAACAGGTCTGAATTACTATGAAAGCGGCCGTGACGTAGGTTTTTCTACAGATTTTTATAAAAGCTTTGAAATTTATCAGAATAAATGTCTGGAACAGTATAATGCAATGAAATCGGAATATAATTTTATAAGTATAGACGGAACGAAATCAATCCCCGAAATCCATGAAATTATGAATGCTGAAGTGCAGAAATTACTGGATTCCGGAATACTGGCCTGATATATTGTTACAATAAAAAATAAAAATTTACTTTATGAAACATTTTGATTTTTTCGGCATGGTTTATGCTACATTAAAGATGTTGATGGTTAAGACACAGAGTTAAGGAGATTTATTGATGTCTGAATACTTGAGCAAAGAAGAGATAAAGCAATGGAGAAGCTCACTGGAAAAGATAACTTTGGAGGAATTCGCTGCCAGATTAGGGAAGAAAATAGAAGAAGCTAAACCTACCAATGATTTAATTGATATAGTTTTGAAAGGTAAACCGGTTATGTCATTGGAAGATGAAAGCTGGAATCAGTCTAAAGGAGAAAGAATTACAAGTATTGCTCAACGTGCTTTTGACAGAGAACAGGAAATTGCACCATCGCCGTTTTCAATATCAAAATTAAAACTGGATGATGGTATTGAACCTATTAACACAACAAAACAAGAAACCGTTAAACCAGTCAAATCAAAAACAGAAAAAAAGCAAAAGACAGCCAAGCCAAAAGCTGAAAAAGTTACAAAGAAAACAAAAGTTTCAGCGAAATCTGCTGTAAAAACTCCTTCTAAAACAAAAACTGTTAAAGAAGTAAAAAAAGAAATTGAAATTGATACACTCAGAGAAGAAGTCAGGGTGGTTTTCAAAAAAGCTTTAACTGACAGAGAACAAAAAGTATTTGACCACTTTGCCAAAAATAAAAACCAGATTGTTTACGCCAAAGATTTGGCAGGTATTCTTGATTTACCGAGAGATTATGTATATAAATACATTAAAAATCTTAGAGCTAAAATTGAAGGCGATAAGCTTGTAAATGCGGATAAAGGCGGATTTATTTTACATGTCTAGCATAGATAAAAACATTTTATAAAAAAGCGGGATTATAATTCCCGCTTTTTTAGTATCTGTTTATTTTTAAGCAAAAAAAACGGTCTGTTTCCAGACCGTAAAAACAAGTATGCAAAATTAAATTATTTATCTGTTACATTTATATTTTAATATCTTATAAATGTTGTTAATTCAAAAATATAGACAAACAGCTAATACCTTATAAATTAACTTTATAATATATTTTATATTTGAGTACCGATTAATTATATCACAAGAAGTATAATTTTTCAATTAATTTGAACAAAAATTTAAAAAGATTAGAATTGAAGTATGGACTATAAATTTGACAAGATGCCACTGATAAATTTCATAAAAACATTAACGATTTACCGTGGTATGTCGTTAAGAAAATTATTAAAGAAATTGCATGAAGAAAAGGGATATAGCAGTTCTTACTCCGGATTTTACAACAAGCTGAAAAACCAGACGCTTAAATTCAGTGAAGTATATGATATTGCAGAATCTCTTGAATATGAAATTATTCTTAAAGATATACGCTCATTTTCTAAGAAGTAAATTCATTCCTGCTCTAAAATAATTTTTAAATTCTTCAAAAGACTTTATACCAATGAGAGTTTTAAATATATACGACGGTCTCAAATAAAAGCGTTTAACAGCTTTTTTATGAAGTTCAAAAACTTTGTCCTTACTTAAATAATGAGTGTTTACAGAAGGGTAAAAATATGCACTGGAAAACGACGTATCAGAATCAATCAGTTTATTTTCCTTTGCATAATCATAAAATCTTGTTCCCGGAAGCGGAGTCGCTGTATAGAAACTAATAAAATCACTGTCAAGTTCTATTGCGAAGTCAATGGTATCTTCAACCGTATCCTCATCTTCCCAAGGAAGGCCTATGACAAAATAGTTGTATATTTTTATACCCGCTTTTTTAAAGATTTTAACGGTCAATCTAACATCGTCAAGCGTAATTTTCTTTCCAATTTTATCAAGCATTTCCTGAGAACCGCTTTCAACGCCGATGCTAACAAGACGACATCCGGACTCATACATCTTTTGAGCCATTTCTTCATCTGCAGTGTCAGCTCTTGTATTTGCCGACCAAGTAATATTAAGTCCGCTATCTATAATTTTTTGACACAGGTTCATTGTCCAATCTTTATCAATATTGAAAATATCTGACCAGAAGACAAAATTTGTAATTCCGTATTTTTCTACACATTCTCTAATTTCTTCAACGATATTCTCAGGGGAGCGTTTTCTTACTTTAGCACCTGAAACAGGAGTAGCAAGACAGAAGAAACAATGAAACGGACATCCTCTTGAAACTTTAATGACAGCCTGAACTTTATTATTATCAGGACGTCTGTATAAATTATTATCAACAAGATGACGGGCCGGAAAAGGAAGACTGTCTAAATCTTCAATAAAAGGTCTTGCACCGGTAAATTTAACTCTTACATCGTCTCTGTAATATATTCCCAAAATATCAGAATATGGCTTGCCATTTATAATATCTTTGAGAGTAGCCTCAGGCTCACCGTAAATTATAATATCCAAATCTTTCTGAAAATACATTACCTCAAAAGCAACAGTTAAAAATGCCGCACCTTTTGCAATAGTAACGACATCCGGACAAATTTCTTTTGCTATCGTCATTACCGAAATATCATTTTTAAAAGTCGGAGTAGCCACATTGGCAACAAGGTAATCAGGTTTAAATTCTCTCAAATCTTTTTCCAAATCACCGCCCTGACTATAATCAACAATCTTTGCTTCCAAACCTTCCTGCTCTGCAACTGCTGCAAGATACATTAAATCAGTCGGAGGAAGCGGCGGAATAACTACCAGCTCCTTAGTCGGCTGCTGACAACGGTCTTCTCTGTTCATCACTGGAGAAGGAGGATATATCAATAATATTCTTTTTTTTCCGGTTTCTTCCTTGATTTCGTTATCCAACTTTTTATTCCCTTTTTTCTTTAACGGAATTAGTAATGAGTGCGGCTATTGCAAGACAAATTGCACCTACTATAAATGTATATTCCCAGTGATAATTTATCAGTCCGCCATCTAATTTTATTATACACTTAGAAATAAACCAGGCAACAAGGGTACAAACAAACACCTGAGGTCCGGCAATAAATATATTAAATATCCCCATAACCGAACCCTCTGTACCTTTTTTAATATACTGTGAAAGCATTGCAAATGGTAATGCACAAATACTTGCCCAACCTATACCTGCAACACCCATCATAAGAGCTACAACTTTCGGACTTGTTGAAAAAGCCATACCAAGATAAGCAAGAATCATAGTTATAAGCGATATAATATGAACTCTTTTATTTCCGTATTTTGCAGATAAAACACCAATAGGAATCGCAACAAGAAAACATATTAAATTAAATATTGCAAAACATATTGAAGAAAAATTTGTTCCTATTAATGTTGCATTGGCATAATAATTAGAGATATCCTCACTTACAGCACTTAAATCCGGCACTGAATAAACAGTATGAACTGAATACTGGGTAAAGAAAATCATCATACACATAGTACCAATCCAAGTAAAAAACTGCATTGTACAAATTTTGGAAACTTCAGGAGAGAGTGCAAAAAAGTTTTTTAATGCATCCCAGAAAGTATCCTCTTTAATTTCAGCAGTAGCAACATCTTTAATCATTTCTTTCTTTGTCTGGTGCTCTTTTATTGTAATACAAGTCCACAGCATCCCAAGAGTAAAGGCCAGAGCCGCCATAATAAATTGAGCAGGTATAGACATTTGATAATTGAAAGCCCATTTTAAAAAAGGAGCGGTACCGGCAGCAACAACAGAGCCCAATCCTATTGCAAGACTAATATACGAATTAGCAATAGAATGCTGTTCAGGAACAACTACATCCGGTATTAGAGCTCTATAAGGCCCCTGAGCTATATTAACACATGCATCAATAATCCAAATCATAATAGCAGCAATCAACAATGCCGTACATGAAGGTAAATGCAATCCGGTTAAGTTATGCAAAGCATTTGCAACAGCTTCAGAATTAGGGAATATCCATAAAGCCAGTGAAGCAAATAATGCTCCTCCTAACAGATAAGGACGTCTTCTTCCAAACGGAGAAACCGTTTTATCGCTCAGTGCACCAATTAATGGTTGAACAACCATGCCTGTAAATGGTCCGGCAAGCCATATTAAACCATATATAAACGGAGAAGCTCCCAGTCCCTCCGTAACAGGACCAGATAAAATTATTCTCATCTGCCAGGCAAATTGAAGCCCGAAAAATCCTAAACAAAAATTCAAAAATTGGGCTGTTGTAAATCTTTTTAAATTATTATTCTCTTCCATAAAAAGTCCCCAAACAATCTCACTATACTGCCTTATAAGGATACAATGAACAAAAAGTATCGTCAAGATTTAATCTATACTTTTTATTTTAGTACTATTACGAATCTATCGGTTTAGGATAAACCGTATCTGAAACTATATCAGAAAGGGAGACCTTTTTCCAATCAAAATCACTTACTTCACGAACCTTTTGTCCGAGAAATTCACTGTGGCAATACAAACCGGTAACAGGATTATTTCGCAAATATTTTGATGCATATCTGGTAAAACGCCCGGCAATAGGATTTGAACATCCTGCTTCAATACATTGTATTCCAAGCATTGGATTAAACAAAACTTTTAGTGCATTTTCGCTAAACTGGAAAAAATGCCATGGCCTTTCATGCGATGAAAAGCTGTAATGAGTTTCCACAAATACATATCCACCGACATTAAGCATTTTTACGATTTCTTCAGAAGCAATCCACGGCATTGCAAGATGTTCAAATACAGCCGAAGAAAAAATCAAATCAAATTTTTTGTCAAAATAAGTTGAAAGCTTATGAACATCACCGACAACATCCACATTATCTCCGGAATAATAATCAAACCCGATATATTCCGCATGCTTAAATTTATTCCTCAATGAGGAGTTCACAACTTCACGGCTTCCTATTTCCAGAACCCTCATACCCTCTTTATCTATAAGTTCAACAATATAATCAATCCAATTATCATGATTAATATTTTTAGCAATAGGAACACTGCTGTGAAGATAGATGAAATCAAACCAGTCTATTGTTGTTAATCTTACTATCAGATTTTTTATTATACGTTTTAAGTTTTTCATACATTACTTAACTTTCTTCAAAGCAGCATCTATCAAACCTTTAAAAAGAGGATGAGGTCTTTCCGGACGTGATTTAAATTCAGGATGGAATTGCGAAGCAACAAACCAATCCAGCTTAGGAATTTCTACAATTTCTGCAAGCATTCCGTCAGGAGACATACCTGAAAACACAAGCCCTGCATCTTCTATCTGTTTTAAATATTCATTATTAACTTCATATCTGTGGCGGTGACGTTCCGAAATTTTATCTTTACCGTATGCCTTTTGAGCTTTTGTACCTTTTTTCAAAATACATTCATAAGCTCCCAGTCTCATTGTTCCGCCATAACCGTGAACATTTTTTTGTTCAATCATTAAATCAATAACCGGATTTTGTGCATTTTCATCAAATTCTTTCGAATTTGCATCCTTAATACCTACTACATTTCGTGCATATTCAATTACCGCACACTGCATTCCCAAACAAAGCCCCAGAAACGGAACATTATTTTCCCTTGCATAACGGATTACATTAAGTTTTCCTTCAATTCCGCGGACTCCAAACCCTCCTGGAACAACAACCGCCTGAATATCTTTCATTAACTCTTTACATGCGGAATAATCAACACATTCTTCAGAATTTATCCATTTAATCTCAACTTTTGCATCATCCGCATAACCGGCATGCTTTAAAGACTCTACCACAGATATATATGCGTCCGACAGCTTTGTATATTTACCGGCAATGGCTACCTTGATAGTTTTTGAAGGATTTTTTATATTTTCAACAAGCTTTTCCCAACTTTTCAAATCCGGCTTTTTATCTTCCATTCGAAGCATATCCAAAATTACATGAGCCATATTCTGTTCTTCAAGAGCCAGAGGAACCTCATAAATACTTTTCATATCCCTGCATTCAATAACAGCTTCTTTCGGTACGGAACAGAAAAGTGCAAGTTTTTCTTTTTCTGTCTTTGGAATAGCTCTTGTAGTTCGGCAAACAAGAACTTCCGGCTGAATACCATAACTTCTTAATACCTGAACACTATGCTGTGACGGTTTTGTCTTTAATTCTCCGGATGTCGGCAAATATGGCAGCAGAGTACAATGTACGGATATAGCATTGCCAATTCCAACTTCTGTTTTGAACTGTCTTATGGCTTCAATAAATGGTAAACTTTCAATATCACCTATGGTTCCTCCGATTTCAATTAACTGAAAATCAGGTTTAAATTGTTTGGTAGCACCGATAATTCTTGATTTAATTTCATTTGTAATATGCGGAATCACCTGAACTGTAGCACCGAGATAATCTCCTCTGCGTTCTTTTTCAATTACTTTCTGATAAACACTGCCAGAAGTAACATTATTAAATTTACCAAGATTTGTATCCGTGAATCTTTCGTAATGCCCTAAGTCTAAATCTGTTTCTGCACCGTCATCAGTTACAAAAACTTCTCCATGCTGAAACGGACTCATTGTTCCGGGGTCAACATTTATATAGGGGTCAAATTTCTGATTAATAACTGAAAAACCTCTTGCTCTCAAAAGTTTTCCTAATGATGCGGCAATAATCCCTTTACCCAAAGAACTAACAACACCGCCGGTAATAAAAATATATTTTGTCATTTTTCACCCCTTATAATAGCAAACCGTCAAACTTAATCCCTTAATATCGCAATAAAATGATATTTATAAAATAAATTTTACCCTCTTTTAAAAAGAGGGTAAGCATTTGTTAATTAATCTTCGGAACTTTGAAGAAACCGTTTTCTTCTTCCGGAGCATTAGCCATCAATTCTTCTTTTGTCTGTTCGTAATAAACTTTATCTTCTCTCATTACGTTTACAAAATCAATAACCTGACACATAGGTTTTACATTGGAAGTATCTACCTCATTCATCTGGTCAACATATTTTAATACATCGCCTAACTGCTTTGTATAGAGTTCTTTTTCTTCTTCTGGAAGTTCTAATCTTGCCAGCTTAGCTACGTGTTCTACATCTTTAACAGTAATCATGTTACGCTCCAAATCTCTTATAATCTATGAAAAAATTATATCATAAAATACTTATAATTAAATAATTATTAATTAAGTTTAAGTATTTTGTAAGAAAATTATCCGTGTTATACTTATTAAGCAATAAGGAGATTATTTAAGAATTGAGGTTACTTATGGCTATTTTACCTGAACAGATGTTTATATTATTAATATTTATATTTATTATAGGAACTGTATTCGGAAGCTTTTTAAATGTAGTAATTTTAAGAGCCTTCAGCGGGGAATCAATAGTGCTTCCGCCCTCAAAATGTCCTAAATGCGGGAATAAATTAAAATGGTATCATAATATTCCTATACTTTCATATTTGTTTTTAAGAGGGAAATGCGGTTTTTGCAAGGAAAAAATCAGCATTCAATATCCTATTGTGGAATTTATTACAGGAGTATTGTTTGCACTTATATTTCTCAAATACGGAATAAGGATTGAAACATTATTCGGATTTATTATAGCATCTTTATTGATGGTTATATCAGTAACAGACATAAAAGAACGGGTCGTGTTTGATGCCCATACTTATACATTTATCGGAGTCGGACTTGTTTATGCATTATATTTAACTGTTATGCAGATTGTTAGTGTTAATCAGTCTTCTACAAATTTTCAATTTACCGTTGAATGGATTCTCAATAATCCGTTGACACTATCCATACTTGGAGGTGTTGTAGGTGCTATAATAATGGAAATTGCTGCAAGATCCGGATATCTTCTTGCCGGGAAACGTGCATTCGGAGAAGGAGACACTTATATCGCGGCAGGGCTTGGCACAATTTTCGGATTGAAAAATATTTTATTTATTCTGATACTTAGCGTAATTATACAGTTAATTTTCACTGTACCAATGTTTATTATCAATCTGATAAAAAGTAAAAATTGGAAAACTTTGATTTCACTTTCCTTGTTTACACTATTTGCCGTATTATTTTACATAATGCAATATAGTACTCTTGTATATAATGACGTATTGCGGTTCCTGGCAATAACACTTCTTGTTGTATCAGGAATCGCTGCTTGCATATTTATACTCAAAGGAATCAGAAACGAGCAGCATGTTACATATCTTCCGTTCGGACCTGCAATGGCACTTGCCGGACTAATTGTTTTACTTATTGTTTAAAAAATTTACACAGACAGTATTTTTAAAGATTCTTTTAATATATCTTCAGCACTTGCATTATCATTCAAAACAGCGAGTGCTTTTGATAAAGCGGATTTAATTTCCTCCCGTTCATACCCGAGAGAAATAAGAACTGTTTTAGCATCATCAACAGATTGTGAATCTTGTTTTTTTGATGTTTCAATAACAACTGGCTCGTTCGTTTTATAATTCATAAGCTTATCTTTTAATTCAATAATAATTTTTTGTGCAAGCTTAGGTCCGACCCCCTTTGCACTTGTTAAAGCTTTATAATCGCCCTGAATAACAAGACCTATTAAGTCCGTTGATGAAAACTCATCTAATAACGTAAGAGCCATTTTGCTGCCTACTCCGGAAACAGAGGTTAAAATATTAAAAATATCTCTGTCCTCTCTGTGCAAAAATCCGCAAAGACTCATCTTATCTTCTCTGTGTAACAAAACAGTATAAACTTTCACCTCATTTTCAGCATCAGCAAGCGAAGAAAAATCTCTTGAGGTAATTTCAAAAAGATAACCTATACCGTTATTTTCTATAGTAAGAAAAGAACCTTTCTGTGATGTATTTTTACCTGCAGGTATTCCTTTGATATAGTCGTACATGTCTTACCCCTTCAATGAATCTTTGAGTTCTGCTATTGTTTTTTGCAATTCCTTATTTATTTTTAAATCATCTTTAATTTTTTCATAAGAATAAAGCATTGTAGTGTGTTTTTTATTAAAAAACTCTGCAATATTCTCAAAACTCTTTTCAGTAACCTCTCTGGAAAGATATACTGCAACATGTCTTGCCGAAGAAATTTTCTGGCTTCTTGCTGCACTCTGAAATTCGGCTATGGTCACTCCGTAATAATCAGCAACGGCTTTTGCTACATCTTCAACAGTAATTTCTTTTCTTCCTGCTTCACAATTTAAGACACGCTTTGCAAAATCAAGAGTTAATGCTGTCTGCTCAATATCAGCATATGCACTTACTTTATTAAAAGCACCCTCAAGTTCTCTTACATTTGAGGTAAAGTTATTTGCAATATATTCAAATACACTGAAATCGGCCTCCAGCGAAATTCTTTCTGCAAGATTTTTCAAAATAGCAACCCTTGTTTCAAAATCAGGAGGTGTAATATCCGTCATAATTCCCATTTCAAAACGGGTTTTTAGTCTGTCGGGAAGTGTAGGAATATCTTTCGGAAGTCTGTCTGAAGTAATTACAATTTGTTTATTTCTATTTAAAAGACTATCAAATGTATGAAAAATTTCTTCCATAGTTCTGGTTTTAGATTCAAGGAATTGTATATCATCAATTAATAATACATCAATGTTTCTATATTTCTCCCTGAACTTATCCATTCTGCCGCTTCTGTCTCCGCCATGCTGAAGATTTTTAATAAGTTCATTCATATATTCTTCTGTTTTAATATATCTGACACGGAGTTTCGGTTTATTAAAAATAATATAGTGGCCGATAGCCTGCATTAAATGGGTTTTACCAAGCCCCGAGGCTCCGTAGATAAAAAGCGGATTATATTTTTTAGCAGGGTTTTGAGCAACAGAATATGCAACAGCATAAGCAAATCTGCTGTTTTCTCCAACTACAAAATTTTCAAATTTATATTTCAAATTAAGATTAGCCGCAGACTGCATATGTGCAAGATTATCCATAACAGAAGCCTGTTGTTCTTCATCTTGAAGTTTCGGCCGCAATCTTGATTTTTCTTTTTTCTTCTCTTTTTCGTATTTTTTTGCTAAATCGTCATCGTAAGTTATGGTAAATTCAACATCTTTACCTAAAACCTTTTTAAAGGCTTCACAAATTTTTGAGTAATAATTCTGTCTTAAAATTTGAACAGCCATGGCATGAACCGTAATAAGAGTAAATGTATTATTATCAAATCCTGCGGCTTCCATAGGTTCAATCCAGGTATAATATGCATGATCCGGAATCGTCTCTCTTAAAACAGCCTTGACTTCACTCCAGATTTTTTTGACTTCCAAAATATCCATAAATCAATTTTACAATAAAAACAAAGTGGTAAAAATAAAATTAAAATAAAAATTGCTGCTACTGTTCCAAAATTTCATACAGAGAAGCCGATTCCTGAACGCTGACATTACCGTCAGGAACCTTTAACACCTTTACTTTTACTGTTCGGTTTGCATATTCTATTTCTATTACATCGCCCTCTTTTAATTGCTTTCCGGCCTTTGCAGGATTTCCGTTTACAATAATCCTGCCCATATCTGAAACCTCATTCGCGACAGTTCTTCTTTTTATTAATCTTGAAACCTTTAAAAATTTGTCGAGCCTCATATTTTCTCCGTTTTTTAATATTCTATCACACGAAAACGTTTCATGATATAATTTTTTCATAAAAAGTTTTGGAGTATTACATGAAAAATTTATTTTTTAAATTTATTATAACTTTGGTTTCGGGATTGTTATTACAAAATGTTGTTTTGGCAGGAGAAATAAAATTTGTACAAGTTACTGATCCGCATTTCTCAATAACCAATCCATACTCGGAAGAAGTTCTGAGAAAAACCGTTGAAGATATCAACAAACTGGAAGGAGTTTCATTTGTTGCATTTACCGGTGATAATATAGATAAACCCCAGCCGGAAGAACTTGCAGCTTTTGTAAGAATTGTTAATAAACTGAATGTTCCTTATTACCTTGTTATCGGAAACCATGATGTGTTTAAAACAAACGGTCTTTCAAAAGAAGAATATTTTGAAGTCGTAAAAGAAAATAATTTTCTTTACAGATACAAAACTCCGAATTATGTTTTTAAAAAAGGCGAATTTGTGTTTATAGTAGTTGACGGAGCAAAGGAAGTCATCCCTGGAAACGTAGGCTATTATAAAGAAGAAACTCTTGCCTGGCTTGAAAAAAACTTAAAAAAATATCACAAGAAACAGGTCATCATTTTACAACACTTCCCGCTTGTAGAACCTCGGGAATCACGTTCTCACAGAACTTATCAAAAAGAAAAATATCTTGAGTTACTAAAAAAATATCCAAATGTTAAAGCGGTAATTTCCGGACATTATCACCTGAACAACGAAAAAATGCAGGATGGAATTTATCATATATCATCACCTTCACTGCTTGTGCAGCCTAATCAGTACAAAATCATTGACATAGTTTCTACTAAGGGTTTCTCAACAATGATTTATACCCAGTTAAGAGATGTGAACGTGGAATAGGTTAGTTGCATTTTACCGCATGTAATATTATAATTACTGTAACAGTCAGATATACTAAAGGAAATACATTTTAAATGAATGAGATGAGCAGCATAACTTTAAATTTAGGCATAATAATATTTTTACTACTTTCAAACGGTTTTTTTGTAGCCTCCGAATTTGCAATGGTAAAGGTAAGAAAAACAAGAATTGAACAGCTTGTAAATGAAGGTAATAATACCGCTAAAGTAGCAATGGAAGCACTAAAAGATCTGGATAAGTTTATTGCTGCTGTACAACTGGGTGTTACAATTTCAAGTATCGGTTTAGGTTGGGTTGGAGAAGGTACTCTGGCTAGAATTATTGAACCTATATTTAACTTTCTGCCGGGTGTAAGCCACACGATAGCAACACATACAGTATCTGTTTCTATCTCTTTTGCACTGATTACATTTCTTCACGTTGTTATCGGAGAATTGATACCTAAGTCAATAGCTCTTGAATACACTGAAAAAACAGCTCTTTTTGTTGCAAAACCTATGCAGATGATTACAGTTGTTTTTAATCCTTTTATCTGGTTATTAAACGGGTTTGGAAATTCTCTTTTAAATATGATGCATATTCCGCATTCTCATAAAGGTTCACTTGTTCACTCAACTGAAGAATTGGATATGCTTGTAAAACAGAGCTATAAAGGAGGTGTTCTTAACGAAACAGAAAAAGACATGCTCCATAACGTATTTAAATTTTCTGACCTAACTGCAAAACAGGTAATGATACCAAGAACAGACATGGTATGCATTCCGGATGACATGACATTTGAAGAACTAAACCGGCTGGCCGCAGAAAATCAATACACACGCTATCCGGTTTACAGTGAGGATATTGATCATATTATCGGTCTAATTCATGTTAAAGATCTATACTCACTCTCAATTAATAACGAAGAAAGACCTATAAAATCGTTACTGAGAGATATCCTTCTCGTTCCTGAAACAATTACAATGGATAATCTGGTTCTTGAATTCAAAAAAAGAAAAGGACAAATGGCTATTGTTATTGACGAATTCGGCGGAACATCAGGCTTAATTACGCTTGAAGATGTTCTTGAAGAAATTTTCGGAGAAGTTCAGGACGAATTTGATGAAGAAGAAGAAATTGAAATTAAAGAAATTGAACCAAATAAATATATGGCAAATGCAATGATGAGACTGGATGAAATGGCTGAATTCTTCGGATTTGATAAAGATTCCATTGATGATGAAGATGTTGACACCATAGGCGGGCTCGTCGTAAAACTTCTTGGAAGAATTGCTCAGGTTAATGATACTGCAACACTTAATAACTTAACATTTATTGTAAAAGAAATTGACGGAGCAAGAATCACAAAACTTGAAATAATAAAGCAGCCTGTTGAAACAGAAGAACAGGAAGAAAAAGAAGAACAAACAAAATAAAGTCACAGGGATTACGGAAACATCCACCACAAACTTTAGTATTTTTTTATACATTCCTCTTTTTAAATGATGTTAGCTTTCCGGTATGTTATAAAATATAATTGTAAAGAATTGTTACAAAACTTCGGGTGGATTAATGGATCAAAGCTTTGATTTTACATCATACAATAATATAAAAAGGCTTTCGGAAGAGGAATTAACTGCAGTTTGGAATGAATATTTTAAAGATAAATCAAACAAGCAGGTTAGAGATACTTTAATTGTTCAATATATTTATTTAATCCGTTACGTAGTCGGCAGAATTAAAGTTTCACTTCCTCCTACAGTGTCAATAGAAGATGTTGCGGGTTATGGGGTTGAAGGTCTGATTAATGCGATAGAAAGATTTTCTGTTCAGAAGAATACAAGATTTGAAACTTATGCACTTATAAGAATCAGAGGAGCAATACTTGATAAGATTAGAGCAGAAGACTTTTTACCACGAAGTGTCAGAAAGAAAATAAAAGATATTAAAAATGCTCAGGAACATTTAAAGCAAGAGCTCGGCAGGATGCCAACGACATCAGAAGTTGCGAATTATCTTAATATGGATGTCGAAAAAGTTACACAGATTATGTCGGAAGATACTGTTATGACATCAATTTATGATAAAAAAGGCAGTTCAGATGACAGTGTTGAAATTATAGATACCATTCAGGATACAAGCAAACTTAACCCTCAAGAAAATATGGAAGAAAAAAATGTCAAACAGGAACTTGAAAAGGCTCTACGACGACTTCCGGAGAGAGAACGCATCATAATGGTATTATATTATCAGGAAAATATGACATTAAAGGAAATAGGCGGAACAATTAATATGTCCGAATCCAGAGTTTGTCAGCTTCATGCACAAGCAATCATGAAACTCAAAAATATTCTGAGTGAAAACAGAACATCCAGAATGCACAAAAGTATTATAGCTTCTTAACGATTTAATTCGTAATCAATAATAACAAAATCTATTCTGCTATCAGTAAAACCGGTTTTAGAAACATTTTCGTTAAAAGGCATATATTCGCCAAAACCCAAAGGAAAAATTCTTTCGGGAGGTATTTTTCCAATTTTTACGAGATAATCTGCTATTTTATTTGCTCTTATTATAGTGACCTCCCAGTCTTCTTTATAAGGAGAATCAGCGGGAAGAGTTTCATCCGTATGACTTTCAATAACACATTTGTTATTAAAGGTTTTCATGACCTGAATAACAGCATTCAATACAAGAAGCCCGCATTTTTTAATTTCTGTTTTACCGTTATCAAATAACTGAGACTGAGCTACACTGACAATTAACCCGCGGGGAACCCTTGTATAAACAACACTGCCATCACAGCCTTTAACTATAGATTTAAAAACATTTTCAATTTGTATTATTTCAGGACTAAAAAAAGTGCTGGCATAAAGATTTTGCAAATTCTCTGCCGCAAAAATTTTTACGGGAAAAATTATAATTAAAATAATCGGCAGAAGATATTTCAAAGCGACACCTCAGACTCTGAAATATTATCCGTAAAACAATTATTACAGACTATTACCCGATACGGTTAAGGCTTTAACAGTGCAACTACACAATCGTCATTGAAATATTTTTCTGCACAGGCTTTTACCTGCTCTGAGGTAACTTTTTTAATAAGTTCTTTTGCTCTTTCATTAAAATCAAATCCTGCACCCAAAACACCGTAATGTGCATACATACAGGCCTGCTGCATATTTGTCTCCTGAGTAAATGCCCATTTGCCTATTATATTGTTTTTTGCATTTTCAAGTTCTTCTTCAGATACATTAATTGATTTAATCTTATCTATTTCTTCTTTAAATCCTGCCATTGAAACTTCAATATTTTTCGGTTCAGTTGCTATATAAATTGAGAAGTTTCCGCATAAAGAAAGTGCCTCATAAGAACTTCTGACAACATATGCCAAACCTTTTTTATCTCGAAGTTCCAGAAATAATCTTGATGACAAACCGGAAGCTCCGAGAATTATATTCAACAAAACAAGCGGAGCGTATTCATCACTTGTATAAGTAGGGACGAACCAGCCTTTTAGAATATGAGCCTGATTTGCGTCCGGTTTAATAATTTCAGCCTTTTTTTCACCCGTTAAAGCTTCTACCGCAGGTAATTCTTTTGTATCATTATCATTAGAAATATCACCAAATGCGATATCCAACTTTTCCTTAACCTCATCAAAAGGAAGCTCGCCAACAAAAGCCATTACTTTTTTACTGTTATTAAAAATTTCTTTATATGCATCTAAAACATCCTGTTTAGTTATACTCTCAGCAGTCTCTAGAATTTTTGTATAAGTGTTGCCGTAAGGATGTTCATTAAACATTGTCCGATAGTATGCATCCGAAACTTTTAATCTTGGAGAATCTAATTCTGCAACAATTTCTCCGGTCATTTTTACCAATTCTTTATCAAATTCTTCAAATGTAGAATTTTTAATAATATCAGTCATTAATTCAAGAGCTTTTGAAAAATCTTCATTTAAACAGACAAATCTAAAACGGAGATAATCTTGTTTTAATTCCGCAGAAAACTCAATAGCGTAAGCCTCAAGTTCATTGGCAAGCTGTTCTGCCGTACGGGTTTTTGTTCCCTGCAAAAACAATCTCGCAAGAAGTGCATAAACACCTGCCGTTTTTTCAGGCTTATTTAACGATAAATTAAAACATAAAGCAGTTCTCGGAGTTTTTTCATTATGCCTGTAAAATACTTCAATATTATTTTTTAATTTAAAAATCTGATTTTCCATTTCTCTCTCCTATGACCCGATTTTACCATAATAGTATCTAAATTACAAATTTGACTTTCCTGCAATAATCATTAAAAAAAAAGACAAAGTCATACATATAGACGATTTTTTTAACGGAAATTAATTCATCATGAATAATATCCGTCTATATATATGAATAATGAGGTAGTAAGATGATAATAAACGGAAGAGTTTCTTATATTGAAAACGGATTTGCCACATCAATACGGGCAATGCAGGTACAGAGCGAGCTTGTATCAATGACAAACCAGAATATCATCGGCTTTGATAAAATAGGATATCAAAGACAGGAACCTGTTATATCATCTTTTACCGAGTTTCTCGGTGTCAAAGGACTTTCGCAAACGACTGATGATAAAATAGGACGTATCATGATGTCAGAAAACCCTCTGGATCTGGCAATATCCACCAAAGGCTATTTTCAAACCAGAAGTGCAGAAGGGGTAAAACTCACAAGAGACGGTCGTTTCAAGATAGACAAAGATGGAAATCTTCTTACTCAGGAAGATCATCAGGTACTTTCAAATGCCGGAGTTCCGATAAAACTTCACGTTGTTCCTGATGATTTGAAGAAAATAAAAGTTGACGATAACGGACTTTTAAGTGTTTTTAACGACAAAACAAAAAAGCAAGAAGCCGTTGCATATATCGGAGTAGTTGATGCAAACGGAATAGTAGTTATGGACCCTAAAATTAAACAGGGCTATAACGAATATTCAAATGTTGCATTACAAAACGAATTTATGAGTCTTATGCCGATAATACGAACATTTGAAGCAAACAGACAGATATTTATGATACAAAATCAGAATCTACAAAAAGTAATATCTCAATTAGGCTCGGCATCATAAATAATATAGAGGAATAATATTATGCAGAATTTACAGGGTATTATCAGAAAAAGTACTAACAATGTAACTAATCAGTGGGAAAAACTGGGTTACATCGCAAATGATCTGGCAAACCTAAACACCACCGGATACAAAGGAGTACGTTTTGAACAAATGCTTCAGGAAGACGGATATTTAACCGGTGCGGTTAGAACAGACCATTCACAGGGTTCTGTAAGAATAACAAGCAACCCGTTTGATGTAGCAATCGACGGTGCAGGTTATATTCCTGTATTTTCAAAAACAGGAGAGGTTGCCTATACTCGTGACGGGTCCTTAAAACAGGGTAAAAACGGCTATCTGGTTACCAGTGATGACTGGATTGTCGGAAATGGTATTCAAATTCCGGCAAACTGTTACAAATTTACAATTAAGCCGAACGGAGACGTAATTGCTTTTGATACAAAAGATGCAATCGGTAAAAGAATAGGAAATATTCCGCTGGTAAGATTTGCATGTCCGGAAGGACTTGAACAGGCCGGAATGAATAAAATGATTCCAACAGAAGAGTCCGGAGAACCAATGCTTGTAAAAGAGCATTTGTGTTTCAAACAAAATAATCTGGAAAATTCTAATGTTAACGTTTACAGTGCGGTTAACGATATGTTGAGAATGAATGCATCAATGCTTGCAAGTACAAGAATGATGAAAGTAGTTGACGATATGTATAATAAAGGTATTAATATCAGAGAATAATAATTTTTGGAGAGGATAATTTATGTTTACACCTTCAAGCAGTATAGGTAAAGTTGAATTAATGATGGATTTGATTTCGCAAAGACAGGTTGCGTTAGGTTCAAATCTGGCAAACATGCATACACCCGGTTATGTAAGACGGGATATTGATTTTCAGGAATATCTTGGTTCAATGAACAGTCCTCTTGAAACTAAACTTTCACAAAGACTTGGCCCATCTGCAATCATAGAAATAAAATCAGGGGAAGAAATTCGTCCTGATAAAGAACTGATGGAAATACAAAACAATGCTATTCTATATACAATGGCAACAAGAAGAATGTCAAATATAATTACCGAAATGAAAACGGTAATCAATGTTGGTAAATAATAACAAAACGGGAGCAGTACAATGAGTTTAATGGAATCAATGAATATAGGCGGTCGGGCATTAAGAACGCATGGATTACGTCTTGATGTTCACTCAAAAAACATAGCAAATGTTGATACTCCGAATTACGTAAGACAGATTCCCGTTTTGAATGCAACGGAAGATATTTCATTTCACGGCTTAATGAATGAAATGAAAGAAGATGTTTTCGGAGTAGGAACTCTACCATATTTACAAGGCGGAGTAGTTTTTAACGGATGTGTTGAGGATCCTACACTCGGAGAAAAAATTTACAAACCCGGTCACCCTGATGCAGATGAAAACGGTTATATAAGAGCATCTAATGTAAACCCTATGGTTGAAATGGCCGACGCAATCCTTGCACAACGTGCATATGAAGCAAACCTTGCAGTAGTAAATATTGCAAAATCAATGGCTTTAAAAGCTGTTGAAATAGGAAGATAAATTTATGTTATAATAAATAACGGAGGTAATGAAATGCCAAAGATTTCCGTTATTATGCCCGTATATAATGTTGCAAACTATGTCGGAAACTGTCTGGATTCTATCATTAACCAGACTCTTTATGATATAGAAATAATCTGTGTTAACGACGGCTCAAGCGATAATTCTCTTGAAATTCTTAATAATTACGCACAAAAAGACAAAAGAATTATTGTAATAAACAAGAAAAATGAAGGTTCAGGAATTGCCAGAAATACCGGATTAAAGATTGCAACAGGAGAATATATTCATTTTATAGATTCGGATGACTGGCTTGATAATGAGAAAGTTCTTGACGAAATTTACCGGAAAGCTTCTGCGGACAGACTTGATATACTTATTTTTGGTGGATTATCCTGCTATACAGACGGCAGCGGTAAAATTCACAAATCAAAAGGCGGTTACAGCTTAAAAAGCTTACCTCTAAAGTATCATAAAGGAATATACTCCTATAAAGACATTAGAAAAGATATTTTTAAATTTCCATCAACAGCATGGACAAAATTATACCGCAGGGAATTTCTTACGGGAAATCGCATAGAATTTCAAAATTTGACAGTAGGACAGGATCAACTTCCATTTTTCCACTCAATGATTACGGCAGAACGAATTGAAGTTTTGAACAAATGCCTGTACTGCTACAGAAAAAACAGACCTAATTCTGCTATGACAGTTAAAAAGAAAAAAAATTTCTCACCAATATATGTAGTAGAAGGAATAGAAGAACTTTTAATAAAACTTGGCAGAATTGATGAATATGATACCATATTTATAGACAAATATTTTTCAAAAGCAACGTCATGGCTTGGCAAATTTGATACTGATTTAAAGCCGGATTACTACAAAGAATACATGCGTATGCTAAAACATTTACAACAAAAGTATCCAAATGGCTGGTGGAAATATTTCAAACCAAATGTTGAAGACAGCTACAAAACACTAAAAATTAAACAATTTTTAGCAAAAACGAAATACATGCTTTTAAAATAAAAATGTTTGTGTTAGAGTTGAAATGTGGCAAAAACGTCACGACTTGAAAACAAAAGAAACCTGTCGTAGTGGCACTTTGCCGAGAAAAATCTGACTGAATGTCAGATTTTTCGAGAGGGTATGAACAGATGTGAATACTTCCGCCACAAAGACATAAACAAAATTTGAAAATTGAATACATTAAATTATACTATGTCGTAGTGGCGGAATGGTATACGCGCACGTTTGAGGGGCGTGTGGAGAGATCCGTGCGGGTTCAAGTCCCGCCTACGACATTTAACTTTTTAGAGCCTTTGTTATGGGGCTCTATTTTAGTATTCAAGCCATTTGGGCGGGTTCCAATCTCTCTAATTTTGCTTAAATCCAAACGGCTATTTTCAAGAGCCTGTTTCGTACTGCCTGAGCGAGAATCGAAGGTTCCAGTCAATATTTTTAAGTCTTCTTTAAATTCCTGTTTATGTTTCAGTTTAAGTTGCCTCAAATGTTCAAAAACAGGTCTTAATTTAACCGACAAAGTATTATCATCCTCATTATATGTAATACTCTCGATTATAGTATTGAGTATTAATCTTTTCTCATCAAGCGTAGCTTTCAGATAAAGTTCTGGAAGACGGTTTGCAAAATCAATCAGAATGCTTATACGTTTTATTGTATCTTTAGAATTTTCCATAAGGTTGTCAATCTTATGTTTTATATCATTCTTACGTGTTTCTAGTTTCCGTAATACCTCTGTACGTGTGGTTTCACTAATACCAAGTTTATCAGTATTCTTCTGAGTCAACTTTTCAGCAATGTCATCTACTATTTGGTCATATTCTTTCTTTAAATCATCAATAGACTTATGTTCATATTGTTTCAGGTCTGTAATAGCGTTATTTATCTGCTTCTTTATACATTTTATCTCCTTTTCTGTAATATCAAAGCTATCAATAACTTCCTGTATCGCTTCATCTATAAGATTTTCGTTAATATTTTTTTCTTTAGTATGAGCATTCTTATAATTCGTACAGTGGTAATACGTATAGATACCGCTATTATGTGCACCTCGTTTAGTTACGGCTACCATTGAGTAACCGCACTTCGCACATTTAATAAAGTTTGAATATGTATAAACAAGACCTTTAGGTCTTTTTACGTCTTTATCTTTAAGTAAGAGATGAACTCGATAGAATAATTCTTCTGACACAATAGATTCGTGTACACCGTCAAAGATATCATCACCATAGGTGACTTTTCCGATATATACGGGGCTTTTGAGAATATCTTGAATTCGCTTCTTTGAGTATGGTCTTCCCTTGCTGTCTACAAAACCATATTTAGCAAGTTCTTTACCTACCATTTCGTATGTAAATAATCCTGTTGCATACAGTTCAAAACAACGCTTAATATGATGAGTTCTATCTGGGTCCGGTACAATTATGCCATGTCGGTGTTCGTCTCGTGCATTGATATACCCCACCGGAGCTTTGCCGAGTTTGTAACCCTTTTCTGCTCTGTTTCTAAGAACTGAACTTGTCCTGTCTTTTATATTATCTAATTCATCTTCTGCCTGCCCGATATAAACTCCTATAAGAACTTTTTTTACCTTACTTATATCGTCAAAGTTTTCCATGATACTGGCAATAGTACAGCCATATTTTTTGAGTGGTCGTAGAATTTCAGCAAAGAAATCATCAAGACAACGAGAGAGCCTGTCCAGTTTCCATACAATAACATAAGCGACTTCGTTACGGTGTTCCTTTACGTATTTAAGCATTGCTCTAAGTCCTTTTCTGTGAGTATTAGAGCCTGTTTTCCCTGCGTCTTCAAAGTAAACGAAGGTATAACCGTCTTTGATTGCTTTTTGTTCACATTGTTCACGTTGCATATTAAGACTTAGCCCACTGTTAGCCTGTTCAGCAGAGCTGACTCTTCCATAACCTACAACAATTTTTTTACTACGAATAATTTTTTTAGACATCATCTGTCTCCTTTCTTATTTTATACTGTACATCATCAGGATTATCAACCCTGATACCTATTTGCGTTGTCATTACCATTAGCTGTGTCAATAATGCATTATCTACAGCTACATCAGTAACATCATTGTTTGGTACAAATTCAACAGAAAGTTTCTTAGCCATTTGTACCCTCACTTACTGTTTGTATTTGATAATAAGTTTGTAAGCGACAAAGAATATCTAGCATTATCGTTACCGATTTAGGTTTACGGTAAGCAAGGAATGTTAAAATATTCCTGCGTATGTTAGCCAAACGAGTAAACTCTTCAAGCTCCTTGTCTGTCGCATTTACGTACTCGGTCCTTATATGACTGCGTGTTATGGTGATATTGAAATTATTTTCTCTGAGTATTTCAATAAATCTTTCTGCTATGAAGATTTCTTTGAGGGGCAATCTGTCTGTTGTTGTCTCAACATCCTCTAACAATTGCAGACGTTCCAATAACTGTTCAGGCTTACCGGTAAATAACTCTATTTGTGTCAACAAAACGGGAGCTGTACAGTTGAGAACATCTGTCAATCTCACTATACGTGCCTCATCCATAGTAATATCAAGCTTCCTGCGTATACTTGCTAAAGAGAAGAGTTTTAACTCAAATCTTAATGTCCGCTCCGCAAGTTCAACACCTCTATCACCAATAATATCAGTATATAAGGTTGCTTTAGTGATTCTTCTGTAACTGTAATCCAGCTCTTGTCCTTTAGAATAAACCACAAGCGAAAAGCCAGCCTTTTGTGCTTTCGGCTTTAACATCAATCCATGCCTGCCATATTTAGCGATATTATGTCTGTTAGTCGAGATAGGGAAGAATGAGCTAATACCATCAATATATCTGTTGACCTGTTTTTGTGAATTTAGTTGAATATCAACAACTACATCACAGATGAAAACTTGTGCGTATTTAATAAATTCATCAATGTTAAAGTCAACTATTCCTAGTTCTATAACCTTTTGCAGGGCTTCTCTAATATTATCTCTATGCAGGCTTCCAAGTACACCATTACCAGCCATCCATTTACCTGTAATATCAACAACAAAGTAGCCTTTAAATAAAAACAGATTAATTAAGCCAACCTGTCCTTTATAATCATCATATCTGATACGGCGTTTAATGCTGAAATCTGAGAAAATATCAGGTTCTGGCTCTGGTTCTGGTTCAGTACCGCTTTCCTTTTTCTGTTGTTCAATTTCTAAATACTCTTGATATTCTTCTTCTGAATCAAATAAATCTGATATATCGTACTCTTCATCGTCATATTCTTTAGATATAAATGAACGTCTGTCTGGTAGATTCCCCTCATCCTTATTATAGTATGACGGCGGTTCTTTCGGATTTTCAACGTCTTCCATGACAAAATCTTCAAAATGTATTCTGTGCCCATAAAGGCCGATATTAATGCCTATTCTTAAACGGTCAAATTCTATTCTTGTATGTGTCACACCTTTTGCCTCAATAAGGCTCATTGCAGTCTTTATCTGTGTCCTTAGAGTACTTAAGGCTGGAATTTTCTCCTTATCAAGATTGAAGTCATTAGTCTTGACATCACCAGTTTTTGATGTATCATTTATATTGTTGTTTTTTGAGTTTTCTGTTTTTGTAAATTTTTTCAATGGAATATCCTCCTATATTCCATTAAATAAGTTCTAAACTAACTTCCTAACGGATTTCTAACTTGGTTAGTTTCCGCAAAAATAACCTGCCGTTAGGCATTGAACAGCAGGCATATGTAAATAATTGTAAATCTTAATTTATAACTATACTAACCGTTAGTTTTCAGTATCAGGTTGAAATTCCCTTGAAATCTCGTAATATCCAGTCTTCTTACTCTTTTTAACAAGTGTTATAGTTGTATTATTTATCTCTTGGTAACATTTATTCAGTCGTGATATTGCCATATCTTTATTTTGCTTGGATAATTTCAATTTTGCTCTGCTAAATAATCTATCAGACTCTATGTTGTAACTATTTTCGACCTTTACCCAGTCATTTATAACCTCAAGTAACTTTTATTGCTGTTTTGGGTAGGTAGTGCGTCTTTTAACGGTAACAGTTTTATTTGCAGGTCTGTTAAACTTATCCAGATACCACTCCATGTCAAGCGTATATTTGCAGACAAAGTAATCCTGCCAGTATCTCGACCTCTCACCGTCTCCAAACTCGTTGTTTTCGTACAATTCCATAGGATGATACGGCATTTCACCCTCTGGGGCAAGGCTTATGCTTAAATCCTTTATAAATCCATTATTTTCAAGATATCTGGCTAATATCAACGGGGCAAACTTGGTATCTGTAAGTATATAACGTTTTTTGTTAGTTGTAATATTTTTGGTTATTTCAATCAGTGTATTATTCAGTATCTCAAACGAGTCATTGATATTATCATTTTCTATAAGCTCACCTTCATAATATAACTGACTATATTCTGTGAGAAATACTCTCAGCTTGTTATTGTCTTGGCAAGATATATGTACTTCAAATAAATCTTGGTTATAAACAATGACAGGTTGATATGAGTCATTATAAGATTCCTCTTCTTCTATTGTCATCTGGGAAGTATCACTCCTAAAGTTTGAATCAAGCGTGCTTGCAAATCTTTCCAACTGACGTCTATTTTCAAAACTCATTCCATTTAAATATACATCATTCCCCATCAGAAGTTTAATATATATAGAAAGAGTTATATTATCTATGTAATTCATATTGTCTCCGTTATAAAAACTATATACAAATTTTGTATTTTTAATAGGTAATCTGTTAAATAGCAAAAGTTTCAAAATTTCCAAAAATTTTCTATGGCTGTTTTACAATGCATGTGTTGTATTTTTAGTCACCCCTTCTATGGGCATCCATTCAATATTTATGCCCAACAACTCACACACTGCCATGAGTTCGGTATATTTAACTTTAATATCATCTATTCCATATTTAACCGGCTCAATTTCGTGATTGTTTAATGTTAATCGTATTGTATACCCTAATACTCCTAACATTTTCTGGATTTCTTCAACAGAATAAGAAGCCCTGAGTTGCTTTAAATATTCCGCTTTGTGCTTATTCTTGTAATCATTTGAGGACTTATCCTCCGGTAAATCATTACGTAATACAGGAAGAAATACAGAGAATTTGACCTCACAATCCGTCATGAGGGTCTCAATATCTTTCTGTAACTTTAATTCAAGTCTATTTAACAGTTTTCCATTTTTAACCATATTTATATATTACATCATTTCTGTTGTTAGTACAACATGTATGATAGAATTATGAAGAATTGTAAAATATTACATCATACATGTTGTAATTCTATCAATATTGTTGTAATATATAAGAGTAAGCAAATGTTAATTGAAAGGAGAACAAACATGGCAACAGTAATTATCACGTCAAACCTAGAAAACGAAATCAGAGATATCAGAGCATTAGAAGCAAAGATTAAAGAATTAGACGAAATGAAGAAAGAGAAAGAAGCATTAGTTAAATCAGTAATGGATGAAACAGGATTGGAAGTTATGAAAGTTGGAGCATTTACTGTAAGATTTACAAATATTGTACGCAATAACTTCAACACATCCGCTTTTAAGAAAAAATACCTTGAATTGTACAATGCTTTCATTAAACAAAGCAATTACAGAAAGTTTGAAATTGTGTAGGGACTTTGTTCCCTGCACATAAAGAGGACAGAAAAATGAATACAGCCAAATTACTTGAACAAATATATAACACTTATGGTTTAGTTATTGTATTAAAAGATGCTCTTTGGAGTTTAGAAGGTATTTCTCAAAATAATCAAAGAAAATTTACCGGTATCCTTGCATTAATAGATAGTATTGAACAGGGAATGAGTGAGATAAAATTAGAATTTGAAAATGCAATTACCATACAAGGAAAATGACCGTATTTATTATATTGGTTCAAACAATGAAAATGTCTGTATTTCGTTGATTGAATACGCACAAATAAAATCAGATATTGAGGTTTCCATTTACCTTAAGCATTAAAGGATGAATTATTATGGCAACATACGCATTTATAAGGGTGTCTACACTGGAGCAAGACACAGAGAAAAATAAGATTGACATACTGCAATTCGCTAACCGCCTGAAACTCGGAAATGTTGAATTTACAGAGGAGCAATGCTCCGGAAAAATTAACTATAAGGAGCGTAAACTCGGAGCATTAATAGAGTCTATGCAAGCAGGTGATGTGTTGATTGTACCGGAACTGTCAAGGATTGCAAGGTCAATTACACAGATACTGGAAGTAATTAAAGTTACTAAAGATAAATGCATAACACTTTATTCGTTAAAAGAAAATTTCTGCAACAAAGAGGACTCAATCTCTGCTACCGTTACATCTACAATATTTGCATTGGTGGCACAGATTGAAAGAGAATTAATAAGTATGAGAACAAAAGAGGCTCTCCATGCCAGAAAGATTGCAGGAGTAAGGCTTGGACGTCCGAGAGGTAAAGGAAAATCTAAGTTGGATGTTCACAAGGACGATATACTAAAACTTGTCTCGCTACATGTACCAAAAATAATGATTGCTAGACAGTTTGATTGTTCAGTAGGCAATTTGAATAACTTTTTAAACAGACTTAACGAAACTAAAGCAGGATAAATATAGTATTTAACAAAACTTCATTATTTAAGAAATTATGTATTGTTCAGCTATAATTGTAGTATGAATGATAATCAATTTGAAATATATATTGATTATGATAAAGAGTCTGAAAATCCTGAAAGGGTCTTTCTATCATTAGCAAAGTTGGTTTCAGAGTTTTCAAACTTTGATAATTTAGTCTGTGAGTCTTTGCCCGTTAAAGTTAATAATAGAATTGTCTTAGACAAAGTTGAAGACGGTTCTGTAAAAGCTGTATTTAGACAACTGATTGAGTTAGTAGATGACGAGTCTTTAGCTAACTTGGATTTGAAAGGTATAGTAGGACACATACTTGTTAAAGGTAAACATAAATTATTAGAAGTACTAAATGAAGAGCAAAAGGATACGACATCAAATATAAAACTTTTACAGGAGGATATATTTGAGATGTCGAAAGACGTTAGAGTCAATCAACTTCAGACTGCAAAGTATATACCACCAATAAAACTAGCTAAGTGTTTAGAAGGTACAAATAATGCATTAGGCTATCTCACTGTAAAGGATAAAGTTAAATATATTACTAAAGAATCGAGTCTTGATACAAAGTTTAATGCTGCATTTTCTATGGCGTATGAAAAGACACAACTTATAGAGCAGAATATGACGAAAACATATAAAGCAATATTAGTTGTGAAAAAACCTGACCTCTTAAGCGATAGTAGCCAATGGGAGTTTAAATATAATGATAACTGTATAAAAGCAAGAATTGAGGATAGTGACTGGCTATCTAAATTTCAGAACAGAGAAATATCTATACAGGCTAAAGATTGTATTGAATGTGATTTGCAAATACAGACTAAAGACATAACAGGCATTAAAACAGAAGTCATATATACGGTGACTAAGGTTTATAAAGTTGTACCTTATAATCAACATCGCCAACTAAATATACACGGAAATCAAATTACACCTCAATAATTTCATCAATCTGTTGCATGAGGGTGTGGGTTTCTGAGAGGGCTTTTATGATTTTCTGATAGTGCATTACATCTTCATAGCTCAGTATTCTGCCTTTGCGGTCTTTGAGCCATTTTTGTGCAGGCTGATAACCGCCTATATAGAAATTCCATGCAATTTCAGGCACGTTATCAAAATACTGGGTCTTGTTGATATACACCTTGTTGTCTTTATATTCGGGCTTTACGACCTCATTATCACCGCCTACAGGATATGAGGTTACGAATTCATTCACTATGGGAGACTCAAGCAGATGTATCTCTCTAAGCTGTTTACCAAGTTTGGCAATTTTAAAGAAATAATCCGAACTTTCAGGGTATGGAATTCGTGGAAAATCAATCTTTAAAAATTCCTTGTACTTGTTTCTATACTTGTTAGAATGCAGAACACCATAAATATAATCCAGTATATCTATAGGAGCAAAAGTTCCTGTCTTATCTTCTTTTTCCGGAGTAAAGGTTAAATTAAGTTTTTGTTCCAATTCCCTCACAATATCCATATTCAGATTGGGTTTACGGCTCTGGTCAAAGAATGAGGTTTGGTTTGAATCATCTTCATATATGTATAGAGGAAAGATTGGAGCTGTATTGCTAACACGCATAGCCATAATGCCTTTTTCTGTAATATCTTTAGTTATAAAGACATCATTCCATTCGTAGTTTCCTAATACCATTCTTGAAAGTATTAGTCCTACATTATGATTGAAAAATTGTTTCATAACATCATATCTGGCACGCTGTAATAATCTTGTATCATAATAAACATATCTCGTATCAAATGGTCTGTATAATAAGTTTCTAAAATACTCTTCTGAATATTTTGCTGTCTTTATAGTTGTACACAATTTGTATGTATCAGTTACTTTTAACTTATATTTACTTGTAAGAATATCATTACACTCAAAGACTTCATGCAATTTACGGATTAGCGTTTCTTTATCCATATCAATAAATAAATCATCCCTACCCGTAGCTATTCCAGCTTTGTTAAGTTTGAATAATTCATCGATTTTAATGCCTTTATTATAATCAGCTTGTACATTAAAATCTTTCGGAACAAAGAAATAATACGGTTCTGCCGGAGTCAATTCTTTATAGCCTGCTGTTGAGAGGTCGTTTGCGTTCAGGTATTCGTATTTCTTCTCTCTTTCACCGAACAACTCTGTATGATACACTTTCGCCAGTTCATCAGGCTTTTTCTTACCTGTCTTAACAAAGATATTTATACTTACACCCTGCTGGATATTAAACACATTCTCATCTTTTGAGCCGTCTCGGGCTTTTTCCTTTTTCTTAGCATTGCCATGCAGGTCTAAGATGTAGATTTTATCAAATGTCTGCATAAGGTGTTTTCTCATCTGTCTATGGATTACACCGTCTAAGAAACTGTTGTTTGAAATGTAAGCAAGTACACCCTCATTGTTTTTCTCAATAAAACTTTCACCCATACGGATAAACTTGATGTAGTCATCCGATAGGGGCTGTATGTTTCTTTCGTTTAAATCCTGTTTATAAACTTCCATTAACTCATCTATGTAGTCATTCTTGTTGCAGCTGCTTACGCTGTATGGCGGATTACCCAGCACTACCATTATAGGCTTTTCAGATTTTATCATGCCGGCATATCTGGCTTCATCAGATAACCAGTCAAACAACGGGTATTTTGTCGTTTCGTCTTTTTCAAGAGCGTTAGTCAGATACACATTAAACCTGTTTGTCTGTTTCGTCGTTGTGTATCCAGTTTCCTGTAATAACAGGTCAAGTTTTAAATGACACATTACATACGGAGTCATCATGATTTCAAACCCGTTCAGTCGGGGTATCAGAGCGTTATCAACATACTGAGACCATATTCCCTGCTGGTTTACAAAATAGGAATATATCTTACGGATTGTTTCCGCCAAGAATGTTCCCGTACCTGTAGCAGGGTCAAGGATTTGCACTTTATAAACATTCTCATCTGTTGTAACGGGTACATCTTCATATACTGTTTCCCCCTTAACTTTCTTCTTCTTTTTCTCATAATAAAGGGTACGAGTATGTTTTATAGTCGTATCATCAGCCAGACCATGAGGCAGATTGAAATCGGTTTTAAGAATGCTGTCTACTGCTGAGACAATAAACTTTACAACGGGTTGAGGTGTATAATACACGCCTCTCTTTTCCTTGTTCACCTTGTCATAGCTTTCAAGAAATGTTTCATAAAAATGCAGAAACGGGTCAGACATCTGCGTGGTTCTGCCGAAGTTTTTCAAGAGTTTATTCAGGTCAACCGCTCTAAAGATTTCAACCAAATCATCAACAATCCATACAAGGTTATCATCAAGGTTTGCACCAGAGATATAATCAAACAACTGCCTTAGAAACGGATTATTCTTTGATACAAGTTCTCTTGCTTCCTGTCTTGTGAAGTCATCAAGTGTAGTATCATTCAGTCTTGCAACAAACAAGCCGTATGCTATCGTTTGAGCGTACATATCGGCAAAGGTGTGGTCGGTTAAATCGTGTAACAGGATTTGTTTGAAAGCATTTCTCTGGCTTGCTAAAGAGCCTGCACAATCACATTCAAGAGCGTTTATAATAACATCACGTATCATAACTGCCTTTTGTGCCATAAGGTTTGCAAGCTGTTTAGGTGATTTAATAGTCTGCCCCTGATAATCACAGAAATTGCGGATGTGGTCAATCAGTTTCTGATACTCTTTCTCATATACTTTAATCTTTCCATTTACAATATCAGCTACTTTGACGGTATCAACATGCTCTCCATTCACAAAGAAACGAAATTCAAGATAATTGGTAAGTATCAGGTTATCGAGGCTTGCTCTGTATCTGTCGAGCTGTTCGGACTTTTCAACAACATCAAGATTTTTATCAATGTCCTTAGCTTCAATGTATCCTATAGGAATGTTCTTTTTCTGTATTATATAATCAGGAGCACCGCATTTTTGTCTGGTAGGTTCATTGATAGCCTGAACACCTGTAACGGTTCTTTCAATAAAGTCCTGTAAGTCACCCCTAAAGCTGTGTTCTGTAGTCTTACCGGTCTTAAACTTTCTGATAATTCCATCAAGATACTTCTCTGTCATAAATGGATTATAGCATGAATATTGGCTGTATACCTCTTTTGTTAAGCAGTAATTGTAAGAATGAAATTTTTAAGGTTATTTAATGGTAAAATTTCTTACTTACATAATGGCTTATACTGTGTAAAGCATTGATAATAAAGACAGGAGAGAGAGTAAAGCAAGAATGTATAATAATTTTTATTCATACAATTGATATTAGGGGGCGATTTTATTATTATTAAGATTATCTCTAATCTCAATAAGCATTTCATTCAATAATTCTGTTTCTATTTTAATCAGTTCGGTTTGAGTCTGTTCCTCTGATAATCTATCTTGTTGCACATTAAGTAATTCTGTTTGTGTTTTACTTGACTGCTCTAAAAGAGAAATAATCTTATTATTTTGTTCAACTGTCATATCATTACAATTTTGCCAGATAAAAAATACAATTTGCAGTATTAACGATAGAATTGCTAAATGATTTTGTCTTAGGTATTGCTTGAAATTACTCTCAGGTTCTTTTTCTATAATTTCCAGTTGTTCATTTAAACTGCTTTCTGAAATAGTTTCGATAATATTATTAGAACTTTCCGAGAAGTTAAAGGTTTCTAGTTTGTTTATTAGACGTTGTTGAGATAATGCCAATTCTATTGCTACCTGAGAGGTTTTTGATAGAAATAATTTCTCCCCTAAACTTGTTGAAGAACAACTTTGTAGAACTTGTATCGCATTATATATTTTCATATACTCAGGGTTCTTCTTTAATGTAGTTTGTACAGTATTATATGTATCTATAAATTTAGTTAGTTTATTATTAAGAATAGGGGAATTTTTTATTGCTTGTAAAGTCTGGCTTAATTCAGATAATACAGGATTATTCACGAATGCATTATTTAAGTTTCTATATTCTTGAACAAGTTGAGAAAGTCGATTGTTGATTACGGAAGAATTTCTAAGCACTTGTAATGCCTTAAAAGTATCATTATTTATTAAAGCACTGCCCAATATTTCAATACTCTCTCTAAAGTTAGAAAGGCTGTTACTTGAATTGATGTAAACCTGAAGTGTATTGCTTGTTTTACTAAGATGTTGCGTATTACTGTTCATACTGTAATTATACCGTAAAAATATCCATACTGCTTATTATATATCACGCACACTCCATCCCTAACGCTATCCTCATGTTATAGTATTCCGTTGTTGACTCTTTCATAATACGGATAAGTTCGGTGTAAACGTTCATGCCTGCTGGCGAACAGGTATTTTTATCAGGTGCCATTGGTTCCAATATAGTAACGTTAACGACACCATAAAAAAGACGATTGCTTTTGGCTATCGTCTTTTTTATTTCAATATTTTTGTTGTGCTAAAAGTCAAACATACCACTCTTGGTCAATCTGAAGAGAAATCTTACACCTCAATGATTTCATCAATCTGTTGCATAAGGGTGTTAGTTTCAAAGAGGTCTTTTATAATTTTCTGATAGTGCATTACATCTTCATAGCATTAATACCAGTTGCAAGACTCGTCACTACAAAGTATTTTATCCAAACTTGCAATGTAATCTTCTTTAGTCATTTCATAAGTAACAGGAGTGATTGATATTTTATTATTACGAACTGCAGCAATATCTGTATTTGCATCACTCGGCTCGTTAGTCAATTCTCCTGCCATCCAGTAATAAACCTTACCTCTCGGGTCAACTCTCTTTTCATAAGTATTTGTAAACATCCTGCTCCCGAGTTCCGTAATCGCAACCCCTGCAATATCGTCTTCATCAAGTGATGGGACATTTACATTCAATATCGACTTTGGAGGAAAAGGAAACCCCTCAAGCTTTTTCAACAGAGAATTAATAAATTTACCTGTAAACTCAAAATCTTCATAATCACTCTGCATACTTGCCAATGAAACCGCAATGCTAGGAATTCCCATCATTGCACCCTCCATTGCACAGCTTACGGTTCCTGAATATAGGATATCAGACCCTAAATTCGGTCCGTGATTAATTCCTGAAATTACAATATCCGGTAGTTCTTCTTCCGATAGAATTGCATTAATACCTATTTTTACGCAGTCTCCAGGAGTTCCTGTTGTAACCCAGGTTCTTTTTGCTCCAGTAATAGTTTCCAGCTCCTCAACTCTGAGCGGAGTATGCAATGTTAATGAATGTCCTGCAGCACTTCTTTCTCTGTCCGGAGCAATAACATATACATCATGATCTGCCGCCAAGGCTTTGGTCAAAACCCTGATACCGTTAGCAGCTATTCCGTCATCATTAGAAATTAATATTTTCATAACTCTCCTTTTAATAATCTGAAACCAATTTTTTAATCATATTATAACGCAATTCTACAATGTTTCATAGAGGGAATTATAAAGTTTTGTAACAAAATATACTTTAAATAGATAAAATATAGCAATTTTATATACAAAAATTTTTTTATATAAGTGTAACACGAGGACGCTTAAATTCGAGGAATCAAAAACGAAATTTAAGCACACACACTACACTTCACACTATTTGAGGAATGAATCAAAAGTTTATTCCAAGAGCCGCTTCTTGCGGCTCTTTTTTTATGCCACAAGAACAAAATAGCGATTTTAACAACAAATTTGTAAAATCCGCTAATTATTTATTTACTGTTGACAATTTATTTATTAACGATGACATAAACTTCTGCAAGTTTGCGTCCACCGCGTTTATCATCAAATTCAATTTCTTTTTTAGTTTCTTGAGGGGCAAAATCGGATTTTTGATAATTAATCAAAAATTTCATAAATTCGGGACTAAACATTTATTCTCCTTTTATTCACACTACCTAATCAATTTGGATAAATAATAAAAACACTTCTACATTACATATATATAAAAACATAAAATTTGAAAATATTGCCATTTCTTTATAAAATTTTTACATTCTTTAATAAGGATACATGTTAATGATATAATTAGGATATTAAATACAGGTCAGGAATAAAATGAAACAATCAACTCTTATTGATATAATTTCCCCTATAATGGCAGGGCCTTCAAGTTCCCACACTGCAGGTGCCGTAAGATTGGGATTAATGGCAAAAAATATTTATAAAGAGCTGCCTAAAAAGGTTACGTTCAGACTTTATAATTCATTTGCCCAGACAGGAAAAGGTCACGGCACTGATAAAGGTCTTTTAGCAGGATTACTGGGACTTCCTGTGGATGATTCCCGAATTAAAAATATTTTTGATCTGGATATCTCAAAACAGTTTGAATATAACTATGAATACCTTGAGGACTTCAACAGGCACCCTAATGCCGTTGATTTTGTCATAGATGGCAATAACGGTGAAATGACGATATCAGGAGAATCAGTAGGTGCAGGGGAAATCGTTATAAGAAAAATCAACGATTTTTCAGTTAAATTAACAGGGAAATATAATACATTACTTTTGATTTATAAAGATATACCGAATATGATATCAAGAGTAACAAATTCGATACACATAAATATAGCCTCATTAAACTGTGATAGATATGCAAAAGGAGAAGACGCCTCTATGACCATATGCCTTGACGGGAATCTTGATAAAAAAGTTATAGATTTTCTTGGATTGATTGAGGACGTATATTTTATAAGCTATATAAAGAAATTGGAAAGTTAATATGGAAAAAACAATCTCCACATTTGAAGAATTAGAAAATGTTTGTCAGGATTTAAGCATTTATGAAGCAGCACAACTTCGAGAGGCAGAAACTGCAGAAATTAGTGTTCAAGAATTCCGTGCAAAAGTGAAAAGAAGCCTTGACGCTATGAAAGAGGCTATTAGAAACGGCTTAAACAGTAAAGAAATGTCAATAAGCGGTATGTGTGGAGATGATTGCCAACGTCTGCAAAACAGATATAAAAAAGAACAGTCTCTACTTGGTAAAACCTTTGAAAAAATCACTACTTACGCTCTTGCGACAATAGAAGAAAACCTACGAATGGGCAAAATTGTTGCCTGCCCGACGGCAGGTTCATGTGCAATAGTGCCGTCTGTACTTATCGGAGTCAGCGAAGAGCTTAATACTTCTGAGGAAGAACAAATCAATGCACTTATCACGGCCGGTGAAATAGGCAGAATTATATCAAATAAAGTTGCACTTGCAGGAGCTGTTGCCGGATGTCAGGCCGAATGCGGTGTTGCATCTGCAATGAGTGCTGCTGCACTTACTCAGATGCGAGGCGGTTCTGTTAAAGAAATATTGAATGCTGCAGCACTTGCAATGAAAAACCTTCTGGGACTTACCTGTGATCCCGTTTGCGGACTTGTTGAAATTCCCTGCGTTAAAAGAAATCCGTTCCTTGCAATCCACGCAGTTACAGCGAGCGAACTCGCTCTTGCAGGAATTGAATCAAAAATTCCGATTGATGAAGTGATTGATGCTCTTGAACAAACCGGAAAACTTATGTCCCCGCTCTTAAAAGAAAGTTCTCAGGGCGGTCTTGCAAAAACAAAAACGGCACTAAAACTTGAAAAAGAATTCTTAAAGAAATAAGCTATATCAAAATTTCCTGATTAATTGTAAATTTATGTAAAGAAATTTCCGTTTTCATGCAATTTCTTTGAAAAGAAATACTTTATATATATACATGAGATATGAGTATTATGTACAAGCATTAAGGAGGCTTGCATTATGGGCATAAATGCTATTACAGGAATCGGACACGGCGACAAAGCAGAAGAATTAAAAAAATTGAAAAAACAAAATCCAATTCAGGAGACATATAATCAGGCATCAGCATTTGTAAATATGCTGCGTAGAGATCCGGCAATGATTGGAAATATTCTTAACGGTTCACAGACAGCTGCAACAAATCAATAGCTTTGCATAAAAGTTTTTTTGGGTTAAAATAATCCTTGCAGACGAGCGAGGATTATTTTGATGTTATTAACAGCTGATATAGGAAATACGAGTATAACTCTCGGTTTATTTGATAATGAGGCACTTATTGAGGATTTCAGACTTGCCTCTGATAAAGATTTGTCACTTGAAGAATATGAAGTGTTGTTAAAGTCTTTATTTAAAAATTATGATATTAAAGGATGTATTATTTCATCTGTTGTAGAAGAGTTAAACGAGAAATTTACAAGTGCAGTATATAATGTTTTTAAGATTAAACCGTTAATGCTTTCAGCAAAAGTAAATACCGGCATCAAGATTAATATGCCGAATCTTGATGAAGTCGGAGCTGATAGAATTGCGAATGCTGCCGGTGCTTACGTGCTTTATAACCACCCTGTTATAGTAATTGACTTTGGTACGGCAACAACATTTGATATTGTAAATAAAGAAGGTGAATTTGTTGGCGGTGTTATTGCTCCCGGAATAAATTTACAGTTAAAAACATTAAATGCATTCACTTCAAAATTACCACGAATTGAAGTTGCAGAATCAAGAACGGCCATAGGAAATAACACTGTTGATGCTATACTTTCAGGGGTAATCCGGGGTTGTGCTTGTATGATAGACGGCCTTATTGAACAATGCGAAAAAGAACTGGGTACTAAAGCCGTTATTGTTGCTACAGGCGGTTATGCGAGTTTTGTTGCTCCATATTTAAAACGTAACTTTGATTTTATTAATCCTACACTCACCCTTGAAGGCTTGAGACATTTATATAATATAAATCAGCTTGCAGCAGTTTCTTAGATATAAAAAAGGGTGTAATTTTAAATATTATAAGTAAATTGCAAAAAATTTCCCATTAGATTTTCATTCCAAACCTGAACGTCATTTGGAACTTTCAAAACAACAGGGGTAAAATTCCATATATATTTGATATCAGCCTTAACAAGATAATCAGCAGTCTGCTGTGCATAAAGTTTCGGTACTGTAAGAATTGCAATTTCGACATTGGATTTTTTTGCAAGATTAGGAAGTTTTGAAACATCAAGTATTAATTTGTAATTAACGGTTCCGCCAATTTTCTTCTTATCATTGTCAAAAAGTGCAACTATATTCAAACCGTAATTTGTAAAGTTATCATATTTCGCCAGAGCCATTCCGAGGTTCCCTGCTCCTACGATAAATGCATTCTTAGTTTTAGCAAACCCCAGAGTATCCTCTATGGACTTTTTTAACTCTTTAACAATATATCCGACACGACATTTTCCGGAATTATTCAACAGATTAATATCTTTTCTTACCTGTGAATCATCTATGTTAAGCAGAGAAGCAATCTGTTTACTAGAAATAAATTCCACATTACCTTCAATATAATCATCTAAAATACAATGATAAATGGTTAATCGGTTAATCACCTTATCGGAAATTTTCTTATCCATATAATTATTATACACTAAACAAAAAGGCAGTATTTTTAATACCGCCTTTAATACTTATTGAATAACATTAATTTAACGAAATTTTATCAATTATTATTTTTATTTTCTTCTTTTTTAATAAAATCACAAAGGCCTTCAAGACGTTTATCTTCCATAGCATCAATCAAATCCTGTACATTTGCAATTCTTTTCAGAGCAAATCCTACTTCTGCCAAAAGTACACAATCATTACAAAGCCTGTAACCTTCATATTCAATGGAACCTGCAAGAGGCTTTTCCTGCCCGCAGCAGTCACATCCGAAAGTTTCGATTTCACTGTCAGGGTTATCCGCAATATCATCAAGCCTCATTTGCTCGACAACAGCCTGCATTTCTTCCACTATTTCCTTTTCTGTTTTCATAACAAATCCTTTTTACTTTATAAGTTCATTCATATGTGACACAGCCTCAGCAAGCCCTGTAAATACCGCTCTTGAAATAATACTGTGTCCGATATTTAGTTCAACCAGTCCCGGTATTTCATGCATTCTTTGAACGTTTACATAATTTAATCCGTGTCCCGCATTAACTTTAAGTCCAAGACTTTGAGCTAATTTTGCGGAATCTTTTAATTTTAAGAATTCACAATTTTCATTTTCAGTACCGAAAGCCTCTGAGTAGGAACCTGTGTGCATCTCAATAAATTGAGCACCTGTTTTTGCGGCAGCTTTAACCTGTTGTTCTGTAGGATCAATAAATAAACTTACAATAATACCCGCTTCCAGAAGAGGTTTTATAAAATCAGTAACCTGTTCAAACTGTCCGGCAACATCAAGTCCACCTTCTGTTGTGACTTCCTGTCTTTTCTCCGGTACAAGACATATAGAATAAGGCTTAATTTCCAGTGCAATTTTTTGAATATCTTCAGCCATAGCCATTTCAAGATTCAATCGTGTATTAATGGTTTTGGTAAGAGCATAAACATCCTCATCTTTAATATGTCTTCTGTCTTCACGCAGGTGAGTTGTAATTGAAGACGCACCGTTTTTTTCACAGATATCGGCCGCAATAACCGGATCAGGCTCCCAACCTCCTCTGGCATTTCTTAATGTTGCAACATGATCAATATTTACACCTAAAAGCATTATCTAATCCTTTCGTTAAAATTTCATCTTATTAATTTCCAGCAAAGCCGTATAAGAAGGAAGTATAGTTAAACTTTCCCCATCTTTGGAAGTGTCGGCGGCAAGACAAATAGCCTCCTTAATTACAGGAACAACTACAATTTTATCCTGCGGAATTCCGGCATATTTTAGCCTTAAAGCCATATCGTTTGCTCTTGTACCGGAAGTAACAACTAATTTTTTTGCATCTTTAAGCAATTCGAAGTCACTATCCCACAACCATGAAATATCTCTGCCGTCCGCATAATTATCATTTATTGCAATAACAATATTAGAATTTAAGTCAACAGTTTTTAATACTTCGCTTGCACCGGTAGGATTTTTAATAAGCTGAACAACAGTATCATGGCCTTTTATAACTTTTTTTTCAGTTCTGCCGAAAATTGATTTAAAGGAATCCAGAGCCTTTTGAATATTTTCAGCATCAATGTGCAGTTCCAGAGCAAGTGAAATTGCGGCAAGTGCATTATATGCATTATATAATCCGGCAAGTTTCACCGTAAAACTATGAATTTCATCATTATGAGCCAATAAAATTTCTGAACGGTCATTATAGACTTTAACTTTAGCGGAATAATTACACTCCTTGCGTTTATAGCCGCATTTTTCACAATAATAATGGCCTTCCTGTGCAAAAAAACGCTTCTTATACTTTAAGGCTTCACCGCACATACAGTTAAAATTTTCCGCAGGAGCATTAGACTCATTATTATAAGTACAATCGTATTCTACATCTTCAAAACCGTAATACAAAGCATTTCTGTTTTTGCCAAACGACGCAACCAGAGGATCATCCGCATTCAATATCAGTTTTAAATCAGAATTTTTATCAATAGCCTTCTTAATCAAATCGGCAGTTGTATTAAGTTCGCCGTATCTGTCGAGCTGGTCACGAAAAAGATTAGTCACAACAAGATAATCAGCCGTTAAATAATCATAAAGCTTTTGCAGGTATGCCTCATCAGACTCAATAACCGCATAATCGAAATTTTTAAACGGTTTTAGATTAAGGGCAAAAACATTAGCAACACCTGTCAGCATATTTGCACCTTTCAAATTATGAATTACTGAATTTTCGTTATTTTCCAGAATATGAGAAATAATTCCGGAAGTAGTGGTCTTGCCGTTTGTACCTGTAACAGTCACAATTTGATTATTAATGTATTTACCGCAGTTTGAGAGAAAATCCGGATAAAATTTAAGAACCAGCTTACCGGCAAAAGAAGTGCCGGAACTCTTTGAAAAAAGCTTTATTCCCGTATAAGCAGCCCTTGCTAACAGTAATGAGGTATAAAATTTCATTTTCTTTAACATAAATAGTCCTTTGGGCGTATTCCAATTATCTCTCTATTATCTTATACTTCAAATAATAATACAAAAGCAAAGAAAAGAAAAATGTATTTATTAATTGCAATAGTCTTTATAGCTGAATTAATCATTACATTTACCGTTGTACGATTTTTATGGGCAACGGACAAAAAAGTTTGTAAACTGAACGAACAATTACTGGCTTCACGCAGCAGTATTATGGAAGAATTAAGAAAATTCCGCAAGAATATCCATGTACTTGAAAAGTGGGTAAACTGTGTAATTAACTATGTCGAAAAGAAAAAAGAAGAGTATATCCTTAAATTTATAAAAACGATTTTGATATATGCTCTTATATTTATAATTGAAATACAATTCAGCAAAAGAAAAAATCTGCAAAAGATTGTTAAAGGCGGAAAGGCTTTACTAAAGGGACTTTTAGCCTAATAGACTTGTAATTTCAAAAAAAATATGATATAGTGAACTCACAAAATGAAAGACGAGGTTGATTATGAGTAGTAATAAATCATTTATGTTCGGAATGGGCTTGCTTGCAGGCGTTGTAGGCGGTTTGATTGCGGGCGTTCTTTATGCACCTAAACCGGGTGAAGAATCAAGAAGAGAAATAAAAGAAGCTGCCTGTGAATTATATGAAAAACACGCACCTGAAATAAAAGAAGCAAAAAAACAGGCAATGGAAAGCATTGATTTGATGAAATATAAGCTGGAAAGACAATTCAGAAAAATTAATAATATGGTAAAATCAAATAAAATGTTAAAAGCAAAGGAACTTGAAGCTTCTGAAGATAACTTTGATTACCAGTAATAAACAGAAAAGGAACAAAATATGGACATCTTATCACAAATAGCATTAAATCAAGGATTAACCTTTTTAGCCTGGGTTTCTGCTATTGTAATTATTGTAGTAGGAGGATTTTTAGTAAAACTGCTCTATGATTTGAGTATTCTTACCAAAAACCTCAATGAAACAACAGAAATCGTAAATGAAGAACTTAAACCTACCATTGAAGAGTTAAAAGAAACCCTTCATTCGGTAAATACTATAGTTAAAAACACGGACGAAGGCGTTGATAATATTAAAAATGCCGTAGGAAAAACAATTAATAAAACAAAAAATATCTCTGATTCAATTATCAGCGGAATCATTAAAGGTTTTACAACGGTATTAAGCTTATTCAACAAAAAAATATAGCCAAAAATGGGGATTAAATAATAAATCCTTAACCGTAATATGAAAAAAATAAAGGAGTGAATAATTATGTCAGCAACAAAATTTTTAACAGGCTTTTTAGTAGGCGGTGCAATAGGTGCTATTGCCGGAATTCTTCTTGCCCCTAAGTCAGGAGAAGAAACAAGAGCATTGATTGCAGAAGGTGCTAAAGATTTATCAAAACGTACTGAAGAAACAGTAAAAGAAATACAGGAAAAAGCCGACGGGGTTGTTTCCGAGATGCAGAAAAAAGGAGATGAATTAAAAGAAAAACTCCAGAATATGATTAACCAGCAAAAGGAAGCAAAAGAAGGCGAATAGGTATTACATTTCTGAAAACAAATAAAGGCCGTTTCTTTTATAGAAACGGCCTTCTTATATAATAAAACTCACCACGGATAATCATCAGGAATTTCCCAGTTATTAAGCTGGATTAATTTGGTACAATAACCACAGTTTGTACACCCTTTATAACACCCCCATGTGCCGCCTGAAGTCAGACTTGCTTTGTCTCCGTTCCAATATTGTATATAAGGTTCAATAAATTCACTTTTCTTATTGGTTTTTGCAAACTGAAAGCCAAACCTGTTTCTTGGATTTGATTGCATTTTTCCATTAACATAATAAATTAAATCTCCGCCATTATTATCTATATGTGTCCAGACTAATGCTCCGTTTGCCATATGAAAGCATATTCCATCCTGAACAATATTATCACTACCTACCATATTTTCTGCACGGCAATCACTAACATCACTGTATTTAATATAAGGAAACAGGTATTCACCAAGCCATTCACGCATTTCTGCAAAAGAATAATTATAATAACTTGGTATCCAATCATCAAACTTTCCGCCATGTTCAACCTGTGCCATTCTAAAAGCGTTATTTATTGTTGTATTAAATACCTTAAGTTGATTTTCTACCACTTTCTTCTGAACATTCGTTATAACCGCGGGTAAAGTCATTGCCGCAACCACACCGATTATACCAAGTGTAATCAGTACTTCTGCTAACGTAAAACCTGTTTTTTTAAGGACACTACCAAAAACCTTAAGCGGAGAGCTTAGACAACTTGCCCCCCCCCCCGAAAGCATCTATATGACTAAGTTTCACCATTTTCTCTCCTTTTATTATAATCTAACCGTTTAAAGCATCTTTTAAAGCTTTTTCCAAAACTTCAATTTTAGCCTGTAAAACTTTTACTTCTGAGGTACTTGCATCAGTTTTAACCGAACTTTTTTCCAACTCACGTCTGAATGCGTTAAGTTTATCTTCCTGAGCGGAATAAAAAGGCATAAACAATGCTATTCCGACAAACAACCCCACTCCGAAAACCAAAAATGTAAACAATGCAATATTTAAACTCTTCGTAGCGTGAGTTACAACACCAGATGCAGCATCAACACCGGGTCCCCATACCTGCAAAGTTACGGAACCGGTGACATTTAATATTGCAATATAAATTACAGCAAGAGCTGCTAAGAATGCAATAATCTGTACTAGTTTTTTGTTCATTTTAACCTGCTTTCAAAGTAATTCAGAACCTTGTTAAGTTTTTCGTCAGGCTCAATTTGTAATTCTATTATCTCATCACCGAACGGTTTTGTAAACCTTAAGTAATAAGATTGTAACACCTGCTCTTCAGTATTAACTTTTCCTTTACCTGCTCCGTAGAGTGTATCATTATAAACAGGGAATTTTTTATAACTTGTATGCACCCTTATCTGATGAGTTCTTCCTGTTACAAGAGTCAGTTCTACATAAGTTGCTTCCCGAAATCGTTTTAGGACTTTCAAAATCGTCTTACTGGGCTTTCCGTCTTCACGCACCATCATTTTATGCGGCTGATTCGGATTTCTGCCAATAGGCATTTCTATTATATCTTCATCTGCCGGATAGTCTCCTTTCAGAACAGCCCTGTATTTTTTTATGATTTCATGGTTTTTAATCTGCTCTGCAAGAAATTCATGTGCTCTGTTATTCTTAGCTATCATCAACAAACCAGATGTGTTTCTGTCAAGTCTATGCAGAATACCGCGTCTAAACTCTCCGTTCACGTCTGAAAGATTATCACCATACTGATACAAAAGAGCGTTCACCAGAGTATTTTCTCTTTCGTTAGATGTAGGGTGTGTCAACATTCCGGAAGGTTTATTCACAACAAGCATATTCTCATCCTCATATATTATATTCAAAGGAATATTCTGAGGAATAATTTTTACATCATCCTTTTCCGGCAGTCTGATTTCAATAGAATCGCCCTCTCTTAACTGGTATGAAGTTTTTTTAATCTCTGAATTAACAGTAATATCACCGCATTTAATAAAATTTTGAATTTTAGAACGTGAAAAATCTTTCAACAATCCGGAAACAAAACTGTCCAGCCTTAATCCAATATCATTTTCATCAACAATAACTTTCATATGCTAAGCCGTTTTCTTTACAAGAATTAAAATAATCAGGAACAATACCCCGATGCTTATCATAATATCAGAAATATTAAATACCGGAAAATTAAAACAGGTAATTTCAAAAAAATCTCTTACATACCCGTAAACAATACGTTCATGGAGATTTCCAGCAATTCCGGCACATAAAAATGAGATCGTAAATATAGTTTTTAACGACATTGATTTTATGTGATTGTAAACATACACAAAAAACAGGGTTATAACAACAACAGAAAGAATTATCAAAAATTCTCTGGCATTTGGCAGTAAACTAAATGCAGCCCCTGTATTTTTAACGAAATTCAACCTGAATACAGGGTTTGAAAGAGTTAATCCATCCGATATGCTTTGTACTATTTGGTTTGATAAATATAAATCCGAAATCAGAAAAAATACAAAACATACAACCAAATATAACAGCTTACTTAGTTTTTCCACCTTCTACATCCTTTACTGCAGGTTTATCATCCATGTTAATAAAATTATTTTTAGGAACTACATTTACTCTTGTCATCAAAAAAGCAAGTCCGTTCATATAAACTTTTACATTTTCTTCATCAACAGGTTCCGTCTTTGTAACTCCGACAGAGGCGATACTATATTCATTTACATTATCAGTATTTGCAATGAACAACCGTTCTAAAATTTGATCGGAAGGTAATTTCCTGTATCTTTCAGGAGCCGGTTCAACCGGCTGAACTATTTTTTCACTGGCTATAGATGCAATTACAATTTGATCCGCAGGCATATCAACTTTTAATTCTGCAGAATAATTTTCACCTGCACCGATTAATGTCGGAGCGTTTAACTCCATTTTAATAAATCTGGCATCACCGTATTTCAACGCAGAACGTTCATCAAGAATATCCTCCGCAGCAATAAGCCATTTTCCTTTATCCCTTTTAAGATGATAAATACAATGTGCTTCAGAACGGAGTTCGCCTACGGCACTGATATATTCACTATTTTCTTCAGTAACGGCAAAAGCAGTTTCCTTTGTTTCGACCGTTGCATAGTTTGAAGTCACGTTTATATTCAATATTTTTGTTTGATAAGTAATTTCCGGATAAGTTTCCCAGGTTTCTTTAATAAGTTTAAAGTAAACTTCCTTATTATAACCGTCGCTGTTCATAAAATCGTCAGAATAAAGCTTATATAAACCTTCAAAATTATAACTGTTTGTAAATTTATCCTGAGTATTAAACACTTCACGGATTTCTTTCTCAGTATTTTCCAGTTGTCTGTTTTCCGATATTCGAGCCTTGTAATCCGCAATAAAACCTGCACGGGCTTCCAGCGGAACACTAATTGACAACACTGATAATAAAGTTAAAACAAATAAAAATCTCTTCATAGTCAGTATTATACTAAAAAATCCTCAAAAAAGCCACTACTTTATAATAAACGAAAAAATACACAGCCGCTAAGGACTGAGTATTTTTCCGTTTATTTAATGTATGCCAAATTAATTTTGTTTATATACTTTTCTTGTATAATTTTCAATATTAGGGGTATCAATTTCAAATACATGAGCTCTTGCCGGTCCAACATCAACCCTGAGTTCTCCGTCAACAGGCTGGAAAATACTTTCATGCCCGTATGAAGGAAGCATGTTCTCCAGTTTTTGATCAGCCTTTAATGTAGGAATCTTAATCTTACATGCAACGGCACGATTAACATTCTTATTAACAACCCAAAGCAGAGTTCTTCCCTGATAATGACGGGCGAAAGTAATAATTTGATCATTTTTATCGCCCTCTTTATCGAGTTCGATAAAAGTACCTTTAGGCCCGAGAATATCAGCATTTTCTGTTCTTAAATGATTAACAGCACGCATAAATGTTCTGATTGATTCATCATCGCCGCCCGGTTTTCTTGAAAGATTAAATAAATCAAGTTTACCTTCATGAACTGTCATAATATGACTATCTGTCTGAGTTTCAGGACTATATTTACCGGCCCAATCGTATGTATAATCATCTCCGGTCTGGAAACCGTCAACTTGATACATATTCAACATTGGCAACCCTGCCTGCAGTGCAACCGTCATTTTGCAGTAATCAGCTCCGCCATGGAACATAGGAGAGATATCGTCATGAGTTGCAAATGAACCGATTAGGGACTTTCCTGGACTTAAACGATATGACATATCAAGATTTTCTTTTACATAATCCATTAATGTTTTTGCGTCCGGCCATTCATGGAAAATATGGTATTGACCGTATATCATATCAAAACCTGCTCTTAAAGAGTCTTCCGGCCGATCATATGGCATATTAGCCTGAGGAGAGGCGTCTTCATATGTATAAGTTTCGGCAAGCCATGCAAATTCAGGGTCTCGCATTCTGGAATATGGAATTAATATATCCCAGAATTCTACAGGTTTCGCTCTTGCAACATCGGCTCTTATACCATCAACACCCAAATCTATACACATATCAATGAACTGTTTATGTAATTCAAGAAGTTTTGGATTAAGGGTTCTTTTGCCTTCATCTTCCCAAGGCTGGAACATTCTGATATCATTCCATCCCTGAGGAGTTTTTGCCAGACCGTCACGTTCCATTGCCATCCATTCCGGGTGGTTCAAAAACAGTTCATAAGATGCACAGCTCGGCAAATCAAACATAACTTTTATGTCTCGTTTATGGCATTCGTCAATAAAAGCCTTACACTGTTCTTTCGGACTGCGTGGATCATTTTTATCTACAAGCATCGGATCAATCTCCAACAAATCAAGCGGAGAATATACAGACCCTGCTGTACCCATTGCCTTTATTTTTCCCGGAGGATGTATCGGGAGAAGGTGAAGAGTATTAAACCCGTCTGCTTTAACCTCATCAAGTCTTTCTATAGCATTAAGGAAGGTTCCGCATTGCTCATTACCGTCAATGTATTCATTATTATTTGTATCTTTTGCATTAAAAGATCTAGGCAGTATTGCAAGTATAATTGCCTCATTATTTTGAACCATAGAACGAAGATTATTTCTGTAAACAATCTGTTTTACAGGAGCAGAATCAGACACTTTGTCTGCAGCTTTTGATTCAGTTACGGCTGTAGCATTATTAACCATCGGCTTATTTATATTAGACAAATTCTGCAGATATAAAGACAAAATATTTGCTGAACTCTGCTGCGGCTGAGACACTTTATTATCAAGCTGAGGTTGTGCCGGAGCCTGAGGTGCAGGTTTATTAACTTTTTGAAGAAGTAAATTTGTTGAATTTATCATATATTAACCCTTTTTTGTATCCTTTGGTAATGATGTTTTTCCAAAAAAGAATTGGGATATTACGGTTACACCGAGTAATGCAGCTCCTATTGAACCGAACATCTTAAGCCATTGTTTTGTATTATAAACTTTATTTGCAGCATCAAAAATTAAATCCGTAAATGATTTACCTATCGTAAAGAATTTATCTTCAGCGTAAGCAATTCTCTTATCTTCATATGGAGTAAACAACTTATGGAATTTCTTCGCAAAATAGTTTTCGTCACCAATCTTTGTCAACATATCAGTACGATGCTGCTTCATATCGTCAAGTCTGTTGTATTTACCTAATATTTCTTTTGTTTCATCCAGCATATCATTTTGATACATCAAATCCATAAGATTGTGGAAGAAATAAGAATCATCAGGGATGTCAACTTTTCTTAAATCAGAAGGTTTACCTGCATAATTCAAATTCAGCTTACCGTCTTTCACTTCAGGCAAACTTGTATCTTTATCATTAGGGAACACCTGACGCGGAACATAGAATTTGGTTTCATAATCGCACATATGACCGTCAAGCTGTATTCCTTTTGCAGCTTCAATCAGTTCTTCCATTACCTCTCTAGGCATTTTAACATCAGGAAGATATTTAACATCGAGATTTTTAAGGTTAGCCACTCTTGCATAAAAATCAAGTGCATTGATAGCCTGTCTGAAGGAACTCAAAACACCCTTCATTCGAATTTCCGCAAAATTTTTCTGCAAATCTTTTTGTGAATATGCTCTTATATCTTTACCATTTTTCTGTTGATCCAACAAATCATCGTAGCCAACAAGTTCTTTTATCAATGCCGACATATTAACTTTAGAACCATCTTCAAGAGTAATGTCTTTAAGTTTACCTGCGGTAGCTGTATAGACTTCATCCGCACGTTTCTTATATTCTTCCGGAACTATTTGTTCTTTAACTGTTTCACTTAGTTTTGACAATTTTTTACAAAGCTTTTCAAGAACCTCTGCATACTTTTGTTTTGATGAAACAATATCTTCTATCTTTTGTCTAAGCATAGGCTCAACAAGTTTTCGATCATGTTTTATCATTTTCAAATCTTTATCACTGAAGCCCAAAATTTTCAACATACTGCTGTCAACTTCGTTCCAATAGTTTGCAAGAGATGAAGTTGCACCGAATTTTGTAAAGGCATATTTATTTAAAACTTTACCCTCAGCCGTAAAATCAGTCATTACTTCTGCCAGATATTTTACAAGAGATTGAGCTTTTGAATTAAACTTGTTATTAGGCATTGAAAGAAGAACTTTAGCAACAGGCCCGCTTTCCAGCGTTTCACCCTGAATTGCTTTCAATATAACCGGTACATCAACATCAGCATCCAAAGCTTTTTCAGGATGACTTTCATTATAACGTTTGATATTTTCTCTGATTAAAGAGTCAAAATCTCTGCTTATACGTAGAACCTCATCCTTATAAAGATCATTGTTAATAAGTTTATTAATTCTGAAAACTTTATGACTTCCTTCACCTATCTGGTTTGAACAATCTTTAATAACATCATCCGATTGAAGTCTTTCAAGAAGCTGCTTTTCACTTGGCAAAATCTGGTCAATAAGCGAGCTATCAAACTTTTTCAGAAGAACTTCTCTGGAATTTTTAATAATATCAGGAATAAACTCTTTTGATACATGATATGTCATATTTTCAGGTAATAATATTGATTTTAAATCCTTCTTAATTGCATTAACTGTCAACATATCTCTTTGAATTCCGAGAGCATTAGCAATGGATTCAATCATTTTTTCATTAACAGGTTTTTCTTTGTACAGTTCAATAAGAGAATCTATTGATTTGTTAATGGAATTTGTTTTTTCACGTTTGGCAATATCAGTAAATTCGACAAGCATTCTGTCAGCCTTTTTACTGTTGTATTTATCAAGAAGTCTTGTTACAGGCTGCTCTAAACCGTTACAAATCAATGCACTCATGATAGGAGTTGCAAATCCTGCAGTTAACATCCACATTGTGTTATTCTGAAGTGCAATCATTCGCATTTTTTCCTGAATATAATCGCGTCTGTTAGGAATGTCTTTTGGAACACCGAGTCTGTCGCCTATTTTATGTATATCTTTATCAGTATAAGCCGCATCCCAAGGAATAAACAGATTATCCTGATAAAGCGGCTTTTTACGTCCGTAACTGTCTTCATATTCAGGCATTACATTAAATCCGTGAATCAATCTGGCAGGAAGCTGAAGTGCAAGTTTAGGCCATAATACCATTGATGCAAAGAACGAACCGAGCCCGATGAACTCCATAGCTTTTGTTGTCGGGGTTTGTCTTCTTGTAAATAAATATGCTGCAATTCCCAAACCTCCAAGCTTCATACCAAGATCATTCAGTTTTCCGAGCTGGTGGTCATTAGCCTCACCCTTCCAGCCGTCTTTGAGAGCTTTCATATCATAAACAGCGTCTTTAACGAAAATTGCAGGAGCATCAAAAATTCTGTTTTTAACAAGATGAGCTTTTGGAGGAAGAGGTTTAATAAAAGTTCTGTTAGCCAATTCCCTGTTTATATCAAAGTGAGGTTTTTCTTTTTTCACATTAATAATCTGAACATCATGCTTTGTACCGTTATTATTATTCTGTATAACCGGCTGTTTGGGAATATTATGAATGTAATTGGAAAGTAAGTTTGTAGTCATATCAGTTCACCACATACTTTCTGTCTTTTTCTATTATATCCGCCGAATCAAGTTTAGACGGTTTTTTAGAACTTGACATAACATTTGTAACCCCTAGAATTGAAGATAAAGCAGCAATACCCAGTAATAATTTGCCGCAGTGTTTTCTCAATCCTGAACCGTTGCCGTTATAAAACTCTTTCATGCTTTCCCATAATGATCTTCCGAACTGTTTTGTTGATTTTGCAAAACCTTTTGTATTAAAGAAATCTTCCCACGGAGTCTGGAAAGCAACACATACGCCTAAAGCTCCCCATAAATATGAAGAAAGATTTTTAGCAGTCATGGTTTTTACTACAATTTCTTTTATTCTCTGTTTAACTTCCTGATCCGAATCATTCAGTTTGTCACCCATGCCAAGTTTTTTTGCAATTTTATCATATCTGAAATTACGGGTTTCTCCCTTTGATTCATCACCGTATAACAAATCCCAGCGAGGAAATTCCGTACTTTCCATAGCCTGATGATATTCTATACTTGTAATATCTGTATCATCAATACTTTCCGGCAATTCATAGATAAATTTGGCATAAGGAACCGTTGTGTCAACTCCGGTTAAAAGTTGAACGGGCTTAGTAACAAAAGATTTTGCGATTTCTTTCATTACACCATAGAACAAAACCCCAAGTGCCATTTTCTTACCCAGAGCTTTTGCTTTAGCACTGCTAAAAGGATTATATTTGCCGTTAGGCCCCATAAAAACAGCCATAAGCATGCCGCTTCCAATCAGATAAGGAACCGTACCCATAGTTAAAAATTCATAAAAATTTGAATTTCGGCTTCCGCGTAAACCTTTAACGGGATAAACGGTAAATGCATTTGTAACCTTATCCATAGTGATACGGGCTCTTGTACCAAGATTATTTTTTAATAATGTATCTTTGGAATAAGGAAGTTTTTTCTCCTCGTTGTTCGGCTCGGAAGAAAATTTAACATTACTGCTGTAATTTGAAATAGGTAAAATCATCTTTACTCCACACAAATAAGTCTGTACATATAAGACACGTCAAAATTATTTTTTGCCATTTAGGATAATATCTTTACATTTTTTTACACAAATTCAAAGCGTAATCCGTTATCCCTAACATTCAAAAAGCAGATATTGACGTCTCAAATTTAACAAAAACAAATTTATTTGTAAATATTAAAAAATACTGCAGTAAAAATACCTGCTATAATGCAATAATATCCGAAAATTGCTAAAGAAAATTTCGACAAAAATTTTATAAAATACTTAATACACAAATAGCCTACAAGTCCGGAGACAACTGTACCTGCAACTATTGCAGTCCAGTTATATGTAAGAGCTTCAGCCATATCTATTTTAATAAAAGGATAAACCATTGATGCACCAAGAATTATAGGAATACTTAAAAGGAAAGAATATTTTGCAGCTGTAACTCTATCCAACCCTTTAAACAGGCCTGTTGCAATAGTCCAGCCCGAACGTGAAAACCCCGGAAGTACAGCCAAACCTTGAGCAACGGCAATCCAAAGTGAAGTTTTTAAATCAACTTTATCCTTTCTTGCTGGCAAATGTTTTGACATGTATTCACTTGCAAAAAGTACAAATCCCGTAATTACAAGCAATACCCCTACAATTTGCGGACTGTAAACGAGACGTTCCGCAAATTTTTCCATAGGAAGTGCCATTACAATGGTTATTATTGTACCAAGAATTATGTACAAACCTACTTTTGCATCATGATTAGAAAAATCTTTTTTACGGCATGCCTCTATAAGAGCTTTCAAAATCTGCCAGATTTCTTTTCTGAAGAAAATCAATACGGCAATCAGGGTTCCAAGATGAAGCATGATATCAAGAAAAACTTCTTGATTTGATTCTTTTACAATTTCTATGCCTTTAAAAACCTTATAAAAATTTGACGTGAATACAAGGTGAGCAGAACTTGATATCGGTAAAAATTCGCTTAGTCCTTGAACTATTCCCATTAAAACTGCCTGTATTAAATTCATAATCTCTCTTTCCTTATTATATTTTTACTATTCGGCTTCATAATAACTACAGCATGAAGTTTGGGTTTCCCATACTGAAACTTTACTTAACTGCACGATTTTTTCTTTTAATTTACTGTATATAAATGCTGCAATCATCTCGCTTGAAGGACTTTCTCCTTTGAATTCCGGAAGTTCATTAATATCTTTATGATCCAACAATTCTAAAACCGCATTCAATTCGCGTTTTAAAACTTTATAATCAATAAGAATATTGCTCTTATCTAACGTTTCACCGGTAACATAAGCTTCTACCATCCAGTTATGTCCATGCTGATTTTCGCAATTACCGTCATAATTTAAAAGATGATGTGCTGCTGCAAAAAAAGCCTGTGTTTTTATTTCGTACATAAATTTCTCCTAGTTTTGAATCTGTTTTAATATGCAATCGCAAAATTCTCTGACGGCACCACACCCGCCATTTTTATCAGCCTCAAAATTTGCAATCTCTTTAACCTCTTGAACCGCATCTTTTGGACATCCTGCAATTTCAACTTTTTCGAGTATGCATATATCCGGAATATCATCTCCCATATAAGCAACTTCATTATAAGAAATCTCGTATTTTTTCAATATTTCATCCAAAACGTCAAGTTTATTTTTTACTCCCTGATATAATTCATCAATCTGCAAATCTTTAGCACGCCTTTCAAGAGCCTTGCAAGTCCGCCCTGTAATAATTGCAGTTTTAATACCGGCTTTATGAAGTTCAACTATACCATGCCCGTCTTTTGCGTTAAATGTTTTATATTCAACACCGTTATCATCGTATGTAATACTGCCGTCGGTCATAACACCGTCAACATCAAAAGCTGCAAGTTTAATCATTATGCAACACCTGCTTTCAATAAGTCATGAATATGAATTACGCCAATAGGTTTATTATTTTCATCAACAACTGCAAGAGCTGTAATAGAATATTTTTCCATTAAATTCAATGCACTTGCACCATATGAATTTGCGGTAATTCTTTTCGGATTAACAGTCATGACATCTTTTATAATAAGTTTTGAGGTATCTCCGTATTTCATCAGTGTTCTTCTGATGTCACCATCTGTAAGAACACCTGCAAGTTCGCCGTTTGGAGAAAGAATCATTGCCATACCCAGCTTATGTTCGGTAATAATTTCAACGACATCACTAAACTTGTCATTTTCATGAGCAAGAGGCAAGTCTTCTGTTTTCATTAAATCCGACACTCTGTATAAGAAACCTTTACCAAGAGCACCTGACGGATGGAAAATTAAGAAATCTTCTTCAGTAAATCCGCGTTTTTTCAAAAGACAGACCGCAAGAGCATCACCCATAGCAAGAGTTGCAGTTGTTGATGCGGTAGGAGCTTTATTCAAAGGACATGCTTCTCTTTCAACTGAAATATCAAGAACTACATCACTTGCCTGTGCAAGAGTAGAATTTAACTTTCCTGTCATTCCAATCATTTTTACGCCAAAACGTTTAATCAACGGCAGAAGATTTAATAATTCCTGTGTTTCACCGCTGTTGGAAATAGCAACAACCACATCATCTTTCGTTATAATACCGCTGTCTCCGTGTGTACTTTCCGCAGGATGTAGAAAATATGAAGGAGTTCCGGTTGAAGTCAAGGTTGCGGCAATTTTCTTTCCGATAAGTCCGGATTTTCCCATGCCTGTAATAATCACTCTGCCTTTGCAGTCATACATAAGTTCAATCGCTTTATCAAATTCTTCACCGATATTATTTTTCAGACGCAAAATTGAATTTGCTTCAATATCAAAAACTTCTTTTGCCAGTTCATTCATACTTGCTAATGTCATCATATTTCCACCTCGTCTTTAAGGTAATTATACAATAAAATCATATAAAAGTAGTACTTTTGCTACAAAATTTAAACTTTGTAATCATTTGAAACGAAATAACTATTATGACGGTTTTATTAAAAGAAAAAAATATCAATACGCTAAAACAAAAAATTAAAACGGCTAAAAATTCAGACATTGAACTGGATTTAAGTTCAATGAATATAATTGAAGCCTCCAAAATAGCCGTACTTTCGTCTGCCGTTTATTACGGAACAAATCCGACAGGAAAAATAAAATGCAGACTTAAATCCGATAATATAAAAAACTTTATCGCAGGACTTGCCCTGCAAAATATTGAATTTGTCTAAAGCTGAAATGTATATTTAAAAATTTTTATATTAAATAACCTTATCACTAAAGTTCTGGAATTTTGTTTTTTGTATTTTTCCCAACAAAGTATATAAGGAATTCCGAACCGTTTATATAATATACCCATGGATTTAAACTCTTTATTATTTAAAAACCAATCACGATAATTTTTCTTTTCAAGAATTTTAGATGCATAATTATTGTTTTCAAATAAATTTAAAAAGTCTTCTTTGCTGTCCGCTGAAGCTGCGTAAAAATCCAGCCATTTATACAAAATATCAGGAGGAGCCATGTCATTCCAGTATCTATCCAAATATTCGATAATACCGCTCAGTTGTCTCAAACTGTTTCTGGAAACATTTGAAGAGTGGAGCCTGTAATATACTGCCGGTGAATGCAAAACTTTAAACTGCAATTCCGGATGCTCAAGCATATAACGTGATAGTTTTGTCCTAAATATAATATCATCACAAATCATATCCTCATCAAAACCGCCAAAAGCCAGAATGACATCCCGTCTGTAAACGGAACCCTGTGTAAAATAAGAATGAAAATCATTAAAATCCAATTCAAGAATATCTTGAGAACCCGGATTCTTATAGCTATCAAGTTTCATTTTCGGAACACCGTTAGTTTCATTACCATTCTCATCTATACCTGTTATTCTGGAGTTACAAATATATGCAATATTTTTATCATCAAGCATCATTTGAACTTTTTGGTTAACAGTATTTTCAATTAATGCATCATCGCATGAAATAATTGAAATAAACTCTCCATTTGCCATTTTAAGAAGTTTATTATAATTTGCTCCTATACATCCGGTATTTTTCTGCGAAATAACCGTCATTGGACAGGGACTGATGGATTTTAACCCGTTCAAAACATTAACGCTATTATCTTCCGAACCGTCATCAAGAACAAAAATCTCAATATTTTTATAATCATTATTCCAGATACTTTTTATACAAGACTCTATATATTTTTCATGATTATAAGAAACACAACAAAATGATAATAACTCAGGTATCATAACAACTCCCCTTAAATTCTCTTTTCATGATTCAAAAATTTAACGTATGTCTCTTCCTGTTTCCAAATATTATATTTCACAAAATAATAGTTTGCAGCTATTTTATGGAATATGGAAGCCCGTGGAGAACTTATTCCTATCCATGGTAACTCCAGCAAACGCCTGTTCTTTATCTTTTTTAAATACATAAAAAATAATGAAGAAATACCTTCGGCATGTCTAGCCAGAGATCTTTCGGCAGTTATATTTTCATCGTCAGCATATTTATGCTGCATATCAAAAAGAATTTCAAATAAAGTTTCACAATACTCAAAAAAATCCTCTTTTTTTAATACAAACATATTCTTAAAATGAATATCATCATGATATTGCAGAAACATTTCATATAACTCTTTATGATAACTATCAGATAATTTCCAGTATTTTGAATTTGAGTAGTCAAAAGACCATGGAGGATTAAAATCAATCCTTGTATTCAGTGTTTTAGAAATTATGCCCTCATATTTGGATAATATATCTCCCATAAGATAATAATTGTATCCGAGATAATCCAAACCATTAAATTTTGCAATGTTACTTTTTGCATATTCATACAAATCAAAAAAGGTTCTATAGTGCATAAGGCCTATATAATCCGGATTATCAAGTTTATCGTAATTTTTCCATGCCCAATAAACAGCTGTAAGCTCACAAAAATCCCGATTTAGACTCGATATATTCTCCCCTGTATTATCTCCGATACAGTTAGCCATAAGCCAATCATAGTCCTTTTGTGAAATAACACCGTCTTTTGACTTTTGGAAAGCTATATCCCGTCCGACATGAATAGGTACTAATATTTCACTTTTTATTAATTTGGATGGTTTGTGAAATGCGACTAAAATCTTTATACTTTTATTATTACTTCCAGTCATTTAATACCTCAACAACCTTTTCAACTTCTGAATCAGTTAATACCGGACTCATTGGAATTGATAGAATTTCGTTATGTATTTTTTCAGTCACAGGAAGATTTACACTATTCCATTCCTTATATGCAATTTGTTTATGCGGAGGCGTAGGGTAATGAATATTAGTCTCAATTCCGTTTTCTTTCAAATATTGCTGTAATCTGTCACGTTTATTGGTTCTTATCGCAAATATATGCCATACATGAGACATCTCATCATAAGTTTGCGGCAAAATTATAAGAGGATTGTTAATATTTTCTCTGTAGTATTTTGCAATTTTCCGGCGTCTTTGATTATCACTATCTAAATATTTTAATTTCACATCCAGAATTGCTGCCTGAATTTCATCAAGACGGGAATTTACCCCTTTATAAATATGGTGATACTTTCTGTCACTGCCATAATTTGCTATAGCTTTAATCTTTTCCGCAAGTTCGTCATCATTTGTTGTTACACAGCCGCCGTCCCCCATACATCCGAGATTTTTTCCGGGATAAAATGAAAACCCTGCTGCATCACCAAGGCTTCCGGTCCGTTTATTAAAATATTTAGCCCCGTGAGCTTGAGCAGCGTCTTCAATAATTTTTAAGTTATATTTGTCTGCCAAATCCTGAATTTTTTGCATTTGCACAGCTTGCCCGTAAAGATGGACAACCATTATGGCTTTTGTTTTAGATGTAATTTTTTCTTCAACTAAATCAGGATTTATATTATAAGTATTAATATCCGGTTCAACAAGCACAGGGGTACAACCGTTTTCAGAAATTGCTAGAATCGATGCAATATAAGTGTTTGCAGGAACCATTATCTCATCTCCGGCACCGAAGCCGTAAGCTTTAATTATTAAACTTAAAGCTTCAAGCCCGTTTGCACAGCCTATGCAGTGTTTAACTCCACAAAAGTTTGCAAAATTCTCCGTAAATCGTTTGTTTTGCTCACCGAGCACATACCAGCCTGAATCAAGAACTTCTTTTATCCTTAAATCAATTTCGTCTCTGAATCTTTCATTTATTTTGTATAAATCTAAAAACTTTATCATACTGTCTTCTTATTTTTCCTGAATTATACCACAATACAAGTTCACATTTCCGAAAAGAATTTATTATGTTCCAATTTAAAAAATCAAGAACAATCTTGTTGTTTAATTCTTTGTTCTCCTGAATATATTTCTCATAAAGTATGTCTCCAAGTAAAAATTTCAGCCTACTTTTATTTTGGTATATGAATTTTATATTTTGAAACTGTCTGGAAAACAATTCTCTCTTAAATACAGGAGCCGCTTTTGATATTATTTCATAATCCATAGTATTTAACAAATGTTGTTCAGGCTTTGAAAAAGAATTCCACAAACTATTTTCAGATTGTAAATAAGAATAAGCCAATTCCTTAAAATAGTACATATCCCCAAACTGCAGCATAAATATTGTGATTAAGTTATCATCAAAATTTTTAGATTTCTCAGCAATATCTATTTTTTCAGGCGTAAATATATTTCTGAACACAAAGGCCCCTGAATGCAGATATAAATTTTTCACGTAATTTTTGGCATTTATTATACATTCTTTCTTTATTCCGGTATTATAAGTTTCTTTGCGGTCCTTATACACCAGTTCAAAATCAAAGGCACAACATGACAAACTTTTATTATTGTCTAAAATACTTATGCCTTTAGATGCAAAATTCATATTGTTATAATAATCATCACCGTCAAGAACACAGAAATATTCACCATGCATATGTTTTAAAAGATTAATTCTGTTAGCGGCGGCCCTGTGTATTGATTTTTGCATAGGTTCATTATTTCTCGGCATTTGAAAAAGTTTAATTTTATCGGGATATTTTTCAACAAAACGATTAACTTCTTCAACAGTTCCATCTGTTGAGCCGTCATCTCCAATAAGAATTTCGTAATCATAAGGCAGATTCTGATTCAAAACGCTCATCAGAGAGCGTTCAACAAAATTTTTTTGATTATAATATGTAACCAGAAAACTAATTTTTGCCATAAAAATCCCTTTTGATTAATTCTTTTATTGTATATCCCGCACCGTTTTCAGGAAAATAAAAATATTTTTCTACAATTTCAGCCCTTTTCTTTTTCATAGGGTCATTGCCGTTTCTTAGCATTTCCAGAGTTTTTTGAAGCTCATCCCAATTAGTAACAACGTAAGAAGCTGCAATAAAAACATTTTTTGCAAAATCATTTGCCCATTCATCAGACTTTTTTGTGTAAATAATGGGTTTTCCGGTTAGCAGATATTCAAAGTCAATTCCTGACGGATCAGAAATAAGAACATCTGAAGAATACAAAGTTGCAAGGTAATCTTTTGATAAATCAAGTGTACAATTTTTTGAATTTGTATAATCTTTTTTCAAAGACTCAATGTCAGCTTCCGACATAATATCTTCTGCAATATAGTTTAAAAAAGCCTGCGGATGAGGTCTAAATATAAAATCATAATTATTATTTTCCGCATAACCAAATAATTCATCTTTATACTCAAGGAAATTACAATTATTCTCGCCGGTACTCCACCGCGGAGTCCAGATTATTCTGAAATTTTCATGATTTCGATGACGCCATAATGATGATTCAGCATCTTTGTATGGTTTCAGATTATCAAAAACAGGACTTCCTGATAAAAAAATGTTATTAAAATTAAAACGGCTATTATATTTTATAATTTCATCTTTATATGACCGTTTATGGTATTCGGTTTCTGCAAATATTAAAGAACAGTATTGAAAAAATTCTTTAGCAAATTCTTTAAACACACACTGGTCCTTCAACATAGATAATCCATAGTGGACATAACAAATACGGGCAAACTTATTTACTTCTTTACTGTGATAAAGTTTTGGCCTGCAAATATTATAAGGAGTTTGAAAAAACACATAATCCGGCTTCAATTCTTTTAAATCAAACCATTCATGTGTTTCATAATTATATCCGTTAATTACACGACAAGGATACTCCTTAAAATATTCCTCTGCCCCTTCAGATTCATAAACTTCATGCAATAACCCCGCCTGTGGCAATTCTTTTTTATTAGGGATTGCAACTATCGTAACATCAAAATCGATATCACTTATACAGGCCTCAAATATAGTTTTCTGATATCCCCATATAGCCGGCCTATGACAAACAAAAACAATATTAATCTTTTCTTTTCGCAAAGATTTTTTGTAACTTTTTTCTTTGTTTTGTTTTTTATAATACTCAATTCTGTACGGATTAATTTTATCCAGCAGAAAATATTTTATTTTCTTTTTCCAATTCACTATTTTACACGCCTCCGACTATTGCATAAAAATGAGTATTCTGCCAGCGGTTGCACTCAGGTGGATATATATCAAAAATTTCTATATTTTTAAACCCCGTGTTTTCAAGTATTTTTACTTCTTTTTGTAAATATCGATACTGTGAGAAATACTCTTTTCCTAATTCTTCGGAATATCCCTGAACATTTACATCATTCTCGGTTCCGAATTGATTTTTAATAATAATTTTCCCTTTAGGCTTAAGATATTTTCTGATTTTGTTATAAATATCTACAGCCTCCTGTTCACTAAAATATTGCATTACTCCAAACAGGGTAACAAAATCAAATTTTTCATCAGTATCATAATCATTAATAGTTTGATTAATTATGTTAATATTATCTGACTTTACAATATAATCGGTAAATTTCACAAACGGTTCAACAGCTACAATTTTACTTACTTTATCATATATTTTGTTTATTAACAAACCTGTACCCGCACCTAAATCGAGTATAGAGGATTCCTTTGATGCATAATTTAATACAAATTCGGCATCAATATTGGAGAAATCACTATTTTTAGCCATTTTACAAGAATTCTGCGTACAATTAGGGTCATTTGCCATATTCTGAAAAAAATTAAGTGCGTCTTCATTCATAGTTTATGTTACCACCTTTTTATAAATTCCAGAGCTCTTTGATAATCATCGTATGTATCGATATCGCATGCTCTTATTTTAATACCTTTCATCGGCAGATACGGCTCAAGCTGATTAAATACATGGCCCGAGGAATATTTTAATTTATCTTTTTTAATACAACAAGGTCCGGTCCATTCAAAATCACCGTTTTCTCTCGAAAAAGATAAAACATCTCCAATTTCATTGGTTTTAACAAACACAGCATCATCAGACATTTTATCTGCATATGCTATCCATTCACCGTCAATTTCCAGCAACTGTTTCATATCATCAGGATGAACCAGCAAATCCCCGTCAAATTCAATGGCAAATTCATTACCGTCCTTTGCTCCTAAATAGTAACTTGCTCCGGTCTTTGTTTCAAAATAATTATGATTAAATACAAAAATAACATCATCTCTGTATTTTCTCACTTCCTCAACAACGTCATTTGCCTGAAAACCTACGACAATTCTTACATCTTCTATATCTTTAAACAATTCAAGCTGCCATCTTATTAATGATTTTCCGTCAATATTAATAAGAGCCTTTGTTGTTGCAAGGCCTAATCTTGAACCAATTCCGGCACAACTTATAATAACTGATTTAGCTGACGACATAATGCCTCCTCACTGAATACAAGATAATCTGCAATAGATAAAACACCTTTAGCTGGCATATGTGTTAATCCTGATGCAATAGAAATATCGGCAAGCCTCATAGCCTCAACATCATTATTTCCGTCACCGATAAACACAACTTTTTCACCTTCAGACTTAAAACGTTCCACAAGATTTTCTTTTCTTAAAATCCGTGTAAGTTTGACAACTTTATTATCTTCAATAATTCCGTCTGAACAATAACAACAGCATCCGACCTTTTTCGCCAATTTATCAACCCAGCATTCAAGATTTCCGGTCGCTATAATGCAATTTTCTTTATGCTGTAAAATAAAACTGCCGACCTTTTGATATATATCAACAGTTTCAAGTAAATCTGATACTTTATCAATCGGTAACTGACCCAGAATATATACCCGTCTGATAAAAGATTCTATAAAAGGGATATTTCCCTTTACGGTTTCCTCGGTCAGCTTATCTATTTCTGCTTCAATTCCAAAATATTTGGAAATTATAGGCAGAGTTTCCTGTTTGGTAACAGTACCATCCAAATCAAATATAAATTTAGTCACTACACACCTCCCAGGTATTATAACAAACTGTTCTGGCTCCGAAGCCTTCTTTCTGACTGATTAAGCCTTCATTTAAAAATTTTCCGCCGTCTTCCGTTGATATTCCGAAATCAAAATATCTTTTTTCATTTTTATACTCTTCTATTAAGGAACTTATAACTAAATCTAATGCACCTATTTCCCGACCTTTTTCATTTGAAGCCAGATATTGGGTATGAACAATATCTTTATATACAAATAATAACGTTCCTGCAATCATCTGTCCGTTATACATTGCCGCAACAAGTCTTATATTTTCAGGGAATTTTGAATACAAATATTCCAACTCTTTTGCACTATGGACAGCTTTCGTATTATGACGAGAGATTAAGACCGTATTCACCAATTCAATAAAATCATTAAATTGAACGAAATCACCAACTTCAATCCCCTCTCTTTTTGCTCTTGAAATATGCGATTTTCTTGCTTTTGAAATTTTAAAAGATTCTTTTAAATCGACCGTGGAAGAAGATTCCACTTTCAATAACTTTGCATTATTTTTAAACAGAGCATAAGAATCTTCTTCTGCAGGCTGGGAATGATAAATATGCGGGATTGTTTTATAAATTAAACTTTCAAAATTATGTTCTTTTAAATAAATTTTTAAAGCATCAAAACAGGAGAGCATTTTAGACTGTTTCATTTTTTCGTTAGTAATAAACCCTCCAAAAGTTAAACCGCCGTGTGAATATAAAATATTATCTTTTTTATTTGCCGGAAGCAAGGCAAGCAATCTGTCTTTATCATCAAAAAACATCAACGAATTATCTTCAAATCTGTCTGCATGATATTCCATAAAATCTCTTTTATGCATAAACAGAGAATTCTTGGCAACATCAATAAAAGAATTCCATAAATTTTTATATTCATCTGTGTATTCTTTTATTATCATGATTTCACCCTGCAGTTTACAAAAATTTCTGCACCGTTATTCGGGAAATAGTCAACCATATCATATAATCCTTCAAGTAAATTTTCATCTAAAATATTCTCATTTAGCAATGTTTGCATTTTTTTATGGTTAAACGGTTTTATGAAATAAGAACCGTTATCAATGATAGAAAAATGGGAATTTTCAACCATCTCTGCAAGAGTTTTCATATTAAATGTTGTATGCTGTTGAAGAACATTTGCAGTAGCTGTTAAATCTCCTATATGTGAAATTAGTCCTGATTTATACGCCCACAACAAGTGAAAACTTTCCGAATTAGGTACATTTATATGCACAACAGTTTTTGAATTACATAAAGATTTTACACACGCTAATAAATTTTCAGGTTCTGTAACTTCGTGCAAAAGGCCGCTCAATATTATAAAATCGAAATTTCTTTCTTTTAGTTCTTCAACCCTATTTTCTAAAAAATCATTAATTACAGTAATTTTTTCATTATAATTCTCTGATTTTCTAATTCCGGTGCAAAAAGTTTCAGAAGGTTCAACAATAGTAAAATGATTATAATCTTTATAATAGTCGAATATTGATTCTGCTCCGCATCCTATTTCCAGAATATTTTCAGCCCTGTATTTATTCAAGACCTCGAGAACCTTTTTACGGCGAAATTTAACCATAACCGCCTCAAAATCATGGTTTAAATAATCATTTGTATATTTTTCAATATCCCGAGTTTCCATTTTATCTATTCAAACCCTTTAAAAATTCATCATAATCCCTTATATATTCGCTTTCGTCATAATGGGTGCTTGCAAGAATCATTAATTTACAACCATAAGAGAAATGCCGCATTTCACGCCACATATTTTTTCCGATATATAACCCTACATCCGGACGGTTAAGCCATACATATTCTCTTTTTTCACCGTCATCAAGAACAAACTGACACGAGCCGTCCATTGCAACAATAATTTGCTCAAGCTCTCTATGTGCGTGTTTTCCCCTTTCTTGTTCAGGAAGTGTATCAAAAATATAATAAACCCTTTTTATATCAAAAGGGACATTCATACCACCCTCAAGAGATACAAGTTTTCCTCTTTCGTCCCCGAAAACTTCCATATTTATAAGTTTATAATTCAAAAGTAACTTCCTTACAGTTTAATAAAAATACTACTTTTTAGACAGAAATATTATAACACAACCTTATTACCACTATAAAATTTATTACAATACCTTAAAAAAGAAATACTGCAATAATTGCAAAAATAATCAGAGGAATATTAAAGAATAAGAATGTCGGGATACATGTATCTGTTATATGGTTGTGCTGTCCGTCAGCATTCAGTCCTGCAGTAGGGCCAAGTGTAGTATCGGAAGCCGGCGAACCCGCATCACCGAGAGCCGCTGCTGCAGCAAGCACAACAACACTTGCCGGAATAGAAAATCCCAATTTTATACAAATAGGAATAAACAAAACAGCAAGTATAGGAATTGTACCGAAAGAAGTTCCAATACCCATAGTGATAAATAACCCGAGAACCAGCATAAGAACAGCCGCAAGCAGCTTGCTGTTCTGCATAAAAGGAATCATCGCATTAACGAGTGTATCAACGCCTCCGGTTGCTTTCAAAACCATTGCAAACCCTGCAGCCACAAGCATTACAAATGCGACATACCCCATCAAACCTATACCTTCATTTATGAGATTATCCATTTTTCTGTGGCTTACGGCTCCGCCGCCGAATACTATACCAAGCCCTACCAGAGCCCCGAGCGGCAGTGATTTCGTTAAAAGCTGGACAATCAAAGTAGCAAAAGCTCCAATAAGGGTTATATAGTGATTTTTATTAAGTTTAAGTGCTTTTTCATCTTCTTTTTCAAGTTCATTTTGCAAAACTTCTTTATCTTCATACTTTCTAGGTTTTCTGTAAGCAATAAAAATTGCCGCCAGAAGTCCCGCAATCATTGCTAAACCTAAAATCCATGTTGATTTCCAAACATCATTTTTCAAAACAGTCATACCGTTAACCGTCATATTCTCAGCAATCAGCCCCTGGAAAATCAACCCGAATCCCGCAGGAATAGTTATATAAGGAGCTTTAAGCCCGAATGCCAGCGAACACGCAACAGCACGTCTGTCCAGTTCAAGTTTATTCATAACATGCAGCAACGGAGGAATAATTATAGGAATAAACGCTATATGAACAGGAATTAGATTCTGAGATAAAACCGCAATTCCGGCAAGTATAAACAATAGCATTATTTTTTTATTTCCTATAATACCTGCTATTTTCTTTGCCAGAATTGTAGCAAGTCCGGTATGCGTCATTGCAGCAGCAAAAGTTCCGAGCAAAATATAACTCAAAGCTGTCTCGGAATTTCCGCCCATACCCGAAATAAAAGTATTCATAACCTCTGTTATATGCAATCCGCCGACTAAACCAGCTGCAATCGCTGAAATTATAATTGCCAGCAGAACGTTAATTCTGCAAAGACATAAAACACATAATAAAATTACTGATACTATTACGGGATTAAATATAATTGTCATAACGCATTTATGGTATCATGAACATGAATTAACTTAAAAATTTTTAAAGCAGGATATCATGAACAATTATTCACAAAAAGCAAAAACATTATTCAGGGAAGGCTATAATTGTGCCCAATCGGTTTTCTGCACTTTTGCGGAAGATTTAGGTATTGATTTTGACTCAGCACTGAAGCTTTCCTCATCTTTCGGCGGAGGAATGGGCAGAATGCGTGAAGTCTGCGGAGCCGTAAGTGCAATGTTTATGATAGCAGGATTAAAATACGGTTATACAGAACCAAACAATAAAGATGTGAAAACCGAGCATTACAAACGGATTCAGGAACTTGCACAACTTTTCAAAGAAAAACACGGCACAATAATCTGCCGCGAACTTCTCGGCCCTCTTGCTGACGACAGTTATATACCATCCGACAGGACAAAAGAATATTATGCAGTCCGCCCGTGTGAAAAAATAATCGGTGACGCCGCAGAAATTATTTCAGAATACATAGCGGAACATGATTCTAAAATGTTTAAAAACTCAAATTAATCTGATATTTATTTAGGAATGTCTTCATTGAATCTTCATCAAATTTCAAAACCGTATGAATTTCACCGTTGAAATTTCTTGTACCGTCTTCAACCATCCCGAGATTTTTGTAGAATTTGATGTTTTCAGGTTTATTAGTTGCAAATTTCAGAATTTTATTACCGGTTTCAAGACAAAAACTTACCATACGTGCAATAACAGCCTTTCCGCAGCCTCGAATTTCAGCCTCAGAACCCTGATTCCAAGGTGCAGTATTAAGGCTTCTGCCCCAAACTTCACCATTATTTTGAATTTCAACATTTGCAACTGCCTGAAGTCTTCCGTCTTCAGTCCGCAATGTAAAGTAATTTGCATCAGGATATAAAGTTACTGACTTATATGCAGGTAAAATATCCGCATCGGGATAAGATTTTTTCAACCATTGATTTTTAATGTCATTTGCAAGTGTAAGGTATTCAGACTTATCACTAAAAGGCAGGATATCTTTTACATCTGCAAATAAAGGCTTGCCTTCTCTGACATTCTGAACATAAACACTCTGCCCGTCTTTTAAAATATTCCACGGTAAATTTACGTCTTTTTGAGGAATAAATTTTGAAAATTTTGAATCCTTATCAGCAAATCTTTGTATAAGTTGAGTTCGTCTTAAAGCCAGAGTTTCCATATATTGAGCAAAATCTCTGTCCTCCTTTGGTATAATCGTATATGAACCGTCTGCCATACTTGCAATTTCTTTTTGAGTTTCCAGAGGCAGTTTACTTTTTGGCACATCAAAACGAATTCCGGCTTTTTCAATTCTTTCAAAACACTTATTAATAGTATTTTCGTCTGCAGACATTACAATACGCACATACCCTTCTCCGTTTGTTCCAAAAACCGTACCGGGAGTAAATGCAACCTGCGATTTATGAAGTACGTATTTAAAAAATTCGTCTGAAGTAAATTCAGGAGGAACTTTAGCCCAGAGATAATACGTTCCGTCTGTCGGTTTAGCATCGCTGCCCAGCTTATTAAGCCATTTTATTGCTGTATTTTTACGGGCTCTGTATATTTTGTTAATTTTATTGATAAAACCTTCTTCATCTTTTAACGCCGCAACCGCCGCATGTTGAACCGGAACATAAACGCTGCCGCCTGAAAGATATTTCGCATTTAAAAGGTTATCAATATTTTCTTTATCGCTTATTGTAAATGCTACTCTAAATCCCGGCATACTTTGAGCCTTACTCATTGTATGCACTTGAAAAGCAACTTCCTTTGCTCCTGGAATCTGCATAATACCTGCAGGTTTTCGACCTGTGTGAGTAACCTCACTGTTATCCATATCATGTATAATCAGAACTTTATGTTTTTTAGCCCACTCAACTGCTTGTTCAAAAACTTTCTTTGGAGCGAAAGAACCTGTCGGATTATGAGGATAATTGAGTATTAAAATTTTTGCATCATCAGGCATTTTTGAGAAATCCGGAAGATAACCGTTTTCTGGCTTCAAATCAAATTGGACTTTTTTAAGATCATGTCTTGTTATCAAATCATCATACAGTGAGTAGCCCGGATTAGGGACAAGGACTTTGTCGCCGTAGTTTGCATATGCCGTAAAGATATGGTCAACCGCATCTGAGGAACCGGATGTTGCCATAACCTCGGTTCTGGGATTAATTTGCACACCAAATCTTGTTTTCATCCAATTTTCAACTGCATAAAATAAGGCCCCTTCACCTTTAGGATTATTGTATCTGTGCGACCACAGGTCATTAACTTTTTCTTTCAATGCCTGCTTTGCTTTTTCCGGCGGTGTCAAATCAGGATTTCCCATCGATAAATCCACAACTGCCCGATCTCCGTGAAGATAACGGGCTTTACCGATTTCTTTTATATATGCAGAAATCAAGTAATCTGATTTTGTAAGCCTCTTTGCAGGCTGAATTAAACTTCCGAAATAAATTAATGACAAATTTTTCGGAATCCCGCTATTGTATTGTCTGTCAACACTTTTACCGATAACAGTATTATTATTTTTACTGTCGTTTATTTTCAATGGATTTTGACGATACTTTTCCGTCGTGTTTATTGCATAAATTTTCATAATACAAATAAAAAACCACTGAAAATATTTTTTTGCTAGTTATGCAATTTATGGCTCAAAACTTTACAAAAAAGAGCAAAAGCACTTTTTACAGCAGGACTATGCTGCAAATCATTAAGCATCATAAAATCATGACAGGTCATGTTTATTCTGACATTCATAACTTTTACTCCTGCAAAATCAAGTTTTCTGGCATACGCTTCGCCTTCATCTCTGAGCACATCGTTTTCCGCCGTAATAATCAGTGCCGGAGGAAGTCCCGCAAGATTTTCCACACATGCTCTTAAGGGAGATACATACATATCGTTTTTATAACTTTTATCAGGCAGATAAGCATTCCAGAAATATTCCATTGCCTTTTTCGTAAGCCATGGCCCGTCTTTAAATTCTTTATAGGAATCAGAATCCATATTAGCATCAGTTACAGGATATAAAAGAGCCTGTAATAATATTTGAGGACCGCCTTCCTTTAAAGTTTTTAAAGCAACTACCGTCGCAAGATTACCACCAGCACTGTCACCTGCTATAGCAATTCTGTCAGAATCAATGTTGAATTTATCAGCATTCTGGTATAAAAATTTCAAAACGCCGTATATTTCGTTAACGGCCTGGGGATAGACGGCTTCAGGCGAACGTGAATAATTTACAAAAACTACAACGGAATTTGTACAAACCGAAAGTTTTCTTATAAGCATATCGTGGGTTTCACTATCACCCATTACCCAGCCGCCGCCGTGAAGATAAATAATTACGGGCAGCGATTCATTATAATTTTCCGGACGTACAAACCTTACATTTACACTCTTATTTTCGTCTATTACTATATCCAAATCTTTAACTGCGGCAGGAATATGTTTATGAGAATTGCGTTGAATCATAAGGAGAAATTCTCTGGCTTCCTCAGGAGTTAATTCATATAAAGGTTTACCGCCGGCTTCACTCACCTGCTCAATAAAATTTCCGGTAACATTATCAAGATGAGGCTTTTTAGGGTACATTTCAAACATAATATCTCCTTTTTGTCTTTATAGAAAAATTCTTAATAAAACCCCTGTCTTTTACATCCGCCGCAAGGGTAAAATATCAATAAATACAAGGCATAAATCTGCAGTCATAAATAATCTAAATATGGTATAGAAAAACGAGTGAATTATGCTAATATTATAGGAATTAATGAAAGGAGAAATTAAATGAATGGCGGATTAATTGAAGGATTAAAGAAAATTTATACCGGCTCTAATGCCTGGAAAATTCATTTATGGATTTTTGGGCTTACACTTGTAATGAGTATTATACTATGTTACGCAGGAACTCAAATTGAAGTACCTGCAGGCAAAACTTTGAATGAGGCCATGCTTTATAAATACTTTACTACACAGGATCCGATTCTTGGAGTAATTTATTTGATTGCGGTATTACTTCTCAGCGGCTATTTATTTAATACCATCCACAATATGGTAAAATTCTTTTCGCTTAAACAACCTGATCAAGAGGGGAAAAATTATGATATTTTCCCTAATTTAAATATTATAGAAATTTTGAAAGTTCTTCCTAAAATTATTGTAGTCTTCATTTTGTGGATATTTTACCTGACAATTTTCATAACAATATGTTTACTTGCGACAGCAATAATAAAAGCTAAACTTTTTACCGTACTGGTATTATTTGCGATTATATTTGCGATAACACCAATATATGCAATGGTAATTACAAGATTTTGTGAAAACTATGAGATTAAGTCGGTAGTAAATCCTTTATGTGCTATCAATATACTAAAAAACACATTTCTTCCTGTATGGTGGCTCATAATTAGGGTGCTATTACTTATCCTACTTGTATCCGTTATCACAATACTTATTGCATTTATTCTTGCAATTTTCTTCAGATTTATCGGAGACCCAATGATTGAAGGAATTTTAACAGTCATAATTTGCTATTCACTAATTATTTGTTATTTCGCATATTATTACGGCTGTGCATATATATATGACAAAAAATTAAAGAATAGTGAAGAAGATTAGCCTAACAGGAGAATTGAAAAGGAAGTATGAACCGATTTAAATATAATTACATTACATAAATCTTTTTCATACTTCCAGCTATTCTTAATTCCAACCGGGCTTTTATTTTTAAAAGCCCTTTTTATTTGGAAAAAATTATTTAATCATCATGATGCTCTTCTTTACAGTCATTAAAGAGTTTAATCATTTCCTCATTAGAATTCATAATAATTGCATCATTGCCCCAGTTGCTGTAAGCTCTGACTGTTCCGTTTGAGAAAACATCATATTCCATACCGTCAATCAAACCTTTTTCTTTAACGTGAACAATGTTTGCCTGCGGAACATATGTTTTTTCGCAATTAGGATTTGCTAACAATTTTCTAAACCATTCAATGCTTTCCGCATTTTTTGGATCTTCTGTTTTGTTTTCCACGAAATCAATCATTTCATTATAATAACGGTCTTTACTTTTACCGTCTTCGTTATATTCCATATGTTCAATCAGATTGCCGGATTTATCAAAACGGAAAGTATGTTTCAAGTCAAAAGTTTTGCCATCGCTGATATCATAGCCGCGGAGTTTGCCGTCATCGTAATAGAATACACGTCTCATAACACCGTCTTTTGCTCCTGCTGGAGTATCATATACACCTTCCGGCTTTCCGTCTTTATTAAAATAAGTAGATTTAATATTGTTACCCTGTGCATCAAACTCATCAATAGAATTTAATTTACCGGTTTCTTTGTCTATATGTATCGAGCGTTTTATTATGTCATTTTCTTTTTCTTCAATGTTACCAAGTTTATTTCCTGTAGGATCCATTGTATAAATTCTTGTGATATTTCCGTCTTTTACCGTAATCGATTCAAGTGTATTATTTGAACGGAATTTCTTTTCACCATTTAATTTACTTACATCCAATTCAACATTGCCGAGAGTTGACGGCTGAATATCAATTTTTGAAAAATCAATATCTGAATTATTGATTACAGGATACAGTTTAGTTTTTACTGTTTTAAGTTCTTTTCCGTCAACAAATCTTGTTGCTTCCATAGTATTACCATCCAGAGGACTTTCTACTTTTTTACTTACGAGTTTTCCGTTTTCAAACTTATAATGAACATCAACACCGCCGTCAATACCTTTATCATGTTCAAATATACGTGATATATTGCCGGTATTGGTATCATAAATAACACTTCTTACACAATTACCACTGCCATCGTATTCAGCAACAGAATTAAGTTTTCCTGTGTCCAAATCAAATGAAGTATATTTATTTACCATACCTGTTTCAGGATTGTACTCCAGCACAGAAAGAGGTTTCCCATCCTTATCAAATAAATCTTCTCTTATCATATTGCCGGTTTTATTATTAACTTCATATGCTGTAGAAACTTTATTATCAAAAACAAAGTATATTTTTGAAATATCACCTGACTTTTCTTCATAATATTCGACAATACCATCCGAACCTGTAACTTTATCGCCTTTAAAGTTTGTCATAAAGTTTTGATCTATTTTAATAGGCTCTGCAGGTTTTAAATCGCTATATTTTGCAAGCAGGTCAGCTTCAATATTTTTTTCAGAAGGTAGATTTTTTTGTTCAGGTTTTGAAATTGCCACTCTATTATAATTTGCCAGAGCCTCAGCACCTGTTTGAGCAGAAACTTCAGATTTCTGCGGCTGTACAGGATTTGTTACTGCAGAGGAACTTTGTTTTTCCTTAAACTGCTCTATAAGATTTGTGGAACCCTTAAAATTTACCTGCGAAAAATTAACTGAATCTAACATACATATTACTCCTATTAACTTACCTTTATAAAATTATAAAAAATCAAAAAACTGTTTTATTGCTACTTTTTTAAGTTTTGTGACAAATTTTTGTAATATACTAAAACTATGACAACAGGAAAGCGGCTTTTCAGAAATACTGAGTACTTTTTACAGGAAATAACCCGAAGCAAAATTGTAATTCAGGCACTACTTGTCGGGATTATATCAGGCTTGCTTGTTGTGCTGTTTAAGATAAGTATAAACGAATTATTTATATTTATACAAAAATTATGTGCCCAATTATCCAATATCCATAAATGGATAATTTTTCCGTTAATTACAGCTGCCGGAGGTTTAATATCCGGACTGCTTGTATTCAAAATAGCTCCGGAGACAAAAGGCAGCGGAATTCCATACGTAAAAATGACAATGGCAAGAATGGGAAATATGACCAGAATAAGAAGCATTCTTGTTAAATTTTTTGCCGGTGTAGCCGGAATCGGAACAGGTATGTCACTCGGACGTGAAGGCCCCAGTGTACAACTGGGGGCAGGTGCAGGAGCTCTTGTCGGAAGATTATTTAAAATGAAAGGTGCACAGCAGGATAAACTCATTGCCTCAGGAGCCGGTGCTGCGATTGGTGCAACATTCAATGCTCCTATTGCCGGAACCGTTTTTGTTCTGGAAGAGCTTGTACAAAAATTCACACCGTCACTATTATTTCCGGTGCTTGTTGCAACAGTAAGTGCTGCAACATTTGCAAGACATTTTCTTGGAAGCAATCCTTCATTTACAATTCCGCAAGTTCAGAGTGAAATCAATCTTGAAATAATTACTGTATGTATAATTCTCGGGATTACTGCCGGAATATTTGGCGTTTTGTTTTCAAAAGTTATATTTCTAAATAACGCGTTATTTGACAGGTTAAATAGGATTCCGAACTGGGCAAAACCGGCCATTGCCGGATTTATTACAGGTTGTCTAGGACTAATAATTCCGTATATTCTTGGTTCCGGAAACCTCAGCGTTGATATGCTTTTGGCACATAAATTCCCGATATTAGTTGTTTTTGTTATATTTATAGCGAAATTCTTTATAACCCCGATTTGCTTTGGCTCCGGTGCTGCTGGCGGAATATTTTTACCAATGTTAATGCTCGGCTCATTTCTTGGTTATCTTATCGGAAGCATTGCGAATCTTATAGGATTTCACACAAACCCGCTTATCTTTGCAATTCTTGGGATGGGAGCTTTTCTTTCCGCGGTTGCAAGAACCCCTATTACTGCTGTGGTTATGGTTTTCGAAATGACAGGCGGATACAGTCATATTCTCTTGATTATGCTGAGTGCCGCAATAGCGGATCTAACAGCAGAAAGATTTAACCAAAAGCCAATATACGCCTCACTTATTGTAAACCAGAATACTAAAAGCGGAGATGCAAAAATTCTTACGGATTTGAAAGTAAAAGATTACATGAGCACTGATGTTATCACATTCACACCCGATATGACAATATGTGAAGCGGAAAAAGCTATTGACACCTACCAATATAAAGTTTATCCGATTATCAATAACAACAAAAAATTGCTTGGTATAATTTCAAAATATGATATTGAAGATGCATTTTTTCAAGGGAACCCATCTAATACAACCATTAATAAAATTATGAACCCGTCTCCGGTTGTAATTTCTGACGGGAAAAATCTTTATACGGCTTATTTTAGACTACATTGCAATAATATTGATAAATTACCTGTAGTTGACAAAAACAATAAACTTCAAGGTATAATTTCAAGAGAAGACATTCATAGTGCAGTGGAAACAATAAAGAAGGAGGCTATATGAAAGTATTACTGGTTAACGGAAGCTCAAACCAACACGGATGTACATTCACAGCATTAAGCGAAATTGAGAAATCATTAAATGCGGAAGGAATTGAAACAGAAATTTTCCAACTCGGCAATGCAGAATTAAGAGATTGCTGCGGGTGTCAGGGCTGCCGTAAAGAAGGTCACGAAGGGAAATGTATTTTTAAAGACGATCTGGTAAACGAATTCATAGAAAAAGCAAAAAGTGCAGACGGATTCATTTTCGGCTCACCGGTATATTATGCACATCCGTCAGGCAGACTTTTATCATTTATGGATAGAGTATTTTATGCTGCCTCTCCGGTTTTTGCATACAAACCGGCGGCCGCAATAGTTTCTGCAAGAAGAGCAGGCACTACAGCTTCACTGGATGCGATTACAAAACACTTCACAATTACAAACATGCCTGTAATCTCTTCAAATTACTGGCCTATGGTACATGGAGGCCAGAACAAACCTGATGATGTAAGACAGGATTTGGAAGGATTACAAATTATGAGAGTTCTTGGAACAAACATGGCATGGATACTAAAATGCATTGAAGCAGGTAAAAAAGCCGGAATCAACAAGCCGATATGTGAACAAAAAATTATGACGAACTTTATAAGATAAATAAAGCACTTAATATCCAAAGAGCAGGCTTAATCAAAGTTAGTCTGCTCTTTTTTCACACAGTTTTATTTGTATGCTCTTCAATAGGTATTTCAAAAGTAAAACGATTGTCAGTTGAATTTGCCGTTAAATAAATTTTACCGTTGTGAGCCTCTATAACTTTTCTTGCAAGATATAATCCGAGTCCGCTTCCGGTCCTGTGATAAATATCAGAACCGGATACGTATTTTTCAAATAAATGTTCCTGTATATCCGCAGGAATTTCAGGGCTTGAATTCTCTATTTCAAAAATCAGCCGGTTATTATTTTTCGAAATATTGATTCTTATTTTAGTTCCTCTGAAAGCATAATTAATACTGTTATTCAAAATATTTGATATTACACGCCTTATCTGACAAATATCAGCGAACAGCCACCTTTCATCACTTTCAAGCTCGGAATTTAATTGAATTTCTATATTTTTATCTCCGGCAAGAACCTGAATTTCATTTATACAGTTTTGCATCAAGACTTCAACATCAAAAGAATTTTTATCCAGAACAATAACACCATTATCATACTTATAGGAAGTCATAATTGAATCAAGCAATTCTTCTACAAACCGGATTGATTCAAGAGTCACTCCAATAATATTTTTCTGTTTTAAAGATACATCCCCGTACATTCCATCAGACAACATCTCTAAACTTCGTATCTGGGCCAGAAGCGGATTTTTCAAATCATGTATTAATGTTGCAAGAAATATTTCCTTTTTAGCATCAAGCTGGTTTCGTTCATCAATTATCTCATTAAGTTTTCGATTTTCGCAAATAAGATTTTTAATATCTTGAATATTATAATCGCATAATACGTCCTCTTTATCAGATAAATTTTGCATATCAATCACCCCAAATTATAATTTTCCAAATTAATTTATGCATACTTAAAGCTTATTAAGCTATATTTTGATACTACTCCTTATCTGCACATAAACACAAAAACTTTACAAAAAGTTATATTTTACAATTATAGTGAGAGAATCAGATAAGAATTAGGTAGAATCAGGTCTTTTAAATATCAAAAAAAATTAAATAATAGAAATATAAACAATAGTACAAAATTATTCAGCCGATATAAGGACGAAATATGAAAAAATTATTGCTCATTATAATTCCCGTAATACTTTTAACGGCAGGACTGGTATTTGCAATACCTTCGCCTGAAAAATCTCAATCTGACAATCAAGGAGGTCTCATGGACAAAAAAATATTAGTGGCATACTTTTCCTGGAGCGGAAATACAAAATCGATTGCTGAAAAAATTCATGACTTGGTCGGAGGAGACATCTTCAGCATTGAGCCTGTAACTCCATACCCGAGCGACTATAATGAAACTGCTTACGGTATAGCAAAAGAACAAAAAGAAAAAGGTATTCATCCGCCAATACATAATACTGATATTTCCGCATATGATATTGTATTTGTAGGAACTCCTGCCTGGTGGTACACAATGGCCCCGCCGGTTATGACCTTCTTGTCCGAAAATAACTTTGAAGGCAAAACTATTATACCATTTATAACACACGGCGGCGGTGGCGGCTATACAATAGATAAAGATATGGGCAAACTGGCAAAAGGTTCAACCGTACTCAAACCATTTGTTGTTTACTCAAGAGGTAACGCTGAAACTAATAATGAACTCAAAGAATGGTTAAAATCAATTAAATTTTAAAAAGGAGATTTTATGAAAAAGAGTCTTATTGCATTACTAACAGCCTGCCTGTTGATATCATGCGGAACTTTGACAAATGCAAAAACAGCAGAGGTTAAAATTATGAAAGAGAAAGTTTATTACACACAACCTAAAGAATATCTCGTAATTCCAAATGCAACTCATATGGAAATGTATTATAAACCTGAATATGTTACTCAGGCTGTGGACAAACTCACTGAATTCTACGGAAAAAATATTTAGGATTAAATGAATGGAGAGATAAATAATGTTTCGTAAATTATTATTTATCTCATTAACACTTACTCTTGCAGCAGGAATGTTTACCTGTGCGGATGCAATGGATTTATTTTCCCGAAAAAACAATACTGTTCCGTATATTAAATTAAATAATGACGTAAAAATGCCGGGATTCGGACTTGGAACATTCATGCTAAATGACGATGACGGGGAAGCCTATAATGCAGTATTAACAGCATTAAAATCCGGCTACCGCCATATCGACACAGCACATGCATATGGCAATGAACGAAGTGTCGGACGTGCGATTAAAGACAGCGGGATTCCGAGAGAAGAAATCTGGGTTACCTCAAAACTCTGGCCGAATGAATACGGGGAAGGAATTACCGAAAAAGCACTGGACAGAATGCTTAACCGGCTCGGACTTGATTATATAGATCTTGTATATCTTCATCAACCGGTAGGTGATGTTGAAGGTGCCTGGAAAGATTTGGAAAAAGCCCAACTTTCTGGTAAAATACGGGCAATAGGAATCTCAAACAAAAGGAATCCTATTTAAAAACAATTTTAATTGACTAACTAAAACCTTCCAATAAATCTCCAAGCTGTCTTAAAAATTAAGACGCTTGGAGCAGGATAAAAATCATGCTGAAAAACTATATCAAATATCTACAATTTCTAAATAATAAACTAAGTAACTTTTTTGAAAAACAAAAGCCTTATATATGCTGTAAAAAAGGCTGCGGATTATGCTGCAAAAATGCGGAATTTCCATATACCGAAATTGAAATTCAGTATTTGATGATAGGTGCCTGGCAGCTGGATTTAGAATCTAAAAAACTTATTGCCCAGAACATTAAAAAAATAAGTCAGGAAAAAGCGGAATTTAAAGGTGAAAACTTCAAATATGATTGTCCGTTTTTAATAAATAATCAATGCTCGGTTTATGACTACAGGGGAATTATCTGCCGCTCATTCGGATTAATGAATATCGGCAGCGACGGAAGAATAAAGGTTCCGTTTTGTTGTTTTAAGGGACTGAATTATGCAAATGTTATGGAAGATGGTAAAAGTATAATATCTGAGGAAAAATTTAAAGCACTGGGCGTAAAAGAAATCCCGTCAGCATTTAATGTTAATTATAATTTTCTGACAGATTCTGACTTTGAAAAATTATTTAACTTTAAATTTGGAGATAAAAAACCGCTTATTGAATGGTTAATAGATAATGGTGAGGTGAAAATGAATGAAACTGACGCAAACCTTCAGGTCTCTTAAATACAGGAATTTTCGTTTATTTTTTCCGGGACTTATCACATCACAGGTTGGAATATGGATTCAAAATGTTGCACTAAGCTGGGTTGTATATGATATGACGCAATCTCCTTTCATGATGGGGACAATAATGTTTTTGAATACAATTCCGCTGTTTATAATAACTCCGTTTGCCGGTGTTATTGTTGACAAATTCAACAGACACAGACTTTTGATGATAATTCAAATTTGTTTTGCTCTACAGGCATTTTTGATGGCCGCAATTACTCTCGGCGGATATTTGAGAATATGGAACATCATTATTCTTGGAGTTTTTTTAAATATTGTTGCGGCAATAGATGCCCCGTTAAGACAATCAACCTATGTTCTTCTTGTTGACGATAAAAACGATTTAGGTAATGCAATTTCACTTAATTCAACCTGCTTTAATATGGCAAGACTCTTGGGTCCTGCTGTCGCAGGAGTATTATTATCGGCAGTCGGAGCCGGATGGTGTTTTGCAATAAACTTTTTATGCATACTTCCCTGTGTATTTTTAGTTGCAATGATGAAATTCAAAGACGAGAAGTCAGAAAAGGTTAAAAATGAAACTATATTTGAAGGGTTAAAGGAAGGACTCGATTACTCTATACATTCACAAAAAATAATATTACTGCTTTTATTTTCAGCAATTTTCAGCTTTATTGCATTAACATATCCTATGCTTATGCCGGTTTATACAAAAGAGATATTGCACGCAAATGCTCAAATACTGGGTTATGTAATGAGCAATGCAGGAATAGGTGCGGTAACCGCATCAATGTTTCTGGCATCAAAAACCTCATTGCGAGGACTGAAATATATATTATGCTTTGGTGCAATACTTTTAAGCTGCGGATTTATTGAACTCGGATTCAATAATCACATTGCAACAGCCTGCCTGATTATGTTTTGTGTAGGTTTTGGTATGACATCAGCCTTTACATCTGACAGTACCCTTTTACAATCTGTCATTGATGATGATAAAAGAGGCAGAGTAATGAGTATTTATGCGGTATGTTTTATGGGAGCAACTTCAATAAGCAACTTTGTTGCCGGCTCGGTTGCTCAAATGACCGGAATTGCAAATACTTTTATAATATTCGGAATTATTTTGCTGGCTGCAGCTTTTCTATTTCTGCTAAAATTCCATCATCTTAAATTTATATCAAGGTTTTAATTATTTTTAGTTAAGATTTGTAAAAAAAGAGAATTATTAGGACAATTTTTATTTTGAGGGTATTTAATATCTTTACATTACAATACTGAACTAATATCATGAAAGGAAGTGTTTATGCAAATTAACAACATTCAATGTCACTATCCGAAATCAACTTCATTCGGAATGGCTCTTAAAATTACCCCGAAAGCAGAAAAAGCTCTGGAAGAAGCTTCTATGGAAACAATAGAAAAACTCCAAAAAGTAGGTGAAGCACTAAAAGATACAAAATATTATCATCTGGAAATCGGAGAAAATTTAACTCCGAGAATTGATTCACCTTATGCAAACTCCTATGTACCACCATTTAAACCAATAAAACCAGCAAAATACGATGAATTTTTACCTATAGAAACTACATGGGACGGAACAAATATATCCGGAGTATCCAAAGGGAATAAATATCATGTATCAATTCAATTCAATACAGCAGAACAAGCCCAAAAAGCATATGACAAACTTAATAATATGCACTCTGATTTAGACAGAGCTGTAGAAATTACAAAGCTGCTTGATGAGAAAGAAGTAAAAAAAATAGAAAAACAAAACGCGGACAATGAGCTAAAAGCAAAAATCAAAGCGGCCGCACTAGATTTAATAAATAAATTCGGTACTCCAAGCCACGAAAAATTTTAATCATCTGAATATTTAAAATATAAAAAAGATCCTTTTAAAAAGGGTCTTTTTTATTGTTTAACAAAATATTGACTTTTAGTCATTGACTTTTAGTCAATATTTTGTTATGATTATATTAAGGATGTAAGTATGAATAAAAGACAAATTTCAGCACTTGAAACAAAACATAGATTGATAACAGCAGGGTTAGACCTCCTTAAAAGCAAAGGCTTTGACGCAATAAATGTCGAAGATATAACTCAAAAAGCAGGAGTTGCTAAAGGCACTTTTTATACTTATTTTAAACGTAAAGAAGATATCGTTTTGGAAATAAGCAGAAGCCCTTTTGGAGAAATAGCAAAAGAATTGGAAAATATGGAGAATATGCTAATTACAGAAAAATTAACCCACTATTTTCACAGGTTTATGGAATGTGTAGAGTCATGCGGAATTCATATATGCAGACAGTGGACACGCGACGTACTGGATCCGAATAATGTTCCTGAGAATAAAGATGGTAAAAAATGGGAATATGATACAGATATGCTTAAAAACATTTTGCGAAACGCCATAGATAACGGAGAACTTAAAAAGGATACCCCGCTTGAAACATTAACCCACATTATCATAAGCCAGCTATATGGTATGATGACATGCTGGTGTATGTCTGACGGAAAATTTGAACCTTTAGAATGGACTGATAAATTTTGCAGATTACAAATTGACGCAGTGATTGGAAAATACATTATTAAGTAAAAAAAGAAAGGATGAGGCAATGAAATACAGAAAATTGAGAGATATTGAAGTTTCCGCAGTTGGAATGGGCTGTATGGGATTCAGTCACGGTTATGGAGCATTACCGCCGGAAGAAGAATCCATAAGACTTATTAGAAAAGCTTATGATCTGGGCTGCACACTATTTGATACAGCAGAAGCTTACGGGCCATACATCAATGAGGAGCTTGTAGGGAAAGCAGTAAAACCATTCAGGGATAAAATTATTTTAACGACTAAATTTTCACCGGTATTCCAGACTGGTCAGGAAATTCCTGAAGGGAAACTAAGTAAAAAAGGGATTACTAATGCATTGAATGATTCATTAAAAAGACTACAGACTGATTACATTGATATTTACTATGAACACAGAGTTCCGCTTGACAGCAATGTTGAAGAAGTTGCCGGCTGGATGGGAGAATTTATAAAAGAAGGGAAAATTCGGGACTGGGGTCAGTCTCAATCCACTGAAGAACAAATAAGAAAGGCTCATGCTATTACACCGCTTACAGTGATACAAAGTGAATATTCAATGATGGAGAGAATGTTTGAAAAAGATGTTATACCTGCTTGTCAGGAGCTTAATATCGGATTTGTTGCATTTTCGCCTATGGCAAGCGGATTTTTAAGCGGGAAATACAGCAAAAATACTGAATACAAAGGTGATGACGTAAGACGTGTTATTACGAGATTTAATCCGGAAAATGTTGAAAAGAATCAGCCGCTATTGGATTTATTACACGAAGTTGCGGACAAAAAAGGGATAACACCTGCACAAATTTCACTTGCATGGATGCTTCATAAATACCCTCATGTCGTACCGATTCCGGGTATGAGAAAGGATGAAAGAGTCGTCGAAAACCTTGGAGCTGCAGATATAGAACTTACTGATGAAGAATTTAATAATATAGAAAAAGAACTAAATAAAATCACAATTTACGGTAACAGAACAGATAAAGATATTGCCAAACTCGGTTCTGTAAAATCACAGGATTTTAAAGATTAATCAAACAAACCATCAAATAATAAAGCCCTGAAAGTATTTTTCAGGGCTTTATTTATATTCTTATTTAAAAATCGTCTGTTCTCTATCAGGTCCGACGCTAACGATAGAAATAGGAACTCCGAGAAGTTCTTCCAGTCTTTCCAGATATTTTCTGCAGTTAAGCGGAAGTTTTCCGTATTCACGAATTCCGGAAATATCAGTATTCCAGCCCTGATGTGTTTCATAAACAGGTTCCAAATACTTATGCATAAATACATCTGTCGGATAAGATTTATAAATTTTTCCGTCCCTTTTATCTTTGTATGCCGTACAAACTTTAATTTCATCAAATGAATCAAATACATCAGCTTTTGTAAGAGCAATCGAAGTTAAACCTCCAACAAGAACGGAATACTTTATAATCACAGCATCAAACCAGCCGCAGCGTCTGGGACGTCCTGTTGTAACCCCGAATTCATGCCCTATCTCTCTGATTTTATCACCGGTTTCATCCTTAAGTTCGGTTACAAATGGGCCTTCTCCAACACGGGTTACATAAGCTTTTGCGACCCCGATAACCTCATCAATCATTGTAGGACCGTATCCGCTTCCTGTTGCAGCACCGCCGCCTATAGGATTTGACGAGGTTACAAAAGGATATGTTCCGTAATCCACATCAAGCATTACTCCCTGTGCACCTTCAAAAAGGATACTTTTTTGGCGGGAAGTTTCAAGAAGTTCCTGCCACTCAAAACATACATAAGGTTTAAATATTTTTGCATATCTTTCACAAAGAGACAGTATGCAGTCTCTTGAATAAGGCTCAAGGCCATACACTTTTTCCAACATTTTATTTTTTATCGGCAAAATTATGTCTAATTTTTCATTTAATGTTTCAGTGTTATATAAATCGCCTATTTTAAAACCGATTCTTGCAGCTTTATCAGTATAAGTAGGCCCTATTCCTTTTTTGGTTGTACCGATTTTACCTTTTCTGGCATTATTTTCGGAATAGCCGTCAACTTCTGTATGGTAAGGCATAGTAATGGAAGCCAGCGGACTAATTTTAAGTCCGGAAACATCAATTCCATGAGCTATAAGTTCCGATACTTCCTGTTCAAATGCCTCCGGTAAAATAACGGTTCCTGCACCAATAAAACAGGTTTTACCTTTATATAAAATTCCGGACGGAATAAGGTGAAATTTATAGGTTTTGTTATCTGCAACAACAGTATGTCCTGCATTACAACCACCCTGATATCTGATAATCAAATCAGCATCATGTGCCAGCAAGTCTGTAATTTTAGCTTTTCCTTCATCGCCCCACTGCGATCCTACAACAACTTTATTAGTCATTTCATATCCCTTCCGTTAATCTTTCAATACTCTTTTATTCTACCACGGAAAATTTTACCGAACACAAATAAAAATATACAATGACTTTATCAAATATCATTATTATCAATTAAAAGGGTATAAACAAATCCGTTTTCTATTTCTATCAGTTTATAATACCTGTTATTATCAAATTTTTTCGTAACTATATTATAAATATTATCTTCAAATTCTTCTCTATTTTGATGATAATGCCCTGATATCACAGCAATTACATTGTTATGTTTTTTTATAACTTTAAGGTAATCGTCTTTGTTATGCAAATTATGGCTTCTTAACGGAGAATCCAATACCGGAAAATGCTGCAGGATTACGACTTTCTTACCGGCATACTTTGTCAACATGGAATCCAGCCATACAAGTTCTTTTTCTTTAAAATAACCGCATGGTCCGGGTATCAACTCACGTACGCCATTCATTGCAATAAAAACAATATCATTCTTTTTAAATACGTAATTTGGTTTTGCACTGTGATATAACCCCAATTTTTTGCGTACAAGCCCCATATAAAATTCACTTGACATATTTTTATTTCTGTACAAATCGTGATTACCAACCAAAACGTAAGGTCTAACGTTTAACTGTTTGATTGTATCCGAAAATATGCCTAAGTCTTTTTGTTCGGGTTTGTCCAAATTGTCACCCGTAAAAACAACGAAATCAATACCGCTATATTTGGCATTAATATCATCAACAAAATCTTTCAGATATTTGGCATTATGCTCGGTTAAATGAACATCCGTAACCTGAATAAATCTTACACTTTTGGAATAAGCCGGAGTAAATAATTCCAACAAAACAAAACATAAAATTAACAATCTTTTCATATATTAAAAATAAAGAAAATTTGTTAGTTTTATGTTAGTATTCATTAGGAATACGAGAAGTTTACAGGGATAGTTTATCTATCCGGAATAATACAGACAGAATAAAATGCAAAATGAAAAAAACCTAAAACCAAATAAAATTCTTGTTCGCGGAGCAAGTGTACATAATTTAAAGAATATCAATGTTGATATTCCTCTTAACAAAATTGTAGGAATAGCCGGAGTTTCAGGTTCGGGGAAATCTTCTCTTGCTTTAGGTGTATTATATGCGGAAGGTTCAAGACGATATCTTGAAGCTTTATCCACTTATACAAGACGCAGAATGACACAGGCTGCAAAAGCTCAGGTTGATGAAATTTTATATGTTCCGGCAGCACTTGCACTGCATCAAAGACCGGGAGTGCCCGGTATTCGCAGTACATTTGGGACCGGCACTGAATTATTAAACAGTTTAAGACTAATGTATTCACGATTGGCAAATCACCGCTGTCCGAACGGGCATTATCTTGAACCTACACTTCTTGTTGCTGCAGGTAAAGAGCTTGTATGTCCTGAATGCGGAGTTCATTTTTACGCTCCGGGGGCTGAAGAACTTGCCTTTAACAGTCAGGGAGCCTGCGAACACTGCGGCGGTGTCGGAACAATCAGAACCGTTGATGAATCAACTCTTGTTCCTGATGAATCTTTAACAATAGATGAAGGTGCCGTACTGCCATGGAATTCATTAATGTGGTCATTGATGACGGATGTCTGCCGTGCAATGGGAGTTCGAACAGATGTTCCGTTTAAAGAACTTACCACAAAAGAAAGAGATATCGTATTCCATGGTCCTGCAGAAAAAAAACATATTTTTTATAAAGCTAAAAATTCCAATCAGGCAGGAGAGATTGATTTTACATATTACAATGCCGTTTACACTGTAGAAAACGCATTGAAAAAAGTAAAAGATGAATCAGGCATGAAACGTGTCGAAAAATTTTTGAAAGAAGATATTTGTCCTAATTGTCACGGAACAAGATTATCAGAAGCAGCCAGAGCACCAAAACTTCAAGGAATTTCACTGGATAAAGCCTGTGAAATGACTTTATCTGAACTGATAAATTGGGTAGAAAAAGTTCCTGCCTCACTACCTGCTAAAATGCGACCTATGGCAGAATCAATTTGCGAATCTTTTCAAACAACAGCAAAAAGATTAATGGATTTAGGATTAGGTTATCTTACACTTGATCGTGCAGCGTCAACACTCTCTACCGGAGAAAGACAGCGAATGCAGCTTGCACGCTCCGTCAGAAATCGTACAACAGGAGTTCTTTATGTACTTGATGAACCGTCTATAGGATTGCACCCTGCAAACATTAAAGGATTGAATTCCGTTATGCATGACCTTATAGCAGATGGTAACTCTATAGTACTTGTAGATCATGATACACAAATATTATCAGAAGCCGATTGGATTATAGAAATGGGACCGGACTCAGGTTCAGATGGAGGAGAAGTCATTACTCAGGGAACAATTCCGGAAGTTATCAAAAATCCTTTATCAAAAATCGGTCCGTTTTTAGCTGAAAATAGTAAAAAACAGATTCGTCCGAAACTAAAAAGTTCCGAAATATTTAAAAATGGCGAAATTTCTCTCTCAACTTCAGAAATACATACTGTGAAACCTCTGGAAGTAAGAATTCCAAAAGGATGTCTTACCGTTATTACAGGAGTTTCCGGTTCCGGTAAAACAACACTAATATTAGAAAGCTTGATTCCTGCACTGGAAAAACATATTGCCGGACAAAAGTTACCCGAACATATAAAACAAATAAATGCTGAAGGCATCAAACATATAAAACTTATAGATGCAACTCCTATAGGAATAAATGTACGCTCTACGGTTGCTACTTATGCAAATGTTCATGATGAACTCAGAAAAGTTTTTGCCAAAACTGAAGCCGCAAAAGATAGGGGGCTTAAAGCCGGAGATTTTTCTTATAATACGGGCAGTCTCCGCTGCCCGACCTGCGATGGAACAGGAAGTATCAGTCTTGATGTACAATTTTTACCTGATGTGGATGTTACATGTCCTGATTGCAGAGGTTCCAGATATTCCAAAAGTGCTGAAAACATAAAATATATTTCAAAAAATAAAGAAAGATTTTCCTTGCCTGAAATTATGGCAATGGATGTAAATCATGCACTGCTTGCCTGTAAGGATATAAATATTGTAAAGCAACGGCTTCAAGTTTTGAAAGATTTAGGGCTCGGCTATCTTACACTTGGAGAAGCCACCCCCAGCCTTTCCGGCGGAGAAGCCCAACGTTTAAAACTAGCCTCAGAAATGGGACGCAGACAGGAAGATTCCGTATTTGTATTTGATGAACCGACAATAGGATTACATCCGCTTGACGTTCAATCGTTACTCGGAGTATTTCAAAAGCTGATTGAAAATAATGCAACAGTTATTGTAATTGAACATGATTTAGATGTGATAAGTAATGCAGACTTCATTATAGATATGGGACCGGGAGGAGGCAATGAAGGGGGTAAAATTGTCATATCCGGAACTCCGGAAGAAATTATGAAATGCTCGGATAGTTTAACCGGTAAATATTTAAAACAAATATAAGAGAAATCATAAATACAGTTTCGAGTATATGCATATTTGCTAATCATCTGTAAGTAATGAAGTACAATTCGGACATCTGGTTGCTTTTATTGAGATTGTGGAAAAACAATAAGGACACTCTTTTGTAGTACTCTCTTTTTCAATTTCTTCTTTCTTACAAACAGAATCTTTCAATTTATTGATAGATTTTATTAAAATAAAAACAGCACAGGCTACAATTAAAAAGCTTATGATATTATTTATAAAAACACCATAGTTAATAGTTACCGCCCCTGCAGCTTTTGCAGATTCCAGTGAATCATAATGAATTCCGTAAGGATAAATCTGAAAATACAAATTCGAGAAATCAACTTTTCCCAATAGTAAACCGATAGGCGGCATTATAATATCTTTAACTAAAGAATCAACAATTTTTCCGAACGATGCTCCAATAATTATCCCGACAGCCATATCCAAAACATTTCCCCTAAGAATAAACTCTCGTAATTCTTTAGATAAATTCTTAAACATAAAAAACTCCTATTTCAGTAAAAATACATACATATAATAACATATAGTTGAACTAATAAAAAATTCATCAATGGAATAATAGATAAGTTGAGAATAAAACTTTGTAATTTACGTTACACTTATTGCCTAAAACTCACAGACTACAAATTTAAGACAAAGAATATTACATTTTATAAAAATAAAAACAATAAGCTAACAAAAATTCTTATTTATAGTTTTAATAATTTATATATGGAAACATACAATATTTTAAATTCAATATCATCAATTAGAAATGATTCTAATTTAAAATTTAAAGGTAAAATAATTGATGCACATGTCCACTGCGGCCAATGGAATTATGACAAATTTCCTTGTAATGATATTATAGAATTTTTCAGCAAAAAATTTAATAACGGAAAAGATTATGTTGACAGAGTCATAATTTCAAATCTTGATTGCATTAAAAACGGAAAAAATAATAAACCGCTGAAAGATGAAATTAACGGCAATTTACTATTATTAAAAGCCGCAATAAAAAATAAAAAATTTATTCCATTTGTTGTATGTCAGCCAGGGCACGGTTCCGCAGAAAATATTGAAATTTTGCTAAAGAAATATCCTGATATTATAAAAGGGCTTAAATTTCACCCTGCTTGTTTGGATTTAGCGGCAAATGATGTACGGTACATACCGTATATGAAGCTGGCTGAAAAATATAACAAACCTTGCCTTTTTCACAGTGAAGTTTTATCTGATGAAACAGGAAATATCCTTAGAAACGGAGTTTCAGATCCTGATTTTATCTATGAAACGGCGAAACAATTTCCAGATGTTCCGGTTATACTAGGACATATGGGGTTAGGCGGGGATAAAGCACACAAAGTTGGAATAAATACCCTTCTTAAATCTATTGAAAACGATGATGCTAAATTATACGCAGATTTAGCGTGGGTAGATTGGGATAATCCTACAAAACCTAATATTATATATGTAATTGATAAACTTCTACATACATCAAAAGGTGATATGACAAACCGTCTTTTATTTGGAACAGATGCCCCTCTGGGTGTATTTGGCGAAAAAGCTCTTAAACAAAATGGTGCTTATGATACTAATATAAGAAATATTAAAAATGCGATTAAAAATAATTTTGGAGATGACGCAAATAAGCTAATCAGCAGAATTTTCTATAGAAATAGCAAGAAACTGTTAAATAAACAAAATATTAACCAATTAGGTTAATATAAAATATGCAAAACAAGAGCTTTGGAGATTAATCTGATTTTAAATTTTCTTTGATTTTAAAGTAATAGTCTAATTTAAAAAAGTTTTTTAAATTCAAGTCATAATAAAGTCCGATTTAAGATAGTTTAAAAATACAATATCAAGCCACTTTCGACGCCTAATACTTTGTGTTGTTGTGCAAGTATGCCCAACCGACATTTTATTATTAGGGCAACAAACTGGACATTAAAGTACAGCGGACGGGAAAATATACAAAAACACCGTACAAATCAATGTAAAAGAACACATGGTTTGGCTACTTGTTACAGATGGTTTGATTATTTTGGGACACTTTGTGTTGGGGTAGAAACCCCAACCTACAAACTTATCTCCTTTTTAATAATAATAGCAAAAAAATTCTTTGATTTATAATAAAATATATAATGAAATCTTATGAATTACGATGTTATAACAAAAAGTACTAATGCTATGTGGCGCTACGCTACAAATAATGATAAGCGACTGGGTAAAGCAGTTGAAAAATACCTGAAAGAAGGGCTTGAGGCCCCAGGGATCGCTAAATATTTGGAAATAGAAAATATGGCTGACTATTTTGCTGATAGAGCAAAATATATGGATTCTGTTTCGTATCCAATGAGGATAAAAGACCATCTTATTGAACTAAAAAATGTACTCCTAGCTCCAATAAGAATTATGAAAACAATTGCAAGGGATAAGAATTTGAGGAAACTATATAGGGAATTTGAAAATAAATATAAGCTTTATTACCCGAATAGTGGGAATAAAAGAAGCATCATATTGTATAAAATAGTTCGGTTCAAGTCTAACTAAGCTTATTTTTTAGTCTTATAGCAAGCTCGCTAGCATAATCCATCTTCATTAGAAAATTCAATGGCACATATACAGCCATACAAACAATAAAAACAAATAAAATCTTTCCAATTTCAAATATCAAACTTGGCTTGTTGGTTGGGCATACTTGCCCAACGATAAATTTGGACATTAATTGGACTGTAAAAATTCTTAAATTTGAGTAAGCATCAGGCTAATTTAAAAGTATCATTTGTAAATCCAAGTCCTAATAAAGTCCAGTTCAGTCCAGTTTAAAAACAATGCATCACAGAGCTTCCGACGGCTAATGTTTAGTATTGTTGGGCAAGTATGCCCAACTGACAGTTTATTATTAGTGTAACAAACTGGACGTTAAAGTATAATATACAAAAACACCGTACAAATCAACCTGGACAAAAAACTACAAACTGCTTATTAAACTATAAACGGAGAGGGTGGGATTCGAACCCACGGAGAGTGTTACCCCTCACAGACTTTCGAGATCCGCACCTTAAACCACTCGGACACCTCTCCTTAATTTAAAAAACAGAGAGGATGGGATTCGAACCCACGGTAGATTTGCACCTACACAACCTTTCCAAGATTGCACCTTAAACCGCTCGGACACCTCTCTATGGTTAGTATATTCCGGCAACTCCGTCACCGGCATGGTTCAAGATATTTCTTTATTATTGTACAGGAACCCGTTTCGATTGTAAATAGCCCCTGATAAGTTCGAATAATTTTCAACCACCATTGTTGCTGTTGTGTAACATTTTATTATGAATTTTAAAGAAATAATATTAATATATTGCAATTATATCAGGTTCGTGTAATCATTATAATCGAAATGATTATGAATACTAATAAACGTTTGAAAGCAATGATAATGGCCGCAGGAGTCGGAAGCAGACTTGATCCGCTTACAAAAGCTGTTCCCAAACCCCTTGTTCCGATTGCAAACCGTCCTGTTATGGACATTCTTATTGATAATCTAAAAAGCATAGGGGTAAAAGATATTGTCGCCAATACATATTATCTTGCAGATAAAATTATAAACAGATATAAAAATATTAATTTCGGAGTAAATTTTGAGTTTATTAAAGAACAAACTCTATCCGGAACTGCAGGCGGTTTAAAAAAATGCCAGTTTTTCTTTGATAAAAACGATGAATTCCTTGTATTGTCAGCAGATGGATTAACTAATGCTGATTTACAAAAAGGAATTGACATTCATAGAAAATCAGGTGCTATAGCCACTATCGGAATTAAACGTATTCCGCATGAAGAGGTTTCCCATTTCGGGGTGGTTGTTACAGATGAAAACGGCTTTATTACGGAATTTCAGGAAAAACCATCTATTGAAGAGGCTAAAAGTAATTTTATTAATACCGGAATTTACATATTTGATTACAAAATTTTTGATTATATTCCGGAAAATACTTTTTATGATTTCGCTAAAAATGTGTTTCCAAAATTGTTAAAAGAAAAAAACATAAACACATTTATTATTGAAAATTACTGGACAGATATAGGAACCCTTGAACAATATAAACAATCAACTCAGGATTTATTTGACGGAGCATGTTCTTTTTCTCACGGACAGGTGATACGTACTGCTTACGGTCAATATATTTCAGCTACAAGCACATTGCCTGATGATTTAAAATTCATAGGAAATTCTACAATAGGATGCAACTGTAGTATCGGACGGAATGTTATTATTGAAAATTCAATCATCTGGGATAATGTAAAAATTGCGGATGGCGTTAAAATATCCAATTGTGTTGTAGCAAGCGGAAGTGAAATCAGAGAAAATATTTGCGACAAAATCATCCCGCCCAGTAGTGTTACAGGTGGAATAGAGTTAAAAATCAGATAATCCTCTTGATTTTTTTATACTTTAATGATAAGTTTATAAATGCAAACGCTTGGGCTAGAGATAGTTAATAGCACTTAGTTTAAGACGGGAGCGGATTAAATTTCAGAATCAATCTGGAATTTAAGAAAATTAAATATAAAACTTGGGCTTGTGGCGCAGCGGTAGCGCAGAGGACTCATAATCCTTTGGTCGTGGGTTCGAATCCCTCCGGGCCCAGTTTTTGTTTCTATCTTTTTAAAAGTTGGTCTTAATAGTCTCTATTCTCACATTTAGTCTAATACAGGAGGCATTATACTCTACTATTGCAGAGACTAGTTTACTTCAAGTCAAAAGGTTTACATATTTAGTTAAAAATGTTAATCTAAGAAAAAATATGAAACATAAAATTGATAATTATTTAAAAACACGCAGTTTATGTGTCTTCATTGTATTTATTTTTATTAATATACTGGCAAATTTGCCATATATTAATTTATACGCTGATATATTTTCTCATTTCAAATTGCAGTATATTATAGTTAATATTCTATTTTTTGTAATCTTCATCTATTTATCTTTCAATAATAAAAAATTTATAGTATGTGGTATCATCTCAATTCTACTTATATGTATTAACTTTAAGGACATAACTCCTTATATAGGAAATACACCTAAATTTGAGAGCAAAAATACAATAAAAATTGCATTGTATAATGTTTTAACGCAGAATAAAGAATATAACAAGCTTACAAGTCAAATAAGCAGTGAAATGCCGGACATAATTATTACCCAAGAAGTTGATTACAACTGGCTTAAAAGTATTAACAAACTAAAAAAAGACTACCCTTACTACATTGAGCACCCGCGTGACGATAACTTTGGAATCGCACTATATTCAAAATTTCCTTTACACAATGCATCAGTTGAAAATTGGACTGACTATGAAGTACCTGTAATAAATACAGAAATTAAGATTTCAGATAAAAACATTAAACTATATTGCATACATACATTACCACCAACGTCAAAAGAATATTTACGTATAAGAAATGAAATGTTAAAAAAAATACATGACCTAAAAAAAGAGAATCAAAACACCCCGCTAATCATTGCCGGGGATTTAAATACCACAATTTATTCATTTTCTTATAAAAAACATATCCAATCAGCAAATTTCAAAGAGGCACAATCTATACGAAAAAACATTGCTGGAACATGGAATAGCAAATTTCTGCCAATTTTTAGAATTTCTCTAGAACATATACTTGTAAATTCAAAATTAAATGTAATTGAATTCAAAATCGGAAAATACTTTGGGAGTGATCACTTGCCAATTTTTGTAAATATTGGATTTTAAATACCTAAAACCTGAAGTAAATAAATGGATTGTAAGTTGAATTTGCGATAGATGCCGCCGAAATAATAAACAACAATAATAACCAAATATTTACTGCAAACTTAATACATTTTTTTTCTTTATATATCATATTTTTAAAAAACGGCATTGCACATAATATCGCAGTAATAAAGATAAAGATTTCGATATAATCACCATAATAAATCATATTATAAGTTACATCATGCACATCAATTAAACCAAACATATTTTTTATATAAGTCAGTGCATACGTCATATCTTCTGACCTAAACATAACCCAGCCTATTACAAAAACAAATATTGTATATATGTGTTTTAAAATGTTTACAAAACGGTTACCGGTCTCATTACACCAGCCTGTAGCTTTTTCCAGTATTATAAAAAATCCGTTCCATATACCCCAGAATACAAAATTCCAGCTTGCACCATGCCAGATACCCGTCAAAAGAAAAACAATAAATAAATTTATATAAGTTCTATTGTTTCCTTTTCTATTTCCGCCTAATGGAATATACACATACTGCTTAAACCAAGTTGAAAGCGAAATATGCCATCTTCTCCAAAACTCTGTGATTGACTTAGATATATAAGGATAATTAAAGTTTTCCATAAATGTAAATCCGAATATCAACCCTAATCCTATTGCCATATCCGAATATCCGGAAAAGTCATAATATAACTGCATTGTATAGGATAAAGCTCCAAGCCATGCGGTCAGAGGTGTAAACGAATCAGCAGGCTGCATAAATATTTTATCTGCAATAGCCCCCATTGTATTTGCTATTAACATCTTTTTTGCCAGGCCTATTATAAAACGTTTAACACCGAGAGTTACCTTATCAAAATTTACCTCCCTGTCATCTATCTGATCTGCAATATCATGATACTTGACAATAGGCCCGGCAATTAATTGAGGAAACAAACAAATAAATAAAGCCAGCTTATATATGTCTTTTTGAGCTTTACATTCTCCTCTGTAAACGTCAATTACATATGAAAGGGCCTGAAATGTATAAAAAGAAATTCCTATTGGCATAATTATATTCAATGGGTCTATATTTGAATGCAAAAGAGCATTTAGGTTATCTAATATAAAATTAAAATACTTGAAATATATCAAAAAACCTAAATTGGATATTATTGTTATTATTAAAGGAATTTTCTTATTTACAGATTTCTCAACAATAATTGCACCATAGTAATTTAATATGATTGTTATAAGCATAATGGCCAAAAACTTTGGCTCACCCCAGGCATAGAACAAAATGCTGGCAACTAGTAAAATAGGATTGTGCAATTCTTTTTTACTGAGAAGATACAACGCACACACAAGCGGCAAAAACATAAATACAAATGTCATTGAACTAAAAAGCACTACTCACCCTCCGATGGATACATATATTCAAGATGCTCCAGCCAACCCGTATTCCATATTAATAAAATTGCATCAGGTTTAACCTTTTGAGCAATATTTTCAAAAGGTTTCATTTCCAGTTTATAAGATCTTTTTGGAGTATATTTGGAGAATTTAATCTGTATTTTCTTATCTCATTAAAATTTGTATTGAGAAAATATGTCAAATTCTCCTGGAAAGAATCTCCAAGTAGTAATAATTTATAGGAACCTTTTCGGTTGAGTTGCATATAAGGATAACCGCTGTTATTTTTTAATATATTAATATTCTCAGGATATTTGTAGTCATAATACTCATATTCAGTTTTTAAAACATTTTCATCAGAAATACCACTACCAAGATATGACCAACCTTCATTAAAATCTCTACCCCACTCATATCTTGCTAAATTTCTCTTATAAATATTAAAGTCTTTTAATGAAGTAGGTTTTAACATAGGTAACTCATGAGACATTTTAGTCATTAACACCTTATAAACAATATAACTCCCATAATCAGTTAAATGATGATCAGTTTTAAAATAGATATAATTTTCTTTTTCTTCTTGCCTTAATTCTTTTTCCGGATAAATTATATCCAACTTATATTTTTCTTTTGCATAGTTTACTAAGTAAGGGGTAGGATCTTTCGGTGCATTTTTATATCTGGAATAATATTTTCTATAGTAAAATTCTTTAGCTGGAGGGATAAGTATATATAATTTTATATTATGATTAATACAAAATTGATTTAGTGTATTTAAATTAGAAGCTATTTTGATAAGCTCTTCTTGTGTTAATATATTTGGATATTTTTCAAACATCCAACCGTTACTTTTTATTAAATCAACTTTTCGAGTTTCAACAAAATCACTTCTTAAGGTCAAATTAATTTTATTATATAGCGGTATTAAGACATCTCTTAACAAGAATCTATCGGAAAACCAGCTGTCGAAATCTTTGCCGAAATTATAATTTATTTCATTATGCTCGATAAATGGTTTATATGCTGCTAGTCTCCGGTTTTCTTTTGGGGAGATTTCCTCATCTGAAATTTTCATCATTGGTATATACAATAAAATGAAAAATATTGTTAAAAATATAATATCCAGTCTTGATTTATTTTCTGAAACTTTAAAATCTGCAAGATAGGATGTTAACTTATAAGATGCTAAATACGTCAGAATTACTATTATCAGTAAAATTTTTATATCAAATTTTATACTTCCTCTGATATCAAGAGATTTATTATAACTAATCTCAAATTCCTTATTGTCAGGAATTATAATTAATTGATTTTCCTGAATTCTTAAAGATGCATTTTTAGCGGAAAAATTTTCTAAATCACTTAGCTTGTATTTATGGTTCTTAATACTGATATTGCTAAGAGTTAGGCGTGCCCCCCCCCCCGGTGGTGTCAGATACTGCAACGATTTTCAGCCATTTGGGATTCCTCGGCTTTTTAAAGATATACTCAAGGGTTGTTCCGTATAATATATCCTCTGATGATATCCTCGACTTAAACTTTTTAAATTCTGGAGAGTTTTCTTTACTAAGCTGTACCTCTATCTGTTTTATATTATCACCCGATGCATACAGCTTGACATCTAAAGGTTTTCTCACCAGCCAGAAATGATTGGTAAAAATAATCGCAAAAACAGTTAATATAACTGAAATGCATACTCTCTTTTTAATAATCATCAGCTCTTATTCCATGACTTTTATTGCTTAATTATAGTATGCATAATATAAAATTACAATATAAAGTTATTACAACAGTCTCAATTTTTTCGCAAAAAAAATTTTGTTCATAGTTTATAATAACCATAATGATAGTAACATTTAATCCGGCAATTACATATAATAAACCAATTACAACCGAACCGAGTTTCTGCGGTCATAAGACAAAACTTTTTAAAGATATTTTTATAAAAAGTAAAATATCCACACTTCCAAAAGAATATGGATTGACTCATATAAGCGGTATCAGCGGTAAAAATGGTCCGGGAACCACCTGTAACGGAGCAATTACAATGAAAAATTTCTGGTCTATGTTTGATCCGGATTCATTTAATGAAATCAGAGCAAAAGGTATTTCTACCAATAAAGACGGATTTCCACATTGTTTTTTAAAAGCAAAATCTGATGTTCCGATATCTACCTCTTTTGTACACGACTGCTCTGTTATGTATCTTTATAATCAAAAAACAGGAACCCACAGTCTATATCATGCCGCATATGACTGTTTACCGGAAAAACTTGATTTTATGATTGAAACACTTATGCCCGAGGGGATAACCCATGGTTCTATAACACCAGGAGATTCTTACTGGTATGACAGACATGCTGATAACTTAAAAAATATGTTTGCAGCAATGAAAAGATATAATAAAAATTCAATAATTAATGTTTACTGTGAGTCAACAAAATATCCTGAAATTGTAGGCTATAAAGGTAAAACATATGAAATTCCCAACCTCACAGTACAAAGACAGGAGAACTGCGGAGATTATATCTCAGATGAAGGTCAGGCAAGTTTTAAAATTATGGATATACAGGGCTATAATACTTTTGACCGAATAGAATATCACTGCAGAACCCTAAAAGAGGTCAGTAAATTAAAATATTTTTTCAGAAAACAAGGTTATAATAACGAAATGCTATCAGTTTTAAACAGAATTCTAAACCAAAGAGCCGAAAAAATTAAAGAAATTAAAGCCTGTAATTCGCTTGATACTTCATATAAACTTGAACAGGAATTTGAATTACATAATCTGAATACTTTCTGGGATGTATTTAGATTAAATAGGGAAAAGATATTGCTTAATGAACTCAAAAACATTACAACTAAAGAAGAATTTATAGCATTTTACAAAAAGGTAATGTCAGTACCGTCACATTCGCTTATGGACAAACTCCACACAGAAATGGCAGAAAAACATTATCAGTATATGTCAAAACATTTAGAATAATACCGGTTTATATAAACACAGGTAATGCTTTTTTGTTCCTTTCTTTTTAAATTTAATACCGGAACTTTTAAACAGAAAGGAGTATTTATGTTCTATAACGTTTTGAAAGCAAAAGATATTGTAAATCTTGATGATGGAAAATTTCAAAAAGAAACATTAATGGAAAAGGACAATAGTTGTCTTAGTATAATTGCAATTAAGAAAAATGAAATAATAGATACCCACACTTCAGTCTGCGATGCGGCAGTTTATGTAATTGACGGAGAAATTGAACTCCATTTTGATGCACAGAAATTTACTGTTGATAAAGGTGAAATACTTATGTTTAAAAAAGATGAACAGCACAAAGTTGTCGCATTAAAAGACAGTAAATTTTTCCTCATAAAGATATAAAATTTAAATCTGCCTTCAACTCTTATACAAATTAATACCTCCGATATGAAATCGGAGGTATTCCGGTAAATGTATATTCAAGGGTTTATTGGTATTTATGCTGCACGTGTTGCGGTATTTCCGAGTGCAAATTCTTCCAGTTTAATATTATGTTTTGAAAGATGTTTAGCAATTTTTTTCGGGTCAGTAATTACATATTCACCGTTACTGTTCGGAACTGCCGTTCGTATCTGAGTAACCTGCCCGTTTTTAGTAAAGTAAATATTTTTATTGGCCGGATTAAGATGTGCACCGTCTTTAATAGCTTTTGCGGCAGCTTCCGATTTAGCAGCAGCCTGTGCAACACTTTCCAATTTTTCTGCTCCGCGGCTGTTATTTTTTATTGAATTTAATTCTGCCCTTTGAGCAGCATTTTTAGCATCTAGCTGTGCTTTTACCGCTTTCTGTTTAGGGGTTAAAGGCTGATAAGCGATATCCGCATCATATTTTGCCTGCATCTTTGGCGTCACGACATCATCCATATGCTGTTCAACAAGTTTTCTTGAGGCTGAATTTGCATGTTTGGTATCTATATTTTGTATAACTTTAGCTTCCTGAGCATTTGTAATCGGTGAGGCTGCTCCTGTAACGGATGTACCTTTGATACTTTGCTTTTTGCTCTTGGTAACCATTCCGGTAACTCTATTTTTAGCTTTTTGTAAAGCTGTTTTAGCAGTTTTTGCAGTCTTACCGTTTAAAAATTTATTAATATAACCTTTAACAGCTTTCCAGTTTTTACCCAGTAAAAAGGCTCCGATTGCAAGACCACCTGCAACAACGGCAGTACCTAACCCGCTGCCTTCATCTTCTTTCTGCTCTTTTCCGGAAAATGATACGGTATCAACCTGAGGATTTCCCTGAGATGAATAAATTGAAGTATTTTGGTTATTATTACCTAATACCTGTTGTGCCATAAAATCATCATTATATGCAGAATAATTCGGATACATATAATTATAATTGTATGCAGAAATACCATTACCACTCATAACAATACTACCTTTCCACAATTTTGCTACCTATACTTCTATAAAGAAAATTTTCAGAACAAAATTGACAGGATTTAAATTTTTATTAATAAAAGTTTACATATGCAAATAATTTATGTATTGCTCAAATTCCGGAAAAGATATATCAACACAATCAAAATTTCTGACCAAAATCTCATTTTTGCAAAGAAATCCGGCAATATAAGCACTCATGGCAAGTCTGTGATCCCAGAGCGAATCAACATCAACACCACCGCTCAAATTACATTTGCCGTTAATAATAAAGCCATCAGATGTTTCCGTTATATCCGCACCAAGCTTTTTTAAAATACCTGCCACCGCAGAAATTCTATCAGATTCTTTATATCTCAAATCCTGTGCATTTCTTACGATTGTTGTGCCTTCAGCTTGCGTAGCCATAACTGCAATAATTGGAATTTCGTCAATCAGTTTTGGGATTAAATCACCATCAATAACAGTTCCCTTTAGTTCGGAATATTTAACCCTTAAATCGCCTACAGTTTCGCCACAAACAATACGCTTATCCAGAATTTCAACATTACCGCCCATTTTAGAGACAACCTCAAGTAATCCGGTTCTGGTTGGATTAAGTCCTACATTCTTCAATATAATATCAGAATGCGGCACTATCAAAGCTGCAGCAATAAAAAATGCGGCAGAGGACATATCTCCGGGAATCTCTATAGTTTTTGGCTCCATTTGAGAACGCTTAACAGAAACCGACAATCCGTCAACTTTTATATCCGCATTTAAATAAGACATTAAAAGCTCAGTATGATTTCTGGAAAGAGAAGGCTCTGTAAAAGTTGTCCTGCCTTCTGCATTCAAACCAGCTAAAAGAACACAGGATTTTACCTGTGCAGAAGCAAGCTGGGAATGATAATTGATACTATGAAGATTCCGTCCGCAAATATACAAAGGAGAACAATTATCTATCGTATATATTACAGCACCCATCTTTGTAAGAGGTTCAATAATTCTTCTCATTGGTCTTTTTGAAAGACTCTCATCTCCAATTAGCGTACAATTAATATTTCTTGAAGAAACAATCCCGCTCATAAGACGCATTGTAGTTCCGGAATTTCCGCAATTCAAATATTGAGAATGCTTTTTTAAGATTCCGGAAGAAGTTACAACGATATCACTTTCATTAATACTTTCAATTTCTACACCAAGAGTTTTGCATACATTAACTGTTGATAACGGGTCTTGAGCCTTTGAGAAACCCTTTATTAAAGTTTTTCCTTTAATTAATGAGGCGAACATGACGGCTCTGTGGGATATAGACTTGTCTGCAGGTATTGTTATTTCTCCTTTTAAACCATGCTGACAATATGATATAGTTTGGTTCATAATTTTATTGTATCATATAAACAAAAAACGGAAATAATATTATTAAAATTTATTATTTGTATTTTATAATTGACAACAGGTCTTGACTTTGCTAAAATCATTTTGCATAGATGCTTATAGCGTTTATCTTTGGGCTTATAGCTCAGTTGGTAGAGCAGTTGACTCTTAATCAATTGGTCGAGGGTTCGAGCCCCTCTGAGCCCAGTTTTTTTTTATTTTGTACTGGTTTTACTATGGTTATTGGCTCTCACTCATATTTTTTGGTTCAAAAAATATGATTTGGTTCTACCCGCAGGGTATCCTGACTCGTTAGGCTCGTGTTCCTCGCCTACGATTCAGGCGAGCCCCTCTGAGCCCAGTCTTTTTTTTACTTTGTACTGGTTTCCCCATATTCTTGCCCCAAAAATATGGATACAAAAATTCCCGACTGTATATCGGGAATTTTATGTATTTATATTTATATTAAGCCTGTTTAATTTCTTTAGGTTTTGAACACAAATCCCTTACGTGAGAAGCAACAAACGCACCAACACCGGCAACCAAAGCTGTTAATATATAAGAAGCAGCCCCTAACCTATTCGATTTAACAACTTTTTTATAATTTTCAGGAGATAAAAGTTGTTTTGCAAGTTTATTGCCGCGTTGTGAAGCTTTCAATTCTTCTGCCACAACCGGTACAAATGCTGCAGTTGTTAAGACGCCGCAATGATTTTTTATAAATGTTGTAGCTTTGTCAACAACATTTTTAGGCTCTTCACCCTCTACCTTTTTACGCTTGAACAAACCAATTATAGGAACTGTACCTGCAAGCAGCATTGAAGGTGTTCTTACTTTCTGCATAACTTTCCAGAATTTACTTGCATTTCTATTCATTGAATGACCAATTTCATGAAAAGCTGAGGTTCCTAATTTTTCAAGGTTTACAACTACTTTATTAGCTTTAGGCAGATAACATGCATTATTACCATTTGTCAACATATCTTCTAGCATAGAAATATAGGATTTGCCAATCGGGGTTTTACGCAGTTTGGCAGGCATTTCTGTAAGTAACGCCTTTTTTAGTTTAAAATTAGGAGTCACTTTTTGAATAGTATGCTCTGCAGTATCTTCTACAGCATCTTTTACTCCACCCATAGGGAATTTAAAAGAAAAATCAAATTTAGGTTTCTTACCGGAAGCAGTAACATCAATAAGTTCAACGCCTTTGGCTTTCATTCCTGAAGATTCAAGAGCATTATCCACAGCTTTTCTTAATTCAACTGTATCTATACCCTTATTCAATTCTTTCATACTGTTCATTAAATGGGAACTTACACTGTGAGAAATACCATTTACTGCATTACCGGCCATACCTCCAACAATTACAGCACCTGTTTGAGGCCAAAAACCAGGGGTTTGATACTGTTTTCCATCATTTGTTGAAATTACTGCACACATAAATTTTAACTACCTTTCAAATTTTATAAACTTATACATATTTAATGTATAAACATATAAAATATTGATATAATTTACTAAAAATTTTACAAATTTTAATAAATCAAACATTTATATCGGTATCTTTTAATTCAACCTCAATATTTTCAGCATTAGGTCCAATATAAATATCATTTTTGTTAAGACAGATGCGATTATTATGACTTTTTTGAATTTCTCCTGTGGAAAGACGTCTGTCAGTAACCTGAATCCAGTCACTGTCTATTGCATCATCAGCTTTTACAAGAACATTAGAGCAACCTAGAAGTCTGTAAACATCGTTCTTTGGAGTATCAATAATTTCGGCATCAGCAAATCCGTAAAAGTCAATTCTTCCTTCCAATGTCACTTTTGCTTCAGCTTCCCGCTCATAAGGTTGTTCAGGAAATACCAACACTGTGCCGTCTTTAAACTCAACAGTATATTTATTTGCTTCCGGATTAGCATAAGCTTTTGTCAAACTGTTTTTAGGGAAAGCCGCCCCGCCTATAATTTCAACCTCAACCATATCTTATCTCCTATTTTCGAATTGTAAGCCTCTCCAACTTTCTTGCAAACCTTACTATGGGTTTTTCCACATCAGCAGAAATGGAATCCACAAGAATGGTCATACAACCTAGCCGTTTTCCGCACCATATGTCGGAAAGAGGCCTATCACCCACTATTGCTGTTTCCGATACTTTTAAATTATTATCTTTAAGAAAGTTTTCTGCAGCTTTTGTATCCGGTTTTGCCGCACAAAATACCATCGGGAAATCAGTGATAGGTTTAACTTTTGCTATGTATTCTTCATTATGATTATTAGACAATACAGCTATAAAAAAGTCTTTTCTTACTTTTTTTAGCCATTCAAGAGTCTTTTCCGTATAACTTGCTGTTTTTGACTGCATTATTGTACTGTCCAAATCAAAAAGAATATTCTTGATACCGCGTTGCTTCAACTCTTCCAAATTAATTTCGTAAATATTTTTCAAGTTATAATCCGGTTTAAGAAACATACTCTTTAACTCCCACGGTTCGTGCTATTGCATAGTTATAATCTTTCGGAGCGTGCTCAAACTTAATGAAAATATCATCATTTGTATTTCCGAGTTCTGCAGATTCACCGTCTTCCTTCATAAAACCGCATACTCTTGTAATAAATTGTTCATCAGGTGTAATAATTTCCACTTCATCACCGGAGAGTATTTTATTTTTAACTTTTACAAGGTAAAAACCGTCTTTTTCAATACCTTTAAATTCACATAAAAAGTCAGCACCGGCAAGTCCTTTCGAAATATCGTAACTGTAACTGTCACCATTATTATTACCGAGAGCAAATCCTGTTGTATAGCCTCTGTTACCGACCTTTTTAAGTTCTATAAAATATTTATGCAAATCAGGATTAGGATTTTTCAGACACTCATCTATCGCCTGACGATAAGTCTTAGCAACAGCAGAAACATAATAAAGGCTTTTTGTTCGGCCTTCAACTTTCAAAGAATCAACACCTGCTTCAATAAGCTGAGGTAAATATTCAACAAGACACAAATCTTTCGGGCTTAAAATATGCGACCCCCTTCCATCCTGATGAATTTCATAATACTGCCCCGGACGGGTTTCTTCAACAAGTTTATAACTCCACCGGCAAGGCTGTGAGCAGTTTCCGTGATTAGCTTTTCGTTCTCCGTCAGTAAAATAATCACTTAAAAGACATCTTCCGGAAAAAGAAACACATTGGGAACCATGGACAAAACATTCCAATTCTATATCCGGAACATTTTCTCTGATTTTTGCAATATCTTTGATTGCGAGTTCTCTTGCCAGAATAACTCTTGTTGCACCTAAATCTCTCCAGAACTTTACACTTTCGTAATTTAAAGTATTAGTTTGCGTACTGATATGAACCGGAGTATCAGGCATATATTTTCGTACGAGATTAAATACACCGAAATCACTCAATATAACAGCATCAGGATTTGCATCTTTAAATACATCAATACACCCTTCCAGCTGCTTGATATCCTCATTAAATGCGAATATATTTAAAGTGAGATATGCCTTTGCCCCGAGGGAATGTGCCAGATTTACCGCCTCTTTAAGATTTTCAAGAGTAATCAATTCACCCTTACGCATAGCCCGCAGACTAAAATCAACGACACCGAGGTAAACTGCATTTGCACCATATCGTACGGCATATTCAAGTTTTTCCAAATTGCCTGCCGGCATCAAAAGTTCAATATCATGCATAACCGTATAATACCCGAAAGATTATAAATAATCAACTGATTGGGTGATGTTAATTTCTCATAAATAAAGACAATAGATAATGTCAGATATGTTTTTGGAGAACAGATATGCAAGTAATTGAAACAGCAGCAGCTACAATAAAAGAAGTTTGGGATTATCAGCATCCGGTTATGCACAGCTGGTTTTTGATAAGTGCAGTTTCATTCTGTGTTATGTTCGCATTTATGTTTTTTATTATTTAATCTGAAAACGACAGCAGGATATTAATATTCACCCCCGAAAACCAAATTTAAAATATACATCTATGATTTATTGTGCAATATCAACGAGAGCATAAGCATTAAAATCCATTGAACCGAAAATTATTTTTACCTGATTTTCATTATAATCTTTCATTTTGATAAAATTCAATTCCGGTTCATTAAAATCATCAGCAGTTTCTATGGCCGGAAAATCAGCCATCAGAAACTGAGACTGATACAATTTGATTCTTGGATGACCATCAACCATTTCACCCTTTGCCTGATAATGACCGACAGGAAGAACTGAATCCTCATTCAACTTTAATGGAATTGATATACAAATAATAGGAAGCTCTTCAGCCGTTTCAACAATTTGTTTTGTTTCGTTACTCTGCTGAATACTTTCGCCTTTCATCTGCTTTGGCTTTTTCTGCCTTTTAGACTTTAATTTTTCTAAAATTGAATTAAATTGCTCATCTGTAACCGGTTTTTGCTGTCCTGCCTGAGTTGCAGTATCATCGTTGTAATTATCCCACAAGTCTCCCGTCGTGCCAAAATCATCAGCAAAAACACTCCCTGATGCAAATATTATTATACTTAATAGAATAAAAAACTTCTTCATAATTCTATTTTAATGATTTTTAGAATTTTGTAAACGTACATATAAAGTAAACATAAAAAAAGCGGCATTGCCGCTTTGCTTCACAAGAAATAAAATATACACTTTACGAGGATTAAACACACACCTTTATTCCATATAACTGATTAAAAGCTCCTGCCCTAATGCAGACATTCTAATCTTCTTTAATGCACGAAGTTCAGTCTGTCTTATGCATTCTTTTGTTACACCGTAAAGATTGCCTATTTCCTCTAAAGTCATCCTTGCGGCATCCCCGAGTCCGTAACGCATTCTTACGACCTCCTGCTCCCGCTCTTTTAATGTTGATACGACAATATTAATATCGTTTTGCAGATTTTTATATTCAACATCCCTGGTGACGGAAGCTTTTTCATCTTCCAAAATATCTGCGATATTCATATCTTTACCGTTTTCTCTCTCCAAACCGCTTTCTATTGAAATTGATTTGGAATATGCTGACAAAAAAGTTTCTATCTTATCAGGTTCAATATTCATTTTCTTTGCAACATCCTGAGTTTTTACCTGACAGTTATATTCTTTTTCCATTTGGGATTTAAGTTTCGAAAATTTTGAAAGAGTTTCCTGAATATAAACAGGAATTTTCATACAATGAGACTGTTCGGATATTGCCTTAAACATTGACTGTTTTATCCACCAGCCCGCATATGTAGCAAACTTATATCCAAGCTTATAATTAAATTTTTCAGCAGCTATCATTAAGCCCAGATTTCCTTCCTGTATCAAATCAATCATAGGAAGACCTGACATATGAATTGTCTTTTTGGCAATACCAACAACCAATTTTAAATTTGCCTGAATAAGCTTTTTCTTTGCTTCTTTATCTCCATTCTTTGCAAGTTTTGCAATTTCACGTTCTTCTGCAGCACTCAAAGACGGATAATTTGATATCTCTCTTAAATAACCGGCAAGTACACTGTCATTAGGAACCGGTTCAGTTTTTTTCATATTGACGGGTAAATCTTTGCTCATAAATCTCTACTCCTTGCTTTACCGACCGTATCCGCGGCGGACACACCCCTTAAACCCTGCAGATTAAAGAGGTTAGTAACACGAAACAACACTTGATATATACTTAGTATATACTAAAGTATATAAAAATTCAACCCTGTTGTTAAGTTTTATTAAATTTGCAGATACGTTGTACTGTAATAGTGGTATTTAGAAGTATTTGCTATATAATAGTGGTGAGGAGAGTATAATATGAAAAAGAAAATCATTATATCATTAAGCGTTTTACTTTTGGTAATTGCTACATCTGCAATATCTCTTGCCGTAAATAACGCTATTGAAAATAACAAGAAAAAAGTACCGTCTGATTATAAAATAGGAATCCCTTACGAACAGGCTCTTAAATCGGATAAACCGATGCTTGCATTGTTCTATGTTGACTGGTGCGGGTACTGCTTAAGATTTATGCCTAAATACAAAGAGATTCACTCAGCTTACAAAGATAAATTCAGTGTTGTAATGTTAAATGCGGAAGAACCGAAAAATCAATCACTTGTTGCAGACGTCAAACTTACCGGATTTCCGACTTTATACATAATCGACCCTAAGTATGATAACAGACTTTTGTTAAATAATGCTTTATATCTGGATAAACCAAGTCTGCAAAAAGAATTGGACAGATATTTAAGAATAAGATCTCTTCTTGACAAAGGTGCTGAATGCACTCAAGGCAAATAATTGCATAAAAAAAAGACCTTGATTAATCTTTTCAAGGCCTATCCGTTTAAATAAGAAGAGAGAGCTTTATATTTATATAAAGTACAGTCGATAAAAAAAATTGCTAGTTTTGATGCATTTTTTTAATAAATCTTAACATGGATATTTAAATCTTAATGAAAGACATTCAAAACCTTAAAGACACACGAAATGTCGATATTCAAAAAGTAGGAATAAAACACCTTGAACTACCGCTTACAATCCAGAGAAAAAACAAATCAAATCAGGTTGTAAGCGGTAAAGCAAAGGTGAATGTTTCTTTGCCGAAAGATTATAAAGGCACTCATATGTCTCGTTTTGTAGAAGTTTTAAATGAATGGCAGAACAAAAACCTTCTCGGCGTTGATATAAAAGGATGCCTCGAAAAAATAATAGAACATCTCAATGCCCAAAGCGGCGAGGTCCAATTCAAGTTTAAGTATTTTATAGAGAAGAAATCTCCGGTAACAAAACTTTCTGCACAAATGGGTTATGACTGCTCATTTGAAGGCAAAATTGATGAAAACGGATATAAATTTATACTGGGAGTAAAAGTTCCTGTCACTACACTATGTCCTTGTTCAAAAGAGATTTCCGATAACGGAGCTCATAACCAGCGTGCTTTTATTACCGTTAAAGTTTCGTATGATGAGGATAAACACATCTGGCTTGAGGATTTAATAGAACTTATTGAAAGCTGTGCATCCTGTCCGGTTTATCCTTTATTAAAACGTGAAGATGAAAAATACGTAACGGAAAAAGCCTGGGATAATCCGAAATTTGTAGAGGATGTTCTGCGAGATGTGGTTGTTAAGCTCAGGGAACATGAAGTTGTAAAAGAATTTGAAGTAGAATGTGAAGCTTTTGAAAGTATTCACAACCATTCGGCCTGGGCTTACCAGAAAGAAATAAAATAAACCAGGGAGGTAACAAGTATGCTAAAACACAATCGTAGAGATAATTTCAGACAGGGGGGGGGGGGTAAAATCCTTGTCTGCTACCACAAAAAAGACAAGTTATTTAAAAATGACGTTTTAGTTCCAATCCACTGCGGAAGAGCTTTAGCCTGCGAAACATCCAAAGACGGAAAAATGAGTCAGGAAGATTATCAGTGGATGTTAGATAATATGATTGGCGACGATACGGGAGATAATATCTCAAAACTTAATCGCGATGTCAATGAAATGACCGCAATATACTGGGCGTGGAAAAATTATGACAAACTCGGGAATCCTGATTATATAGGCCTATGCCACTATAGACGATTTTTTGATTTTTCAGATATTTTAAAAATTCACAGTTTTAGATTATTAAATCTAATAGGTTTAAACAATAAATGTTTAAATAAAATATTTTCAAAATATGAAACAGTTTTTCGAGAAGGAACCGACGTTTTTAAACAACCTCATTCATTTGACGGTTATCAGAAAATAGTAAATCTTTCTGCAAAATATCATCCAATATTATACAAACAGTATCAAAAATTTCAAAAAGAAAAAATTTATTATTTTAATAATATGTTTATAATGAAAAAGGAAGATTTTTTTGAATATTGTGAAGAAATTTTCCCGCTAATGTTTGATTTTCTTGCAAAGCCTCAAGAGGAAGTAAATGCAATGTTTTTAGACTGGGTCAAGGAAAATTGGACAGAGGAAACGTATTTAACAATAAAAAAAGAAACAGAAAACAATAATAATATTTATCCAAGAATAACAGGGTTTATGATGGAATACATTTCATCATTTTATTTTAGTCATTTAAAAGAAAAATACAAAGAAAATGCTCTCGGCTGTCCAGTTATAAATCCGCAAAACAGATTCAAATTTCTTTCTCAAAAACTGTTTTCAATTAGAAATTCGTCTGACAAAATTCATAAAAAGATTTATATACTCGGATTTAAGCTTGAGTTCAAAAGAAAATAATTAAAACTTATAGCTTACAATCGCATTGATACTCCAGTTTTTTGAAGAGTTATCTTTTATATCTTGAAGGTTATAACGTTGAGCCTCCAGTGATATAGCTGTATTATCGCCAATTTTTTGCGTTACACCGGCAAAAACACCTGCACTGTTTGTCCATTTACCGCTTTGATAATTTATCGTACCAGAATAATGCGGATTTATGTAAACACTAGTCTTATCTCCTACAGGAACATTGACAGTCAGAGGCGAATAACGAACCTGTGTAGTACTTTGTTTATTGGTTTTGATATTATTTCTTACCCTGAGATTTTGCCCTAATATTCCATTCCTGTCATAATTAAAACTTCCTTTAAAATCTACAACATAAGATGCATATGACGAAAAATCAGTCCCGATTCCTGTAAACACAGAAGCCGAACCTCTTTTCCCCATAATCTTTTCTTCAAGACCGGCAATAGTAGTATTACTGCCGTCAATTCCCTGATAAGTACTTACTGATGCATTTAGTTCTGATCCATTTACCGGCATAAAAATTCTCCTGAATTATCCCCTATATGTATATAAAGGATTTTCATTCAGGAGAATTGCCTTTTTGTTAAGATTTATTCAGAAAGAAGTTTTTCGGCAAGCTCTGATTCGGTTCTACCGTTAAGAGCTTTGTTAACTTTCTGCAATTTTTGAGCAATAAGTTCCATATTATCTGTCCAGACAAAGTTATCATTAACATATTTTTCAGCTTTTTCGAAATCCCCGTCAAGTTGAATTCTTATAATTTCAGACAGCATTTCTTTCGCAATCGGAACAACCTTATCTATATTTACATGAATTTTGCCTTCAGGTGTAATCTCATACCCTCCCCGGTCTGCAAAATACTTGTTCTGCATAACTGTTCTGACTCTGTGAGCCTGACTTAAGGTTGGTTTTGATTTTAGGAAATTATCGGTCATTGTTGTTACGATAATTTGTTTTCTTTGTTCAGGAGTGTACATTCCAAGCTCCGTCAACAAATCAACAAAGGCAAGAGACCCCATATCAGCCTTGTTCTCTTCTACAATATTTCTATACTTACCGAGTGTTTCACAAGCCTTTTTAGGACCGAGTGAATGAGCATTTTCATGCCCGATGGTAAACCAGTGATCCGCCTCATCAAGATAATATTGATGCTGCTCTTTATCGAGAATAGCATCCAATCTCTCCTGAAGTTTTGCCATATCACTGATAAATCTTATTTGTCTGTGATAAACGTTACGTCTGCCGCCACCTATTTGCAAAGAAAGCTTATCGTCGTTAGGGAGATTTTCTGCAAGAGTAATCCCGCCTCTATAAGCTCCGACATCTCCTGCTACGGCTACAAGATCAACATCAACCATTGTTTGTTTAGTATCGCCTTCTGTTGATATGTTCTGTTCATATTCATCTGCATAAGGCATATTTTTTGCAAGTGTCGGAAGATACTTTTTAATCGCCATAAGAGCTTCCGTTCCGTCTTTATTTACAATACCGACTCTTGCACCGAGAAAATCTTTAGGAATAGGAGAAATTCCGCGTTCTTCAAGCATTTTGCTCAATTCTTTATTCTCAACAATAGTTCCTGTCATTTCATCTTCATAATTTTCTCTGGTAATTGTAAATTCGAGAGGGGTGTCCTGCAATGTTGCCCACTGTTTATCCGCATAAGCATCAAGCATAGGATTTGCCATTCTTAAAGCCTGAGCCTGCAATATCAAATATTTTGTAAAATTTCTGTCAGTAGAAGTTTCTGCTGCTGCATCCAATTCATCCGCCATGTGAGAAAATTCTTCCTTAAACTTGTCAACGTAGTCAATTCCGACGAGTTCATCTCCATTTCTTTCAACAACAGAACGCTGTGTCAGAATTTTTTTGACTTCATCGTCCTTACCCTCGTTCAACATTTTAATCAAAATCTGATGAAACTCTTCCTTTGACAAATCTTCAGGATAAACACCCTTTCCCGGATGTTCTGTGTATCCCTTTGCAAGATTGATTTTATTTGACATATTATCTATCGCATTTATACCCTTCTGAGCATCAAAAAGTATTTTTGTAAGTTCTGCATTCTTATTTCCTTTTGCAACTTCACTTTTTAAATACTCTCTAAAAGGTATATTATGCGGATTATCAATCTTCATATTAATATCTTCAAGAATATAAGCGGCTTTTACAAGGTGTTTAAGAGCTTCTTTGTCACCTTCTTCCAGATTCAAATACTCAGGAGCATCTGCCTTAAGCATTTTTTTTGTAATCAAGTAGTCTTTATTTGTACGTTTTTCAAGCTCATCAGTAGAAAGATTAAGCTCAAAACTTCCTTTAAAAGAAATATTATTTCTATTCGCCATAATATTCAGCTCCTTCATTAACGCATCACTTCTGTCAATATTGGCAGAAGATACTGCGGTTGTACTCTCTTTTTTTACGGTAAGATAACGTGTATTTACTTTATTTGAGGTAATTTTATTTACTTCCATAGGCTTATTATAGCAGTTTTTTTAACTTTCGCAAGAGCATAAGAAAATTAAATTACTTATGATAGGTTTCACCTTTTATTATTTTAAAAGCTCTGTAAATTTGTTCCACAAGAAGCAGTCTTGCAAATTGATGCAAAAAAGTCATTTTTGACATACTCAATTTAAAATTTGCACGGGCAGAAACATTCTTTGATAATCCGCAGGAAGAACCGATTACAAATACTAACTCGCTAAGCCCTTCATTAGTCAAATCTTCAATTTTTTCAGCAAATTCTTCCGATGAAAGCTGCTTACCTTGAATTTCAAGCGTAATAACATACGATTGAGGCTTGATATGAGATAAAATTTTTTCACCCTCTTCATCCAGAACTTTTTCAATTAAATTTTCGTCTTTTATTTCTATAGGAGAAAGCTCCAAAATCTCAACAGCTGCATATGGGGTAAGACGCTTTAAAAATTCATCTGTTCCATCTTTCAAAAATTTTTCTTTAATTTTACCGAGTGCAATAATCTTAATTTTCATTATTAACCATATAAATAGAGCGTGAAGGAAAGGCGAAATCAATACCTTCATGTCGGTATTGTCTAACTATTTCAAGCATAAGACGTTCTTTAATTTTTCTGAATTTGTTCAAATCTTTTGTTCTTACATAAGCCTGTGCTTTAATATTAATTGAGCTGTCCGCAAGTTCATCCAAAAATACAATATAGTCATTATAAACATCTTCATCCTTTTGAAAAATGTCTTCAATAATTTTTATGGCACGCTCAAGTTTTTGATTATCAGTATCATATGTAATTCCGAAAGTTTCAAAAAATCTCCTTTTATGAATTCTTGAAACATTGACAATATCACCGCCGGCAATATTACCATTAGGAACAGTAATTAGCTTATTATCAAGAGTGCGGATTTTTGTTGAGCGAAGATTAATATCATCAACGGTTCCTTCAATAGTTCCAACCTCAATATAATCACCCACACGATAAGATTTATCAGACAGTATTGCAATAGTACCAAAAACATTTGCAATCGTAGCGTTAGCAGCAAATCCTACAGCCAAACCTGTAATTCCGAATCCGGCAATCAGTGACGAAACGGAATAACCATGGTTTTGTAAAAATGCGGCAAGCATTATAAAAAATACAATAAACTTTAAAATTCTCGACAACCCCGGTATAAATTGAATAATCTGGTCGTTTTTATTTTTGGCGAATTTTGTTTTAAGCTTGACCTCCAGAACATTTATCAGTTTAAAAAGTATTCCGAGGACAATAAGATTAACCAAAACTTCAAGAATCAAATCAAAATGTATTGAAACTAAAACTTTTTTTATATCATCAATATATTCCAAAAATTCTGCAATAACTTCTCTCATCAGCATATCCTCAGTAATTATTACAAAAATAATATCAGGAGCAAAAAGGAAATACAAGTAAAATTAATTAAATATTTTTAGTTTTAGAAACCTCTATTATTTTATCTGTATAATCAAGCATATCATGATAAAGCTTAAGACGGTCTTCACCGGCTGTTATAATTTTATTTACCAGGTATTGTTTATCCTTAGAAATTTTATTTTCTTCAACATTCAACCCGAAATCATCTAATGTCAAATGAAGTATCGATACTAACATTAAAAAATGTTCAAGTTTAGGAAGATACTTTCCGTTTTCAATACGGCACAAATGTTTCTCTGTAAATCCGGCCATTTCTGCAAGTTCATATTGTTTTAGCCTGGCTTTTTTACGAGCTTCACGTATCACAAGTCCTATATTATGTTTATCAATAAGAAACATAAATCTCCTTTTTTATAAGGATAGCTTACAATGCAAATTTCAAAAACCTCCTACTAATCACTTTATATAAAAAAGTGCTTGACAGATTACTTTACAATAAATATAATTATTCACGAAATATGATTAAGTTATTATCCTGTTTAATTCCAATTAAAATATTAAGAATAAAATTTCGACAATTTTGCAACAGCATACAAATAATATTTACAGCAAAAGCTATCGGGAAAAATTTGTATTGCGGGAAATTTTCTACAGTAAACAAAAATACAATTATAAAAAATAATGTTAAATTAAACGGTTTGCATATCAGCGGTTCAGGTAAGGTAGTACTGGGCAATTATTTTGTTGCCGGATTTGATTCACAGATTATATCAGATAGTCATAATTATGAAGGAGACGACATTCCTTATGACAAAACCGTTATTTCAAAAGATATAGAAATTGGAGATTTTGTTTGGATTGGAGCTAAAGTAATCATTTTACCCGGAACAAAAATCGGAGAGGGGGCAATCATTCAAGCCGGTGCAGTAGTTCATGGAGAAATTCCGGCTTTCGCAATAGCGGGAGGAAACCCTGCAAAAGTATTTAAATACAGAAACATTGATCATTTTCTTGCACTTAAAGAAAAAAAATTGAAATAAAACAGACCCTCATTAATTTTTACGGAACACAAGACAGTATTTATTTTGAATTTGCTCCTCACTCACAAATTATAACCTTCTCACATTATATTCCGGCTAATAAAAAACACTCATCTTAAGATGAGTGTTCTTTATTAGCGGAAGACGAGACTCGAACTCGCGACAGTCTGCTTGGAAGGCAGATACTCTACCAACTGAGCTACTTCCGCATGCAGCATCAGCACAAAATTTAATTTAATATAAAAATAAAAAATTTGCAAGAGCAAAATAGTAACAATTTATTCTTATACTAACTTTTTATAAGACAAATATATGACGGAAGATATCAAAAATATTATTTTTGCGAGTAATTCTCATATTTTCTGTTAATATGCTCAGATTAATAAATTCTAAAACAGTCTAATACTTTAGTATTAATTATGAAATATTAGAACATAATAAAAAGTCCACTCCTTAGAAGGGTGAAAAGGCTTGAAAAATAGGTTATTATTATACTATAAGCTTACTGTATCCAGGCACTTTTTTCGGGGTTGCGACAAGATTTTTCTTTGAGCGGTTTGGTTTAAAATACGGTGGGCTTATTCCCTACAAAAATCCTTCACTCTTTATAATAGATTTCACGTTAGATATACTTAGCCTGTTTGAAGCACACAAACAGGTTTTCTCTTTTGTATATTTTTGCTATAATTTATCTTGTAGAAATTATAAGGAGTAAAATTTATGACAACGGAAGTAAGAGCAAGCCATATTCTCGTAGCAACAGAAGACGAGGCAAATAGATTGCGTGAAGAAATAATTAACGGAAAAGATTTTGCCGCTATCGCCGCTGAATATTCACAATGTCCGTCAGGTTCTGCAGGCGGAGACCTCGGATTTTTCGGTAAAGGAATGATGGTTAAGCCATTTGAAGATGCAGCATTTGAACTTGAAGTAGGAGAAATCTCAAAACCGGTTCAAACTCAATTCGGATGGCACTTAATTGTAGTAACTGATAAAAAGTAAGAATTATGGAAATGTTAAACAATATCCGCAAGTTTATAACTGTAAACAACCTTGACTGCGTGCTGGTTAATTCTACAAATGAATTTTTGGAAGAATATACACCGCTGTCAGAAAATGCCCGTTACATACTGACAGAGTTTTCAGGCTCAACAGGTGATGCTGTTGTGACTGCGGATAATGTTTATTTATTTGTTGACGGAAGATATCATATTCAGGCTGATATGGAAGTTAACCCTGATATAGTAACAGTAGTAAAACTTCAAACCGGTCAGACAATGCTTTCGGAAATGCAAAAATTATTACCTAAAAAAGCAAAACTAGGAATCTGCTCAAAGAAAAATTCCCGGAGCAGGGTGGAAAAATTTTCGGAATATTTTAAAGTACAGCTTTTTGATAATGAATTAATTCCGATAAACAAAGAAACACCTAAAGATAATGCTGAACCTTTAAATATAGCATTTACAGGTCGCCCTACACCTGATAAACTCAGACAAATTACAAAAAATCTGGCACCTGACGACGCAATTTTAATTACCAATGCAGAGGAAGTTTCTTATCTTTTTAACATTAGAGATTTTTCAAAACCATATACGGCAAAAGTTAAGGCCAAGGCGATTGCAGGTAAAAAACTTTCTGCAATTTATAAGGATATGGAAAAATTTGAACAGGATTTGAAACTTATTAAAGGACAAATTTTTGTTGATAAAAGCTCCATCAGTGCTTATGATTACAAACTGGCCGGTTCAAGAATTGCCGTTTTAAAACAGAGTCCTGTTCAGAAAATGAAATCAGTAAAAAATGAAGCTGAAATTTTCAACTATATAAAAAGTTTTGAAAGAACTGATATGGCAGTATCTGCAATACGGGATTACATAGAAAAAAATGACAACATATCAGAATACGACATTGCTCAAAAACTGGAAGAATATTTCAAAAAATTTGGGGCAAAAAGTCTGAGTTTTAAATCGATAGTCGCAAAGGATAAAAATTCGGCACTTGCACACTATTCAAAATGTTCAAAAGATGAAATAGTAAAAGATGGTTCACTTGTTTTAATTGACTGTGGAGCCTACTACGAAGGGGGGCTTGCCACTGATATCACCCGTGTATTTGTAAAAGGCACTCCTTCGAATTTACAAAAAAGAGTTTACACAACTGTTCTTAAAGCTTTTTTAAATTCTTATAATTTTAATATTCAGGAAAACTCAACCGGCTATGATATTGATAAACTGGCACGAGAAATCTTTGCAAAAAATCAAATAGAAGGCTTTGAGTTTAATCATGGCCTCGGGCACGGAATCGGAATAAGCGTACATGAATATCCGCCGAATCTTTCACCAAATGAACTTGCAAAAGTAAACATAGAGGATAACATGTGCTTTACTATTGAGCCGGGCTTATATAACAAAGAACATTTCGGCGTGAGATTAGAAAATTCATGCTATATGAAAAACAGAAAAATAACATCTTTTGTAAAAATGAATTTTGAAAAAAAACTTATAGATTATACCCTGCTCACAGAACAGGAAAAAGAATGGTTGAAAGAGTTTGAGGTTAAATGATGGAGATTACAAGCGTCAACAACACCGTTGTCAAAGAAACCGCAAAACTTTTGCAGAAAAAATACAGGGATGAAACAAACCTATTTCTTCTGGAAGGATTTAAAGCCGTGGAAGAAGCCTTCCGATTCGGTATTGATATAAAAAAAATTTTTGTATTAAAAGAAAAAGCAAACAAATACCGGTTTTTAAATAAAGAATTAATTCTTACAACAGAAGCCGTTTTAAAGAAAATTTCAGCAGCTGATTCCGCACCTGATGCAGTAGCAGTAGCTGAACAAAAGCATTTTTCAATTAATGATATTAAAAACTGCAAAAAAATTGTACTTCTGGAAAATATAAAGGACTTAGGCAATCTCGGAACAATATTAAGGACATCTGCTGCATTTAATTTTGATGCAGTTATTCTTTTCGGGGATTGTGCAGATTTATATAACCCTAAATGTGTCCGTTCATCAGTCGGGAATTTGTGGAAAGTTCCGGTGGTGAATCTAAAAAATATCAACGAAATGCGGGTATTTTCAGACTATCAGAAAATTGCTACGCTGCCAAAAGCGAAGAATTTATTAAAAAATTTTATTGCAAAAGACAGGTGTATCATTATGTTTGGTTCCGAAGCCGACGGATTAAGCCAAACATTGATTGATTTTGCGACAGATTCTGTCAAAATAGAAATGTCACAAAATGTTGAATCCCTAAACCTCAGTATCTCCTGTGCTATTGTTCTTTACGAAATTTTTACTTGTAAATAAAACACTTTTCCTATATAATATGCGTGGTATGAATATGAAGAGAATTAAATTAAACAATTTTGAAATCGGTGGTGATAAATTAACAATTCTTGCCGGTCCATGTGCAATAGAAAGTCAGGAAATTTTAAATAAAACTGCTGAAAAATTAAAAGAAATAACAACAAAACTTGACATTAATTTTGTTTTTAAATCCTCTTTTGACAAGGCAAACCGTTCGTCCATAAATTCTTTTAGAGGTCCGGGACTTGAAAAAGGCCTGACAATGCTTGAAAAAGTAAAAAAAGAGTTTGACATACCAATAGTAACTGATATCCACACTCCGGATCAAGCTGCGGCTACAGCCGAGGTTGCAGATATTTTACAAATTCCGGCATTTTTATGCAGACAGACAGATTTGCTTGTTGCTGCTGCGAAAACCGGTAAAATAGTTAATATTAAAAAAGGACAATTTCTCGCTCCTGAACAAATGGGACCATTAATTAAAAAGGTTGAAGACAGCGGAAATAATAATATACTTGTAACTGACAGAGGTACATCCTTCGGTTACAATAATCTTGTTGTAGATTTCAGAGGAATTCCGATTATGCAAAGTTTCGGATATCCTGTAGTATTTGATGCCACTCACAGTGTGCAGCTTCCCGGAGCAAACGGATGTTCTTCGGGAGGTGACAGAAGATTTGTTCCGGTTTTGGCAAAAGCTGCAATGGCAGCAGGTGCAAATGTTCTTTTCTTTGAAATTCACCCCGATCCGGATAAGGCATTATGCGACGGACCGAATATGGTAGCACTCGATAAAGCTGAAGAATTATTTAAAACTTGTAAAGATATTTTTGAACTTGTAAGGAGATAGGATGCTTATAAATACATATCAGGCAGGACCACTTGATACAAATAACTATCTTGTAATTGATAAACATTCAAAAGAAGCTATGTTGATTGATTGTTCCGGCTACAAACCGGAAATCATTCAGGATGTCAACAGTATGGGGCTAAATGTAAAATATATTTTGATTACGCATGGACATTTTGATCACGTATTGGGCATAAATAAAATGAAAGAAGCTCTCGGAGCAGAAGTTTATGTTCCTACTGAAGATATTATCCTGATTGAAAACATTAATCAGTTTGCAAAACAATTTGCACAAGAAGTAGAGAGTATTCCTAAATATGATAAAACTTATGCTCCTGGCATTGTATTTAAAATCGGGAATCTTGAATTTAATGTTATTAAAACTGCCGGACATACTGAAGGCGGAGCCTGTATCTACGGAAACGGTGTTCTGTTCTCGGGCGATACTCTGTTCTGCAATAGTTTTGGGAGAACTGATTTATACAGCGGAAACTTCCAAAAATTAAAACACAGTATTTTAAATGTGTTGTTCTATCTTCCAGATGAAACAAAAGTTTATCCGGGACATGATATTGCAACAACAATAGGAGCAGAAAAAGCTCACAACGAAATCAACAAATACAGATAAGAGGCTGAAATGAAAGAACAACTGGAAAAAATATACGAAAACGCAACATCTGATTTAACAAAAGCATCTTGCATTAATGACTTAGATGAAATAAGAAGTAAATATTTGAGCAGAAAAGGTGAATTTAATGAAATTAAAAAGAACCTGAAAAATTTATCAGATGAAGACAAACGTATAGTTGGCTCACTGGCAAATGAAATTACTCAAAAATTAGAACAAGCCTTAAAAACAAAACATGAAGAATTTTACAAAAAAGAATTAGATGCAAAACTTGCAAAAGAAAGGCTTGATGTAACTTTACCGGGCAAATATATTCCACGCGGGAAAGTTCATCCGATAACATCTACAACAAACGAAATCGTTGCAAGTTTACAAAGTTTGGGATTTTCTGTTGTCCCTGATGCACAATCTCCGGAAGTAGAAACTGATTACTATAATTTTGATGCATTGAATGTTCCAAAAGACCATCCTGCACGAGATGTACAGGACACTTTCTACACAACAATCGCTCAAAATATTGTACTTAGAAGTCAAACATCAGGTGCTCAAATTCATGCAATGGAAAATGCAAAACCTCCAATCAGAGTTATTTCACCGGGCAGAGTTTACCGAAATGAAAATATAAATGCACGTAAGAATAACTTCTTCCATCAGATTGAAGGTTTATATGTTGACAAAGACATCACATTCGGTGATTTAAAAGGGGTATTGAACGAATTTATCAGAATATATTTCGGTTCAAGCCGTCCTACAAGATTCAGAAGCAGTTTCTTCCCGTTCACAGAACCATCTGCGGAAGTTGATGTTCAGTGTATTATGTGTGAAGGAAAAGGCTGCCGCACATGTTCAGGCACCGGCTGGCTGGAAGTTCTCGGCTGCGGTATGGTTGACCCGAACGTATTGGAAAATGTCGGAATTGACCCGGATGTTTATACAGGGTTTGCCTTTGGTATGGGGGTTGAAAGACTAGCTATGCTAAAATACGCAATCGACGATATCAGATTATTCTTCAATAATGATGTAAGATTCTTAAAACAATTCTAAATTTTAGAAATATTTATCTTATCCATGGATAATCGTCTCTAATTTCCCATCCGTCATACTCTATTAATCTGGTACAGGAACCGCTACCGCGTTCATCACCGGTATCGGAGGTTTTGCAATACTCCAGCAGAGTATCTCTATCTTGAATTTCATATGTACGCCAGTTTCCGGCACTGAATAAAGTTCCTTTATTATTGACGAATCGTGTCACAAACTTAAAAATATCTTCATTTTCTTTATTCGGATTATCCGCACAGTTATAATCAAACAAATAATGTATCGTTGTAACAATTTTTAAAAAGTCTGGGCAAAATCTAAACCTCTCATAAGAATTTCAATATGAGAACCTTTTTGAGTGTTAGAAATCCTGTAAAGTTTTTTCTACTTCACAACTTTATGAAGTCCATGCGGTTTATCGACATTTCTATGAAGACACTTCGCTATTTCCAATGCAAGAAGCTGAATAATTACTACAATACAAAAGATTTTGACAATTTCACTTTCGCAGGAAATATTTATATTATAATCAGCCTCAACTTTTTCATTTGAATTACCTATAATACATAAAAGCGGATTATAATCTTCCTGAATTTTATTCAAATTTTTTATTGCTGTATAACTCAAATCATCGACAGATATGTGGATTTGTGCAATATGATTATTTAATACGGCAACATGTCCGTGCATAAATTCACCGAGAATATTTGAATAAACATTTATATAAGAAGTTTCTTTTATTTTTAAAGAAGCTTCCTTTGCAATCGCATAAGAGATTCCATCAGCAGTTACTACAAGATTTTTGAACTTTGAAAGAGGTTTTGCGACCTTTTTAATTTCATTATGAAGCCCGTAAGTATCTAAAACAGCGTTAGAAAGGGCTTTCAAATCTTCAAGATAAGGAGCTATATCAATTCCCTTATGTGCAGCATATTTTAAAACCAAAAGAGTACAGCAGAGCATCTGAGTTGTAAGAGATTTAGTAGCGGCAATACTTTTTTCTTCACCCGCACAGCAATCTATTTTAAAATCTGCTGCCTGCCAAATTGTTGAATCCTTTTTATTAGTAATACAAAGAGTCCGCATTCCAAATTCTTTAGCTTTTGTTAATGCATTGTTGGTGTCAGAAGTTTCTCCCGACTGTGTAATAAATACGTATAAAATATCACTGGCGTGAGGAACAACCGATTTTAATAAAAATTCGCTGGAATACATTGCACGAGCCTCAATATCCGCAACATTACCAAACAAATCAGCAGCATATCTGGCACAATGGTAAGAAGAACCGCTTGCGACAATTACTATCTTTTTTATATCAGTAGGAATATCAAAAAGAATATAATTATTGTCATTAACGTGAGTTTTCAGGAGATTATCCAGAACAGCTGCCTGTTCGAAAATTTCCTGTTCCATACTGGATTTTTCATCTTTTTTAAAAAACATAATTTACCTTTAAAATATAACTCCTAAAAAAGGGAAAGCAGGTAAAACCTGCCTATCCCAGAATTTCTTTCATAAGTTCATTAACGGCTTTCGGATTAGCACGTCCCTTGGTTTCTTTCATTACCTGACCGACAAAGAAGCCCAAAAGCTGGACTTTACCGTTTTTGTAAGCCGCAACTTCATTCGGATGAGCCGCAGCAACTTTTTCACACACTTCTTTAATGGCACCTTCATCTGAAATTTGACTCAAACCGCGTTTTTCAACAATTTCAGAAGCCTTAGTACCATCTTTCATCATATCAACGATAATTTGCTTACCTATATTATTAGAAATTGTATTTTTTTCAATTAACGCAATTAATTCAACAAGGTTTTCAGGAGTTAACTTTGTTTCAGTTATTTCTTTGTGTTCTTCTTTTAGATAAGCCGCAATTTCACCCATTATAAAGTTTACAGCTATTTTCGGAGTAGCTCCTAGTTCCAGAACTTTATCAAAGAAAAGAGCAAGTCCCATTTGTTCAACAATAACACAGGCATCATATTCACTCAAGCCAAGCCCCATATATCTTTGGCGTTTTTGTTCCGGAAGTTCAGGCATTTTGTCTTTAATTTCCTGAACCCACTCTCTCGAAATTTCAAGAGGCATTAAATCAGGTTCAGGGAAATATCTATAATCATGAGCATCTTCCTTACCTCTCATTGAGCGGGTTTCTCTTGCGTTATCGTCCCAGAGTCTGGTTTCCTGAACAACTTGACCGCCTTCTTCTACAATTTCAATCTGTCTGTCAATTTCATATTCAATAGCTCTCTGTAAAGCTGAAAAACTATTTACGTTTTTGATTTCAGCACGTGTTCCGAAAACTTTTGAACCTTTAGGCATGATAGAAATATTCGCATCACATCTCATTGAACCTTCTTCAAGGTTACCGTCGCAGACACCAATATATCTTACGATATTTCTAAGTTCTTCCATATAAGCTCTTGCTTCATCAGAACTTCTCATATCAGGTTCGGAAACTATTTCCAAAAGCGGAGTTCCGGCTCTGTTAAGGTCAACAAGAGAATAGCTTGAACCTGCAATACCTGCAGAACCTGCATGAACCAATTTGCCGGCATCTTCTTCCAAATGAGCTCTTGTTATACCGATTCTTTTACCTTTAATATCAATATGACCGTTTACACAAATAGGTTCATCATACTGTGAAATTTGATACCCTTTCGGCAAATCAGGATAAAAATACTGTTTTCTGTCAAATTTACATCTTGAAGGAATTTCACAGTTCAAAGCAAGCCCTGTTAAAATTCCCATATTAACAACTTCTCTGTTCAAAACAGGCAAAACACCCGGCATACCGAGCGTAATAGCACTTGTTTCAGAATTTGGTTCTTTACCGAATTCAGTACCGTCAGGGGCAAATATTTTTGATTTGGTTTTCAACTGTGCATGAACTTCCAAACCTATAACAACTTCATATTTATCTCTTAAACTTTCCATAGCTTCTCCTTATGCACACAGCTTAACACAAACGTACAAGCTGTGCAAACCCTAATTTTTATATTCTACAACAACTTTTGCCGGGAAATTCTGGTTCAAAAGACTCTCAGCAACACTCATAGCTTTTTCTTTTGAACTGTAAGAGGCGACCTGCAAAGTATATCCGCTGCCCATTTTTCTTACAAACGGAGTAACCCCGAGTCCGGCTTCCTGCAAAATTCCTTTAGCAACTTCCGCCTGTTCGGTTGTCGGATAATTTCCAACAATAACTCTTGCTGTTACTGTCGGGACTGCCGGTGTCGGAGCTGCTGCCGGAGCAGGGGCTGCGGTTTGAGAAGGATGATTTTGCTGAACCTGATGAGCAGAAGTATCCTGTCTATTCAAGCCCTCAACCGGTGACTGAACAGACCCTACAACATCTTTTACGGCTTTTTGGCCGAGAAGTTCTTCAGGTAATTTGTTTTCAGTTCCCTCAAATCTGTTAGTATGCTCAGGAATAGAAACTTTTTCACCATCTTCAACTTCTAAAGATTCAGAACCTGCAGGAGATAGCTCATCTTCCATCTGAATATCTCTTAACCTGTCGTCAATTTCTCCGCGGGGTGTATAGTAATCCTCACTTTCAATACTCATTTCATTATTACTCTCATCGCCGAGTGTAATGTCAACATCAGGCGACATTGTTTTTGCTATTCCGAGAAAGATTAAAAGTAAAACACAAAAAGCCCAGAAGAAAAGCTTAAATGCATATTTTTTATTGGAATCTTTAAGCATTTTTTTATAATCTTTATAGCTTATATGGGAATTTGACTGCGTTTGCTGTGAGTAGTCTTCATTTTTCATAAATTATACTCCTCTAACCTTTGTACTTGCCAATATTATATCATCAATTTCTTCAGAATAATTTTTCATAACTTCCAGTGCAAAATTTTCAATATCATTGATACCCAGATCATTCATTAATCCGCAGGCTTTTACCGGTGCACCTGTTGAATCAATATTCACACCTGTATGAATAAGTATTGAAGTGAGGGATTTAGTCGCGATGGAAACTGTCAATTTTTTCCCGTCAACAAATAAATCGTCACCGCTTCTAACTACAAAAATTCCTCTTGCTTCAAGAGCTTCTTTTATTTTACAAATTAATAACCTCTGCCTGAAAACACCTTCAACGAGATTAACATTAAATTGTTCCGAGATAAAACTCAGCATTGATTTACTGTAGATAGGTTCATTGTTAATAACATCTTCAATATCAACCATCTCATCCAGCTTAACCTCGCATTCGCCGATAAAAGCAACAGTTGCATCACCTTGAATTTTAAAATTTTTATAAATCCAGTGCGGGGAAAGCTGCCAGCCTTCGTATTTAATTTCTTTTTCTATTAGTTTTGTTTTCATCATAATCTTTACTATAACCTAAAAAAGTCTGTTAATAAAGTACGAATCCCCACAGGCTTGCAGTGCTGCTTTTAAACGGATACAGGATTCGCATTTTCCGCAGTGTTTTTCCCCATCATTGTAGCAGCTCCATACAAGATCCAGAGGCATTTTATGCTCCAGTGCAAGTTCAACTGTTTTTCGTTTATCATACTTTATCAACGGAACACGGACTTTCGGTTTTACCAGAGTTGAATATTCAAATTCGGCGGCTACTCTATTTACAAACTCTTCGGTATTATCAGAAAAAGTTGCGGCTTCTTCTTTATTTGCCCCGATGATAATATCAGAGTACCCGAAAGAATCAGCATAACAGGCTGCTATATTTAAAAACAAACCGTTTCTGTTAGGAACCCATACAGATTTCATTGATAGGGTGTAATCCGTTATATTCTCAGGAACTTCATTATCCGAAACAAGTGCTGTATTTGTAATATTTTTAAGCCAATCAAGCTTAATAATTTCACACTTTATATTATAATATTCCGATATTTTTTCAGCAGCAGCAGCTTCTTGCTTAAAGACCTTCTGTCCGTAATCAAAAGTCAAAGCGAGAATTTTTTCATATTCATTTCTTACAAGCCCGAGACTCACCAAGGAATCTAAACCTCCGGACAAAAGGATAACTGCACTATTACTACTACTCATCAAGCTCCCTGCGAACCCGCTGTGTCAATTCATCTTCATCATCATGCTCATACTCTTCCAGAATTGAAACAGCTTCCACTTTTAATACATCCGGATAATCAGTTTCTCTTATAACCTCATCAAGAATACGCCTTCCGACCATATTATATAAAGCAATCAGGGCATTTTTCTTAACTTCGTCATTTACATCATTCAAACAACTCTTTATGGCATCATAAGCTTCAGGATGGTCTGAGTCCATAAGAGCCTCAATGGCATTAATCCTGATCTGAGAAGATTCATCCATCAAAGAACTTTTTAATGCATTAAAAACTCTATCGTTATTATCAAGACGAAGTTTTCCGAGTGCTTCAATAACTCTTTCTTTCAAAAATGTAAATTTATCAATAATCCCCTGTTTAGTTTCAAGAATACTGACAAGCGGATCAACAGCTCTCAAATCTCCGAGCATGCCAAGAGCAGATGCCGCAGATTCTCTAAGATAAACGGAACGCTCATCCTCATCTTTAACTACATCAATCAAAGGTGCAACAGCATATCTGTCCCCGATTCTGCCGAGTGCATCCGCACATGCAAAACGAACCTTGTAGTTTTCATCCTTATTATTCAAGCAATACAATAGCGGAGTAACAGCAGAAGTATCCTTTATATTGGCTATAGCTTTTGCCGCCATTACCCTTACATTAATAAAATTTTCTTTTTTTAACTCGTCGCCGTCAATTTTCCATAAAAGGATATCTAACAGCGGACTTAACGAAGACTTATCTCTAAATCTGTCAATACACTGAATAATTGTCATCAGTATCTCTGGAACTTTGCAAACAGTCAAAAAGTAATTGTATATAAGAACCAGATTATCCCTTTCATATCGTTCGTCAAGAGAGTTAATCTTGCGGATAACATTTTCGAGACCCGAATCCGCACTGACATCAAACAAATTGCATTCTTTTGCTATCGCTTCTAAATCCAATTTACTTTTTATCTTCCACTTATTACCACTGATTTGAATATACTACAAATGCGTTTTTTTAGCAAGTTTACAATAAAGTAACAAGCCTCGATTTATTTTCAAAAACATTAGCGACACCTTCTACTGGGGTAAAACCAACACTTTTTAGGAGATTATGTACTCCGGCAGTTCTGTCATAATTTCCTACAACAATAGTACAATTATTTCTCAACTGTGCGGCTAGTTGTTTTACGAGCATTAATCTGTCAGAATTTGAGCGTAAATACGGCCAGAAATTTCGACACATTACAATAGAATTTTCAGAAGGAATAGTTGAAATACCATGACTGATATTGCCGACAGAATATTGAATATATCTGTTAAAATCCATCATTTTCTTTACCGGAATAGGGTCTTCTCCAAATGCCATATTTGGCATTTTAAAATACTTTTGAAACTTTTGTCCGGTAAACATATTTATCATTGTATAATCATATATTCCTAAAGATATATAACTGCCCCTTGCGGCGTATATTACGGTACTATCAATATCTTTTGCCTGTATTGGGAAAAACTTTGCATTACTATTCGGAAACCGCTCTTTCAATAGCATAACCAATGACATCGGCTCCGACCCGTCTGAACATCCGAAACAATAAGTATTAACTTTGTTTGCATTCCGGTATTTCTTGCGTAAAAAACTGACAAATGCCTCCCAATTCAAATCACTGCGGAAAAAGTTAGTAGTATTTCGATATAAAAGATTGCCAACCTTATCCCGAACAACTCTTGAATTGCTCTGAAAAGAAGGTTTTGTGTTATAATTACAATTTGAGACAGGGGTTATTAGCATATGAATTAGAAAACCTCTAAATTTAAAATTTGCTATTTTGATAAAAAACGGGTTGAATAAACTCAACCCGTTCTTTTATAAATTAAAATTAATCGTCATCTTTTTCTTCATTTTTCTTATGAGCAAGATATTTTTCACAAAGGATATTTGCAGGTTTTGTAACTGCAACCGGTACAATGTATCTGTAAACAAGTGCAAATACAAGCATTGATTTCAAGAAACTCATACCTTTAATCCTGTCCATAAACAGACTTCTGTCTTTTGCGTCAACAAGATATTTTCCCAGACGATCTTTTATAAAGGCATCTGCTCTTACTGATTTCAAATCTTTCTTATCTGCTGCTGACGCTGTTTTATTAAATGCTTTAATTTTCTTGTTTTCTTCTTTTGCTTCTTTGAACTCTTTCACAAAATCATCTAAAAGTGTTTTATCTTCCAGAGAAGCGGCAGCATATTTTGCTGTCATTTTCTGCCACCAGTCATTTATAGAACCGTCAATAGCATAAGCACCGGCAGTTGAGAGAACAAAAGTTAAGAACTGATTAACTGCGAGCGTATTTTTTCTGTCCTTATCTAACTTGTCATTCTGAAGAGTTTTATACATATACATACCGCTCGTAATAGCAGAGCCTATTGCAAGAAAATGCTTGAATAAGTTATCGCTGTTCTGTAATTTTACAGACAACTTATCCATAAACTTGTTATCAAAAAGTTTAGGAACAAGCCAGGCCGATGCCTGTGTAAGTTTTTTCGGAACAGATTTTATTGCTGTTATTGTTTTTTTAAGGAAATTAGATTTTTTTACTACCTTAATAACAACTTCATCGGTATTTGCCCCGAATGACGGCTGCTGATTATACTGTTGTTTATTAGTATTATTAAAATTATTATATGTGTTATATTTTGGAGATACTGTATTCATTAAAACTTGCATTAGTTGTTACCTCCTTTTGCCTGGTTAAACCACTTCGGTTCAAAACGGAAACTGGAATAAAAATCTTTAGACGGCATTCCGGTCATCTTTCTGTAATTTTCGACATTATTTAACACTTCTTCCGAATGTTTTTTTACCGGTGCCGGCTCTGATTTTTTCTTTTCTACTCCGAATACATATTTCAAAATCGGCGGAATAAGTGCGATTGTAAGAATTGAACGGGGAACTGCGATTGCCCATTCCGTAATGTTTTTCATCATCAAGCCCATATTATCGATTTGTTTTTTGAGCATTCTCTTTTCAAGAGCCGTTGCCTTTGTACCCTGTTCTTTAGCAATTTCTACAAGTCTTTCATAACGTTTATTTAAAATATCAAACTTGTATTTCAAAGGTTCAGGTTCTTCATTAGTTCCATCTTTTATATTTTTAATTACTGTATCATAGTGCTTTTGATAATTTTGCATAACCGACATAACTCCGTTGTCCCAAGGAGTAGTCAACACCGTTGAAACACCGAAACCGATTAAGCCGGAAGCTATTGAGTGACCGGAAGCATAAATTTTATCTTCCTTATCTTTTTTGCCCGGAAGTGCCATAATCGTAAGCGGTCTTAAAACACCTGCAAGGAATAACGCCATCAATGCACTGCCTGAAACATTGTGGTCTTTTACAAATTTCAAGAGCCAATCAAGAGCTTTCATCTTTTTTGACTTAATAGCATTAACGGCAGCCTCACTTTGTATTGGTAAGCCGCCGTTAAACGATACATTATATTCCTTATTATTTTTTCCACACAAACCCACACTCGTATCCTTTGAGTTATGCGGGTCTTTATAGACCTCTAAATAACCCGATTTCAGGGTAAAATCATTTGATATTGAATTAATTTTCATGTCCCACCATTAAATTAACTGTCTGTACATTTATTTTAAATCAAAGCAAAATTTTTTTTGCTAATAATTTTAAGAAAGTTTACAATTATTTTTATAAAAATAAGTAAAATATAAGATACAAAAGAAAACACTAAATCTTAAACCTCTTAACATTTAGTGTTTTTACTACACTTTATATATACACTACATATCTAATGCCAGATCCAATGTCGGAGCTTTTGCAACAATGGCACTTGATGAAATAATATCAACACCGCATGCTGCAATATTATTAACAGTTGCAAGCGTAACATTCCCGCTGGCTTCAACGATAGCTCTGTGATTTATATAATCACAGGCACTTTTCATAGTCTCCAAATCCATATTATCAAGCATTATTATATCCGCACCGACAGCAACGGCTTCCTTAACCTGTTCAAAAGTGTCACATTCTACTTCTATTTTATGAGTAAAAGAAATTTTATCTCTCAATTTGTTAACTGCTTTTGTAATACTTCCTGCAAGACGAATGTGATTATCTTTAATCATAGCACAGTCAGAAAGGTTAAATCTGTGCATATGCCCGCCGCCGGTAAAAACAGCATATTTTTCAAAAGCTCTGAAATTAGGGGTAGTTTTTCTGGTATCCACAATTTTAGCAGGATAATTTCCTATTGCATCTTGATATTTTTTTGTTTCTGTAGCAATTCCGCTCATTCGCTGAACATAATTAAGAGCAACACGTTCTCCCATGAGAAGATATTTTGCAGGACCTTCCAAATCGGCAATTTTGTCGCCTTTTTTAATTATATCACCATCTTTAAAATGAAATTTTACTTTAACATCATCTGACAAAATTTTAAAAACAGTCTTGAAAACATCTGTTCCGCATAGAATTCCTTCATTACGTGTATTCAATTCAGCTTTCAGAAAATCGCCGTCCTCTGCAAGATTTTCCGTTGTAATGTCACCAAACCCGATATCTTCCTGCAATGCATCCTTTACATGTTTTTCTATATAAAAATTACTTAACAAAATCTAATTCTCCGTCTTTTTTAGAAATATGGCTGTGAATACATTCCTCATTAGTATTCAAATAATCAAGCCTGTAATGAGCTCCCCTTGATTCTTTACGATTGAGAGCCGAATTAACAATTATTTTTGCAACAATAAGCATATTTTTAAACTCATATTCTTCTTTGCTCAAACACTTATCCTGTCTCGGGAATTTATTTTTTAACTCTTCCAATTTTTCAAGGGCGGTAATAAGAGATTTTTCACTGCGAAGAATTCCGCAATAAGTCCACATTATATCTTTTAATCCGGCTTTTAAAGCATCGACATCAACAGGTTCAAAATCAAAATCATCTTCAGCGTATCGGTCAATAATAGACTTAATTTCACCGTCAATCTGTTTAGGCGAAACAAGAGGTTCTTTTTTCAAAAACTCTGCGGTTTCATAAGCACAAACAACACATTCCAAAAGTGAGTTGCTAGCGAGTCTGTTACCTCCATGCAGGCCTGTTGACGAGACTTCTCCAATAGCAAATAACCCTTTTATAGTAGTTTCACCTTCAACATTTGTCTTAATACCGCCCATAAAATAGTGAGCAGCAGGTGCAACAGGAATAAAATCTTTTGAAATATCGATTCCGTGTTCAAGGCATTTATTAGCGATATTAGGAAAACGTTTAAAAAGAACATCTTTATCAATACAAGTTGCATTCAAATATACATTATCAAGGCTATGTTCCTGCATTTCATTAAAATTCGCACGGGTAACAATATCTCGCGGGGCAAGTTCTTTGCGTTCGTCATACTTATGCATAAATTCAATTCCGTCAGCATCAACGAGTTTTGCCCCTTCGCCTCTGACAGCTTCTGATATCAAAAATCTGTTCACATCGTCATCAAATGCAAGTGCAGTCGGATGGAACTGTACAAATTCCATATCCTGCATAACAGCTCCTGCGTTATAAGCAAGTGCCAGCCCGTCACCGGTTGCACCTGCAGGATTGGTTGTATATTTATATAACTGACCGATACCGCCTGTTGCAAGAATAACAACAGGTGAATAAACCGCCTCATATTCATGCGTAAAATTATTAAATACAAGAATACCCTTGCATTCGGATTTTCCGTTGACAAGAAGTTCAACTGCCGTGCCCTCTTCATAAATATCAATATTAGAATTTTCTTTGACTTTTCTGCAAAGAGCTTTTTCAATCATTTTACCGGTAGCATCCCCGCCTGAATGCAGGATTCTTCTTACACTGTGAGCAGCTTCTCTTGTAAAGCATAAATTATTATTTTCATCACGGTCAAATTCAACGCCAAACTTTAGTAAATCCTTCACTACCGTATCAGAATGCTCTGAAATAAATTTAACAGTATTAAAATCACTAAGTCCCGCTCCGGCTTTAATAGTATCACTAATATGAGAGGCAGTAGAATCTGCTTTATTTTCTTTCAAAACTGCAACCATGCCGCCTTGAGCATAGCGTGAATTGCTTTCTCCAAGTTTCGATTTTGTCAGAAGCAAAATGCCGTCAGGAAGGTTTGCCTGCTGCTCAATTTTCAAAGCTGCATATAATCCTGCAATACCGCTTCCTACAATAATGGTTGAGTATCTTGAATATTTCATAATAAAACCTTTTTTTAAATTACCTTTCACGTAATCCTATCAATGTACATGATAAACCAAAATAAAAAAAATACTACTGTTAAAAGATAAAATTTTTGTTAAGAATAAAAATTAAATACAATCCCATCACAATTTATCCTCTCTATTAACTTTTTAATCCAAATTCATAAAACATTAATATTAGTAAAATAAAATTTTACTGGAGTGATTAAAATGCAAATCCGCAGGGTTATATATATGATAGGAAAACAGTATAAACAGGGGAGAAAACCATGCCGATAACGCCTATCAGAATTCTTTTAGTAGAAGATCATAAACTTATGAGAGTAGGTCTTAAATCTTTGTTTGAAGAGCACAAAGAATTAGAAGTAATTTCAGAAGCCCAGAGCGGAAAAGAAGCTATTGAAAATTATAAAATTTCACATCCTGATGTTGTGCTAATGGACATAGGACTTCCTGATATAAGCGGAATTGAAGCCACAAAAAGAATTATTGAAAACAGCAGCAGTGCCAAAATTATAATACTTACATCGCATTTGTCAGAACAGGAAGTCATTGATTCTCTTCATGCCGGTGCGTGTGCATATGTTATGAAAGATATAAACATTGAAATTCTAAAAATGATTGTACGAACAGTCAAAGACGGTGCAATGTGGCTTGATCCACAGGCCGTTCCTATCTTGAGAGAAAAAAATTGCGGAGTAGTTCCGCCGCGTCAAATGTCCAGAGCAATGTTCAAAGAACAGCACGCAAATCTTACACAACGGGAATACGAAGTTCTAAAACTTGTTGTTGACGGTAAATCCAATAATGAAATCGCACAGGAGCTTACAATCTCCGAACACACAGCAAAAGCCCACGTCTGCAATATTATACAAAAACTTGTTGTAGATGACAGAACGCAGGCTGCAGTAAAAGCTTTAAAGGAAGGTCTCGTTTAACTAACTTACTCAGACACCTCTTTCCCAAAATTTCTTGGCTTAACGCCTTTTAACCAGTTCGATTCTATCTGCTCCAGCGAAATACCCTTGGTCTCCGGAACAAAGAAGTAAACAAATACTATACACAGGAATGAAACAACTGCAAAACCCCAGAAAGTTACGGCACCTCCGACTCTGTGCATAAGTACAGGAAAACTTCCAACGACAAAAAAGTTAAATGCAAAGTTGGCAACCGTACAAATACTCATTGCAATCCCTCGAATTTTCAGAGGAAAAACTTCTGATACAATAATCCATCCGATAGGCCCCAAACTCATTGCAAAACAAATGATATATGTTACAAGACTGCCGACAGCAACCCATTTTAAATTATCACCGAGGAGTGATTCAAAAGCGAAAGCACTGCCCAGTGCAAGCAAACTAAGCATTACACCTGTCAAACCAAAATATAACAAAGGTTTTCTGCCCAATCTGTCAGTAAAATATATTGCAACTATCGTCATTAAGAAATTTACAACACCAATACCTGTTGTTGCATATATTGCATTTAAATTAGAATCAAAACCGGCATTTTTAAATATAGTCGGTGCATAATAAATAATAGTGTTTATACCTGTGCAAATCTGAGCAAACATTATACCAATTCCGACAACAAACGGCATTATCATCCATTTTCTGAATCTGAATTTCTTATTTGATTCACCGCTTTCCGCATTAATAGTCTCCTTTATGTGCTGAATTTCCATTTCCACATCAGCATCAGGTTCAATTTTCTTGAATACCTTTTTGGCTTCATCATCTCTGTTTTTACTTACAAGCCATCGTGGGGTATCCCCCATAAAACACATACCTATTAACAGCACCGTACCAGGCAGAACGCCTGCCAGCAGCATCCAACGCCAGCTATATACCGCCTCTGCAAATGCCGCGTTTATAAAATAAGAAAATAATATACCTGCTGTAATCGCCCATTGATAAAGTGATACCAAGGTTCCCCTCAAAGCTTTCGGTGAAACTTCAGACAAATACAAAGGAACAACAAAATTAACAATACCAACTGCTAATCCGACTAAAATTCTCGATAAAATCAACACATAAATATTCGGGGCCAAACCGCATAGAATAGAACCAACTATAAAAATAATTGCTGTGGCCATAATAATTTTTTTACGTCCGAAAATATCTGCAAGAATTCCGTTTGTAGCTGCACCTATAACCGCACCAATTAAAACGGAACTTACAAGTATGCCCTGCATTGAATCAGACAAATTCCACGATTCATTAATAAAAAGTAAGGCTCCGGATATTACACCCGTATCATAACCTGATAACAATCCGCCCAACGAGGCTACTATTGCAACAATATAAAGCCATAAACATGCAAACTTCTTCATTCTCTAAACTCCCGTAACAATATAATGCCTATAAATATTTTAACGTGTATTTTAAGAAGTTTACAGAGGTTTATGAAGAAACATTAAGCTGTTACGGGTTCTCTCGCAATTAGTTTAACTGCTTCCTTAGCCGTTTCTTTCAATTCTGAATAATATCTTGCCTCAAGTTTATTTTCAGCAAGATAAAGTCCTTCTTCAGAAATTTCCATAATCTGCTTAAGTAAATCCGCAGTCATTGTAATTTCCTTAAACAAACTGCCTTCATCTCTAATGGGATTAGCTTTGGAATTTTCAATTAGTTTCGCCCAATTTTCTGTTGAATCCTGATTTTCATTATTCAAAGCTGCCCAGTCATAAATATGGTTTGTTGCTCTGGTATCAATTTCGACTTCTCTGAAATCTTCATCAATCTTTGCCATATCATCATTGTATTTTTTCAAAACATTTTCCTGCTTTGTCACAAAATAATCTATTACATTATTAGGATGTGAAAATTGAGGTTTTTCTCTAATTTCACCGAGAGGATTCTTCGGCTTATATTTTATTTGAATATTAGCCATTGTTCCGACGGCCGCTGCAAGTTCCACAGGACTCATCCCGCCGAATTTTTGCGTAACAACAGCTTCTATAACAGGAATCTGTTCATATCCGTTAAGCTTTGCAAGGAGTTTCCCTTTAGTGGACAAATTGTGAGCAGAATCCAGATAATCAAATTTTCTTAAAACTTTCCGTTTTGTACCGAAGTTTTTCAAAAATTCTTTACTTTTCTTTGCTGAGATATCTCCGTTTCTATCATATGTATAGAAGGATTTATCGGCAATTTCTTTTATAAAATCATCGGTTTTACAAGAATCATAATACCCTGCAACAAAAGAATAATCAGGATTGAATGCACTTTTCAATTCATTAGGCTCTGAACTTATAAGGAAATCAAACTCTGCCTTCTGGTTAGAATCCATACTCATGGTGTAGCAATAGCCAATTTTATCAATACCGCGTCTTCCGGCACGACCTGCCATCTGATGAAACTCATTCGGTGTAAGCTCACGTCTTCCGCCGACAGCATCAGGATCTGAGGTTGGTTTTATATAGGAACTTATGACTGTTGTTCTGGCAGGCATATTTATCCCTGCAGAGAGTGTTTCCGTTGCTATTGCAACTTTAACTAACTTTCTCTGGAAAAGTTCTTCAATCAGTTCTTTTTGTGTCGGCAAAAGCCCTGCGTTATGAATTGCATAACCTTTATAGAGGGCTTTCATATTTAATGTTTCGCCGAGATATTTACCTTCGGATTTATAGCGTTCAATAGTTTCTTTAATTTGCTCAATTTCGCTTTCACTATTGAGTTTTTCACCGAATTTTGCCAGATGTTCAAGAATAGCCTTGCTTCCTTTTTTGTTAAATACAAAAAATATTGCAGGAAGTTGGTCATTTTTCTTAAGCATCGTGACCATTCTTTGATAATCCTCATTCTGCGGCACAGGAATTCTTCTATCCTGAATTACATTACCGTGCTTGTCCTTTTTAGGTTTTGAAATCTGTTTTTTACTTCCGCTCATCAGAACATTTTCAAACTCTAAAGGCACATGTCTGTATTCGGAAGGCACATTAACAAGATTAAGTGTCCTGAATGATGTTTTCAAAGGATGGTCAAATATTGAACTTTTGCCTTGCGGGTTAAGGGAATTTGCAAAATATCTTGAATATCCTAAATCCCGGCAACGAGCCATCCAGCGTGCTACATCCTCATTATTACCTATAGTTGCAGAAAGTGATAATAGTTGTGTTTTCGGGTCTGAAAGGATTATTGATTGCTCCCAGACGCCTCCTCTATCCATATCTCCAAGATAATGAAGCTCATCAAAAACAACCGTTTTCAAATTATCCAAAATCGGATTATGTTCATTAAAACGTTCTCCGAAAATCATATTTCTGTAAACTTCAGTTGTCATAATTACTATCGGAGCATCTTTATTAATCTTTGTATCTCCGGTAATAAGCCCGACATTTTCTTCCCCGTAAATCTTTTGAAAATTCCTGAATTTTTCATTACTTAATGCTTTTAACGGAGTTGTATAAAAAGTTTTTTTACCTTCCTCAAGATTTTTAGTAATTACATAAAGAGCAATAGCGGTTTTTCCGGTTCCGGTAGGAGCTGTCACAAGAACATCATTTCCTGCATATAAATTAGCGGCACTGGCTTTTTGAAAGATATCAGGAGAGGCACCCTGCGGAAGTTTAAAATAGTTTTCCTCGAGAGTTTTTTCATAACTTTTGCCCGTAAAAGAAATATTAGGCAATCTGTTTAGTGACATTAAAGCCATATTCTTCAAAAACACATCAGGCTTATATTGAATATTTCCTGCAGGATTAGTTTTTTGTATTGAATTCTGCTGAATAGGCTTTTTATCAAAAGACAGCGGTAAAATCTTATTAATCATACGTACTCCAAAAGTTGTGTATAAAATTTTAAACCGTCAAAATAAAAAATTTGCTAAAAATTTAAGAATTATTAAGAAATGACACTTGAAAATAAATATTTTCTTGCTAGTATAGAATAGAACCTAACAGGTACAAACCCCTAATAAGCGTGTGTAGCTCAGTTGGATAGAGCGTTTGGCTACGAACCAAAAGGTCGGGGGTTCGAATCCCTCCACGCGTAAGGTTTAGAAAGTAATAGCGATAAGTCTAAAAGACTTATCGCTATTTTATTTTAATTTTTAAAAATTAAATTTTAGGTGACTGTATTTTAATGTCCAGTTCGTTGTCTATAGAATAAATTGTAGGTTGGGCATACCTGCCCAACAACTCTAAACATTAGCCGTCGGAAGTTCTGTGATGCATTGTTTTTAAACTGGACTGAACAGGACTTTATTAGGACTTTGATTTACAAATGATACTTTTAAATTAGCCTGATGCTTATTCAAATTTAAGAATTTTTACAGTCCAATTAATGTCCAATTTTATCGTTGGGCAGGTATGCCCAACCTACTAATCTAATTTGGGATTTTACTTACTAAAAACGTAATCAGTCAGTAGGACATTGCAAGGTATGCCCAACCTACTGGCTATTATTTCCATGCTTTAATGTGTGCTCCTGCAAAAGCACCATTCATTTCATCTAATTCATCTTCTGTTATTAAATTTTTATCAAAAGACAATCCATCAATAATTTCTTTCGTGTAAATATGCACAGGCTCAATTGAAATATTCCTAAACCCTGCAAGTTCTAAAATCTTTTTGTATTCAGGTATTGGCATAGCTCCTGAAATGCATCCTGCCCAAAGCTGAGCTTGTTTTTTTATATGTTCGGAAACAGGCTTTAGTGATACAACGTCTGCTATTGCAACTCTGCCACCTTCTTTTAGTACCCTATAAGCCTCGTTGTAAACTTTTTGCTTATTATCTGATAGATTGATAACACAATTTGAAATTATTGCATCTAGTTTCCCATCTTCAAGCGGGATATCTTCAATGTATCCTTTTATAAATTCTACATTTTTAACACCCATTTTTTCTTTATTTTTATTTGCAAGTTCAAGCATTTCATCTGTCATATCAAGTCCATAGATTTTTCCAGACTCACCAACATATTTAGATGCCATTAAAACATCGATGCCACCACCTGAACCTAAATCAAGAATTATCTCACCTTCTTTAATTTGAGCAAAAACAAGAGGATTTGCACATCCCAAAGATGCGTCTATTGCTTCTTTTGGGAGGTCATCAAGGTTTTGTCCTGCATAATTTCTTTCAGCTCGTGAAATCTCTTGACAGCAAGAACATGTACTATGTGTATCTTCTTGAACTTTTTGAGCAATATTACCGTAAAAATTTTTAACTTCTTTTTTTATGTCAAAATCCATATTTTAGCCTCCTTAAAAATTGACAAATAATATTAAATATGCCATAATTGGAATATATAATATTATAGTATTCCATTTTTGGAATATTGTCAATACCTACTAGGAGAATTTTTATGAAAAGTAATTTATATGAAAAAAAAGCTCAAATATTCAAAGCTCTTTCTAATCCTGTGAGACTTGAAATAATGGATTTTTTAGCGGATGGAGAAAAGTGTGTCTGTGAAATTGTAGAAAATTTAAATTATGAACAGCCGCATATTTCAAAGAGCTTAATTAAATTAAAAGAAGCAGGTCTAATAAAAGACAGAAATGAAGGTTTAAATGTATATTATTCTCTTAAAATTTGTTGCATGGGAGATTTTTTCAATTGTTTAAATAAAATTCTTGAAACTAATTAAAAACAGTATTTGTTATTTTCTTGAAAAATAAATTTAGCTTATTATCGTAATTTAATTAATAACAAATTAATACAAATAATAAATATATATTAATATTTTATATGTAAGATATTGTTGTAAATATATTTATTTTGTGGATATAAAAATATTTCCTTTTCCTACAAGAATATAATTTGCATTAATTCCATATTCGGAAATTAGTATTGAAAGTTTATGATTATTTAAAAGTCTTTCATTTTTTTCAATTTTTGATAGATATTGTTTAGATACATTTAAAACTTGTCCTAATTGCTGTAATGATAACTGCAAATTTTTTCTCGCTTTTCTTATCCTTGCTCCTTGTGTACACATTCTAAACTCCTTTCTCATATTCTTTATTTTTAAAACAATTATCTTAATTTATACTTATATGCCTATAATTTGTCAAATTAAAAGTGACAAGGAGTTTGAGAAAAATTGCCAACAATTTTGAGAAAAATTAGCGTGTTAGTTTACCAAAAAAAATCAAACCATCTGTAAATTGAAATCAAACCATTTGTCTTTTTACATTGTAAAAATTTAACTATTCTCCTTGAGATATCAAAATAGATTTAGCAGACACCTCCGGCAAAAATAAAAAAATAGTGTCAGGAGAATTTCTAATATTGATAAAGAACATTGCTCTAACAGTCTGTAACTGCAAACTTTTATTCTGTTTTGAATCCAGGTTTGACCCTGTATAATAAATATACAATACAGGGTCAAACATTTTTAATGTAATACAGGATACAATTTAACATGATGAATCTGCCAATGCCTCCAAATCCTTACAATCACAATATTATTCGTACTCCTTTCGGATTTATTGATACTGATATAAAAGGTCATATTATCATTAATCAAGAATCAAAAATGTATAAAATTATGATATTTGACAACTTTAGCTTTGAGACCTCAATGTATTTCAGAGGAGAAAATGACAAATTTCCTACTTTTAAGACAAGCTGGCAAAGATTACAAAATAACTTTGAAAAATGTATAGGGTGGTTACAAAAACAGGAATTTATCGAGTGGTTTATGTCAACACCTTACTTTGAGCATTTTGCTTATAAGTCTGAATTTGCACCATATCCGAATATTCCGGAAGGGCAGGGTTATAAGTTTTGTTTTGACTTTGAGGCTATTGCCCAGCATTATGAATTCCATACAAATTATCTTGACATAACAACAAAAAGAGAAATTGCAGAATTTTTTGCTTACACACATTATGTAAATGGCAAACTTGTACCTATTGAAGATTTTAACAACAGACAACCTTGCCTTTATTCCTCATTTGGAAGCAAACTCGAGCATCCTCATAACCCTGATGTAAGAATAGTAGGATTTCAGGTATTACCCCGACCGCTCCGGCAAAAAGCAATGGCAATTAATTTAGAAAATTGTTCATCAGATTACAAAAAAGAAATGCATTGTGAACACTTACCACGTGACAGGAAAAGAGCATTTGATATTTTTGATAAAATGGAAGGCGGAAAATTATTAATGCCGGAAGATTACGGCAGCAGTGCAGCAAATATTATAAAAACCCGATATCAAAATGAAAAGCTTATAAATGAAGTTGCATTTAATAAATACTGCAAATCATTTAACCAAAACCCGAAAGATATATTAAAACGATTAAAAACCAAAGGATATACATTGACATCCGAACATTTATTGAATACTACAGAAATAAAAACCCGGATGCAACAAGAAATCGAAGAACAGATTATTCCATGGATAAATGAATTTGTAAGTTACTCACCGATTATACATCCAAAAAACTGATTGTTGTAAATATTTATTACAATTTTATTTATCTTCTGCAATCCTCTGTATGAAATATACTTTATATATACAACAGTTAAAAATACTGTCTTTATGTTCATCTTGAATGGAAAGGGGCGACGAGCCCCTTTCCGTTTTGTCATTCAAAATTTAAAAGATGTTACCTTTTATGTATGCCTATGCACTAGAACCAGTTTATTTTTCTTTTCTTAATTTTGTTCTTATTAAGAACTTTATCTTATCTATGAATGTCGGAGCCTTGTCATTTACGGAATTTTGGAGGATATATTTTTCATCTTGACCGAATAAATCATAGTCGGCAGCTTTCTTTTTCAATTTTTCAAATGAATAAGGCTTATTTTTTATACAAGAAGCATTAACCAGAAACAAATCCTGAAGATTGGCAGAAATAAATGAGTTATTATCAGGTGCCATATATGGAAAAGAAACATTCAATGCCTGCTCTTTAAAACCTTTATCATTGATGTTTGAAGAACCAAAAAAGCTTTTCATTTTAAGGTACCAATTTTTAAATATTTTATAACCGTCAGCTTTTTCTAAGACATTTTTATCAAGAAAAATAATTGTATCATTTTTTGACCTTGAATGTTTTGTTATATATTTATTAACATTTGCCAAGCCTGTTTCTGTTGCAGTTATTGGTACAAAAATTATAAATTTATCCTTGTTGAGTTTCTTCGCACTTGTGCAGTAATCAGCGGTTCCAATCATGGAATCTCCGCTTCCTATAATATCATCCAATATCAAAAAGGCACTGTTTTTAGGATATTTATTTAAATCTTGAACATCATCTGCCTGAATCATTCTACTTTCAGGAAAATTGAACAAATCCTTATACATTTTCATCAATATATCAAAGCTCTTTACATTTCTCATCCTATGCTGAAGCAGATACAAATTTTCTTTCGGAATATTATGACTCTGTAAATACTCAGCAATCTTATTATTTAATTCTTCAAGAGCCTGTATCATCGACTGTTTTGAATATACTTGAACATTTGAGTTAAAATACTCAGCAATAGATTTACTAAGATTGTTATAAGACCTCTTAGTAATTGAATACCTATCTGCGATAGATTCTATGGTTGTTTTAATCCTTTCTTTTGACGGAACAACCGGTTGAATTTGTTTTAATATACCGGTTTTGGTAGCAGGATTTTCAATACTAACACGAATAGCACTCAATCCCAGCTTTTTCAATTTTGCTTCAATAGGATTATTCAAAACGAACGAAACACATTCCGCAAAATCTGCATCAGGGTATTTAGTCTGAAAAGCTTTAGCTTTTTTCAAAACACTCACTGCCTTTAACGGTAAATTTCTATCATCTCCAAACAAATTGACACCATCGCTGAACCCTTCCAGATTTATCAATGTCAAATTATTAGCCGCTACATTTTCAGTAATTATTTGAAGAGTGTCTTTATTATTAAGATCATTCAAAGTTACAATACTGCCAAGCTTTTCCTCCGAATTACTCAGCTTAAATAGCCCTTTATTTTCGTGAAAATACTCAAAATACTTATTCAATTCTCCAACAGAATCAAACGCAGTAATTCGGTTATGTGTCAACTGTTCTGCAATATCAGAAAGAGATGAATAATTTGCAAACTGGGTAATTTTTTGAATTGTTGTTAAAATCTCAGATAGTGTCGCCTCAGGAACAGCTTTAGATATTTTCGCAATATCATCTTCCAGATTTTTTTCTGAATAGATGTTCAGTTGCCTTGTAATTTTTGCATACAAATCATCAACCAAAGCTGCTATTTTTGTCTGTTTATTAATTCCGGCAAACGCATTCACATCATCATCAAGCTTTACGGTAATTCGTTTATAATTAAGCCACGCAGGCTTTTTATTATCATGAAGTTGCACATCCGCAAGAAAGAAATTTTCACCCTTTGAATTACTGTAAAACTCAATTTCACGTAAATCATCTCCATAATGATTTTTTATTGCTCTTGCTTTGTCAACCGTTTTATCCCAATTTAAATCAGGATATTCAATAATACTTTTTGCACTAAACGGTGTCACATTACACTGCACCAAATTCAATAATGTTGCCTGCTGCTTTTTGTTCAGACATCCGAAATTCAACACATACTCTGCAGGATAATTCCATAGCCCCAGATCATTTTTTGATAACAACAAGGGTTCAATCTCTTTCAATTTATGCATTTCTATCTCGGAAAATTGCGGGAGCTTCTCCAGCTCAATTCTGCAATAACCACTTAGATCAACTTTTGAAGCAAGCGAATATAGATATTTCAAATTCTCAGTTTTCAAATGTTGAACAAATTCAGCCGCTATGGGCTCTCCATATAATTCATTAAACTTCTGCAGCAAGATACTTTTTGACATGTTCGGGACATTTTGGAGGCGTTCATTATTTTTTATAGCCTGTGAGATTTTATTTATATTTGCCGTAAAAGATGGTGAATTGATATTATTAGTTGAAATTATATTCATTATACTTTTTTAAAACAGCTAAATATAAATTTTGCCACCCAAAATATAAAAAATAAAAAATTTTAACATATCATATATAGATTTATATAATTAGAATCAGTGTTATTTTATTAATATAGAACATATAACTTACGATTCTTTTAAATGTTTAACGTGCTTATAAATATAAATAATTCCCAAAATTCCGAAAATTAAAACTATTGCAATGTCAAATTTATGCCATATATGTTTAAAAGCTTCAAGATTCTGCCCCATTTTCAAGCCAACATAAACGAGAGCATAGCTCCAAACAAGAGAACCTAAAAAAGTTAATGTAAAAAATACTCTCTTTCTTGCCCTTAAAATTCCTGCAGGCAATGAAATAAAGGTTCTTACAACAGGAAGCATTCTGCATAAGAAAAAAGCCCAATCTCCGTATTTTTCAACCCATTTATCAGCTTCTTCAAGGTCTTTGTGGGATATGAGAAAATATTTTCCGTATTTTTCAACAAACTTTCTGCCTCCGAAATAACCGAGATAATATGATGGAATTGACCCTAAAACACACCCGAAGGCTCCTGCCAGAGCGGCAACATGAAAATTCATCTCACCTTTACTAACAATATAACCCGCAAAAGGTAAGACAGCCTCACTCGGCAATGGAATATTACAGGATTCTATTGCCATTAAAAGACTTATTCCCCATGGTCCCATTGCTGTAATTACATGTTCAATAAACTTTATAAGTATTCCCAAAATTGAATTAATTAATTCCATGCTCTCATCCTCATTTCATTACCGATTTATTATATCAGAAGCAGGTTAAAAATTCGGTATTTGTAAAGCTTTTGAAATATTATATACAAAATCTGCCGAGTGTTCTCTTGACCGACAGGAAATTTATATTAATTCTGTTTTTATAACCTAAAAACTATTTCGACGATAAACATCCGTTTACGGAAGAAAGGAATGTGAATGACAACGGTAGAACCAATACGAAAAATAGAAGATATACAAAAAGTTGAAAGATTTCTGGCAGAAAAAAGCCAGAGAGATTTATTGCTATTTACAATCGGAACAAACTGCGGGTTAAGGATATCTGATATTGTTGCACTAAATGTAGGTGATGTCAGAGGGAAATCGCATATTCAAATAATTGAAAAAAAGACCGGAAAATTTAAAAAGTTTCCGATTAATTCAAAGCTAATGCCAATGTTTGAAGAATATACAGAGGGAAAAAGTGCAGATGAGGCTCTATTTAAAACCATTTTCAAAAACAGAGTTGATAGATTTGCAGCATATCATATTATAAAAGACGCTTGTAAAGCCGCAGGTTTGATTGAAAAAGTCGGAACTCACACGATGAGAAAAACCTTCGGCTATCATCATTATAAAAAATTCAAAGATGTTGCAATGCTTCAAAAAATATTTAATCATTCAAGCCCGCAAATTACACTCCGATACATTGGAATTGAACAGGATCAAATTGACGAAAGTTATGTAAATTTTATTTTATAAATATAATAAAAGTCTGCCCGGTTTAATAGGACAGACTTTTATGTTAGTTATCCAACTAATTATTCTACATGATGACAATGGTGGTGTCCATGTGTATGTCCGTGACAATGACTGTGTTCTCCGCCACAAGAATTTTCACCTGTAATGAGAGTTGACTCAAGGTAAGATGTTACAACATCATTAACGGGAATTTCAGGACAGCCTGTTACGACTTTTACGCCGTTTTGGTTGAATATTCCGAGCGGACGCCCTCCCATCCCTCCGGCAAGTATAATATTTGCTCCTTGTTCTGAAATCCAGCTTGCACACTGACAGCTAATACCTTCATCAGGAATTTTTGATTCGATATTCAAAATTTCTTTTGTTTGAGGATTAACATCAACAAAAGTAAAAGACTCACAATGTCCGAAATGTGAACATAACTTTCCGTCTTGAGTCGGAATAACAATTTTCATAATTTTATCTCCTTTTAATTTATCTATATTAGCCTGCAACAAAATAGCACTCTCAAGGGCCTCTGTTTCCGTTATATTATGAAAATTGGCAAAATCCTTCAATATCTTTAACACATTTTCATTAATTCTTCTGTTAAACGGAACCTTTTTGAGACAAGTACGTTTTCTGCCCGCATTATGTCGTTTTCCACCCCATGTGCTGTTACAGGTCACTTTTCGGTTAAAACATTCTGTTTTCATAACAAAATAATAAAACACTTATTTGATTTTGTCAACACATTTTCAAGTTTAAATCAGACATTTATCCCTTTACTCTATAATTTTCCAACCAACGAATACTTAATTCCGGAAAATTCAACCTTTACAGGCAGGTTATTAATATCTTTATTACGCACTATCAACAAATTATTATTTTTCTCCAATTCATGCTTTAGCCAAAGTTCATCATCTTTCATTTGAAATTCAACGCATGGTAAATCTGAATAATATAAAAGACTGTATTTTTTACCGGTTTTATACGTAGATACTGTATAACCTTTTTCTTTTGCCAGACGTGCAAAAGTTAAAAATCCGGATAAAAAACTTATAAAAACGGCAAAAGTTTTAACATAAACTTTACGAAAGTTAACTATAGCAACAAATACAACAGGAATTAAACAGCCAAATACAGTCAGAGAATGATATTATATAGATTAATGTATATTCTGTTACGAAATATAAAGTAAAATAAAAAATTCAAGAAAAAATATGAATTTAAAAACTTACTAAAACAGGCATTATAAGGGCAACTTAGGCACTAGGATATAAACATAATATATTAAGCATATCCGAATGTATATCTTTAGGCAAAAATCCTCTTGAAAAAGGAGTCACAATATGTTATTATTAATATATAATATTTAAAATTGGAACAAGTATAATTTAAAATATTAAACGAGGATGATATTTATCAGCGTTGAAATTAGAGATTAAGAGGTTTGATGGATGCGAAGATTGGCTGATACTGGTAAAAACTGGAAAGAATCTGCATATACATTGGCTGAAATGCTTATTGTAATGGCGATAATTATGTTGATAATCCTATCGTTACCTATGGCAACCAAAAAGGTTTTCAAGCTGGATGATATGAGAAAAAGCCACGGCAGATACGAATGTTACTGGGAAACTCAGGAGGACGGCAGTAAAAAACTGATGACCTATATGGCGGAAGAAAACGGCAGAGCGATTTCTTCCGAGTCAGCATATGCAGATGAAGGGAAATGCGTCTTTTCTCCGCCGCAAAACACCATATACTTTATGATACACGCAGTAGGCGGCGGCGGTGCGGGGGCCAAATTGACGACAGACAAGGCACAACTTGATCCTGTGGAACAAGTATCAGCAGTAAGTTATCTTTATAAATCTTCACCGGGACTGTTTCCGGATTGGGTAGATTTTGTAATGAGCAAACCGACTTCGGAAATTCCTTGGAATATTAAAATAGGTGCTACCGGAGACGGTGCGTTTGATGTAAATAAAGTATCATTCCAACAAACAGTTAGATATCGTCTTGGCGGTACTGCGGCAAAAGTAGTTTCATTGTTTGTGCCGCAGCTTCCTGGGAACGTAAAACTTGAACTCACACCTGGAAAAGGAGGTAAAGCTACAACAAATGGCGATGGCAGCGGTGAAGACGGCGGCGATACCATTGTAGAATTTGTTTACGAACCCGGTGAAGAAGGCGGAGCAGAAAAACGGTTTGAAGGTCTTGTTGCACGTGGCGGCGTTGGCGGTAACGGGGGGATTGACGGCAAAATTTCAGAAATGATGATTGGCAGTAATCCCGGAGATTTTGGTTTAAGCAGTTTAGCCTCAATAACAGGTAAAGACGCCGGATTTTCAGATATTACCGAAAGTGCAGAAAAATTTGATGCTTTGAAAACTAAAATTTCGTATGATGCAGGTGCCGGCGGAAACGGAGAAACTCAATTCGTTGATGACACTTCAGGATATATTTTCTATGAATGGGATAACAATGACAGTATTGTAAATGCAAGAAGAATTGGCAGTAAATGGGAAGTTATTACCGATTCCATAGGTTTAAATTTCTACAGAAATTACGGATACACATCAAATTGTACTGATGCGACAGAGTCAAGCGTTGTAATCGAACGAGAAGGATATTGTACACCACAAACAGCTATCAAATTTGATTGTACAATAGGTACAAACACCAGCACCCTTGATACAAGCTGTCCTGATCCTTCAAATTGTTCACATTTTGTAGTTAATTATGATTATGGTACATCTACAGCAACATTTGCGGATGATACACCTAACCCTACAGCATATTCACCTACAACAAAATTTTATAATTGTGAATTTAATGTGAACACTTTTAGAATTAGGTGTAAAACACAATTACAAAATGTAAAGGTTCACAAATGTACTACCCCGTCAGGAACATTTAAATGTGCAAACGGAGAAACGCCGACCGGAAGTGGCAGAAATATGAAATGCGAGGCAAAAGATGGCGGAGATGGAGCAGTTGTAATCTTATGGTAAGAATTATGGATAAAAATTTTAAAAATGGATTTTCATTGATGGAAGCCTGCGTCGTAATGATTATTGTTGCGATTTTTGTTGCGGTAATGGCAAATGTTATTCCACACAAAGCTAAATCAAAAGTAGCATCTGAAGCTCACGGTAGATTTGAATGCTACTATGAAGGCGGTACTTTGTATCAGCAAATGTTTACGGAAGGAAGTACTACGGGCAGACAAAAAGCGGCTGATGCCGGCGGAACATCGACATCTTGTTCGTTTGTACCACCTTATTATGCTAAATACATGATTATTGATGCTGTTGGAGGCGGTGCCGGTGGCGGCCCTGCAGGCGGAGGTAGTGAAGGCCAATTTGCAAGTACATTCTTTGCTTCTGTCCACGCAAAATATACGGCAACACCTGGTAGAGGCGGCCTTGCAAACAATCATGGCGGTGATACTGTCGTAATGGGTAACGGAGTTGAACTAATGACTGCAAACGGAGGAAAAGCTCTTGCAACATTAGAAAATACGACCGTCAATGATATATTGACCTGTGTAATTACGGAATACGCTGAAGGTGATGAATATAACTGTAATATTTATCCGACTTGTGAAATAAAAGACGGTAAAATACAAGTAAGCTTCTGTCGTACAAGAGAATTTTATAAAACATCCCAGTTAACATACAAAGATTTTGATGATGATGGGAATTTAATACTTGATAACCCTCGATTTATTGTAAATGATGTATATACAGAACAAAAGCCAGATGACAACAGTGTCTGGATATATCATGATATAAGCTTATGGAGCGACTACAGTGAAGAAACCAACCCCGTTTATCAATTTGATTGGGAGCCGAAAGTTGATGATTTATGGACACCTTCACTTTATACAATGGAGCTTGTAATGGATACAAATGCAGAAGGTGACGGAGAAACACCGTCAAATCTCGCAAGATATATCGAAAGTATGCAATACTCATCAAAAATGAAAGATGCAAAAGTTGGAACAGGCGGAGCAAAAAATGCCGCCGGCTATGATGGCGGTGTACTATTCTTATGGTAATTTGAAAGGATTAAGATATGGCATTTAAACACAAAAAAAGAGCGTTTTCATTAGTAGAATTAATGATGCTGCTATTGGTTTCATCACTGATAATAGCAGCACTTGTTCCTGTTGTAACCAAAAAGCATTTCAGATTACCATCAGTGGTAGTTCACGGTGCTTATATGTGTTACTACAAGAACGGTGAACTATACGAAGCAAAATGGTCCGGAAAGAATCAACAAAATGTTGTTTACGACAGACCGACAGACCAGTGTGTATTTTCACCGCCTCAAAAGGCCGCATACTTCCAGATATCCGCAATCGGCGGCGGTGGCGGCGGTGGTGATGCCGGCTACACAGGAGGTAATCCTATTGGCGGATGGAGCGGGGCAAGAGATCTTTCCCCATGGGGTATAACAGAAGAAGCCTTAGAACCTCTTAATATTTCAAAAGAAGGTTTCCTTGCCAATGCAGGGGAATTGTGGGGTTATGCAAAAAGCAGCGGTTCAGGTGCCGGAGGTGATATCGGTATCGCAACCAAAAATGCACTTCCTCTGACCTGTATTGAATATGAAAAAGTAGCTAAAGTCAGATGTACAAACTGGTACACTTCGACAGATGGCTCTGAAGAAGAAAGATGTTATTGTAAAGAAGAAGCTCCCGCTGAAGGCGAAGGCGAAACTGAAGGTGAAGGCGGGGAGACAACCGGTCATAATCCATTCGTAAAAATAGCATCTAAAATCACAAATATTTTCAAAGATACACTTGCTCTAAAACCGTTTAACAAAGGTCCTCTTAATAAAGGAAAGATAACAGGTGCTGCAGGCGGTGAACTTTGTTCAATAACAGTAATTACCCGCGGTGAAGATTGTGACTCACATAAAGTACTGGTTGGAGATTATAAAACCTGCTATGAACCGCAATCTCCTTTAGTAGAATGCACAGGCGGCTATGAACAAAATTGCCATATGGAACCTATATATGAAGAAGATTGTACAACGAAAACGGAGACAATCACAAAACCGGGATTCCAGATTACCTGCAGAGGTTCTTCATATTGCAGTCTTACATCTATTACAGGTGACCAATCCAATGGATGCAGAACAACCGGCTCTTGCACTATAGAAGAAACAATAACAGGTCCGCCGGAATGTGAACAGGTAAAGATAGGTGAAGAGGAAGTATGTCAAAGAGGTGAATGTCGCGGATGGACAACGACACCACGACCGGATAAGGCATACGATTGTTCAACCTATGATACTGTTTTAGAGTGTACACCTACGGAAGACAGAAATACCACAGTTGACAACAACTGTACCTGCGAAACAGAATGTGAAACAGTTACGGGTGATGGCGTTGAGATGTGTACAAATTGGGAAGATTATCTTGAAACAACAAGTAACTGTAATGTTTGGAGTGAACAAACTTATGAGTATCGTGTATCAACAGTATCAGGAGCACCTGGAGCTTCAGGTGCAAGCTGTACGGGTCCGGCAGTTGCAGGTAACTTTAATCTTGGCTATAGTTCCGGTTCTACAGCAACCACCGGAACGGATGGTTCTGATGTAGATACAGGTTCAACTGTTACAGGCGGATATTTTGGAGACAGTTCCTGTGCTCAGGCAGGGTTTGCCCCATGTGAAGGCGGAATGGCTCATCAATGTGGAGCTCCGGGTTCAGCAAATGGACCTACTTCATCATTCTTTACCATAAACAAAGATGGTGCTGACGTATCAACAGCAAAAGCCTATAGTGCCTCTAAAGGCGGCGATGCAGCATGCAGAACATGTACACCTAATACTGAAGGTGAATGTGTCGATCAAGGAATACCTGCAGATCAAAATAGTGCAGTTGCAGGTACATGTGAGGGTGATGCCGGTCTTGGTGTCTGCGGCACCGGTGCTTACGGATACTGTCTAAAACACGTTTACGGTACTGTAACCCCAAATGGTAATTACTCATATGATTATTCATATGACAATAACTACCTGAACTATGGTGAAGCCGGTTCCCCTGGTCAATTTAAGACTGTTATTGTCCGTTCATTAAAAGATGTTGATACCACTATCAAAGTCGGCAGAGGCGGTTCTGCTGCAGCATTCAACCTTGGTCAGGATGGTGCAAAAGGTTCAGCTACATCTATGGGTAATATTATATACGCTGAAGGCGGTGAAGGCGGCAGAGGCGGTATAAGCAAGACCGGCTCTGTACTTCCTAAATTTGACAAGGAAATATATGATTTGGAAGAAAGATGCTACGGCAAAAGCGGAGCTGACAGACCTGCTGAATGTAATGTATTTGGAAGCGGCAGCGATTATAAGTTCCACATCGTATCAGGCCGTACATTCGGTGAATACCCGACACCGGTTGGATTTGCTTCAAGTATTATGACATTTATATTCAATACTGCAGACAACTCTGAAGCTATCCAGAAATTTATCAAATACGGCAGAGGCGGTGCTGGCGGCGGTGTTGAACATAGATGCTGGGCAGGAAGGTTTGAAGTTGAATTTGAACAGTCAATAATGCTTGATACCAGTGTATTCCCTAGCAAAGAAGCTGCTGCTGCTGCAGGGGCAACACAGGCTATTGCAGAACACCGCTATGTACCGGAAGATTGTCGTGATGACTGGGATAACGTTCCGGCCGGTCCGGGTGCTGATGGTGCATTGCTAATCAAGTGGTAATAAATCACCTAAAATATAAAAAGGCCTCCTTTATAGGAGGTCTTTTTTACTATGACACAAGTTCTTCTTTTGCTTGAAGAAGTTAGCCATATTACAGCCCCCTTTTTAAAGGGGGTAAGGGGGATTTAATGTAGTAAAGAATAAAACCCACCGACACTTCGTGTCACCTCCCTTAGGAAGGGAGGCAAGGAGGGCCGAAGCTATTAATATTAAAAAGACCTCCTTTACAGGAGGTCTTTTTATATCTTAATTATATTAGTGGTAATCATAAATTTTTACACTGCACACCGGCTCAGGATTAGTTGTTCCATCAAAGGCACAAGAGACATTATCAAATGTAGGCGGAGTTTCGTAATAGTCATTATAATTATCTACTCTAAAATTACTTCCATAAGGAAATACATCCCTAAAATTATATGTATCAATATTACCTGCAACTATAGCATTACCATATGCATTAATTTTAGCTTCGTAATAAGACATAGGATCGGAAACAATCTCTTCGTCACCGGTATATGAATCCGTACCTGTATTATCCGTATAAGTAGTCTCAAGTACAGGATAAACTACATGAGCCGTCAGATATCTGCCGTCAACCTCCGGATAACCAAGAGGAATTACTTTAAACTTATCAGTTACGGCAAAGGCAACAATATCAGCCATTTGTGTTGGTTTCCATTCAGCAGTATTCGGCCCTCTGTCTCCGTTAATATCCACAAATACCATATAATATCTGACAGTATCTGTGGTAGATGCATCAATGTTCTGGCTAAGTATAAACGGCGTCTCATCGGTATTTGAACCTATCCAGATTTTTGTACCGTTTGAAGCCATCATTCTTACCCTCTCTTCCGGGAATGATGTCGGATTTAAACCGACATTAGAACCTCGGCAGGTTGTAGCATTATCCGCAGTGTTTATCCATTCAAGTAGGGCCTTACAAAAATCATCCGCAGTTTCCGGGAAAGAATTTTCCTCTGTTGAATTAATCATATGATTGTAAATTGCAAGTGATAACGCATTATACATCCTGGAATATGAGTATTTATATGATTTTTGCCACGGCTTTACCGTACTCATACCTATTGCCGCAATTATACCGATTATGATAAATACCAGTAAAGCTTCAGCCAACGTAAATGCTTTTTTTATTCTCATTCAACCCCCGAATTCAACTCTTTACTTATATATATATTATAACTTTTATTGTGCCAAAAGTCAATATTAGCAAGGAATATATTGCATTTTTGTTCAATATATGTTAAAATAATAATGGTTGTTATTTTTAATTGAGCGAGGATTGTTATGTTAAAAAATAAAAATGCATTCACACTGGCTGAAGTTATGGTAACTCTGGCGGTGTTCGGAATCTTAGCAGCTCTATTACTACCTGCTATTGCAAATGTTCGACCTAATAAAAATAAAGTTATGTTCAGAAAAGCATACTATGTTGCTGAACGTATGATTTTTGAACTGGTAAATGATGAAGACTTCTATCCGACTCAGGGTGAAACTGTAGGTTTTACAAATACAGTTCTGGCCAGTTATCTCGGACATACTTATGAAGGACAGGATAAATTTTGCGGCTTATTTGCCAGAAAAGTTAACACCACAGATGATGACGAAATAAAATGTGAAACTGTTAATTCAACCCCTGTTGGAAACGGAACCTACACAACACCGTCTTTCATAACCACAGATGGTGTCGCCTGGTATATGCCTATCAGTGATTTTACAGATACCGAAACTATATATGTTGACGTAAATACTGATAAAGAGCCAAATTGTGAATTTGACTCAAATAATTGTAAAGATCCTGATATATTCGAAATAAAAGTTGAACCTGACGGCAAAATGCTCGTTGAAGGAGAAAAAGAAAAAGAATATCTGAAATCTAATAGCTCTATGAGATAAAATTTATCAATACAGCAATTAATAAAAAAGACTGTCCTTATAAACAGTCTTTTTTATTAACCCAAATAATACCTTATATAAATTTTAAAGCCGGTAAATTTAAAATTTACCGGCTTAGATTTGTAGTTTATTAATGAATTAATTTTGTCTCAGTGTAACCCCGAAGGTAAGATTATCAGTACCAAGACGCACATCCTGAGTATATGTACCCTCCGGAGAAATTGTATAGCCGGCTTTTGGAGTTACATTAATCTGGTAATCACCGGTCATCAAACCACAGGTAAATAATGAACTGTAATTTGGATCAGCAGTCACCGTGCCATCATCATTTATAATAGGTTTGCCGGCAGTCATTGCTTTTTCAGTTCCCGTACATTTGTATTCATACTTACCTTCAGACATTTCCAGACCTACGTATTGGAAGGTTCCGTCCTCATTAAGAGCATAATGTCCGTTTCCGCTACCGACATCAACATATTGACAGCCAGTTTTAACCTTATAATTAGCACAAGTATTCAGATTAGCCGCATCACAGTTGGCTACATTCAGGATAACACAATAGGTTGATCTTTCATGGAAAACAAGCTTAACTTCAACATCCGAGCTAATAATATTAACTCTCATTTTATTAAGCTGCCAATCTGTATAATACCCCGTATTAGGGTAAGCTTGAATAATCCATCTCGTATTTCTGTCCAAATCTTTAAAGTACTGTGCACCACTGTTAAATGGCCCGGTAGTACCATTGTCATTTAACCTTGCAATTTTGTATTCACCACCTTCAGGATTTGTAACATGAACAGTAATCATAAATTTATCATTCAATACGTCAGAAGGCTGCTCTAAAGTAACTGTACCGTTTGGTTTAACGTAATATTTAAATCTGTCGGGATTTTTACAACCGGCACTGCCCTTTAGACAATTCTCACCTTGAGAACCGTTTACGTCAATCATTATTTCAGCACTTCCTTCTTTAAAATCTGTCACAGGTAAAAACCAATCAACATTATCTGTTGACGTAAATGACTTTTTGTCTTCTTCGCAAACGACCTCACCTGGCATTCTATTAAATTTACTTGCGAAAAGTTCACAAAATTTAGTATCGCCTTCATAATCTATACCATTAACGGTAGCTCTTTCCGTGTTTTGGAATCCTTGAGAAAACAAATCGCTTTTTTTAGCATACATAACATCGTCATCATAAATCTGAGCAACAACTTGTTCAACAATATATGACATCTTTTGATGTATTGTTTCTTCTTTATCCGGTAGTGCATTTTTTAATGCCGGAAGAGTCATTACTGCTATTATACCAATAATGGCCAGTGCTATTAAAATTTCCGCCATTGACATTGCACTTTTAAATCCTTTAAAACTTCCGTTAAATAACATTACAAGAATCTCCTCAATTATGCCTATATAACCCATTATAACCCATTTGACAGAGAATTTCAATCCTAAATATAAATTATATAACAATATAAAAATAATCAGCTATAAAAGGTCTCCGCATATAATATGCAAAGACCTTTTATAATTAAATTAAATTAAATTAAAACTAAATACTATTTCAGTATCTCTGATTTAGGTTTCGGCCCTGCAGCGACAATTTCTGCAGGCATATTAGGATATTTTGCGGCAAAATTATCAGCAAACATTTGAGCAAGTTTATTGGCCTGTTCATCATAAGCTGCTTTATCTGCCCACATACCACGTGCATCAAGCTGTTCGTCAGGAACTCCCGGACAAGATGTCGGATAGTCAACATTAAATACATCATGATGTTTAAATTCAATATTATCAAAAGAGCCGTTCAATGCCGCACTAACCATTGCTCGAGTATAGCTTAGTTTCATACGCTTGGCACCTGAAGAAGCACTTCCTCCGGCCCATCCGGTATTAACCAGATACACTTTTGTACCGTATTTTTCAAGTTTTTCACCGAGCATTGTTGCATACACAGAAGCATCCATAGGCATAAACGGTTCACCGAATAATGTTGAGAATGTCGGCTGCGGTTCGGTTACCCCGCGTTCTGTTCCTGCAAGCTTTGAAGTAAAACCGGTGACAAAATGATACATTGCTGCATTTTTATCCAATCTGGAAATAGGAGGCAAAACGCCAAACGCATCCGCTGTTAAGAAAATAACAACTTTCGGAATTCCTCCAACACTCGGAATCTGTGCATTATCTATGTAATTTATAGGATAACCTACACGTGTATTTTCAGTTAAACTGCCATCATCAAAATCAAATTCTCTTGTCTCCGGATCCATAACAACATTCTCAACAAGTGAGCCAAATTTAATGGCATTATATATTTCAGGCTCATGCTCCGCAGACAAATGAATACATTTTGCATAGCATCCGCCTTCAAAATTAAATACACCGTCAGGAGACCAACCATGTTCGTCATCACCGATTAATTTACGATTTGGGTCAGCTGAAAGTGTTGTTTTACCTGTTCCGGATAAACCGAAGAATACTGCTGTTTCACCTGATACAGGATCCATATTTGCAGAACAATGCATAGGAAGAACATTTTTCTTTGTCATAATATAATTCATTGTTGCAAATACGGATTTTTTAATTTCTCCGGAGTATTGTGAGCCGCAAATAATAATAGTATGTGCTTCATAGTCAATAATAATTGCTGCTTCACTGTTTACCCCATCAACTTCCGGATCGCATTTAAATCCGGGTGCACAAATAATAGTATAATCAGGTTCACCGTAATTTGCGAGTTCTTCAGCTGTAGGTCGAATAAGAAGCTGATGGATAAAAAGGTTCTGGCTTGCCAGTTCATTAATTACACGGAATTTCTGTGTATATTTCTTATCCGCACCTGCAAAACCATCAAAAATAAACACCTCACGATTTTGTAAATATGCTGTGATTTTACCTTTAATTGCATTAAATTTTTCTCTGCTGATAGGACGATTTACTTTACCCCAGGCAATTTCATTATGAACGCCGTCTGTATCAACAATAAATTTATCCTTTGGAGAACGGCCCGTATATTTGCCGGTTGTAACAACCAAAGCTCCTGTATTACTCAATGAGCCTTCGCCCAAACGCAATGCAGCTTCCGTAAGTTGAGCCGGTGTCAAATTACGATAAACCGCTTTGGGTTCAATAATTCCCAATTTTTCAATTCCATATGTTTCCATAAACAAACTCCCTTTTTATGTAGAATTTCAATCTTATTAAATAAATGTATTATAAATCGTCTAAAATTGCAACAGCAAATATTTGTTAGCCCCACCAAAAAAATTAACAATTATGAACATAAAAATTTTCAAAATATCGTTACATTTTATACAAAATGTGATTATAAATTTTAATAACCATTTTATATGCATATTATCACAAAAATATACTTTATAGTTTATTTATTAAGTTTTATTTTTCGAGTTTCTTGAAATTTTTCTTATCTGAAACCCTTACCAATAAAGGAATATATAATCTCATTACATTTTGTATAAAAAGTGATGAGATTTCATTTAAGGAATTAACAAGATAGAAACGGAGTAAAAGAGTATGCAAAAAGAAAAAAACGATATTAAGTATGTAATGATAACATGTTGTACATACAAACGCCCCCAAAAACTTGAAACAACTATTAAAAGTCTTTTTGAACTTGAATTACCGGCTGATATAAAAGTTGAAATTCTTATTGTTGACAATGATGAACACTGCTCTGCAAAACCTATTGTTGAAAAAATACAGCCGATATCCGGAATTCCAATACGCTATGCAGTTGAAAAAGCTCCCGGACTGGCAAATGTAAGAAATAAAGCACTGAATACCTCTATAGAATTCGGTGCGACACATATTGCATTTATTGATGATGACGAAATCAGCGATACAAAATGGATTCTGGAACATATTGAATTTTACAACTCACAAAAAGAAATATACGTAAGCAGCGGTCCTACATATGTTAAATTTGATAAACAATACCCGTATTACATAGAAAATAATGACGTATTCAAGAAACCTACAACCAAGAAATTCGGTCAGATTAGAAAAACCTGTGCAAGCGGAAATGTATTTTTCCCTCTGGATATAGTAAAAAATGACAACCTGTATTTTTCGGAAAAATATAATTTTTCTGGAGGTGAGGATTTTGAATTTTTCAAACGTGTAAATGCATTCGGTTATAAAATAGGCTGGAATCCAAAAGCCATAAATTATGAAATTATAACTAAAGAACGGGCAAATATTAAATGGATACTGGCAAGAAAGTATTTTAACGGATTTGCTGTATCACAATTAAAATTCGACGAAAGAACTTTCAATATAAAAAAGACTTTTTATATTGTTGAAAAATTTTTCACGGTTATTCTCAATCTGGTTATATCAATATTTTCGCTATTATTAGGTTTAACCTGTTTTCTAAACTGCTGCGGACTTACTGCGAAAAATACAGGAAAACTTATTGGTACATTATCCCCCAAAAGTACAAATTATTATCTTGAAAGGAAAAACTTAAATGCCTAAAATTTCTGTAATTATACCGGTTTATAATATTGAAAAATACCTGAAGAATTGTCTGGACAGTGTTATAAATCAAACATTCTCCGACATTGAAATTATCTGTATCAATGACGGTTCTACGGATAACTCATTAGCTATTCTGGAAAAATATGCCCGTAAAGATAATAGAATTACAATAATAAATAAGCCAAACGGAGGCCTTTCTTCTGCATGGAATGCCGGATTACAAGCAGTCAAATCGCCATATTTGACATTTGTTGACGGAGATGACTGGATAGAAAAAAATACACTTGAACTTGCATATAAAGCTATTACAAATAATGACGTTGATTATGTATGCTGGGGAGCAAATATCGTTTCGGAAACATATGATAAAAACACAAAAAATCAAAAGAATTATCACAAAATCAAATATTCCGGAATAAAAGAAGTTGACGACAACTTAATCAGAAAAACCGTTGTTACTGTCTGGAGTAAACTCTATAAAACATCAATAATAAAAGAAAAGGGAATATCATTTCCTACAAGTTCAGGACATGACGATAATGCATTCTGGCTTAGGTATGCACCCTGGACCAAAAAAGGATATTATATCCCTGAATATCTATATAACTATGTACAACGAGAAAATTCCATTATGTGGAAAAGACGTTTAAAAAATACTGACAAAATATTTGATAATATTATACTTATACCCCCGCTTATCAACTACTACAAAAATCATAACCTTACTGATATACATTATGAGTTATTAATATTGAATATCAAAAAACTATTCTTAAATGATTTTAGATTTTTGGACGGCAGGTGTAAACATGAAGTTCTGGAAAAATGTTCAAATGATTTAAAAAATATAAACCTGCAGGAATTATATAAATCTGAATTTATCAAAGCCATTATCAGACAAGATATTAAATATATAGAAAAAACTTACAGCTATACCTTATTTGAAAAACTGTTTTCATTCAAAGACCTAGCGGAATATATTGTTATTTGTATTTTAGGATTAAAAATAAAAATCAAATACAATCGTAAAATATACTTCTGCAATATTTCCCAAAAAGAACGGTTGTTAAATATGGAAATAAAAGAAGTGATGGAATCTGGATTATGGGATGCAGAATATTATATGCGAAAGAATCCGGACTTAAACCTGAAAAAACTTTCTGCAGTAAAACATTATTTGACAAAAGGCTGGAAATACGGTCTTAATCCTTCTGCAGTCTTTGACGGAGAAAACTATATCAAACGCTATCCGAAAATAAAATATAACCCGCTCTTATACTTTTTATATGAAGGGCGTTATGAATACAAAGATGCCTTTTTATATAACAAATTTAAATATGACGAAACTTCACTCAATGCTTATACCGAATATAAAAAATCAAGGAAATCAAATAAAGTGGTATATACCTGTATTACCGGCAATTATGATGATTTGGAAGAAATCAAAGGTTATACTTATATAAATTTTGACTGGGATTACGTATGTTTTACAGACAATCAAAACCTTATTAATCAAAAACAATTCGGTATTTGGGAAATCAGACCGCTACAGTTCACTGAACTTGATGACACTAGAAATAACCGCTGGCATAAAATTAATCCGCACTTGATACTTTCCGAATATGATGAAAGTATCTATATTGATGCGAATATTAATATTTTAACTAATAAGCTTTTTGAAATACTTAACAATAATAATAAAGATATAATACTGGCCTCACATGCTAATACAATTTGCCTGTATAAAGAATTTGAATGGGTCTTGCGTGCAAAAATTGACAAACCTGAAATTATGCAGGCTCATTTAAAACTTTTACAAGACAGCGGTTTTCCTAAAAATTACGGAATGCCTGAAAATAATCTTATTTACCGTCAACATAACAAACCCAAAGTTATTTCACTTATGGAAGACTGGTGGTATATGGTTGAAAATTATACTAAGAGAGACCAGCTTTCTCTGCCGTATGTTTTATGGAAACATAATATAAACTGCAATGATGTTATTGCTTTTCCTAACACAAGAATTGATTATAAAAACTTTTGCACATTTGTACATAAAGGGAAAAGATTATTTTAATCAATAAGTTCAAATGACGGATATTCCGACCCTTGCGGATATTTGCCGTATGCATCTTTTAAGCCGTTCATAAGAATTTCATTAATTTTTATCGGTCTTCCGTTAATTATAACATCTGACTTACTGGCATTTTTTAGAGTTTCAAATCCCTGACCGCCATCAGCAATAAAAGAATCAATTACGCATTTATACCGTCTGGAAGATTTTATCGGGATGCCGTGATTATCAAGAATAGGAGTGCCGTTAATATATATTTGTCTTACTTGAAATTGTCCTGCAGAAAGATTATTTCTGCCGATAATTTTGATATTATTTGAACACTGCAAAAATCGAGGATTACTATAACCGTAGCCATGTGTTCGTAAAGCATTATCAAATACTGATTTGAGTTCTTCTGCAGAAAGATTAACCGTTTTTACCGGGGTATCCGCTATCATGGTTTTCCTGAACAAATAGTTTGTAATATAAGTATGAGGTTTGTAATACATCGGTTTCATTAAAAAACCTGTTGAAATAAATGCAGCATCAGCATTTGCAGTATGCTGCATACAATCCGCCATAAAGCTTCCTAAAGGACATGGAGCAGAATATTTTTTTTGAAGATTCAGTGTATAAGGTACTATATTATCCAGAAGTCCGGATTCTTCTTCATACTTTTCTATATCTTTAGCAAAAATCGGATCCGGTTCAGGTTTTCTGCTCTGCCTGATTTCTTCAACATCTCTTAGCTTTGGAATCTCAGAATTTACCAAACTCATCCTGTACATAGAGTCACTAAAAGACTGCGGGTAATAAATATTAAGTCTCTTATCAGGCGGAACGTAATCATGGTCATGCCCGCCTATTACCAAATCAATATTTATGCCGTTTTCCTTTGAAGTTTTCACTATATTCTGACTGGAAGGCATATAGTCATGGTTTAGAATAATAACATTGTCAGGGTTTTCCCTTTTGATTGCATCATTAATCTCCGGGAGCACCTCTTTTTGCTTTTTAGGAATTATGCCGAAATCTTTGATATTTATATTATCAATACAGAAACCTGTAACAAAATTTCTGTCCCCGTCTCTTTCAACGATTGTATATGGTTTGAGCCATTCCGGACGTTTGCCTGTTGTGTCAAATATATTTGCACATACGGTATGAATTCCTTTTGAGGCAAAATTTTTCACTGTTTCTATAAGGAAATCCACACTTTCTTTATTGAACCCGAAATCATTATTACCGAGCGTCATCACCATTTCCAAATCAGGTTTTGCCTCTTTCATTTTTATGTAGCAGTCTTTCTCAAGCTGTTTCGGATAAATACCTTTAAAAATATCACCACAGTTAAGAAGAAGAACATTATTTTCATCTTTACTTTCATGTAAAATTTTTGAAAGAAATGCAGAAGTTTTTCTTGTCTCCTGATGAGAATCAGCTATGGCATATATTTTAGTAATCCCGCCGAAAGAAGAGGTTGATTTATTCTTAATTTGCATTTTACTTCCTTTAATAACGTAATAATAATAATAAACCCCAAAAACGATTTTTTTGCCATATTAAATAAAAAAAGACTGCAATCTTTTAATTGCAGTCTTAAGCTTCATTTATTTTTAAATTAAACATTCAAAAGTGACTTATCGGTTTGCTTTCCGATTTGTGTGTATTCAAACCCTCTTTCAATAAGACGTTTTGCATTATACTGATTTCTTCCGTCGAATATAACAGGATTTTTCAGTAATGATTTAATCTTATCAAAATCAGGTCTTCTGAATTCGTTCCATTCTGTTAACAAAAGCAGTGCATCTGCATTTTGAAGTGCTTCGTATGAAGATTTTGCATATTCGATTTTGTCACCGAAAATAAATTTTGCACTGTCAAAAGCTTTCGGATCATATGCCTGAACTTTAGCACCTCTTTCCAGCAAAGCATTGATAATTGTAATAGCAGGAGCCTCTCTCATATCGTTAGTCTTAGGTTTAAAAGCAAGACCCCAGATTGCAAAGGTTTTACCTGAAAGATTATTGCCGAATCTTTTGAGAATTTTGTTAATAAATATTTGTCTTTGTCTTTTATTAACATCATCTGCAGCCTGCAAAAGCTGGTAATCACATTCATTATCTTTAGCGGTTTTCAAAAGAGCTTTTACATCTTTAGGGAAACAGCTTCCGCCATATCCTAAACCAGGGAACAAGAATTGTGAACCGATACGTTTATCGGAACACATACCAATTCTTACCATTTCGGCATCAGCACCCACTTTTTCACAAATATTTGCAATTTCATTTGCGTAAGAAATTTTTACGGCAAGAAATGAATTTGCCGCATATTTAGTCATTTCTGCAGATTTAACATCCATTATGATAACCGGATTGCCTGTTCTCAAAAACGGAGCGTATAATTCCTGCATAATTTCAGTTGCTTTTTGGGAGTTAGAACCGATTACAACTCTGTCCGGTTTTAAAAAGTCATCAACTGCAGCTCCCTGTTTTAAAAATTCTGGGTTTGAAACAACATCAAAGTCTTCACTTGAAACTGACTTGATAATAGAAGTAACCTTATCAGCAGTTCCTACAGGTACTGTTGACTTATCAACAATAACTTTGTAGCCGTTTAAAGCTTTACCTATACCTTCGGCAACCTGACAAACATATTGTAAATCTGCAGAACCGTCCTCCCCTTGAGGAGTACCTACCGCAATAAAGCAAACCAGTGATTTTTGGACTGAATCAGCAAGGTCTGAAGAAAATTTCAAACGGCCTTCTGCAACATTAACCTTAATAAGTTCTTCCAAACCAGGTTCATAAATCGGCACAATACCTTCTTCAAGCTTTGCCAACTTTTTCAAATCGTTATCGACACAGATAACATTGTTACCCATTTCGGCAAGGCAAGTACCGACTACAAGACCTACATAACCTGTTCCTACTACGCATACTTTCATTATTTATTCTCCTTTATTTTTCTGTCAAAATACTCAATAGTTTTTTGCAAACCTTCTCTGATATCAACTTTAGGCTCCCAGCCGAGTTCTTTTTTCGCAAGAGAAATATCAGGTTTTCTCTGAGTAGGGTCATCACCAGGCAGAGGTCTGTAAACTATTTTGGAATTTGAATTTGTCATTTCAATAATAAGTTTTGCAAAATCAAGAATTGTTCTTTCTGATGGATTACCCAAATTTACAGGACCGATAAATTTTTGAGGATTATTCATCATTTTTACGATACCGTCAACAAGATCCGATACATAACAGAAAGAACGGGTTTGTGAACCGTCACCGTAAATTGTAATATCATGCCCCTGCAGAGCCTGAACAATAAAGTTAGAAACAACCCTGCCATCATTCGGATCCATATTCGGACCATACGTATTAAAAATACGAATAATTCGAGTATCTACACCGTTTTGCCTGTGATAATCCATCATTAGTGTTTCAGCACAACGCTTACCTTCATCATAGCAGCTTCTGACACCTATAGGATTAACATTACCCCAGTAATCTTCACGCTGCGGATGTACCTTCGGATCTCCATAAACTTCACTTGTAGAAGCCTGCAAAATTGTTGCCTTACAGCGTTTTGCAAGACCAAGCATATGGGTTACACCCAAAATTGAGGTTTTAATTGTTTTAATTGCGTTATATTGATAATGAGGAGGACTTGCAGGGCATGCCATATTATATATCTGATCAACTTCGGCAAAATATTCTTTTGTTATGTCATGACGGACCAGTTCGAAATGATCATTTGACAATAGATGTCTTATATTATCTTTTGAACCTGTAAAAAAATTGTCCAGACAGATTACGTCATTACCTTCATTTAACAGTCTTTCACATAAATGGCTTCCTATAAAGCCTGCACCGCCTGTTACTAAAATTCTCTTCATTACTTATTCCTCATTTACTTCTGCTACAAGCATTGTTTCTGCATTAACCACATTATATATCAAAGGTTTTACTATTTTAAATTTATACCCCAGATTCCAACTCTCTATCATTGGTTTTATTTCAAAATAGTCCGAAGCTTTATGGTATAAACTTATCAATAAAATCGGACGTTGTGTTTTGATAGTGTGTTCAGCCCCTTGTAAAAACTCCTGTTCAAACCCTTCCAAATCCGTTTTTATCAACCCGACATTCAACTTATGCTGTCTTACATAATCATCAAGTCTGACAACATATGCATCCTGCACGTCACAATTATCTTGTGAATGTTCATCTTCAAGTAAAGTAGAACCTGATCCGCAAAGCTGTAATTTTTTAACAGTTGAGTCATTTCCTAAAGCTAAACATACCGGTACAACCTTACTCAACATATTTATTTTAATCGTTGAATTCAGTAAGTCAAACGTTTCATTATTTGGTTCAAACGAATAGATTCTATCACAATCAAGCTCAGAAAAGATTAAAGCGGAGTCCCCGACACTTGCACCGGCATCAATGATGCATTTTCCTTTAATAGCATCTATGTTATTAATGTATTCTATACAATGTTTATAGTAAAATACACTCGGTCCAAAGTAATTTGCAGGAAGAAAATAATTTTTATATCTGAACAAATTTTCATTAACAGTAAGCGTTTTAGAAAAGAATTCTTTATCAAGTTTTTTAAACATTGACTTTTCATATTGTGAATACAAATCAACGCTGGAAACTCCATCTGATAAACGTTTTGTCCTGTTTATCTGCTTTATGGTCGTATCTATAGTTTTAATACTCTCTTCATCAAGATTCCTAATTAATGCACTATATTTATCTTGAAAATCTTTACGGGCAAAATATTTATGAAAATCCTGCAAAAAAGCCTGTTCATGAATATTATCATAATAATATTTCTCACTCTTATCTCTTATTTTCTTTCCGAAAATATATGCAATGTTTGTTTTCAAATTTAAAGAAAACAATTTCTTAACTTTTTCTTTTTCTGAAATATCATATCTATCCTTTATTATTTTTTTCTGTAAGTCATATCGTACAAATTTCGGAAGTTTTGAAACATAACCCCAATAAATATCAGTATAAGGTTTATGCATCTCTTTCCAGTTCTGCGATACGTAATGTATAATATTAGCAAACATCAAGTTGTTTTTATATTCATTATGAATTCTGTCTGAAACCTGAGACGGAAAATGTTCGGCAATCCAATCAGTATTGGTAACAACATCCCATACCTGATTAATATACTTAACTCTGTTAAAACATATAATATTAAATATATCCTGATCTGCAAAATACAACGGCGGGGTTATTGATTTTGCAGTATTAATAAACTTTTTAAAAAAATTCTCTTCCCTCATTTTTTCTAAATTCATTAACATAACACCGTTTTGAAAATATTTTTTCATATCAGGTATTTTTAAATTATTATCCATGTAATCTTTTATATCATCTTTTCCCCAGTAAAGCATAATTGTGCCTACATCTCTTGTTACCCCGGCGAGATTTTCCCCGAGCTCCGTGTTGTACAGCAGAGCGACATCATTCATAACCATTACATCAGAATCCAGATATATAACTTTTTCATAGTCGAGAAAAACCTCAGGTATCAAAATTCTGAAATAAGCGGCAAGACTAAAATAATCATTAGTAAATAAATAATTATCATATCTTTCAATATATTTTTTTATATTAAAAAACCTTATCGATATATTATCATAATCTTTTGTAAAACTTGTAATAAGTTTTTTATACGCAAAATTAAGCCCATCTTCAAGGATAACGATGTCGTAATTATTATTTATTCCTGTATTTTCAATTAAAGACTTTACCGCAACCGTCATGCAGGGTGCATAGTTTTTATCACAGGCAAACACTACATTTATACAATCCTTGCCAAAAATAGATTTTATTTTTTTCATATTTGAAACTCCATAAAATTTTTCATAAATAATTTATTTTCACAATTATCTAAGATATTGCCTGTATTTCATTAACAAGAGCTCTAAAACGGGAACACTTTTCCCGATAACGTTTTGCAGTTTTACCAAATGTTAAATTTTTCAATACCCTGTATTTCTTATATTTAAAATTAATAACATTTTGCTGTTTCAAAAGCCCGAGACTTCCATGAATATCTGACAGCTCATATTTATAAGTATTTTTTACCATATTCAAAATACCGGTTTCATAATATGGAGTTTTTCTAAGATATTCCCAGTAAACATCTGCCCAAGGAAGACTTGAATCAAGCCAGGCTTTATATTTTTGGTCAGCAGCGTAATGTATTATTGCAGGATTCGCGAAAATCAAGTCTCTTTGCTCAATACTGTCATATGCACCTGGAGGTTGTTGAATATATCCCAAAAGCGGACAAGCATTCCACCTGCCATCCAACTGTTTAATCTTATCCTTTAAAACCATATTTAATGTTGATTGATCAGGCCAGCATTGATCATAGTTTGCAGAAAACCATTTTATTCCATGCAAAAGTTTCTCTTCTATATCATCCTCTCTCCACTTTTTCAGATTTAATAATATAACACCGGTATTATACATTAACGTAGGGAATTTATCTATAAATTTTGACCTTACAACCTGAAATTGATATATTTGACATGGATCCGGAACCGCTGCCATATAATAATCACTTATATCTGTGTTCCACAAATTTGCAATATCATCTAACACAATTAAATCAACATCCAAAAATAATATTTTATCTGCTTCAGGAATGAGAGAAGCGACTTTCAACCTGTAATTCGTTGACATATGTACTCCGGGAGAATATTCTCTGAAATCTTCTTTTTTTACAGTTATGTATTTAATATTAAAATCATGAATATTTTTTAACAGGCTAATTCTTCTTTTTGTTTCAAAAGTAATATCTCCCTCATTCATTACATAAAAATTGAATTTCGTATCTTTGGATGTATTACTTAATATGGAAGACATTGTTGCTGCCAAATGTTGTGCATAACTGTCTGTAACAGTAAATCCGATGTTAATTGTTTCCATCATAAATCCTTTCTTTTTTTTACCCGCATACATTATTTATAATTTTTATATTTTCAACATTTTATAACCTGATTTAAATTACCTGTTTTACATTGCTTAAGGCTTATCCTGTTCATTTTTGACAACTCAAGTCTTTTAGCGTTACGAGGCAGTGGAATACTGACACCTAAAATCGTTAAAAGTTTTATTTTGTCTGATTTATTGGTTAATGAAAATATCTGTTGGAGAAATGTCAACTTTGTTTTACGATTAAAATAAACCTGTGCTTTTTTTAGATTTCCCTCTCTTACAGTATCTATAAATTTATTTTTTTCGAAAAAATCAATATCTTTTAGCTGGCCATGCAAAACAGCAAGCATTGCGAACTGTTCCCGACTTGTTAGGAATTGCCCGAAATAACCCAGTTGATTAACATACAGATGCTTAAACCCCTCTAAAATTTCTTTTCTGACAGGATTATGTAGGACAAACAACATCACGTCATAATAAGCATAAAGGAAATCAAGTTTCTTACCGTAATTATTTCTTTTATACACCTTAGCCATAAGTGACTCAGGATTGCAAATATTATAATTATACAACGGTTCATCAAGCCCGTAGTACAATGTACTAACTGCAAGATATTTCAGGATAAAACACGCATCATCATGTTCATAACCATCAGGAAACTTGATATTATATTTTTTAATTAAAGATATTTTTAAGATTTTATTCCATAAAACTACGTTTATCAAATTATATATCTTTGCGTCTATAAAACAGTATCCTGCGAGTTTAAGTTTATGATATAAAATATCCTTTTCCTTACGGAAATTAGCCGAAACTGTTGTATTAATATTACAATCACACATAACTAAATCTACATTATGTATAAGCATCGCATTGTACATTTTTTCACACATTTCGGGTTCAAATGAATCATCTGCATCACAAAACATAACGTATTTACCGGTAGCGGCTTCAAGGCCTTTATTTCTTGCAGAGGCCGGACCGGAATTTACCTGAGATATAACCTTTATTCTGGAATCTAACAAAGCAAATCGTTCTAAAATTTCTGCACTGTGATCGGTAGAGCCGTCGTTTACGCATATAATCTCAATAAAACCAAATGTTTGTGCACGCAAACTGCTGAGACATCTATATAAATAATTTTCGGCATTATAAACCGGCACTATAATTGATATAACTTTATCCACTACTAATCAGTCTCCTCTTTATACAGGCTTAAATTTTATTTTACAGCCCAATAACACTAAAACCTTATATCTTACTCCAAAACAAGTTTCATTTTTCAATGAGAAAATACGTTCCAGAGGTTTGAATTTCCCAAATTTAAATTTTTGATATTCTTTATACTGTTTATCTGTTAGAAAAGCTCTGCATTTTTGTTCATAAAGACTTTTGCACCCCTCAGGCACAGAAGCATATTGCCTTGCAAGTGTAAATTCAAAATAAGAATCGAACTCTTTTCGATTATATTTGTTACGCACACCTTGTTCGTTAAAGAAAGCATTTACATCTTTCAATATATCAATAACCCTCAATGTTTCAGGTGAGATACTGTTAACCGCGGAATCCCGACGTACCCGATAATTATAATAAGGTTTATTGATAAAATTGATTTTCTCTGCAAGGACTTTGCTTTTCAAAGTGAAAATATGATCTTCAGCCAGTTTTGCCTCTGCAAACCTAATTTTGTGCTGATTAACAAAAGTTTTTTTATAAATTTTATTCCAAACTGCAAGAATTGAACTTTTAAATAAGTAATCCTTATGAATTTTCCACGTAAAAACCTGATTTTCCGGAAGAGTTACAGGACTTTTGCGAATCTTGGTTTTTCCAGAGCTTTCGAAAAACTCGCTATACATAGCCTCTACAATCATAGCATCCGACAGCTTAGCCTTAGAATACATTTCCTCATACATATTCAACTCTATCCAGTCATCCGGATCCACGAAGCCAAGATATTCGCCTGTTGACAACTCTATTCCTCTGTTACGGGCAACTCCCTGACCTTGATTTTCCTGACTAATTAGTCGAATTCTTTTATCTTTTGATGCATAGTCTTCTAATATTGCTAATGAACCATCTGTTGAGCCGTCATTTATACAGATTATTTCTATATCAGTTAATGTTTGATTAACAAGACTATCAAGACATTGTCTTAAATATTTTTCTACATTATATACCGGAACTATAACCGATACTTTAGCCATAACCATCTCCAAATAATATTTTTCAAGCTTTACTTCAAATTTTATTAAGAATTTGAAAATCAACTTAAACATTATTCTGGTTAAAAAAAATTTCTTAAACAATCACCCGACCGGGTATAAATAAAGTGCCCAAGCGGGTAATTGACAAACGGAAAACACGCGGAATAAAAGAAAAAATAAACTACACTAAACTTTACAATTATATCAAATATAGTTTATTTGTATTAGACTAAAAAAGTGATGATGATTCAACGCTTTGAACATTAATCGAAACAGCTGGAATCTAATGTTTAAAAGTGGTTGAGTTCCAATACAGGAATCAGGAGAAAGAAGTATGCCAAAGGTATCGGTTATTATTCCGGTATATAATGTCGAAAAGTATTTAAGACAATGTCTTGATAGTCTTATTAATCAAACTTTAGCCGATATAGAAATAATCTGTATCAATGATGGTTCAACCGATGGTTCGTTATCAATATTAGAAGAATATGCGTCAAAAGATGAGCGGATAAAAGTAATAAGTCAGGAAAACCAGGGTCAGGGCGTTGCCCGTAACAGAGGAATAGAACTGTCAAGCGGTGAATATATAGGTTTTGTAGATCCGGATGATTGGGTTGAACTGAATATGTATGAGGAAATGTATTCTAAGGCTAAATCCTATGATTCTGATATCGTTGAAGCCATATATAACCAATATTATGAATATTCTAAAGAATCAAAAATAAGACCTAATGCCATTCTACTTCAAGAAGATACTATATTTAACTGGAAAGAAAACCCGGATTATATTTTTAAAAGTACAAATTTATCAGTATGGAACAAATTATATGAAAGTGCCTTTATTAAAAATAACAATATAAAATTTGCTGATACCAAATTGGCACAAGATCATATATTTACAATAAAAAGCCGAATTTTTGCAAATAAAATTATATTTATCAATAAACCATTATATAACTATAGAATTTGTAAAGGTTCTGCCTGTAAAAAAGAAACATTAGAAACACTCAAAGTCATAAACATTGTAAACTTGGTAAAAGATTTTTTACAAGAACAAAATCTCTTACCGGAATTAAACAAGTATTTCATTGACTATGCTGCACTTACTTTAGGCAGACAATTTGTTTATGTTCCAGAAAAACACAAAAAAAAATTTGAAAATGACATAAAAAAAACTTTTTCAAAAGAAATATTTAATAAATATAAGCTTTACAAAATAGGCTGTAAAAATAATTTTGAAAAAATATTTTCACTAAAAAACAGTGAATTGTTTGGAGAAAAATTAAAAATACTAACTCTATGTGGTAAACAATTTGTAATATCAAAATAATAACGGGAGAAATAATGGATAATCTTATATCAATAATAGTTCCAATATATAATACTGAAAAATATTTAGTAAGATGTTTAGATAGTTTAATTAATCAAACATATAAAAATATTGAAATACTTTGCATTAATGATGGTTCAACTGATAATTCTCTAAATATATTAAATGAATATGCTACCAAAGATAAGAGAATTATTGTTATAAATCAAACGAATTCAGGAGCTGCCACTGCCAGAAATAATGGATTAGATAATGCCACTGGTCAATTCTTAATGTTCTGTGATTCTGATGATTATTATGAACCAGATATGTGTCAAAAAATGATCAATGCAATACTTTCGTATAACGTTGATCTTGTTATGTGTGATTGTAAGTATTTAAAAGATAAACAGATTACAACAATAAGACAATCGAAAGAGCTAAATTATCATAATTTAAAACTTATTGGATATAATAAAATTAATAATAAGACGATTAATATGATCAATGTTATTTTATGGAATAAAATATTTAAAAAGTCATTTATTGAAAAATTCCAGATTCGTTTTCCTATTAGTTATAAACATGAAGATGCCAGTTTTATTTTAAAATATCTAGCAATAAGTTCTTCATATTATGGTCTTAATGAAATATTATACAATTATAATATATCTAATCCAAACTCGTTGATGGAAAATTTATATAAAAAAGATAAAACAAATGATTTTGACTTTTTATATGCATATAATGATGTAACATTGTTTATGTTAAAAACGCCTATTATCCCCAAAGAAATTACAAAAAAATATAAAGAAATATATATCAATATAATAAAATATTGGGGGTCTTTTTTAGACAATTCTAACAAAATCCAGATGTTTTCAATACTACAAAAACAACTATTAAATATTACATTCTTTGACGATATAACATTAATTAAAGCTATTAAAAATGGTGATACGAAACTAGCTCTGAAACTTTTAAAAATAAAACCTAAATATTCATTCATTGAAAAAATATTCTCACTAAAAAATGATAATAATCATAAAGTTATTTGTATATTGGGTACAAAAATAAAAATACGTAAAAAAAATACGGAGAATTATTGTGGCTAAAATTTCAGTAATTATTCCTGTGTATAACATTGAAAAATATTTAGTAAAATGTCTTGATAGTGTTATTAACCAAACATTTAGTGATATTGAAATTATTTGTATCAATGATGGCTCAACCGATAATTCTTTATCTATTTTAGAAGAATATGCCCAAAAAGATAAACGAATAAAAATCATAAATAAAGAAAACGGAGGATTATCTTCTGCATGGAATGCGGGCTTAAATGAAGTATCTGCAGAATATCTAACATTTGTTGATGGTGACGACTGGATAGACACAAATACATTTAAACTTGCATATGAAGCAATGCTTAATAACAATGTTGACTATGTATGTTGGAGTGCTAATCCTATTTTTGAGTATAATAATGATGCAATTAAATCAAAAATTACTCAATATTATAATATTAATTTTATTGGTAAAATCATTGTTACAGATTATGTTATTAGCAAAACTGTTGTTACAACTTGGAGCAAATTATATAAAAAATCTATCATTGATGCTCATGAAATTAAATTTCTAACAAACTCTGGACATGATGACTTTGCTTTTTGGTTACAATATGCAGTTTGGGCTAAATATGGATATTATATTCCTCAATACTTATACAACTATGTTCAACGATCAGATTCAATTATGGGAAGTAGGTTGCTGAAAACTAGTACAAAAATTTTTGATAATATTGTATTAATTCCATCATTAATAAAATACTATAACAAAAATAATCTTACACAAAAACATTATGATATGTTTCATTCAAACTTAAAATACTTATTCTTTGAAGATTATAATTTTCAAAATGGTAAAAACCAAAAACAGGTACTAGAAAAACTTTCTTATGACCTAAATACATTAGACTTAGGGATATTAAACAAATCAAAGTTTATTAATGCAGTGAAAAAACTGGATGTAAAATATTTTGACTCCTTAGGTAAAACAGTTTTCTTGAAAAACAGTTTTCTTGAAAAACTATTTTCTATTAAAAATAATCATACTCATAAAGTTGTATCTATATTAGGTTTGAAACTTAAAATCAGAAGAAATAAAAATATGACAAAACGAGGAGTGGATAATAAATCATTACTAAATAACTATGAAATTAATCAACTTAGAGATTCTGGATTAATTGATTACAAATATTATAACAGGCAATGTCCAAGTTTAAATCTTGATAAATTAGGAGTACTTCAACATTACCTTATTAAGGGTTGGAAAGAAAATATTAATCCTTCATTTATTTTCGATGGAAACAACTACATAGAAAGATATCCACAAATTAAAGAAAATCCTTTACTTTATTTTTTAAACGAAGGACGCTATAGATACAAGGATGCTTTTTTATGCAATAAATATGAATTTTGTGAAGATGATATTATTGAATATAATAATATTAGAAAGAATAAACCGTCCAATAAAGTAGTATATACATGTATTACTGGCAATTATGATGATTTGGAAGAAATCAAAGGTTATACTTTTATCAATTTTGACTGGGACTATGTATGTTTTACAGACAATCAAAACCTTATTAATCAAAAACAATTCGGTATTTGGAAAATCAGACCGCTACAGTTCACTGAACATGATGACACTAGAAATAACCGCTGGCATAAAATTAATCCGCACTTGATACTTTCCGAATATGATGAAAGTATCTATATTGATGCAAATATTAATATTTTAACAGATAAATTATTTAAAATTATTGATAATTATAAAAAACACAAAAGCATTATGCTTGCTGAGCATGCAAGTACAATATGTCTATATAAAGAATTTGAATGGGTTCTATGGGAAAAAGTTGATAAACCTGAAATTATGCAGGCTCATTTAAAACTTTTACAAGACAACGGTTTTCCTAAAAATTACGGAATGCCTGAAAATAATATTATATACCGTCAGCATAACAAACCAGAAATTATTTCACTTATGGAAGACTGGTGGTATATGGTTGAAAATTATACAAAGAGAGATCAACTTTCACTTCCTTACTTATTATGGAAACATAATATTTTAACAGAAGATGTCATATATTTTCCTAATACCAGAGTTGATTATAAAAATTTTTGTACATTTGTTCATAAAGGGAAAAGATAATGCAAATACTAATCACAGGCGGGGCGGGGTTTATCGGTTCGTCGTTAACAGATAAATTACTCGCTCAAAATCATAAAACAATTCTTATCGATAATATGAATGATTACTATCCACCTGAGTTAAAGTGGAAAAATATTAATCCATATATTAATAACCCTAACTTTAAACTTTTTATTGGTGATATTTGTGATAAACATATTGCGGAACAAGCTTTTAATGAATATTCCATTGATGTAGTTGTTCATATTGCGGCCAGTGCAGGCGTCAGAGCCTCTATCAGTAATCCTAAATTATTTGTTCAATCAAATATTGCCGGAACAATAAATATTCTTGAATTAATGAAGGAACATAATGTTAAAAAGATTGTGTTTGCGTCTTCCAGTTCTGTTTACGGAAACTGCAAAGCAGAAAAGTTCACTGAAGATTTAAAAGTTACGGAGCCAATTTCTCCATATGCAGCAACGAAATCAGCGTGTGAACAATTCTTATATACATATTCAAAACTTTATGATATGCAAGCGTTGTGTTTAAGATTTTTTACGGTTTACGGACCGCGGCAAAGACCGGATCTAGCAATAAGAAAATTTATAGAATTAATAGAACAGGATAAACCGATTCCGGTCTATGGTGACGGAACCACAATGCGTGACTATACATACATTGACGATATAGTAAACGGAATTATGTCAGCAATAAACTATGACAAAACGCCATATGAGATAATCAATCTTGGAGGCGGTTCGCCTATAACTTTAAATGAAATGATAGCGACTATTGAAAAAGTTCTTGGTAAAAAGGCAAAAATCGAAAGCCTGCCTATGCAGCCTGGGGATGTTGATAAAACAGTCGCAGACATAACCAAAGCCAGACTCCTGTTAAACTATAACCCGCAAACAACTTTTGAAGAAGGAATTAGAAAATTTATAGAATGGAGAGAGCAAGAAAAACTACGGAAATAAAAAACTAATCAAGTATGTAAACTATTATTCTGAAAGGAGAACAAATGCAAATAAAACAATTCATTGACAGCATTTTTTCAGTTAAAAATGAAACTGTTAATAATAAAAAATTCAAAGTCCTTAGACTTTGCGGCTTAAAGGTTAAACATAAAATAATGAATCTAAATAATAAGAATATCTTATTTGATAATTCTATAGAAAAAGAAAATCTAACATTATATAAACATCATTTTGAAAAATATTGGCTAGATTTTTCTAAAGAAGAATTACCTAAAGATTTAAAAGAAAAATATTTTGCATTAATAAAAAATTTGGATGCTGAAAGTATTGAAGTTATAGACCGGATTATCTACAGATTTAATCTTATAAAGAATAATTTGCATAAAAAAACTATTGATTTATTTACAGAAAAAGAAAAGGAAGAAATTCTAAAACAATATGATAACTTTGATTCAAAGATTATTATGCTTGCACCTAATATTTGGAAACATGGTAAATATCTACTACCTTTAAAATGTGGAGGTGAAGCCTTTTATTTTAAACATGGAATAGACAAATTATCAGAAAAAAGTATAGAACTTATAAAAAATAACGACATAATTGATGCCGATGCTTTTATAGGAGATTCTGCCTGTATATTTTCAGAAATTACTCAAAATGGAGTTAAAATTCACGCTTTTGAACCTGTAAATGAAAATTATAATATGCTTTTAAAAACTATCCAAATGAATAATTTACAAAATGTAATTCCTGTAAAATATGCCGTTGGAAATAAAACAGAAACAGTTCATATAAATGTTCACGACAGCGGCTCAACAATCTTAGAAAGTAATAGAGAAGGAATGCAAAAAGAAGAAATAAACATTATCACTTTAGATGAATATGTAAAAAATAATAATTTAAATATTGGATTAATAAAAACTGATGTAGAAGGCTTTGAACCTCAACTTCTGGAAGGGGCAAAAGAGACAATCTGTACGCAAAGACCTGTACTGTTAATCTCAATCTACCATAATATGCATGACCTGTTTGAAATAAAGCCAATGATTGAAAGCTGGAATTTAGGATATAAATTCAAAATTATAAAATGTCATAATACTAAATTTTTGCATGAAACAATGTTAATAGCTGAACATAACGAATAATTCAATAAACACAGATTATGGAGGAAAGTGTCTAATGACAAATATAGATATCGGATTTGTAATTGATGATGGATATGTAAAATACTGTTCTGTTGTAATAGCATCAATATTAAAAAATAGTAAAGCGGACGAAACTTTTACTTTCCATATTATTAATGACGGAAGTATTACTCAAGAAAGTAAAAATAAATTAGCTCAATTAAAGCACATTAAAGATTTTGAAATTAAATATTATGCACAAAACAAAAAACTCCATCATGAACAAAGAAATGATACCAGAGCTGATATTCCTATGGTTACAAATTATCGAATGATGATATCTTCTATATTAAAAGATATTGATAAAATAATTTTTATGGATGCAGATTTAATTATTGTGGACAGTTTATCCGAACTTTGGAACACAAATATTGATAATTATTATATGGCATGCTGTCCTTCTACAGAAGAAGGTGCTAGCTATTATCAAAGAAGCTTAGACATTCCGGATAATTATAAATATTGTAATACCGGAGTAATGCTTGCGAATCTAAAATTATGGCGACAAAATCATATTGAAGATTTGTTATTTGAAAAAGAAAAGAAATATAGAGGCATATATAAATATTACGACCAGTGTATTTTTAATATTACTCTGTATGATAAGATATTATATCTTAATCAAAAATTCAATTTTAGACCTGCTGTATGGGACAACAAAAAGGCATTATCAAAATTCCATAAGGATAAAAATAATCCTGTAATTATACACTGGGCAAGTCCATATAAACCTTGGAATAACAAAAATGTTAAACATTTTGATGACTATAAAAAATACACGAAACTCACACCTTTTTATAATGATTTCAAGGAATTATATAAAGAGCTGAATAAAAACGCCAGAAAAGAATTAGTGCAAAACCTATTTTCAATAAAAAATCAAACTCACAAATTCAAAAAATACAAAGTTATTACGCTTGCTGGAGTGAAAATCAAAATCCACAAGAAATCTAAACTTGAAAAACTTTTAGCAAGAAAATACGATCCGAATCTTTCACTCGATGATAAAAAATATATTATTGAGCACCAGTTTGAGCAGGCTGTCGGGTATAAACCAAATATTGATAATCCGAAAAGTTTCAACGAAAAACTTCAATGGCTCAAACTTTATAACGAAGACCCGCTTTTGACCAAATGTGCTGATAAATATCTTGTCAGAGATTATGTCAAAGAAAAAATCGGGGAAGAATACTTAATCCCGCTTTTAGGCGTCTGGGATTCCCCTGACGAAATTGATTTTGACAAACTTCCGGAGCAATTTGTACTAAAAGTTAACTGGGGCAGCGGGCAGAATATTATTGTTAAAGATAAATCAAAACTTGATATTAAAGAAGCTAAAGCTAAATTAAAAGAATGGTTGAAGCCGCATTCTAATCATTACTATTTCGGGTTTGAATGGTGTTATAAGAATATTCAGCCTAAAATTATTGCTGAAAAATATATTGAGCAAATAGACGGGAACTTATTGGATTATAAAATATTTTGCAACAATGGAAATCCGAGCTTTTTGTTTGTGGGAATTGACAGGCATAAAGACTTAAAATTCAATTTTTATGATTTAGATTTTAATTTACTTCCATTTAAACAACATTATGATGTTAGTAACAAAAAAATACCAAAACCGGAATGTTTTCAAGAAATGCTTAATGTAGCAAAAAAGCTATCAAAAGATTTTCTTCATGCCAGAATTGATTTATTTTTAATTGGTAATAAAATTTATTTTGGTGAAATAACATTTTATCATTTTAATGGACTTGAAGCTTTTGAGCCGGTAGAGTGGGATTATAAACTCGGGGAAATGCTTACCCTGCCTGCATCTCAGAATGGGGGGGGGGGGCAAGGTTCTGTCCCTGACAGCATTCAGAACTAATAAGTTTAACAAACAACGTTATAGAAAAGCGGCTTAGTCAGAGTACTAAAGTACTCTGACTTTTTGTATGAAAAATTTAGAAAGGAAAAATTTATGAAAAAATTATTGCAAAACATTTTCTCAGTAGGTAATATCTACCGTAATGGCAAAAAATTTAAAGTTATCACTGTTGCTGGACTGAAAATAAAAATCCACAAGAAATCTAAACTTGAAAAACTTCTCGCCAGAAAATACGACCCGAATCTTTCACTTAAAGATAAAAAATATATTATTGAACATCAATTTGAACAAGCTATTGGCTATAAACCAAACCTTGATAACCCAAAAACTTTTAACGAAAAGTTAAATTGGTTAAAATTAAATTATGAAAACAGCCTAATGTCTGTATGTGCTGACAAAGTTAGAGCTAGAGATTATTTTCTTGAAAAGACAGGGGCGGCTCCGGTCCATCTTGTAAAACAATATGGGATTTATCATAGACCAGAAGAAATTGATTTTTCTTCATTGCCTGAGCAATTTGTTTTAAAATCAAACTGGGGTTCAGGTTTACAATTAATCGTTAAAGATAAGAAGTCTTTAGAATTTGAAAAAGTAAAAAATATGATGGAATCTTGGCTTAAAAAAGAATCTAATCATTATTATTATTCATTCGAAACAGGGTATAGAGACATCAAACCAATGATTGTTTGTGAAGAGTTGTTGGATTTTGAATATAAATTGGAATTTTTCTGTTTTAACGGCAAGCCTGAAATGTTTTGGATAGTATTTGATGACAAAACACCAAATACAAGTGCAAACTTTTACAGTCTTAATTGGGAAAAACTGCCGATAGTTGATCATTATCCGAATTTTGATAAATTAATTGAAAAGCCTGTATATTTTGATAAAATGTTACAATTTGCTCAAAATGTGTGTAAAAGTTTCCCATTTGTGAGATGTGATTTTTATAAAACTAAAGATAGTTTTAAATTTTCTGAATTAACATTTTTCCATTGGGCAGGATTGGAAAAATTTGAACCTGAAGAATGGGATTACAAACTCGGTGAAATGCTTACCCTGCCTGCATCTCAGAATGGGGAGGGAGGGCAAGACTGTCTCTCTGATAGAATTCAGAAAGAAAATTCTTTACAAACAAAATTATAAAAAGGTTGCTTAGTCAGAGTACTAAAGTACTCTGACTTTTTGTATGAAAAATTTAGAAAGGAAAAAATTTATGAAAAAATTATTGCAAAACATTTTCTCAGTAGGTAATATCTACCTTAATGGCAAAAAATTTAAAGTTATCACAATAGCCGGCTTCAGAATTAAAAAGAAAATTTCTAAACCAATTAAAAGTATTTATAATCGTGCGGCTATACCTGCTGAAGGGATACAATATGTTGAGAATCCTGAAATTTGGATTAGTAACATAGAAGATAAGCAAAAACAAATAGAAATGGACAATCCATTTGAGTATGAAGACATGGTTATTGCAAATAAAACAATAGGAAAATATTTCTTACACAATGTTAAAAATGTAGTCAATATCGGTTCTGGTGTAGGAACCTTTGAATGGAATAACGCACAGAAACATCCTGATATTAAATTTGTTGCAAGTGAAATTGACCCAAAATCGACACAATGGGTTTTAGAAAATAGAAAACTTGATAATGTAATTTATTGTACAGATAACATCCCTACATTATTAAATAAATACGGAAAATTTGATTTAGCGATAACCGTTGATGTTATTGAACATATTCAAGACTATAAATCCTTTCTGGATGAATTTTCTCTACTTGCAGACAAGGCCGTTATAAGCACACCGAATAGAGATCGTTACAAAGATATCCAAAACCTTATTACTCCTCCATATAAATGGCATGTTGAAGAATTCAATGCAGGTGAGCTTTATTTCATTCTAAAAATGTATTATAAGAATGTTACATTATATTCACTAAAAAACCCTTATATTGAAGAATTGACAGAAGTCGGTCTATATTCGGATTATGAAAAACTCGTCGCATACTGTGAAAAATAATTCATTATTCTGACTACAGTCTGATATTTCTATTATTCAAAAAATCTTCATATACAAGTTTTATGCCGTCTTTTAAAGAAGTTTGAGCATGCCAGCCAAGATTATTGATTCTTGACACATCCATTAATTTTCGCATAGTTCCGTCGGGTTTTGAGGTATCAAAGACAATCTTGCCTTTAAACCCGATAACTTCTTTTATCAGTTCTGCGAGTTCAAAAATGGTAATTTCCTCACCGGTTCCGATATTAATAAATTCGCCGATTTCTGATGCTGATTTGTTTTCAAGCAAAAACACAACAGCTTTCGCCAAATCTCCTGCATACATAAATTCACGTTTTGGCATGCCTGTTCCCCAGACAACCACTTCCGCCAGATTATTAACTTTTGCCTCATGAAATCTTCTCACAAGCATCGGCAGAACATGGGCATTCTTCAAATCATAATTATCGTTTAATCCATAGAGATTACACGGCATAACAGAAATATAATCGGTGCCGTATTCCCTGTTATATGCCGCACACAGTTTCAAACCCGAAATTTTGGCCAGTGCATACATCTCATTAGTTTTCTCTAATTTTGATGACAAAAGATATTCCTCTTTCATAGGCTGCGAAGCATTTTTAGGGTATATACAGCTTGAGCCGAGAAACAGTAGTTTTTTGACATTATTTTTAAATGAGTTTTCTATAACATTAAGCTGAATTTTCATATTTTCAGTAAAGAACTCAACAGGATACGTATTATTTCCGAGAATACCTCCAACCTTTGCCGCTGCGAGAATCACATATTGCGGCTTTTCTTTTTCAAAGAATTCCGCAACAGCCGCACTATCTGTCAAATCCAACTCCCTGTGGGTTTTAACAAGAATTCCGCTAAATCCTTGCTCCTCAAATTCTCTTTTTATTGCGGAACCTACAAGCCCTCTGTGTCCGGCAATATAAATTTTATCATTCTTTTTCATATTTCATATCTCTTTTCCCAACTTATTAAATAATACCCGGTAAAAAATAAAAAACTATAGAAGTAAAAAAGGATTTATATCGCAATAAAACCATTTATCTTTATATTGTATCGAAATCTGTTTCAGGTATAATAGAGCTATAGATAGAAGGGGATTCAAATGCAAATAAGTGAAAAAGAAAAAATGTTGAAAGGCATTGGTTATTATACAACGGATCCAGAGCTTGAAAATGACAGAAAACGTGCTAAAACGCTCTGTTTTGAATATAATTCACTCTCCCCTGACAAAACAGAAGAAAGACTGAATATTATCAAGCAACTGTTCGGAAAAACAAAAGACGGTATCTTGATAGAATCAAACTTCTTTTGTGACTATGGCTATAATATTGAAACAGGTGAAAGATTTTATGCAAACCATAATTGTGTAATGCTCGACTGTAATAAAATAACTTTCGGAGATTACGTAATGGTCGGCCCTAATTGCGGATTTTACACAGCACTTCATCCTCTTGACAGCGAAACAAGAATTTCCCTGCTTGAATATGCAAAACCGATAACGGTTGGTAACAGAGTTTGGTTTGGCGGCAACGTAACTGTCCTACCCGGAGTAACAATAGGTGATGATACCGTAATCGGAGCCGGAAGCGTTGTTACTAAGGACATCCCTTCCGGCGTGCTCGCTGTAGGGAACCCTTGCAAAGTTCTTCGTAAAATTTCACCGGATGATAAAAATAAATATAATTAACTTAATTTTACGGCAATATTATTAATAAATTTGTTTTATATTTTGCCATTCTGTATCATAATAAAATCAGGAGGCTGATATGAATACTACAGATTTTAATACATTAACAACCCGTGAGGCATATATTTTGAAACTTTTAACCGAAGGATACGGAAACAGTGAAATTGCTGATATACTGTATGTCAGTGTTCATACAGTCAAAGCTCATATCAGTGCAATTTTGAAAAAACTCAACGCAAGAACAAGAACTCAAGCAGTTTATATAGCACTAAAGGACGGCGTTATTAAATAGCTATTTTATCCGTTACGGAATAAATGAGACAATGCAAGTCTTCATATCAGAGCTTCCGTCATGATTCGTTACAAATTTGAAAAAAATAATCACAACTTATATTATATAATAAGTAACGGGATTATTTAATATGAAAAGATTTCTAAATATATTATTATTATTTTTATTGCTAATATTTACATTTAACCCTGCCGTGAGGGCGGAAGATACGTTTAAAATTACATCCGCAAACTTTGATACCTCAAATTCAATGATAGTAATATCGGCACTTGACGGAACGACAGAGCCGATAATGGATTCAGTAAAAATAGTAAATATGGAGAACCCTAAAAGGGCTTATTTTGATATTAATTCTGCAATTATAACTATGCCAAAGCAGGATTGGACATTCAATTCTCAGGGAATTAAACAGGTAAAAATTAATCAATTTTCCACAAATCCTAATGTAGTAAGAGTTGTTATTTATTTTGACGAAGATTATGATTCTTCTGATTTAAAACTCATAAGGGTTAAAAACAATATTATATTAAAATTAAAAAATAACGGTTACAGCGACACATATTTTCAAAATACCTATAGAGATGAGCATGTTTCATCGAGCGACTTTTATGAATATCTAACTGTAACCAGCCCTGTTGAAGTTCCTGCGGTAGGAGATGATATAGTTACACAGCTTCAGGAAGCTTTTAATAATGCCATTCCACAGGTACTTCCAATAATCAAAAATGAAAAGAAAACACTTAAATTAAATACAAAATATTATATAGAACAACTTACGGCAAAACCTAATGCAGTATTAATAAACGGATTTGGAGCTTTAACAATCGAAAAACCGATGATTTTGACAAACCCGTCGCGTATTGTATTTGACCTGTCAAACACGCTTGTTGCACAAAATATCAGAAATAAAGAATACAAACTTAATGAAACAGATACTGTTAAAATCGGTCAATTCTCGGTTAATAAAGCCCGCGTAGTTATTACAACAAACGCGGTTGAAGATTATATCCCTATTTATTCAAGTGATAACCAGTCTTTATTAATTGCAAACTATAAAACAGTTAAATCAAATACATTATATACAAATACCAATAGTATTATTGCCTATAACAATGAAAAAATTGATTCACAAACAAATGCAATGACACTGTCATTTAATGCCCCTGTTGTTCACGGTATAGACAGAACAAATAATTCTGTAATTTTGTACCTGTATAACACAACAAATTATAATGAAACGACATTTAAAAATACCTTTGCAAATACCGCATTTTCACATGCAGTAATAGAACTTATTCCGCAGATAGGCCTAAAATTAACAGTTCCGATAGAAGCCAACAGTCTTGTTAATACATATATGGGTGCAGATGGAAAAACAATAAAAATAAAAGTCAAAGCTCCGAAAAAAGTAGAAGTGAAACAACCTGTAGTCTCAAATGTTCCAAAAGGCACAAGAAAAGTTGTAATAGATGCAGGACACGGAGGTTCTGATTACGGAGCAATAAGAAATGGTATTAATGAAAAAGATATAACTCTTGATGTTTCAAAAAGAGTAGAAGCATTGCTGAAAAAAGAAGGGTACGCCGTTAAAATGACACGTACCAATGATACTTACGTATCACTTCAGGGCAGAGTTGATATAAGCGAAGCTTTTGAACCGGATATCTTTGTAAGTATCCATGTAAATTCAAGTGTAAAACCTGAAATTACCGGAATAGAAACCCATTATTATCATCAGGAAAGTATGAATCTTGCACAAACAGTTCACTCTGCACTGGCAAGTAAAATAAACTCTAAAAACAGAGGTTTGTTTAAATCAAAATTCTATGTAATCAACCATACAACAGATCCTGCAATACTTATTGAAATCGGATTTATTTCGAACGATAATGAACGCAGCCAGCTTGTGAGTGAAAAAAGAAAAAATGATACTGCTCAGGCTATCGTAGAAGGAGTGAAGAATTATTTCAAACAAAATTAACAATAACCCCATAGGATTTTTCGATTCAGGCGTAGGTGGACTGACTGTTTTAAAACAATTCAGAGAACTTTTACCTTCAGAAGATTGTTTGTACTTTGGAGACACAAAGAATGTGCCTTATGGAGAAAAAACAAAAGACGAATTAATAAAATTTTCCGGAAATATATTTGAATTTTTTGAAAAGCAACAGGTAAAAGCAGTGGTTATGGCATGTAATACTACGTCTGCTAACGTATATAATGAATTAAAAGATAATTATCCGTTCAAAATATATCCTATAATTCAATCCGTTACAAATATTCTGGCAAAATTACCCGTTACAACAATCGGGGTTTTTGCAACACAGGCTACAATTAATTCACATGCGTATCAAAAAGGAATTAACACCCTAAACAAAAATATCAAAGTAATTGAAACAGCATGTCCTGATTGGGTTAAAATAGTCGAAGAAAAAAGAGAAAATGACGCTGACAGTTTGACAAAAATAAAAACAAAAACAGACGAAATGATGAATCTTCATCCGGATAAAATAATTCTCGGATGCACCCATTATCCGTATCTTATCAACCAGTTGAAACAATTTGCTCCTGAAAATATTTTTATCAATCCTGCAAAGGCTTTTGTTGAATTTATAAAAGAAGATTTAAGAAAAAATAATTTGTTATCTGATAAAACTTCAAATGGTAATGAAAAATTTTATGTCAGTGCCAATCCTGAAAATTTCCAAAAAGCAGGTTCAATGTTTTATGAAATAACAGAACGTCCTGAATTAATAAACTTATAAATGATATTAATTACAGGTTTTCTTTCCATTCCAGCTTAACTGACCCGGACATTTAAGATAATCAAGGTTTTCATTAAATATAACCCATGCGGTTTTACCATGTCCTATTGTTGTATTAATGTTATACATTGTTTCATTTGCGGTACCTTCAGGTATAATACCGTATTTTGTTATATAAAAACCAAACAAATCCCGTCCTAATGTATTTGGCGGTTTTACATTATTAATATCTACAAAAATCCATCCGCAAATATTCTTCAAATATTTGTCAGTCCCGCGAATATCAGCACAAGTTCCATTATTTATTAACACTAATATACTGCTACCGTCAACAATGGAAAGACTGGACACTTTGCTAAACAGTTCCGTTGCCTCGGAGCCGCCTTCATAATAATATCTGTCAGCAAGTCCGCAAGAAGTTTTGTCCATAGCCTTATCACAAATGTGAATATTTTTAACCTGTTTAAAAAGTATATTTTTCACGATAGAAGCATTGCCGGCTACATAATCGGTATCCTCATCATCCTCTGCACCGGTATCACGGTTTCCAAACCCCCAGGTGTCAGGAGTTCCGTATTCACCGACAGCAAACAAATATGCTTGGGACAATACACTATACATCTTTTTCAACTTTGTAACAGTAATTTTGTCCTGCTGTTTCTGAATTATTGAAGGAAGCGTCATTGCGGCCACAATACCGATTATTCCGAGAGTAATCAGAACTTCGGCTAAAGTAAATGCATACTTTCCAAACATTCTCATATATTCACCATCTTTCTGTTATGTAAAAATTATTACTTGAATAATTGCAATATTACTCATATATAGGCAACAGATTAACAAATTTAACTTGTTTTGTCAAGTAAACTATAATACATTGGATGTATGCAAGGAAAATTATTAAAACATTAATAGTTATGAGAGGTCTTACTATCACAAAGCTTGCAGAAATGATGAGAGAGAAGACCGGAAAACCTTATACATTTAAAAGCTTAACAGGAAAGCTTCAGCGAGGCTCTCTTTCACTGGATGAGGCTTACATAATTGCGGATTTACTAAACTATAAATTGGAATTTATAGATAAATTATAAAAGCGAAAGGAACTTGTAACATTCATCATAAGTTTCAAACTCTCTGATATTATCAGATTTATGCAAAAGTTTGTTTGTTACATTCAATGCGGTGGTATTTTCTTTAATCACATAAACAGGAATATTCTTCTTTAATGCCTCAAACACAGGGACACACCCGAGTGAATCATAAGGCATTACAAGAAAATCAACGTTATTAATACCTATGCCGCCTGTATTTACAAGTTTTGGAGCACTTGAAAGGCCAAGAAGTACACATGGCAGAAACGTCGGTGTTATATATTCAGAAGAAGATTTAGGATTAACTATTTCGGACGAAATAGAATAATCCGCAAATGCAGGAGAATGTGCAACAGGAACATTCAATGCTTTAGACATACAATGAGAAATTATTGCCTCAACTCCTCCTACAGGATCGGTACCCTCACCGTTTGCATAATCCTCATTCATATCCTCAGGATCATCAAACATACAAACAACCGCAATCGCTTCAGCACCGTTTGCAATAAGTTTTTTTGCCGACGCAATAAGTGTTTCAATATTTTTTACACTACCGGATGAAACTCCGTCAGAATTAAGATTAAATTCAACTCCTGCCTCTTTTAATGTTACGTCGTAACCGCAAATATCAATTCCGTAAACAGTTTTAACCGCATTTATGGTATTTATATGAACATTTAGAACATCAGACGGTATAGCCTTATCAAAAACAATACCTATCCTATTTGAAACAGACGGTTGTAAATTTATATTCCCTTTGAAAAATTCATCAAGTGAATATCCCTCAACATAAAACATATTATCATTAATACCGGAAAATCCGCCGGCATTAACAACATTTGGATTAACTATAAGTTTAGCCAGTTTTGAAAATTTTCTTGCATAACAGCTTGCATCACCGGCATATCCGCCTATTGCAGCACCTATACCCGTCGGAACAATAAATACACCTAATTTGTCTCTGCCGTTAATCATAAATTAATTTTACATCAAAAAAAGCGGCAAAGTTGCCGCTTTTTCGAAATAATTACTATTAAATTGTACGCTACTGTTGTGCACCTCCGTATGTAAAGTCGTTCTTGATATTGGTTTGCATTAACTTTGTCCAGGTAGCCTCGAACGTTGTGACCTCGTTAAGTCTCGTTTCATAGTTATTCTTATCAAGTTCAAGCTCGGTCTCCCAGGAATTTAAGTTAGCAAGCTCAAATTCTCTTTCTTTTTCAAGCTGTTCCGTTATCTCCTGATAATAAGTTTCGTCAATTCCGTCCTGCATATAAAGATAGTAATACTCCTGTATTTTATCATTATACTTTGATTGGACCTCTGAACTGTCTTTTGATGCATTCAATAAATCAAACATAACATCAGATAATTTATTATTGAGCATAGATTTCTGTTTAGTGTACATCAATAAAGTTTCCTGAATGTTTGAAATAGCCATAACTCTCGCCTCTCTCTTAGTTCTCTTGTATATATAAAAACATCTGAAAAAGACAAATTTCACAAGCTGCTCATTTCGTTACATTTATTTACAATTAATTCAAAATAATTCGACAATTCATTATTAAGTCGTAAAAATAAAGAAAACTTACATTCTGTATTTTGCTATCCACATAAGAGCTGATAACCCGAAAATAAATAATAAGCATTTCTTGCACTATTGAATTTTTAGGATACAATTAAAGTATAAACAAACAGACAATAAGAAGGGGATATAAGATGGCTATTGAAAGACAACGAGTTATAGAACAGGATAAAATGGAAAGAAGACACAATTTTAATCCTGTAGAAAGCAATCTGACTGAAGAACAGGTAAAACTTGAAGCTTCAAGATGTTTAAATTGTAAAAATCCTAGATGTGTTCAGGGTTGTCCTGTTAACATCCAAATACCGGAATTTATTCACGCAATAAAAGAAGGGGATTTGGAAAAAGCAGGCGAAATTATAAGAGAAACCAGTATGCTGCCATCTGTTTGCGGCAGAGTCTGCCCTCAGGAAAGACAATGCGAAGGTAACTGCGTTCTTGGAATCAAAGGATTACCGGTTGCAATCGGAGCCTTGGAAAGATATGTAGGAGACAATACAAAAGCGGATATGCCGGAAATAAAACCTTCAGGTAAAAAAGTTGCAGTTGTAGGTTCAGGCTGTGCCGGAATTACGGCAGCAGCAGATCTAAGAAAAGCCGGTCATGAAGTTGTTGTTTTTGAAGCACTTCACGAACTTGGCGGAGTATTAAGATACGGAATTCCGCCGTTCAGACTTCCCAGAACTGTTCTTGACAGAGAAATCGACAACTTAAAAGCAATGGGGGTTCAATTCCGTAAAAACGTTATTGTCGGTAAATCAATTACTTTGAAGCAATTAAAAGATGACGGATTTGATGCGATATTTATCTGCTCAGGAGCCGGACTTCCTAAAATGTTGCATGTTCCGGGAGAAAATCTCAACGGAGTATTCTCTGCAAACGAATTTTTAACCCGTGTAAACTTGATGCATGCAGGACAGGCAAACAGCCCGACACCTTTAAGAGTAGGCAAAAAAGTTGCAGTATTCGGTGGCGGTAATGTTGCAATGGACGCAGCCAGAACAGCAGTAAGAGTCGGTTTTGAAGAAGTTTATATTATATACAGACGTACGGAAAAAGAACTTCCTGCACGTCTAGAAGAAATCCGTCACGCAAAAGAAGAAGGTGTTGTATTCAAATTTTTATATGCACCAAAAGAGATTCTCGGGGAAGATGGTTATGTAAAAGCAGTTGAGCTTGAGGTTATGGAACTCGGTGAACCTGATGAAAGCGGAAGACGCAAACCAGTTCCGACAGGAAAAATTGAAACAATGGAACTTGATACGGTAATCGTTGCACTTGGCACAGGTCCGAACCCGATTATACAGCGTTCTGCAGAAGCTGAAGGGATTGAAATTATCACGGATAAACGCGGCTACATTACGGTTGACGGAGAAACCAGATGTACAAATATCCCTACTGTTTATGCCGGAGGAGATGTAGCTCCTGTCGGTGAATCCAATGCAATTAACGCAATGGGAGCCGGTAAAAAAGCCGCTAAAGCTATCAACGAGTTATTAAAAAACAGTTAATACACAATTAGAGTTATATGGTGGACTTATGAACGGTTCATTAAAAAAAATATTAATATCGGCATTTGTACTTTTTATAAGTGCAATGCCGATTTATTCACTTGAACTTGATATGTCAGTTGATGAAGAAATTAGGAAAAATTATAACCCTTCTAAACTGGAACTTGAGCAGCTGCCGTCAATTCCTGAGATTAAAACTTCACAGCCTGCAATGCCTGCATTACCGGAATTACCGGACAGCATATCCGTTCCGGATAAAACTTATACCCCGCCGTCACAACTGCCTTCAACACCACCTAAATCAACAATTACAGTAAATCCATCCCATTCAACCGGACGGGTAAAAAAATCATTGCCTGATACTTCTATAAAAAATGATATTACTGCAATAAAAATAAAAAAGGGAACAAAATTCAAAGTAAAATCCCAAACAAAAGTTTCGGACTGGAATTCCGCAGGGGCAGGAATGACCTTTGTATCAACAGAACTTGTGACTCAAAGATATTTAACAATTCCGGCAGGCACAGTGTTTAAAGGCATTATTGTAGAATCACACCCGCCTCAGGCTTCAGGGAACGGAGGACTTCTGGTTTTAAAAGCAACAAGCATACAATATAATGGAAAAACCTACGATATCAATGCTAAAATTACAAAAGCAAATTCCAAAAAGATTTTCTTTAATAATATAAAAGGTGAAAGAAAATATTGGAAAAATGTTGCCGCCCAAATAGATAAAGGTGAAAATTTCTATAAAAAGACAAGGAGAGCATCAACAAAACTTGCAGATAATCCAATCGGCGTAATAATATCTCCTATTCCGACAATAACCGGAGTAGTTGTCTATGCACTGAATTTTGCCGGCTCACCATTATTAGCTATAACTTCTAAAGGGGGACACATCACCTTGCCTGCCGGAACCATGTATGAAATCAAATTGCTTGAGGATGCATATATATATTAAAATGCATTCATAGCACGCTCAGCTTCCTGATAACGTTTTTCTCTTGTTTGCTGAACAGTATTAATAGTCTTTTCTTTTTTAATCTGCTCTGTTATGTTTTCCTTGGTAAAATCTTCAATGTTAATATTCTGGTAGCACCAGGAAAAAGATAAGATAAATACTATAAGAAAAATTAACTTAACAATCATACTGTTCTCCTTGTATATCCATATATTAAATTATACCATTTTTTGCCGATACATACAAGTGATTGATTTTATTTTGATTGTTTAGAATATATAATTTTATGCTATAATATTTTCATAACTTAGGAGAGAAAAATGGATCAAGAGACTTATTTAAGAATTATGGGTTATGTACCTACGGTTATAGAAGCATCTTCAAGAGGCGAACGCTCTTTTGATATATTTTCAAGATTGTTAAGAGAAAGAATAATATTCCTTGGAACGGAAATTGATGATGAGGTTGCAAATTCTATCGTTGCACAGCTTTTACTTCTGGACAGCGAAAATAACGAAAAAGATATTATGCTTTATATAAACAGTCCGGGCGGTGTAATTACAGCCGGTATGGCAATTTATGACACAATGAATCTTATAAAGTCCGATGTTGCGACGATTTGTCTGGGAGATGCGGCATCTATGGGAGCATTCTTGCTGTGCTCCGGTACAAAGGGTAAAAGAATGGCATTGCCTAATTCCAGAATTATGATTCACCAGCCTCTCGGCGGGGCAAAAGGACAGGCTACAGATATTGAGCTTGAAGCTAAAGAAATTATCCGTATGAAAAATATGTTAATCGGAATTATGGCAGAAAATTCCGGTCAGCCGTTTGATAAAGTTAAAGAAGACTGCGAAAGAGACCATTACTTATCTGCACAGGAAGCCAAAGACTACGGTCTTATTGACAAAGTTGTTGAACGTAATTCTTTATAACTTTATTAAGAAATATTAACAGATTTAGCAAAACATGCAATTCTTAGGAGTTGCATGTTTTTATATATATGTAAGGTAGAAAATAGGTTAAATTAGGTTAGTTAAAATTATGGTAGGAGTAGGACAATGTCTCTATTGATTTTCGCGTATAGGAAAATTCAGATCATTCGTCAGAAAAGTGATTTAAACTATCGCTTAATGCAATTAAACCAGAAACTGCAAGACCTGCAGCAATATGCAGCTAACATTGCAGACGGGGCAATTTCAGTAAGCGATATGATGAACACACCTGCATCAATGTTTGGTAGAACAATGATGTATATGACGTATGCTCACAACGGTTCATTAATGAACGCACAACAGCAAATGCAGCAGATGATGGCTTTACCTCAAATTCAAGCCCAAATGCAGCAAATGCAGGATCCAAATCAACAAATGATGTATCAGAAATGGATCTTTGATAACTTGTACAAACAACAGCGTGAACAGTTTGGAAAAGTTGAACAAAAACTTTTGAATGAACAGGAAAAAGCAATCCAACAGGAAAAGGCAAAATTAGAAACCCAGTTAAAACTCTTAGAAGCTGAATTTGAAAGCACTAAACAGGGTGAAGACAAAGCCGCAGAACAATGGAAACCTGAATATGTAGCATAATTCATACAGGCAATATCCATCCTCTCTCCTTAACTAACCGATATTTAAGGCTCACTTAAACGTGAGCCTTTTTGCCGTTTGTAATAACATGCTCTACTGCAACATCAAATATATCGTGGGGAAGCTCTTCAATGATAAAGTCCTCCGGAATCGCAACTGCAGTAACAGCATTACAGCCTTTCAGAAATCTATCATAATAACCGCCTCCGTATCCGAGACGATAATATTTTTTATCAACGGCAAGAGCCGGAACAAAAATTAAATCCAATATTTCGGGGAAAACAGGGGCTGAACATGGTTCATAAATATTAAGTGCGGATTTTTCAAGTCTTATAGATCCATCATAAGGACATACCAGAAGATTTTCTCCAGCGACTTTCGGAAAATAAAAATTTTTATTATCATTCAACAAATCCAGCAGGTTAATCTCATATTTAAGCGGATAAAAGAGCATAACATGCTCAGCATTTTTATAAAAATCCGACGAACGTATATTTTTTACAATATCCTTACTAATTAGTGCAATATCCAGCTTTTTCCGTTCTTCCTTAAATATGGTACGTATGTGTGTTTTTTCGAGCATGTTTTTAATATATAATAAATACAAATGATGGACAAATGTGAAAACAACTTAATAAATCCAAATTGGGCGAAACACGGATACATTCAGGTTTATACCGGAGACGGCAAAGGGAAAACTACTGCGTCTCTCGGACTTGCTATGCGTGCTCTTGGGCGATGCTGGAAAGTTTTAATCATCATGTTTATGAAAGGCGGAGACGACTATGGGGAATTAAATTCATTCAGGAATCTTTCTCCGGAAATTGCAAGAAACCTTACAATTATACAGGCCGGCTCAGACAAAATAGTCTATCAAAACAACAAAACAGAAAATGATGAAAATATAGTAAAAGAAGGATGGGAGCTTGCTAAAAAAGCTATCAAGAATGATGAATATAATCTTATAATTCTTGACGAGGCAAACATTGCAATAGATATGGGTTTTATTGACTTACAAGAAATGATTGCCGTATTGAAAAGCAAACCTGAAGATATGGAAATTGTGCTTACCGGCAGGAATGCAAGACAGGAAATTATAGATATTGCCCATCTTGTATCAGAAATAAAACCGGTAAAACATTACTGGGATACCGGAATTGTTGCCAGAAAAGGTATTGAATACTAGCTACCACGGATAATCATCAGGAATTTCCCAGTTATTAAGCTGGATTAATTTGGTGCAGTAAGCACAGTTTGTACAGCCTTTATAGCAGCCCCATGTTCCATCAGTTTTTAAACTTGATTCATTTCCATTCCAGTTAAATACATATGGCTCCACAAATTCACTCTTTTTATTGGTTTTTGCAAACTGAAAGCCAAACCTGTTTCTTGGATTTGATTGTATTTTTCCATTTACATAATAAATTAAATCTCCGCCATCATCATTAATATGTATCCATATTAAAGCTCCGTTTGCCATATGAAAGCAGATTCCTTCCTGAATAAAAGTATTGTCACCTACCATATCTTCACCACGGCAATCACTCACATCTGAATATTTTATATATGGAAATAAGTATTTCTCAAGCCACTCTCGAATTTCAGTAAAAGAAAGATAGTGATAACTAGGTATCCAGTCATCAAATCTACCGCCGTGCTCTGCCTGTGCCATTCTGAATGCATTGTTTATGGTTGTATTAAATACTTTTAACTGGTTTTCTACAACTTTTTTCTGTACATTTGTTATTACTGTAGGCAGCGTCATTGCAGCAACCACACCGATTATACCCAGCGTAATCAGTACTTCTGCTAATGTAAAACCTGTTTTTTTAAGGACACTACCAAAAGCCTTAAGCGGAGAGCTTAGATTACTTGCCCCCCCCCCCGAAAGCATTACTACAGTTGAATTTTAGCATATTCAATCTCCCTATAATATTCTCCACATTCTTTATTATAAAAGATGTCAAAAGAAATTTCAAGGGATTAGTAGCTTCTTCTCATAAGATCTGACAGTTTGACTTCACTTGCCGGTTTAATTGTCTTTGCAGCTTTTTTCTCTACAGGCTGTGTAGTCTTAAATTGGCACAATCCAATCTTTTTTGTATCGTCCCCTTTAAACATAAATATTTCTTTTAAAAATTTTATCAAATCTTGCATTTGTATTTCCTCACACAAAAGTTCCTTCTATCGATATAATACATTAAAAGCCGCGAAAGTCAAATTTTCATTATACTTTATGCTATATTATAGATATATGAAACCACAGTAATTAAATTTGAATAATTATATATCAGACTCTATGAACAAAAGTATAAACAATAATGATAATTCATATTTTAATTCTCACGAGGAAAATTTTAAACAGGCACTTGAGCTTGCTTCAAAAGATTTTTCTGATGCCGAACTCTATGAATTACTGAAAAACGGCAATATTCCTCAAAAACAAATTGCAGCACTTAGAATTAAAACAGTTGAATCCGAAGAACAGGCCCGGATCTTTCTTGCTAACCTTACAGGACAAGACGGTAAAATCAGAGAAGCCGTCTCTTTGAGGATAAATGAATTTATGTGCAATCCACAAACACTTCATTACTTTCAGAATATAAATGCATATGATATTTTTCTTGAGGCAATTATTGATATAAACGGAAATATCTGCAGAAATATCATTAATGCAGTAGCTAATATGAAAGATTCAGAAGATTTCTCAAAATATTACACCAATAAGCTTATACAAAAAATATGGACACTAATTGATATCATAAAAGATTTTGATCTGCAGGACGGTAAATATAAAGTTAACAAAGAAGTTTTTAAACTCTACTGGTGTCTGGAAACACTCTATGACTTTGCAGATAAAATCAAATTTTCTGAATTAAAACCAATTCTCCTTGCTACAAAAGAAATTAACGACTACACCATACGTGAAAAAACTGCCCGAATATTAACACTTAATTTTCAGGACGATGATTTGAATAAAATAAAAATCCAGTTAAAAAGTGATAACAATTATTACGTAAGAAGATTTTAATATAAAGAATTGTTAAAAAAATCATAAAAAATATATAAAATTTAAGCAATTTTTCATTATATTTTTACTTTATATATATGTAAGGGAAATACACTACAGGGAAAAGAAAAGGAAAAAGGAGTTCATTATGGCTAGGGTTTTAATTTCAATGCCTGAAAGATTTTTAGACGAGATAGACAATGTTGCAACATCAGAAAACCGCACTCGCTCAGAACTAATCAGGGAAGCACTTCGTACTTATATGTACCGAAATCAGGTAAGAAATTCTAAAAAGGCAATGCAAAATGCCGAAATTTTAGAAACACTACTTGGCTAAATCTAAAAATTAAGCTATAATAAAAATTAAAGAAAAGGATAGGGGAAAAATGGAAAACTTAGAAACTAAAAACAACGGTTACATTATGTCTTCAATCGACGAGTACTTTGAAATTCTTGACAAAGAAGCTCAAAAACGCTCACAAATGGTAGCTAAATCACTAACTAAATATTTAAAACGCATTCATACAAATAACAATAAATTTGATGAATTGAAAATGACAGCAACAAACTAATTCAAAAGGATTTTTTAGGGGAAAATAAAAATGTAAAGGTCTGCTTAAATAGGCAGACCTTTTTGAATTAATTAAACTTTAGTCTTATTTTTCAGTTTATCAACAATCTTCATTTTTACTCTTATTAAATCAAGCATGTCCTGTCCAAACGGCATTTTACCTTTAGCAAGTAATAATCTTACAGGTGGTTTTTTACTATGAGAATTTGATACTTCCATATAAGTATCAGTCATAGGAATTTTACCTTTATAAATATCTATCTCTGGATACGAATGGTAAATAACATCTATATTATCATGTTTATTTTTTCCGGCACGGAATTTACCTGCAGTTTTCAAGCCATTATCCCCTAGTGCCTCTGCAAACTTTTTAACGGTATTTGCAGACAATTTTCCGCTAAAAGCAGGTTGTGAATTTATTTTTTGAATTGACATACATTTTCTCCTAAATTATTAGACAGAAAGAGCTGACATAATTTATATATCAGCTCTTTCTTATTATTTTTTTCGGTTATGAGTTAATAAAATTATTCAATAATTTTATCTACAACACCGGCACCAACTGTGTGGCCACCTTCACGGATTGCGAATCTCATACCTTCTTCGATAGCTACAGGAGCGATAAGTTCAACTTCCATAACTACGTTATCACCAGGCATTACCATTTGACCGTCAAATTTGATAGAACCGGTAACGTCAGTAGTTCTGATATAGAACTGAGGACGGTATCCAGGGAAGAACGGAGTATGACGCCCGCCTTCTTCTTTAGTCAATACGTAAACGTTAGCTGTAAATTTAGTGTGTGGGTGAATTGTTCCCGGTTTAGCAAGAACCTGACCACGCTGAATATCAGTTTTGTCGATACCACGAAGCAATGCACCGATGTTATCACCAGCCTGACCTTGGTCAAGAGATTTTCTAAACATTTCAACACCGGTAACAGTTGTTTTCTTAGTTTCGCCAAGACCAACTAATTCAACTTCGTCACCAACTTTAACAACACCACGTTCTACACGGCCTGTAGCAACAGTACCACGACCTGTGATAGAGAATACGTCTTCAACAGGCATCAAGAACGGTTTGTCTAAGTCACGTTCAGGAGTTGGGAAGTAAGTGTCGATAGCATCCATCAATTCCCAGATTTTATCAACCCATTTATCTTCACCGCGTTTAATAGCAGGGTTAGCCTGAGCAGCTTCAAGAGCTTTCAAAGCTGAACCATGGATGAACGGAATGTTGTCACCGTCGAATTCATAAGAAGAAAGAAGTTCTCTAACTTCCATTTCAACGAGTTCTAACAATTCAGGGTCATCAACCATATCACATTTATTTAAGAATACAACAAGGTTAGGAACACCAACCTGTCTAGCCAACAGAATGTGTTCACGAGTCTGAGGCATAGCACCGTCTGTAGCAGCAACAACGAGGATTGCACCATCCATCTGAGCAGCACCTGTAATCATGTTTTTAACATAGTCAGCGTGCCCCGGACAGTCAACGTGTGCATAGTGTCTTGCTTCAGTTTCATATTCTACGTGAGCAGTAGAGATGGTTATACCTCTTGCTCTTTCTTCAGGAGCTGCGTCGATTTCATCAAATTTTTTCAATGCAGCTTGACCTGCAGCAGCCAATACAGCAGTAATAGCAGCTGTTAATGTTGTTTTACCGTGGTCAACGTGGCCGATTGTACCTACGTTAACGTGCGGTTTCGTACGTTCATACTTTTCACGTGCCATGAGATTAATCTCCTTTTTCTTCTAGTTTATACTACAATACTAATTTGGTATTTAAGCCATATTATATATAATATTTGCTCAATATTTTTTGTCAACACACAGGACATAGTTTCAGCCATGTATCATATAAATTCTTATTTATTAAAATTTGTAAATTTATTAGCAAGTATTGACAAAAAATACTATTCATAGACTTTTCTTAAAAAGCAATTTAAGAAAGGGGAATAAAAAATGACAACAATCAGACCTGTATCTCCTGCTTTTACAGGCAGACAACTATCACCAAAAGAAGTAGATAAATTAATCAAAAAAAACTGGACTATTCCTTTAGGTGTAAGTAATCTGGATAATATCATCCGGCCTAAAAAACAGAATGTATTTCAAAAAATAATAAGCTTTATCAAAAATTTATTTTAAAAAAGAGGCTCAATTCATTGATTGAGCCTCTTTTTATATTTAATAACGTTACTCTTCAGTTTCTTCAGACTCTTCTACCGGAGTTTCGTCCTGAAAATCTTCTTCATCAAGAGCCTGTTGATTCATTTCTTCTTCAATCTCCTGTTGAAGTTCATCTTCTCTTGAATCGTCTTCATCTTCCTCCGGCTGTTCTTCGTAATTTTGGAAGTTAGCGGCTTCTGCTTTTTCCATTTGAGAAACACTCTTAATATCTATCTTCCAGCCTGTAAGTTTGTGAGCCAGTCTTACATTCTGACCTTCACGTCCTATAGCAAGTGAAAGCTGATCATCAGGAACTACAACCATTGCTTCATGCGAATATTCATCATCAGCCAGAATATCAACTGAAACAACTCTTGCCGGAGAAAGTGCGTTTACGATATATTCAACAGGATCTTCTGAATATCTTACGATATCAATTTTTTCGTTTTTCAATTCAGAAACGATTGTCTGTATTCTGCTTCCGCGAGGTCCGATACAAGCACCTACTGAATCTACCTCAGGGTCATTTGACCATACCGCAATTTTTGTTCTGTAACCGGCCTCACGGGAAATCGATTTAATTTCAACGATACCGTCTTCAATTTCCGGAACCTCAAGTTCAAAAAGTTCACGTACAATTTCAGCATGAGCATGAGATACAATTACCTGCGGCAGTCTTGTTGTTTCTTTTACGTTAAGAACAAAAACTCTTATTCTGTTGCCAGGTTTATAGTACTCACCAGGAATTTGTTCTTTTTGAGGCATAATTGCATCAGTTTTGCCAATATTTACTATTACATTACGATTTTCAACACGTTGAATAATACCTGTTGTAAGAGTACCTTTCTTTTCAAGAAATTCATTTAAAACCAGATTTCTTTCAGCCTCTCTGATTCTCTGTGTAATAACCTGTTTGGCAGCCTGTGCAGCAATTCTGCCAAACTGTTCCGGTGTAACTTCAATTTTAACTTCGTCACCGACTTCAACATCTTCATCAATTTCCTTTGCTACACCGATTGAAATCTGCGTGTCTTCTTCGCCTTCTTCAACTGATTCAACCACGGTTTTTGTACTAAAAACTCCGATTTCACCTGCCTGCTCATCAAGTATTGCCTCAATATTTGCAGCTTCTTTTACTCTCATATGTTTTTTGTAAGCAGCTACCATTGCATCACAAAGAGAAGATATCAGAATTTCTTTTGAAATACCTCTTTCTCTTTCAAGTTCTTCACAAGCTTCAAAAAGTGCTGTTCCGATTTTAATCATTGTTTTATCCTTTCATATTAAATTATTTTAATCGATATATAACTTTGCTGATTGAATATTTGAACGGGGAATCTGCAATTCCTGTCCATCATCAAACCTGAAAAACTTCAACCCTTCATTTTCATCAAAATCAAGGATTTCACCTTTAAAAATTTTTTCGGTTTCACCATCAAGCGGATTTTTAAGTTTTATACTTACTCTTCTGCCTTTAAAAATCACAAACTCTTTATCTGATTTAAACTTCCGTTCCAAGCCGGGAGATGAAACTTCAAGGTTATATTTTACAGGAATCAGTTCATCCAGAAAATCAGAAAGGCTTCTTGTAACCTTTTCACAATCATCGAGAGTCACATCTTTCTCTTTTGAATATAAAAATATTCGCAGAAACCATCTGTGGTTTTCTTTTATAAACTCTATCTCAATAGGTATATAACCGAATCGCATGGCGGTATTTTCTATTAACGGTGTAATTTTTTCCAGAACTTCATGCCTGTTAATTTCCTGTTTCACGATACAACCTTCTTTCTTAACCTATATGAGTAAAAAAGAACGGGGGTTCCCGTTCTTTTTTAATGACAATGCTGTCTTCTATATTATTATAAGTTAAGCCCATACAAAAGTAAAGCCTAATGTAAAGTTTTTTACATTAAGCTTGTTTTCCATCTTGTTGTTCTTTTGCAGAAAGTTCTTCAGCTTTTTTATTTGCATCTGCTATTCCTTTATCAATTTCTGCCTTTTCTGCATTCAAACTTGATAAATCAGAATTAATTGATGATATTTCATTATTGAATTGTGTAATACTATTTTGTGCAGATTCCTTTTGCTGTTCAAAGTTTTTAAGATTTGTTTCAGAAGTTTGTTTTGCCTTTTCTGCCTCTTGAATTTGAGACTCTAACTGGGCCTTCATTTCTGTATAATTTTCTGCTTTTGGATCTAACTGGCTCAACTGACTTTGAAGTTTTGTAATTGTACCTTCTTGTCTCTGAATATTTTGTTTTTCGGTTGAAATACCTTGAGTTGCAACATCAAGAGAATTTTGAGCCTTTTCTTTACCTTCTGTTGCTTTTGTTAAATTATTTTGATTCAACTGAATTGTATCATTAACTGTTTGTTGTTGTTCAGTTAATTGTGCTGAAATTTGTTTACATTCATCTGAAGTTTTAGCTGATTGTAAAGATTGTACAGTAGGGTTATTTGATACCGGTGTTGTATTTGTATTTTGGGCACCTTTCACTTCATTTGTTTCGACCTTGGCGGATTTAACATCCTGTTTTTGCTGTTGTTTATTAAGTTTTGCGATATCAGGCTCCTTAGTCTTTTCAGCCTTTTTAGCTTTGTTATTTTTAATAATATCTGCAATAGCAAATCCACCGCCGACAGCGACACCTGCACCTAAAAGGCCCAGCCCTAGTTTTGCAACCCATGACATTTTTTTACCGCCGGAACCGGAACTGCCGTTGTCGATTTGTCCTAACTTGCTCAAATCAACCATGCCAGCTCTCTGCATCATTCTGCGTTCACTACGCTGTGTGAGACCGCCGGTGTATAACTCTAAATCATGCTTGCCGCTTCTGTAGCCGCCAACGCTGGCATCATAGCCAATTCCAGTTGTAATACCAGTTCTGACTTCATTTCTATCTCTGTAGTAGTCACTGACACCAAGGAAATGGTTACCAGGTACATAATTTGAACTTTTGCTGTTGAATACACTTGAAGACGAATTTGTATAACTTGTAGATATACTTTTGTTCAATGTTGAAGTAGAAATAGTCTTGCTTACCGACTCTTTAAGAGAAGTTCTGTTAAGAGATGTCGTATTTGAAAAGACAGAGCTGTCTGCTCCTCTGGTAGAAGAAAGACTCTGTTTATTGAATCTCGGAGTTTCAAGCTTCTTTCCGAACCCCGGTTTCATTGATATTCTCTTGTTCATTTCAACAGACATATCTAATACTCTCTCATTTTATATACTTCGTATATATATAAACAATTTGAGATTAATTAAATTGCCTATTTTATACTTTTTCTGTAACATAACTTTACAATCTCTTTACTTATAAAATTTTATCGACCTCTATTTATATTATGTCTCTATTTTTATATAAATAACCAAAATTGCAGCGTATTCTTTACAAGACTTAACCTTTTTTAGTGTAACCATGACACAATAACAACGGTTTCTTTGAGACTTTGCAAGTAAAATTAACCTTTACTTAACAAAAATTAAGTAAACTTTTTTACTATATTCGTAATTGTCTGAGATTCAATCAAACTCTTGCAGTATAAATTTCAACTGAAAATAATTGTAAAAAGATTGTCATGGACAAGTTTAATCTTATTTATTTTTTTCAAATTTAAGTCTATGATGAATATACAAATCTTGGGAGGTGGGGATTTAAAAATTCCACCTCATGGTTTCGACCTAAAGAACGATTAAATAATTTATAGTATCGTTTAAAATGGTGATGGAGATAATAAACACAGTTGTATTTGGAGGTAGTCAGAAGTGTTAGAGCATGGTTATATACAAATTTATACAGGAGATGGAAAGGGGAAAACAACAGCATCTTTGGGACTTGCTCTAAGAGCATTGGGGCATGGATGGAAAGTTTTGATTATTCAGTTTACCAAAGGTGACAGTGCCACTTCTTACGGAGAAATTATCACTTCTTCAAAATTTTTGCCTAATCTGGATGTTGTTCAATTCGGTATGGACAGGGTATGTTATTCACACAATGTTTGTATGGATGATTTCAGAGAAGCAAAAAAAGGTTGGGAATTTGCTAAAAAAGCTATCAATTCAGGAGAATATCAGTTAATTATTCTTGATGAGATTAATATTTGTACGGCAATGAATATGATTAAGGTAAGTGAAGTTAAAGATGCACTTTTACACAAGCCTGAAAATTTGGAAATTGTTCTTACCGGACGTTATGCTCATCCTGAATTAAAGGCTATAGCACATCTCGTAACAGAGATGAAACCTATCAAGCATTACTTTGATATCGGAGTAATGGCAAGACAGGGAATTGAGTATTAATAAAAAATAGAGTGAAGAAAAGACTTAAGTTAATGTAAATCCTTTTTGTTTCAGAAATGAAATACCGGACAACCTTTTGGAAGTCCGTTTTTTTTTGCATATTCGTAAGTAAGGTAGTTACAAAAAATAATATGTGTGATAATATAATTAGTGTAAGATAATTATTATTGTAAGAAGAGGTCAACATTTGTTATGAATAAAATAAAAGTCATATCAGCAGCGTTAATAATAATGCTGGGTGCAGGTACAGTTACACTTACCAATGCGGCAACGACAAATCCGCTTATACCGCCAACAACCAGAAATATAGCTGCAAAAGCAGCAGCAGTTCAAACTGTTCCTCAAAAAACTTATGTATATGCAGAACCTGTTGATATGGTAAATTATCCGGGGAAATATTTAAATAAAAATGTTAAATTCAAGGCCAAATTTGATAAATATGCTACATTAGGCCTGGATTATAAACCGGCATTTAGAAGTTCTGATAAGTACATAACGTTTCTTATTCAAAGAAGTGATGTAACAACCCACAATGTACCTCTTTCCGAACTCAAAATCTTTTTGGACAGAAAAGAAGCTGAAAAACATATTGATTTGGAATCCGGGGATCAAATAGAAGTTGCAGGACATGTATTTTCTAATGCACTCGGTGATGTGTGGATGGATGCAGAACAGTTCACCGTACTTACAAAGAAACCGGCCTCAGCATCTAAAGACACACCGCAGCAGTAAACAAAAACATATACGGAGTTAAGATATGGAAAATAATAAAAAAGAAGTTTTTCTTACGATACACGGACATTTCTACCAGCCGCCGAGAGAAAATCCATGGCTTGAGGCAATAGAACTTCAAGACAGTGCATTACCGTTTCACGACTGGAACGAAAGAATTAACAAAGAGTGTTACAATCCTAATTCCGTATCAAAAATTGTTGACAGCAGAAACAGAATTCTGGACATGGTTAATAACTATGAACATATAAGTTACAACTTTGGTCCTACTCTGCTTTCATGGATGGAAAAATTTGCTCCGCTTACTTATGAGCGAATTATTAAAGCTGATATTGAAAGTATTTCTGAACATAACGGTCATGGGAATGCAATCGCACAGGTTTATAACCATATGATTATGCCTCTGGCAAATGAACATGACAAAGATACACAGATAAAATGGGGGATAAAGGATTTTGAGTATCGATTCGGAAGAAAACCTGAAGGGATGTGGCTTGCCGAAACTGCAGTTGACGATGATACATTGAGACTTTTAGAAGAAAACGGGATTAAATTTACAATACTTTCCCCTTATCAGGCTTTGAAAATAAGAAAAGAAGGAGATAAAGACTGGCAGGATGTTAGCTGGGGCAATGTGGATCCTGCAAGATCTTACAGGTATTATATGAAATCAGCACCCGGAAAATACATTGACCTGTTCTTCTACGACGGTGCTATTTCACGTTCCGTAGCGTTTGATGAACTTTTAAAAGATGGGAACAAATTTATTAAGAGACTAAAAGAAGGTGTTTCTGATTTAAGAAATTACCCGCAATTAGTTAATATTGCAACTGACGGTGAAAGTTACGGACACCACACAAAATTCGGAGATATGGCTCTTGCTTACGTCCTTCAGATAAAAGCAAAAGATGAAGGTTTCACTATTACAAATTATGCAGAATACTTAGATAAATACAGAAGTAATTATGAGGCTGATATAAAGCAAGCCTCAAGCTGGAGCTGTTTTCATGGAGTAGGAAGATGGAAAGAAGATTGCGGCTGCTCTACAGGAGGACATCCGGGTTGGAATCAGAAATGGAGAAAGCCCCTTCGTGATGCTCTCGATTACCTGAGAGATGAACTTATAAAAGTATTTGAACAGGAAGGGCCTAAATATTTTAATAAAGATGTTTGGGAGGTTAGAAATAACTATATTGCAGTAATTCTTGACCGGAGCAGCCTGATTGTATCAAAATTCCAACAAGAAAACTTCAAAAAAGACTTATCCGATACGGAAAAAGTCAGAGCTATGGAGCTTCTTGAAATTCAGCGTCAGGCTATGCTTATGTACACAAGCTGCGGATGGTTCTTCTCTGAAATTTCAGGAATTGAAACCGTTCAAATTATGAAATATGCAGCCCGTGCAATGCAGCTTGCGGCAAACTTCAGCAAAAACGACTACGAAAAACGGTTTTTGGAAATTTTATCAGAAGCAAAAAGCAATATTGCCGAATACGGTACCGGTAAAGACATATTTGAAAGGTTTGTTAAACCTTCAATCGTAACAATGAAACAGGTTGCCAGCTTGTGGGCAATATCATCACTTTATCAGGATTTTGATGATGAAGAAAACGTTTATTGCTATAAAGTTATAAGACATGATTACCAAAAAGTAGAAAAAGGTAATTCAAGCTTTGTTACCGGATGTATTGAAGTTCAATCCAGAATTACACAGCAGAAATCAAATCTTATTTTCGCTCTTATGCAATACGCAGACGGAGATTTCCACTGTGCTATAAAGGAATATTCCGAAGATATTGAATTTAATACTATGAAGAATACCTTAATTAAAAAATTCCTATTGGATTCAATAACCGAAATTATCAGAGCTTTGGACGAATACTTCGGTAAAGAATACTTTACGCTTAAAGATATATTCATAGAAGAAAGAAGGAAAATTCTTCAAATTCTGCTGAAAGATAAACTTGATAAGTTTGCAAGAACATATGAAGAAATGTATGATGAAGGGAAAAGTTCAATCTATCATATGCAAAATCTTGGGCTTACAATTCCTGATGAATTTAAGATTTCTGCCGGATATGCTCTCAGCAGAAAATTCAATGATTTGATAATTCATTCCGGAGGTTTTGTTGATCCGACAATAACCCAGCAGGCAGTTGATATTAATTATGAGTCAAAAAGGATGGGCATTAAACTCGATAAGGCTCCGTCAAACAAAATTTTTGCAAAGAAAATAAACCAGAATCTCAACAGATTGACTTACGGGCTTGAAGTTCAACAGGCTGAAGTAATTATGGAACTGTTTGATTATATTGAAAAACTTGAACTTGAAGTAGATATTGCTGAAGCTCAGAATATCTATTTTACCAAAATTTACAGCCATATCAACGAAATTATTGATATGCTGCAACAGTCAAAGAGAAAAAATGACAGAAAGCTTATTGAAATGCTGCTTGATATAGGTGAAAAGCTCAATATTAATACGGATTTTTACAGAACGAAACTCGCAAAAACAGAAACGAAATAATTACCAGAGTTCAGAACCGTATTTTTTGAATTTTTCAATATTATTGTAAATTTTATTTTCAACAGCTTCAATTTTTTGCAAATCAGCAGGATTTTTCATTTTTGTTTTGAGAAGTTGAAGTTCAAGTAAATCCTCTTTTGATTTACGAATTTTTTTCTTGTCACGTTCCCGCATTAAATAGAGCCATCCTTCGAAACCGCAGCCCGGCGGAACAATTACCCATGGCGTACTCGGACAATGGCGGCATAGTAAAGGGCGTTCCTCATATATAGAACACATATTATTATCAAGAAGATATTTACAACAGTAAAATGTTACATTATCAGTATCTTGTCCGCCTTCTTTCATACGGGCCAAAATATTATCGACAACTTCTTTATCAACAGCTCTGGCAGCTTCAACTGACGGATAAGGCTCAAATATCTTAAGAAAATCAACAGCACCCTCATCGCCTTCAGCCTGAAGAAGTTTAAGCTCTCTATATGATTTGGATGTAGTAACGACCCGGCAGCATCTGCCGCACATGTGGCATAAAGACTGAGGACGCATCTTTAAATAATTTTCTTCATAACTGCCCATAGTTTTATTATATGCTGTCATGCTAATAAAGAATAAAATATTTTACATTTCTTAAAATTAAACAAAAAATAGCAATTATTTTTCATTATTATACTTTTATATAATAGGTAGTGAAAGGTAGTATTATATGCAAACGAATGCTCCTCAAGGTCAAATTACAAATAATAATATAAAACAGGCTCAACCGCAGGCACAAGCACAGCAACCTGCAGTTATACAAACGCAACCGGTTATGCAGCCTTATATAACCAGACCTGTGGTACAGACAGTTACACCGCCACAGGGACAGAGTTATGCCGGTGTAAATATTCAAATATTCAATCCTGCCGTCGGAACCCCCGGAGCTGCTCCGGTTTATAACGTAAATGCTCCGACATACGGCCCTTACGGAACAGGCCTCGGTGATTGTTACCCGTCGAATTATTATACACAGGACTTTAAGCCGCAGTCTCAAAATAGTAATACTAACAACGAAACTACAAATACAACCACAAATAAAACAGTTAATGAAACGGAAAACAAAACAACAGATAAAAAGACTGAAAAACGACAAATTGTACAATTAACTGATAATTACATAAAAACTCTTGAAAACTATTTAAACAGTCAGGATTTGCAGGTACGATTAATGGGTGCAAAAGAAGTAGTAGCCCGTGCTCAGGAAGATGAATCCCGAAAAGATGACAAAGCTCTCACCGCATTAACAAACAAAATGCTCCAAGACCCTGCACAGGAAATCAGAATTCTGGCACTCGGCTTGCTTGATTCAAGAGCAATAACAGGTGATGATTATACCGTAGGAGTTCTGACCAAAATGCAAAATTCTAAAGAAGGATACGGACAGGATGCACTTAGTGCAACAAATATCCTTCTAAAAATGGCAGGAAAAACAGTAGAAAAAGAATTTGAAGTTAAAGACAAACCCCAGAAGACAGAAGAAAATAAAAAGTAGCAGGTAAAATATGGCACTCTCACTTTCCAGATTTACAAATGCAATAAAAAATAATTACGGAAAGTACCTTGCAAAAGCGGCAGGGGCTGCAGCCGTCGGCATGGTAGCGTATGATGCACATATTTTAGGGAAACTTAACGCCGATATATATGCACAATCAAAAGAAGCTAACAGATGCAGTAACGCGTTTAATAATACTCTGTATCAGACAGAACCGAGTCTGATACAGTCCAAAATTAAGAAAAAATTATTTAATTTTGAAATGGAGAATAACTTATTCAGACTATGGAATTCTGCTACAGGCTATATTTCAGGGTTCGGGGAAATGTTAATTTCAGGTGTAGTTCCGCTGGGACTCGGACTTACAGCTTTACTTACCCCGTTGAAACACGGTAAAATATGTAAAGGTGCCGGAATCGGATTAGTAGCCGTAGGAGCAATTAAACTGGTACGCGATATCTTTGGACTTGGAGAGAAAAACCCGCTGAATTCCAGATATAAATAATCCGAATATAATTCAGAGATTTTTGTGCAACAGCATATAAAAATGATTATTTTAAATATTCATTTTCATAACGTTCATATAAATCCGGACGTTTCTTTTTAGTACGTTCCAGAGACATATTAAACCTGAATTCAGCAATTTCTTTATGATTTCCGTTTAACAGTACATCCGGAACCTTCAACCCCCTATATTCCCTTGGCTTTGTATAATGCGGGTACTCCAAAAGTCCGTTTGAAAAACTGTCTTCATCAGCAGATTCAATCTTTCCAAGCGTTCCCTCAACCTTTCTGCTTACAGCATCAATCAGGCATAATGCAGGCAGCTCCCCGCCGGTAAGTACGAAATCTCCTATTGAGATTTCCCGAGGTTTAATTATATCTCTTATTCTTTCGTCAAAGCCTTCATAGTGACCGCACATCAAAATTATCTGTCCTGCTTTTGCCAACCCGTCAACTATAGAATCATTTAACGGTTCACCCTGCGGGGACAGCATGACAGTTATAGAATTTTCAAGACGTATAATACTTTCATAAGCATCAACATAGGGCTGAGCCATTAATACCATTCCTGCACCACCGCCGTATGGAGTATCGTCAACCTTTTTATGCTTATCCAGAGTAAAATCCCGCGGATTAATCGTATTTACAGAGATAACACCGCTTTCTACCGCTCTTTTTAAGATGCTGAAACTACAGTAATTCTCTATCATTTCCGGAAACAAGGTCATTACATCAAATCTCATTGCAACAACCCTTCCAGATTATTAATAACAATCTTTTTATCTTTTATGCTTACAGAAACAATAATAGCTTTTACAAAAGGTACCAGACAAATATTTTTCGAGTTTGTTTTAACAGATAAAAGATCGTTGGCTCCATTATTAGAAACTCCGACAACAAATCCCAGCTTTTTATCTTCTGTATCATATACAGAAAGCCCGACAAGTTCATCTATCAGAAATTCGTCTTCATCTAGCTTTTCCCTTATTGTTGCCTCTTCGACAAAAATTATCTGCCCTTTGTAAGGTATAATATCATTAATGGAATCAATATCCTTAAACTTTATAAGAGCAACAGATTTATTCAATCGGCTGTATTCAATTTCCAGAGGAAGATATTCAGAGCCGTTTTTAACATAAACAATATCAAGTGACAGAAGGAAATCTTCCTGTCCTTTAGAAAATCCTACTTTAGCTTCGCCTTTAATTCCATGAAAATTAAGTATTTTGCCGACAGAAATGAATTTACTCATTCTCGGATTCTTCTGCTTTCTTAGGTTTTCTACCGCGTTTAGGTTTTTCTGCAACCGGCTCGGCTGATTCTGCCGGCTCTGCTTCAGATTTAACTTCAGCAGCAACTGCGACTTCTTCTTTAGGTTTTTTGAATTCTTCAGGACAATCTTCTCTTTCCTGATTCCATCTCTGTAAGCCCATTTGAGAACGAATTAAACCAATACCTACATGAACTCTCCATTCGTCCATTTTTAACTGTGCCGCAATAATTTTATGACATCCGATAGGAGGCAACGGCAATAGAGGTTCGTAGAGATTCTTTATAGCAAAAAGCTGATCCGGAGAAATTGCGAGTTTACGTTTAGGGAAAGGCAATTTTGGCAGCATCATTTTTTGTCTTACCAGATTAATACCAAAGAATACTTTTCTTGGTTCAAGACCAATTTTTTCACCAATAACTTCATGAGCATCCGGGTTTGGAAGAGGAAGCATCGGTTTATACAACAATTCAATTTGTTCTAACTGCTCCTTGCTTACAAGAAGTTGTTTTGGTGCTTTACTTCTCTGAGGTCTTCTATTATTAAAGCCGCCTTTATTAAATCCGGACTGAGGTCTTCTGTTATTAAAACCGCCGCGATTATATCCGCCTTGCTGAGGTCTCTGGTTATTATAGCCGCTTCTGTTATCACGTCTGTAGTTACCCTGCTGACGATTCTGATTATATCCGCCGCGATTGTAATTATTGTTATTACGATTATAATTGCCCTGAGGTCTATTATATCCGCCCTGATTATTATACTGTCTTTGAGGTCTCGGACGACCTTCTCCGGCACTATAACTGCTATAGAACTGCGGCTGCGTTTCGGTACTGTAACCGTTTAACGGCTGCTGTTGTTCTTCAGCTTGTACTGAAGGCTGCTCCGCAGAATTACTACCTCCTTCAGGAGACGGATTTATCATCATTTTTTTATCGGGATACAAACAATCCGGACAAATAACTCTCTTGGGGTTTTTTGTCTCAAATTCACGACCGCATTTGACGCACTTGTTTACATACATAATTTGAAAGCCTCTTAATTAAAAATCATAAACATAAAATATCAACTAGTTATAAAGTAATTACTCCTCGGTAATAAAATAATTCAATAAACTATATATTTAATACTAATACTATAACACAAAATGTAAATATATGCAAGTAGATTTGTAATAATTTTTCAAATTTACTTTTCTACCATAAAAGTCACAGGCCCGTCATTAATAAGTGAAACATCCATCATTGCACGAAATTTCCCTGTTTCAACATGTAAACCGGAAGATTTTATAAATTTTACAAAATCTTCATAAAGTTTAACTGCCTTATCCGGTGGAGCTGCATTATCAAAAGACGGCCTTGTTCCTTTTTGGCAGTCTCCGCATAATGTAAACTGCGACACTATCATAACTTCACCTTTTATATCAGTAACGGAAAGATTCATTTTTTCGTTTTCATCTTCAAAAATACGAAGTTTTACGACTTTTTGAGCAAGTTTTTCGGCATTTTGAATTTCATCGTTTTTTTCAACCCCAAGAAGAATCAATATACCTTTATTGATTTTTGAATATAGTTCACCTTCAACCGATACCGAGGCTTCTTTTACTCTCTGAATTAATGCTTTCATTTACTTTCTCCACCGTTTTCTAAACTTATTAGTCAGCTTTACCGCTTAACTGCCCGCAGGCCGCATCAATATCTGCTCCCCGCTCCAGTCTCACCGTAACTTTTTTACCGGAATGCTCCAGTAAATACTTAAACTTCATAATTGCGTTGTTTGAAGGTCTTTGATAATCATTTTTCGCCGTCGGATTATATGGAATTAAATTAACATTGCATTTAATATCTTTGAGATAGTATGCAAGCTCTTTTGCACTTTCTATCGTATCATTTAAATCTTTTATTAAAAGGTATTCTATAGTAATTCTGCGACCTGTTTTATCAACGTAATTTTTTAGAGCATTATGCAGGTCATTCATATTATATTTATCTTCAATCTGCATTAACTTCCGTCTGATTTCATGGTTCGGGGCATGCAGGGACAAAGCCAAAGTTGATTGCATATCAAGCTCTGCAAGCCTGTTAATCTGCGGGATAATACCGCTTGTAGAAACAGTTAAGCGTCTCGCTCCTATTTGAAAACTTTCGTTAAACAGTTCCATTGCTTTTAATACATTATCAAGGTTAAGCAAAGGTTCACCCTGCCCCATAAAAACAACATTTGTAACTTTTAGTCCGGTATCTCTTTGAATTGTAAGCACCTGTTCAATAATCTCTTTATACGAAAGATTTCTGATAAATCCTCGTTTTCCCGTAGCACAAAATGAACAATTAACGGCACAACCAACCTGAGAACTTACACAGGCTGTTAAATTTGCTCTGTTATCAAATCTCATCAAAACAGTTTCAACACACTCCCCGTCCGGATATTCAAGAAGATACTTCAAGGTTCCGTCAGAACTTTCCTGTTTAACTTTTATTTTTACATCCGATACAACCGCGACTTTTTTCAGTTCATCTCTGAATTTCACGGATAAATCAGTCATTTCGTCAATACTTTTAACAGATTTCAGATAAATCCAGTTATGAATTTGTCTTGCCCTGAATTTTGAGGCTTTTAATTCATCCGTTATTTCCTCTATTTCTTTTAGTGTTAATCCTGATAAAATTTTCATACAATTTCCCGTATTATATTTCGCACGAACCAATATTTATTGAGGAATCTTTTCCTTGTAATATTCTATAATCTCAACCATAGAATGCAACATCAATGCAAGAGGTTCAATTTCATCTTTCCATTGTTTGTAACCGCAAGATTTCGGAAGGATACTCAAAGGATTATCCGGAAAATCTCTGCAAATCTGCGGACGGTTCTCATAATCAGAACACCGTTTATCTTCCGTTAACTTAGGACAATGGTAAAAATATACATTGTCTTCCTTGTTTTCCTCAAGCATTTTAATGTATTCCGGATACACTTTTCGTGCATCTTCTTTTGATGCATACGGAACAAATACACTCAAAAACTGTGCTGCAAAATTATCACCATTTTCCGCTTTTTGTTTAAGTTCTACAGGAGAAAATTCGCTGCAGGCCAGATTGCAGCAGGTTGCACAGCCTACACACTTAAATTGAGAACGATAAGCAAGGATTTCTTTATATTTTCTGTAAACCTCTTTTGAGATATCGTTTTCCAGCATATCAAGAACCTTCGTCTGCCACAATGCACCATCAGAATTTACAGGAAATTTATCTGTAACATCAGCATCAAGCCCATCCGGACGAAGTTCATCAATCCTATTTGCAATTTCGGCAAGAGATTTTTTAAAAATTTCTCTGTATTCACTGCGTAAATTTTCTATTGAAGAATACAATTCGTTCATAACAGTATTTTATCATAAAGATTAGTGCTTTTAAAAGGATTACGCAACTTTTTTACCGAATAAAGCATTATAAGCATAAGCTAATTTTTCATCAAGCTTACTTTTCTCTTTTTTGGAAAGTGCAAGACTGTTTACCATAAAATCATACGCACTGATTTTACCGTTCAAACCGTTTGACTTTCCTTCTTCAGTGCCGAAATCCATAGCATGAATGTATGCAGAAAGTTCTTCGTAATCAATCTGATTATCTTTATTTAAATCAAGTCTGTCAAAACCGATATTCGTAATTTCTTTAACCTGAGCCATTGCTTCTTCATCTGATTTTAATTCTTCCGGCACACCGGTACTTTCAAATGAGGAATATTCTTCTTTATCGATTAAACCGTTATTATTGCCGAATTTTTTGTCAATATATGTATGATAAGCCAAACCTAATCGTTTTACGGATTCTTTATAATCCGTATCGAGAAATTTCTTTTCTTCTTCAGTTTTATCTTTTTTACCGGCAAGCTGTCTCCAATCATCATCAGTAATATCTATAGAAATATCTTTAACATGACCTTTTTCATCAAATTCACCCATTTCTTTAAACATAGTGTCGAGCTTTTCACCCAGTTTATAGTCTTGTGTTTCAATCTGCTGAGCCTGTTCCGTTTCTTCCGGAGCATTTACTTCTGCAGTCTGTTCATCCGCATGGGCAGCATCAGAAGGTGCAGGTTTTATTGTTGTTTCTTCACCTTTGGAAACTTCAGTCTTTTGAGACTGCTCTTCAGAAACAGGAGGTTCAACCTGTTGCTCTTCAGCTTGTTGAACTTCTTCTTTTTTCCCTGTGAGTAGTTCTTTTATCTTATTAAAAACAGAATCTTCAATCTGCATAACATCGCCTGCATTTACATGGAAATTAGAGTGCCATGTTGAACTGTCTCCAATACTTGAAACATCGTTTCCTCCTGTAAAAATGCTTGATTGATTATTCTGTAATCTTTTTGTATTAGCTTCATCAACAAGAGTCATAACAGATTGCCATGTAGAAAGTTTTATACTTCTGCAATCGTCTTTATTTAATCCTAAATTTGCGGCAATAGCCTGAGTAATCCCCTGTCCTTTTGAAATACTTATTTCCATAATTAATCCCCGTAAATTTACTAATATATACTTTAATAAAGTATTTTTACGGGAAAAAATTGCTTATTTAATTACAAAATGTTAACTATTCTTCTTCATTTCCATACAGCTTGTTATAACAGTAGTTAATTTTGGTATCAAGAAGATTCTGATTAGGATCATCAAGCTGAGATGCACAATTATAATAATCTTCAGCTTTTATGACACCACCCATTCTGTTCTTATCGTCAAAATCAAGTGCATGCATAAATGCCGTCATTTCTTTGTTATCTATCTTGCCGTCACCATTTACATCAATACGATTAAATGCAATCTGGTTAGAAGTCTCAAGTGTTGATTTCTCTTCAGCCGTAAGACCTTCTAAATTCATTGCACCGTTATTCTGGAATTGCATAAACGCAGCACTGTCAATATCTCCTCCGTTTGCAAATGTTTCGGAAATATATTTTGTCATTGAATTTCCCAGTTTTTGAATATTTGTATTATATTCTGTATCAAGCTTTTGGATTTCTTCCGGCGTTTTATTCGGTTTTGCTGCAAGTTCTCTCCATTCTTCCGAGGTAAAATTAATTTCACCGGTACCGCTTGTTAACATATTATCTAAAGTCTGTGCTGCAGCCTTACCTGTTTTAGCATCACCTTCAATCGGGGTATCCGCAACCAATACCGGAGTTGAAGTTCTGTAAACTCCGGAAGAGTCAACTACACCAGAAGAAGTTGCAGCGGCATTTGCAGCTTCTGTTGCTCCTGTTTGAGACACGGATGAAGTTTGAGTCGTTTGAGCAGTTGCTGCAGTCGCCGCTGCTGCATCTGCTTTTGAAGCCGTTAAAAGTTGTTTTATCTTACCAAATACCGAATCATCAATCTGCATTGTTTGACCGGCCTGAACCTTAAAAGCAGTCTTCCAGGAGGCTTTATTGGTAATATTGTTTACATTATTACCTCCGCCGAATATGCTTCCTTTATTATTTTGGATACTCGCTGTATTAGCCTGATCAACAAGAGACATAACAGACTGCCAGGTAGATGCCTTAATATTTTTACAATCCGTCTTACTCAAGCCTAATTTACTTGCGATAGCCTGTGTTATACCTTGTCCGTTGCCAACTGAGATATCAGCCATAATAAAGCCCTCTTATTTTATACTCTATAAACATAAAGTATTTTTTAAGAGAGCTTTTTCAAAATTTATAAAAATCTTTACATTCTTAACATTTTTAAGAAATATCCCAACGTCCGCATGTTCCGCCCCAACGTGCAATAATATTGCCCTTGATATCTTTAATCTTTTCGTAATGCGGAACCTCAGTTTCACCTTCAAGAATTGTAATAACTTCGCAATTATTTGAACATCCGTTACATTCACAAGTTATGGAATGGAAGTGCATATCACCGACTTCCCAGCCTTTAAATTTTGTTTGAGCTTCTGTATATTGATGATTTTCCATAGCAAGCAACGCTGCACCAATGGCCCCCATTGTCTGGTGGTTTTCCGGTACTACAATCTTTTGGCCGAGAGCTTCTTCAAAGGCCTTAACCATACCCGAATTTGTAGCAACACCACCCTGGAATGTAATTATAGGAAGTAATTCTTTACCGAGGGCTAAATTTGATAAATAATTTCTGACAAGAGCCTGACAAAGACCATAAAGCAGGTCTTCCACCGGATATCCAAGCTGCTGTTTATGAATCAAATCACTTTCAGCAAAAACTCCGCATCGACCGGCTATACGAGCGGGATTAGTGGATTTTAAAGCAGTTTCACCGAAAATTTCAATCGGAACATTAAGCCTGTTTGCCTGCTGGTCAAGGAAACTTCCAGTACCCGCCGCACAAACCGTATTCATCGCAAAATCAGTTACAATACCATCACGGAGAATAATAATTTTACTGTCCTGCCCTCCGATTTCAAGAATTGTTTGAACCCCGGGAACGTTAATACTTGCAGCGACAGCATGTGCCGTAATTTCATTTTTAATAATATCAGCACCAACTAACGCACCTGCGAGATTTCTGCCTGAACCTGTCGTTCCAACACCCATTACGTTATAATCGGTCAATTTTTTCTTATACAACTCTTTTAGTCCGTTTTGGACAGCTAAAACAGGTTTACCAGAAGTTCTGAGCATATAGCTGTCAACATACTTTCCGTTTTCATCAACTAAAGCCAGCTTTGTAGTAACTGACCCCACATCTATCCCTAAATATACTGTTAATGTCATACTATTCACTTCCTTACTATTATCTTCTTTAGCTTTAGTATAACACAAAAATTTACCAGGGATAGTCATCTTTTATTTGCAAACCATCTTCAACGATTTTGCATATACAATCAAATCAATACCTACTGCTGGCTTTTCCTGAGACCGGTTTTGAGATTCATAAGTACAATTCTGTGCATTGCAAGACCAAACTGGAGTCATGAAAAAGTATCATGCTTACACACTTGTTCTACAAAATCCACGTTACCCTCCTTAAAAAAGTGGACAACGTGAAAACTACCCGCTTACCAGCCATACAGATTCCTTTGAAAGACAAACCGCATTATGTCATTGTATTGGTTGTTGTCATTACTCTCAAAAAAAATCCCGTCTGAAACAGACGGGATTTTTTATTTTAACCCAGTATTACTATTCGGCTTTGCTTTCTTCTGATTTTGAAGGAATTCTCATTCCGTAGAATGAACGAACTACAAAAATCAAAGCAATAATAAGGAATACCCATCCTGCAATAGGAGCAATGCTTCTGAAAGATTCACTGATAGCAATTTCCATTGCAAGAAGACCGAATAATGTTGTGAATTTGATAATCGGGTTCATAGCAACTGAAGATGTATCTTTGAATGGATCACCTACAGTATCACCGACAACTGTTGCTTCATGAAGCGGTGTGCCCTTTTCTTTCATATCAACTTCAACAATTTTCTTAGCATTATCCCAGCATCCGCCGGCATTTGCCATAAATACAGCCTGGAACAGACCGAATACAGCAATAGCAATCAGATAGCTTACGAAGAATGCTACAGGTGCCGAGCTTGTGCAGTTCGGAGCTGACAGACAAGCAAGTGCAAGTGCAAATGCAAAGAGTGAAATAAAGATATTAATCATACCTTTTTGAGCGTACTGTGTACAAATTTTTACAACTTCTTTTGAATTTGCAACATTTGCAGATTTACAATCAGCATCACCAAGTTTAATATTGTCTTTAATATATTCAGTTGCACGGTAAGCACCTGTTGTAACAGCCTGCATAGAAGCACCGCTGAACCAGTAAATTACCGCACCGCCTGTTAACAAACCTAACAGAGTATATGGATTTAACATATTAAGGATTGCTTCAGGCTGAATACCAAGAGTATTCTGGATAACGAGGATTAATGAGAAAATCATTGTTGTAGCACCAACAACAGCTGTACCGATTAATACAGGTTTTGAAGTTGCTTTAAATGTATTTCCTGCACCGTCGTTTTCTTCAAGGTATTGTTTAGCATTTTCAAAGTCAGGTTTAAAACCGTATTCTTTTTCGATTTCTTCGCCGACATTCGGAATTTCTTCAATTAATGATAATTCATAAACGGACTGAGCATTATCGGTTACAGGACCGTAGCTGTCAACAGCGATTGTAACAGGTCCCATACCTAAGAAACCAAATGCAACCAGACCGAATGCGAATACTGAGGAGTATGACATCATAGATGCCGGAATATGTAAACTTGCGACATAAGCAAGAGCCATAAGCATTACGATAACCATACCAATCCAGAAAGCAGAGAAATTACCTGCAACAATACCTGAAAGGATTGTTAAAGAAGCTCCGCCTTCTTTTGAAGCTGTAACAACTTCTTCTGTGTGTTTAGCTTTAGGTGAAGTAAAGATTTTTGTAAATTCAGGAATTAATGCTGCACCCAAAGTACCGCAAGAAATAATTGCTGAAAGAACTAACCATAAATTTCCGCCTAAAGGAGCCAATAACCAGTAGCTTACGCCAAAAGTCATTGCGATAGAAAGAATTGAAGTTAACCATACAAGGTTAGTCAAAGGTCTTTCAAAATCAAATTTTTCTGTATTTTTAGCGTAAATTCTGTCTGCAATACCATTAATCCAGTAAGCAATTACAGAAGTTACAATCATTAAGAATCTCATAACAAATATCCAGGTCAATAACTGAACCTGATTTTCTTCGCCGATAACAGCAAGAAGAATAAATGAAACAAGAGCAACACCGGTTACACCGTAAGTTTCGAAACCGTCAGCAGTAGGACCAACAGAATCGCCGGCATTATCACCGGTACAATCTGCGATTACACCAGGGTTTCTAGGATCATCTTCTTTAATACCGAATTGAATTTTCATCAAGTCAGAACCGATATCTGCGATTTTAGTAAAGATACCGCCTGCTACACGAAGAGCAGAAGCACCTAAAGATTCACCGATAGCAAAACCGATAAAGCATGCTCCGGCAAGATGTCCGGGTACAAATAACAGAATTGTTAACATCAATATTAATTCAACTGATACTAACAATACACCGATTGACATACCGGCTTTTAAAGGAATATTCAAAATATCAAGCGGGTTGCCTTTAAGTGAAACAAAGGCAGTTCTTGCATTCGCAAGAGTGTTCATTCTGATACCGAACCATGCTACTGCATAAGAACCAAGGATACCGATAACAGACCAGCCAAGAATTGTTAATACGCTTGAAATACCCATCTGTTGAAGGTAACCGAAGTAGAAAGCAATACACAGACCGATTAATAATTCCAATACAAGTAAAAACTTACCCTGTTGAATCAAGTAAGTTTTACAAGTTTCAAAAATTGTGTTTCCAACCTCAGCCATAGCTTTGTGGACATCCAATTTTTTAATTCTTAAAAATTCAATAAACCCTAATAGCAATCCCAATACGGAAATACCAATCCCGATTAACAGCAGGTTAAAACTGTCAGGGCTGATATCTTTGATACTAGGGACTACTAAATCAGCTTCGCTTGCAAGAGCAGGCGAAATTCCCATAAACAATGATGCCAGAAGAGCCATCAATGCTTTTGGAGAAGTCAATTTTTTAATCATAATATCTCCCTTCATAAAAACTAAAAATTAACGATTTTATTATAAACTAATAAAAAATTTAAAACAACATTGTAACAATTAATCAACAAACAATTCAAAAGCCCAAACAGCTTGATAAGGCTTACGGTTTCAGGACAATATCATTCTCCCTTGTCAAAAATCTTGCCAGTAAAAGTATAAATATAACAAGAAAAATCGTGCCGATAATCATATCGCTATGCAAAAAGCAGATAAGAGCAGAAATAAATATAACAGGCAATGAAATAATATAAGCAAAAGAAACATAAGGTGACGACTTTAAGACATCAAAAATCGATACGGGCACGACATAAACATCTTTGCCGGCAGCCACGGCTTTTTCATAAACTCTACTCTAAATTACTTTTTTTTCAAAAAGATTATCCAATGCCTTATTGTATTCAACATCAACAAGATCACAAACCAGTTTTATAACAACATCATTGATAGGATCTGAATAAAAATTACCTAAATAGTTATAAATATGATAATTGATATGATGCAACACAGTCTCATGATACTCTTTAGGAACATTTGCTTCCAGCAAAGCAACCGTTTTATGAAACGTCATTTCCGCAACCATCCGGATAATACATTTACAAAGCAGTACACTCAGATTATCCTCTTTTGAAACATTTTCTGCACAAAGTTTAGACATAGTATAAACCATATCCAGTATGTATTTTTCTTCAGATTTAAGTTCTTCAGGCACAACACCTCTTACCTGAAATCTTAATTCATTCACAAAATCTTTTAAATCTTCACACTCCCTCATCTGAACTACTCCTTACGGTACATATTCATAGTGATAACCGTCACCGATACCTTGAGTTTGAACATTATTATTTTGATTGGTATTTTTAAAAGCATTTTCCGGCAGTGTTTCAAAAGAGACACCCATTGCAGTTCCGAAATCCTGAGCATTATTTATATTATAATATCTACCGCCAGTTGCATCTGAGAGACATTTCAAAGAATTTGAACCGTTAACCATAATAACATCAACTATTATATCTTTACGGAGAGCCGCTATTGAACGAATAAACTCACAGGGATCGCCGTTGCAGGATTCACCGCCATCAGTTACAAGAACAATTTTTTTCTTTGTATTATGAGAAATTCCTGAAAAATCTCCGTAAACAGTTCTTTTTAAAGCATAAGTCAACGGAGTGGAGTAACCTATCTTTGACTTGTTAAGCCCGCGGATAACTTCTGCGGTATTTTGTTTTGCAGGACGGACAATCTGCTCAGTTGCCTGACAACCCGTAAACATTACAGCAACAAAAGGCTGTCCTGTGTCCTGCCCGAAAACTCTTAAACCCACATTTGTTTCAGGAGAAATTTTCGGCAATATACTTTTCAATGTCGAGACCGCAAGCTTAATCCATCGATCCATACTGCCAGAATAATCAACTACAAGTTCAATAACATCCCCGCTTATACCGAGACCGGATTGTACAAGATTTCCGTTTTGGTAAGCTCCGGGAGTATATACATTTACCTGCTGTTTCACCAAATCACTCTGCTTATATACGGTTGCTTTTTCTTTTTTGGCGAAGACAGGCAACAATCCGGCAAAAAATATACATATAGCTAAAGAGACAATTATAACCTTAATCTTCATAAATTAAATTATATATTTTTATATAATTAAATGCAAATCCTGTTTACAAAAACTTCTTCCGTAAGTATAATATCATCATAAAGCGGGTCTGTTATGAAAAAAATTTTATGTGTATTTTTATTTCTAATATTCGGATTTGAGAACGCTACGGCAGCAGAAGTCGCAAGATTGTATCTGATTGAAAACGCGAACTCTCAGCAGATAAAAACTTTATTCAAACCTGCTTTCAACAAAATAGGCTACAATCTTATAGAACAAAATTATTATCAGATATACGAAAATCCCGCACAAAATCTTTTTAATATAATAGTTCTTAAACCAAACGGAGATAACTGCTATTATTATTACCTTTCAAACGAAAATCAATCATTGAATAAAGAACTTTTAACCATACTGGACGACTACGGGTATGACTACAAAAGAATAAGAGGCAGTGCGTTTCTGGACTTATTTTATAATGATGCAACCGATTTCTTAGCTAAAAGTAAGAGCAGTATAAGAACAGTTTCATCAAACAATTCACAGTATCAAGCAGCTCAGCAGCAGACTCCGCCGCAATATGAAGAATACGATTTCAGCGATGAAGCACAGCAACGCTTTGACAACGGACAAATCGCACGTGTTCCCCAGCAGCCAATACAGATTACACCTACTAACGTTCTTGTTGGTTCGCTTGTACATATAGAAGCCGGAACACAATTTAATGCAGTTTTAAGTTCAGGAATAAGTTCGGAAAGTATTTCAAACAACGACAGAATTTCCGCACAACTTATGGAAGACTGGATGTTTAACGGAGTTGTTATAGCACCTGCGGGTAGTATTGTTAACGGGAACGTAATCGATTCAAGACCTGCTACATTTGCTATGGGTAACGGAAGAATAGGCATAAATTTCAACCAGATTCTGACACCTGACGGAAAAGTAATAAACCTTTCAACAAATAAGGTTTACATTGTAGGAGACTCATCACGAGCTGCAAATATTGCCAAAAGAGTTGCAGGAGGTGTGCTTGGCGGAGTAGCTATTGCATCGCTTGCATTACTTTTTGGAGCTGATGTAAAATCACTCATAGGAGGTGCTGCTGTCGGCGGTGCTTTAGGCACAGTATCCGCACTCGGAACTAAAGGAGAGGATATTGACGTTCCGGAAGGTACAACTCTCCAGATTATGCTGGCTGAACCAATGACAGTACAGCCTTATACAAGCTTATGAACAACAAACTGATTATTTCATTGATAATAATATATGCACTGTTAACCACGGCAATACTGGTTATGAAACCTGGCTTGCATAAACAATTTGCATTTTCTCATTCTCAGGCTGTTGTAGAAAATCTTCCTGAAAAAACGGCAGAAGATGAAACTCAAATCGTACATGTTGAGCAATATGAAGAAATCGAAAATATACAATTTCAACCACAGACAGAAACCGTTCAAAATCAAACAATTAAAACTCAAAACATAAAACCGCAACATCAGGAACAGACAATAAAAAAAATAAATACACCCTCACAAACTAACAAACAAACAGTAAAAACCCAAACACCACCCGCTCAACAGCAGAAACAATCACAAAAATATGAACTGCCAAAATCCATAATGGATATAGTAAACAACAAACAAACCGCTCAGTCCGAACCTGAAAAAATAGTACAGAAACAAACGCCGCCGGTACAGCAAAAGCCGGTTGAAAAACAGGTTGAAAAACCGAAACCTCAAGTTGTTCAAAAGCCGAAACCGGTTCAAGTCCAAAGTACACCGGTTCTGACAGAAGAAGAAGAGCTAATAGTCTGGAACAAATGGAGAAGCGATTTGCAAAACAAAGTTATGCGGGATTCCAGAATTGCGGCACCGCACGGAACAGTTTTCAGATTTTCTTTTACTGTAAACAAGTTCGGACAGATATCAAATCTCAGAGTCTGGTCAGATACTCCGGGATATACAAACTATGCCGTTCAGGCACTTAAACCGCTTTTATTAAGCTATCAGGGAAAACCTATCCTGAACTTTCCGGCCGGAACAAAAAGAATTACCACAAATGTTGCAGGAGGATTTGTAGTATCCAATCAGGACAGATACACAACTCCGAATGATTATTCCGATATTGAAAGGGTCACAAATTAATGTACAGATGTGATATTTGTAATGCTGAATATAAAATAAAACCCGACTACTGCGATTGCGGAAACGACACATTTACATATATTGAAGACATCAAAGAAAAACCATTAAAAGCATTCCCGACGAAACAAGTTTTATCGGCAGTAATCTTTATAATTTGCATTCTTCTCTCTTTTTTAGTCTGGGAAACAGGCAGCAAAACACCTGAGCAAAAAACTGTACAAAAAAGTATTACAAAAGAAAAAACTTCAATTCAAATTCCGGATATTGATGAAATCTGGGATTCAACACCTCCGAAAAACCAGCCTACAAAAGAAGAGAGGAATATTATTACCGTTTATGAAAAACCTAAACAAATTATAAAAAACTGGTTTTCACCTGAAGCCCAAAAACCACAGCAAAAATCACAAACAGCACCACAGCCAAAAGCGATACAGAAGCCAAAACAAAATATAACAACACAGCACCAGAATTCTAAACCGCAACAGGTAAAAACTCCGCCAAAAACGAAACAGACAGAGCAGAAAAGTGAACAAAATAAACAATCCGAACAAAAAATACAAACACCTGCACCTGTAAAAAAACAACAGCAACCTCAAAATTCCCAAGCATCAGCTATTAAACCCAAACAAAATATCACTCCCGCTCCAAAACCGGTAGCAAGAATGGACAGCGGAGAATGGGATCGTTATAAAAATTCACTCAGATATGCTTTGCTAAGCAAACTGGATGTAGTCAAAATAACAGGAGAAGGCGATTGTGCAATATCCTTTTCATTTGATGCAAACGGTAAACTTCTTAACAGAAAATTCATTTATCAATCAACAAATAAAAGTGTTAATGATCAAGTTTATTTAATGTTGATGAAACTTCCTGTGTTCAATCCTCCTCCGCAAAATTACAGAGGAGAAACCGTTAAAATGAAATTCTATATTAATAACGGATACTATGAAATAAGCTTCATTAATTAGCATCATCACAGGATTTTGCATTAAGAGACTGGATATTTTACTCATCGTATCCTTCAAAATGTATTAAACAATATGGTTCGGAAGAAAATGCCCGCGGGAAATGTGCTTTTGCATTTATGTATGTACCAGAAACAGAAGATCCTAACAGAAACCAATACAGGTATCTGCTAGGAAAAGGATTTGAACCTTATAAGTTTAACTGGGATGGCTCAAAAGAATTTATAGATAGCCGCTGCAAGAATGGGCTTCCTGAATATTGTACTGCATTAATTCAAATGAATAACTGGAAGATACCGGATGATTACCCTTACAAAGTTTCATATTAGTTTATTTATTGGTATTAACAAACTATACCGTAATAAATTGGCATTTCAGACAATGTAAAAATAATCAATCAATTTTATTATCATACTGCTATGAAAAAACTGGTTATAAACGTATTGTCATTTTTAATGTTAGCAGTATTAATTGCGGCTTTAATCTGGCTTGCAATCTTTTTATATAAAGAAGCCACTTACACAAGAATTGAGGCGGAATTCACGGAACTTGAACCGTTTTCTGCTCACATGCCTGTATATTTCAAAGGTTTTAAAATAGGAAAAGTAACAAAAATCGTGCCGGTGAATGACTACACCGCAACAAGAATGCATATAGCGTTATACCCCAAAGATTTAAAACTTCCCAAAAACATAAAAGCACAGGTGAGAACATTCAAAGATGACTTTGATTATGTGGAAATAGACTTACCTGAACTGGCCTCAACAACACTATTAAAAAACGGTGACGTTATCAAAGGAAACTCCTCCGCAAACTGGGAAAGTCTTTTCAGGAAACACGCAGAAAGCGGTTCGCTGGATATTGTAATAGATAATCTGGGAGAAATCACTGAATCCGTAAATAAAACCGTTGTACAGGCAGACGGATTGCTGCAGGATTTAAGACAGACAATTAAATCAAACGAAGCAAACATAAGACTCACAACAAAAAATCTTTCAAATATGAGTCAAAGTTTATCGGACACTACAATTAAAGTCAATAACTCCGTTAATCAAAAAACTTTGGATTCAACAATGGATAATCTTGAACAGACAACTAAAAATCTTGAAAACATGACACACAGCATTGATTGTGCAACCCGCGGTCTGACACAAACAATGGATAATGTAAATTCAATAACTCAGGATGTGAAAGAAATTACAAACGGAGTTAACTGCACAATGAAAAAACGCTTCGGAGGATTCCGCCTAATTTTCGGAAAACCCGAACAGTGCTGTAAAAAATGTTCAGATTAGACAACACCCTGTTCAATCATTGCCTGAGCAAGCTTTAAAAATGCAGCAATATTCGCACCTGCTACGTAGTTTCTGCCTAAATTGTATTTTTCAGCAGCATTCTTGCATGAATAAAATATATTTTTCATAATACTCTCAAGCTTTGCATCAACTTCCTCAAAAGTATAATAATATCTCATGCTGTTCTGGCTCATTTCTATTGCTGAAGTCGCAACACCGCCGGCGTTTGCGGCTTTTGCAGGAGCCACAAGCACATTATTTGCAAGGAAATATTCTATTGCATCCTTGCATGTAGGCATATTTGCACCCTCTCCTATTGCAATAACACCATTTGCAACAAGTTTTTTAGCGGAATCAAGATTGAGTTCATTCTGTGTAGCACAAGGTAATGCAATATCGGTTTTTATATCCCATATAGGAAAATTACCATCCTTTGACTCAAAATATTTTGCTGAAGGATTCCTTTCAATATATTCTTTTATACGCCCGCGTCTTACCTCTTTAATTTCCTTTATAAGCCCTAGGTCAATACCGTCTTCATCATAAATACATCCGTTTGAATCACTCATTGCAATAACTTTTGCACCAAGCTGCAGGACTTTTTCTGCTGCATAAATAGCAACATTACCGGAACCTGAGATTGTAACTGTTTTTTCCGCAAAAGTTTGGTCACAATTATTTTTAAGCATTTCCTGCATAAAATAAATCAAGCCGTATCCCGTTGCCTCCGTTCTTGCAAGAGAACCTCCGTAAGACAGGCCTTTTCCGGTCAAAACTCCGCCTTCATATGCATCTTTAATTCTTTTATACTGTCCGAACAAATATCCGATTTCTCGTGCTCCGACACCGATATCCCCTGCAGGAACATCCACATCCTGTCCGATATGGTGCTGCAGTTCAGTCATAAAACTCTGACAAAATCGCATTATTTCATTATCCGACTTACCTTTCGGGTTAAAATCACTTCCGCCCTTGCCGCCGCCGATAGGAAGCCCCGTCAATGCGTTCTTAAAAACTTGTTCAAATCCGAGAAACTTTATAATACTCTGATTTACGCTTTCATGGAATCTTAATCCGCCTTTATAAGGCCCTATTAAACTACTGAACTGTACCCTGTAACCTCGGTTTACAACAATATTTCCCCTATCATCCACCCATGGAACCCTGAATGAAATGAACCTTTCAGGTTCTGCCATTCTTTCAAGAATTGCAAACTTTTCAAATTCCGGATGCAGTTTTATAACAGAATCTAACGAGGTATAAACTTCATCTACAGCCTGCAAAAATTCTTTTTCATATTTATCTTTTTCCTTTACAGAATTAAGAACTCTTTCTATATATTTTTCCATCATCAAACCCCTTTTTCAAACTGATAATTGATTATATCATACTTTTTTATATATACATAATAACTTTATAAAAATTTTATTTGTAAATAAAAGTTAATAATGGGCTATTCAAAAACATATTTATAATCTATCATATTAGCATAGGTAAAAGGAGGATATATGTTAGAAAAAATTGAAAAATTTCAGGTAATAATTTTGTCATTGGTACTGGCTCTCGGACTGGTTTGGTCAACAAAAATCGCGACATCGACACTTTCCAAAGATGTTATTTTTGTAACCGGTTCATCGTCCAAAACCGTAACCTCTGACAGCGGAATGCTTGAATTTACTATCATGGCAAGAAAGCCTACCAAAGCTGCCGCATATGACGAAATTGCGAAACAGCTCCCTGTAATACAACAATACCTGACAAGTAAAGGCTTTAAAGATTCTGAAATTGAAATTAAAACATCTAACGGTTACAACACTTATAGAGTTCTTGATAACGGCAGATCAACAAATGATATTGACTACTACAATATTTCACAAAGTATTGTTGTTAAATCAAGTGATGTAAACAAAATCAAAGATGTCTCAACTGATATTACAAACCTTATCTCAAAAGGTATTGATATTAATGTATATCCGCCGCAGTATTTTTATTCTAAATTATCTGACGAAAAAGTTCGTATGCTGGAAGATGCAACGGCTGATGCAAAAGATAGAGCTTCAGCAATGCTCAAAGCAACTCATAACAAAGTTGGGAAAATACAGTCGGTTAATATGGGTGTATTCCAGATTACGCCTGTTGATTCCACCAGCGTTTCCGATATGGGCATTAGCGACACAACAACAATCGAAAAGAAAATTACATCCGTAGCTAATGTTACATTCAGAATCAAATAGAAGGAGTGTTTTATGAAAAAAGTATTGATTTTAAGCTTTGCGGTATTACTAGGATGTACAGCAGCAACGGCAGCTCCGGCACCGGCATTTAATCCATCCATAATAAATGATATCCAGACATTTCAGGGAATTAATACCCACGATATGAATTCTATCAGACAGCAGCGTTTCCGTTATGAAGAAATTAATGATGCCAAAGATTTAAATGAAGAAAAGGAAAGAATTAATAATAGAAATCGAGATGTCGTTAAAGAAGGTCCTATGATTTTTCAGGCAAAACCGCAAAAAGATATCAATTTTGTAGAAGAAAACGGTGAAATAAAAATTGAAGGTCCTGATACAGTACCGGCACAATATATTGAACGTGAGAAATCACCTCAAGCAGTTGAAGAAAAAACAGCACCTATTAATGACATTGAACCTCAGAAATCTCAGACTGAGGATTCCGAACAACTTCAGCCTAATGCGGCTCCTGAAAATGAAAAAGATATCAGAGAAAAATAAATTTTATAGATATCTGGAACATAAAAAATATAACCCTCGGCTAAAACTGAGGGCTATATTTTTATTTAAAGTTAGTTTTCTCTATTCAACATTACTCTTACATCAAGTACCTTAAATATATGTATATTGAACTTAGAATAAGGGATATTCCCATTACAACAACCCCGTATTTCATAAATCTCATAAATGATATAGGATAATTGTTTGCTGCAGAGGTTTCAGAAACAATTACATTTGCGGCAGCTCCGATAATTGTCATGTTTCCGCCAAGACATGCCCCGAGTGATAAGCACCACCACAACGGTTCTGCATATTCGGCACCCATAACTTTCTCAATCTCAAGAATCATAGGGGTCATAGTTGCTGTGTACGGAATATTATCAATTACACCTGAAATTATTCCGGAACCCCACAAGATAAGCAATGCCGCAGCCTTTTGAGAACCCTGTGTTACATCAATAAGCCACTTTGCCATTACAGCAATGCCGCCAGAAGCCTCAAGCCCACCTACAATTATAAATAAACCGATAAAGAAGAAGATAGTGTTCCATTCAACTTCTTTAAATAAATCTCCCGGTTTTTCAAATAATAAAAGAATACTAGCACCGAGCATCGCTGTAATTGATGTTTCAATATGCGTCACATCATGCATTACAAAACCGGCAATCACGGCCAGAAGTACAATCAAACTTCTTACCAGAAGCGGCTTATTAGTAATTGTTTTTGAATTATCTATCTCTTTAATAGCAGCCATTTTTTCTTCAGTTGTTACAAGCTGCTTTCTGAAAAATAAAGCCAAGACTCCGAGTACAGCGAGAAGAATAATTGAAATTATCAGAGTTAAATTATTTACAAAGTCCATAAAAGAGAGCCCTGCAGCACTACCGATAATTATGTTTGGCGGATCTCCGATTAAAGTTGCGGTTCCTCCTATATTTGACGCAAAAACTTCCGTCATAAGATACGGAATAGGATTAATATCCAGCTTTTTAGCGGCATAAAAAGTAATAGGCATAATAAGTATAACCGTTGTTACATTATCAAGAAATGCTGACGTTATTGCAGTAAAAATGCCGAGAGCAAAAAGAATTGCAACCGGTTTCCCCTTTGTCAGTTTTAAAAGCTCATTTGCAACCCAGTTAAACATACCGCTTCTGGTAGCTATGCTTACTATAATCATCATTGATACAAGTAAAAAGATTACGTTAAAATCTATATAATTTATAAAATATAAATTATTGATATTTCCGTCAATCATCTTGGTCTGGCTTAACAGCCCCAAAAGTATTGTAACAACAGCACCGCAAAGAGCAATAGTAGCTTTAGGAATTTTTTCCCAGGCTATGAATATATAAGAAATAATCAATATCGCAGCGGATACGACCATGCTATTTTGCTGTACGAAATTTAATAGTTCCATTTTCATCTCCCCCATTAATAAATTATTTTTTATTATTTTATATAAAATAATAAAAAAGTACAATAATGTTACGCTAAACTCAAACGGTATTCATACTTGCTTGTTTTTTTAACCTATTCATGTTACTTTTTTGTTATAAGGATTTGAGGTTATTTTAATGAGTAAGAAAAAATTAATTATTTTGTTATCTGTTTTAATATTAATCCTATTACTCGGCGGCGGAACTTTTATATGGCTCAATTTGAATACCGTTGCTACAAACGATGCAGTTATAGAATCAGAAAAGGTTCCGGTTAACGCGGAAGTAAGCGGTAAAGTTAAAGATATTTTTGTAAAACCTAATCAAGCAGTTTCATCAGGTCAGCTTGTGGCAGAAATTGAAATCCAGCAAACTGTTGTTGCTCCGGCTGCGTCAAGAGAAAATATGATAGAAACCTCAAAGAAAAAATTGCAGGAAGCAGAAGAAAACCATACTAATTTTGCAATTATGTATAAGGACGGAATTATATCCCAGCAGGAATATGATGAGTCTCTTGAAAAACTTGCAGCGGCAAAAGAAGATTATGAAAATAATTTGAACGGAAAAACACAATCAAATTCTAAAACAATGGTTACAACTGTTACAAAAAAAGTATATGCCCCTAAAGACGGAACCGTTAGCATTAATTTTATAGACAAAGGCGAAAATGCAGTTAAAAATAACCCTATAGTTTTAATTGATACTGACAAGCCTAAATTAATTGCGTACTTTAATCCTAAATTTCGGGATGAGCTTGCTGTCGGTCAAACAGTTGACATAAAGCCAAACAATTATAACGGCAAAATATTTGAGGGGGTAATCGAAAATATCGCATCTGAACCTGAAATCAGTGCAGATAAAAATTCACAGGTTATTCCGGTTACAATAAAATTCAACTCAAATATGAACGGGTATAGTTTTGAAAAAAATCAGTCGTTTACGGTTAGTCTGAAAAGGCAATAAAATAAGACTTTTTCCTGTTTTTGTAACTTTTCTTTAAGTGTAGGCTTTACAATACCATCTTTTCGGTTATAATTTGATTGAAAAGTATGTAAAGAGTGTACTCATATGATAAACCAAGTTAACCTTGCATCTAACCAGACTAACAATAGCTTTTCATATTTTAAAAGTTCAAATCAGGTAAAAAAAGGCTACAGAACTTATCGTTACCACAATGTTGATGACCCCACAACAGGAGACAAGGTACGAGCTATTACCGGTTCTGTTATCGGAACAGCGGTTCCGCTTGTTTATTTTGCCAGAAAACAGAACGGACAAATCAATTCTTTAAAAAAATTATTTAATATAAAATATGGATTACCTGAAATGACAGGAATTGCGGCGGGTTCTATAACCGGCGGGGTATTGTTTGGCATGATGGGTGAAAGTGCACAAAAGAGAAAAAAGAAATTTAATGAAGGTGTATTCCAATTTATGAATGCTGTTTTGCCGCCTGTCGTTGTTGCGGCATATCTGGCAGTTACCAAAAATAATAAATTTTTAAACAAGCCTTGTAACAAATTAATAGGAATGATTGGTTCACTTGCGGCTGGAATGTTTTTCGGAGCAAAAGCCTCTAACATTATTACTGACCCTAAGGATTTATATCCTGACAGAAGACTCAATATGAAAGATGCTATAGCCAATATGGATGATGTTGTCGGCGGGCTTATTCTTGCGAAATTTCCTTTGATTGATAAACTGCATATAGAAAAAACTATTCCTTTCATATACGGCTGGTGCGGTTACAGAGCAGGACAAAACAGTTAGAATAATCCTTAACAACAAAGCTGTTTCGTTTTAATAGCCATTAGTAGTAAAAAGATTTATCCGTACACTAAAAAAGTACCATTATTACCGCAACAGGTAATGAAAATTTCTCCACAATGCATTAAACTTATGAAAAACAGGAGAAAACTATGATTGTATTACTTTTAAAATGGATAGGACTTGCACTAGGAATCATGTTTGTTGGCTGGGTAGTACCAGGAATAACCATATCAAACTTTGTAACAGCATTAATAGCAGCAGTTGTGATAGCATTGATTAATGTTTTTATAAAGCCTGTACTGATATTTTTAACGCTGCCGATAAACATCTTAACGCTCGGATTATTTATACTTGTGATAAATGCATTGTTATTTATGTTTGTGGCATATTTAGTACCCGGAGTTCAGGTAGAAGGTTTCTGGAGTGCATTTTTAGGAGCATTGCTGCTTTCAATAATAGCACTGGGAATTTCATGGTTTGGATAAAAAAAGAGGTCTGAAATTCAGACCTCTTGTGAATTATAAGTTTTTTAAGATTACTGGTTTTATTTACGAGGCGGAGCGCCGTCTTCGTCACCAAGTTCAATGATACGGTTATTAGCGGCATCCCAGCTATTGAATGCAGGTTCACCAGGAACTCTTTGACCTTTTTTGTCACCATCAGCATAGACAATGTAGTATTTATCACCGGCCTTAATGACTGTCTTTAACGAACCAGTTTTAAGTCCATTGTCAATTACCTTGCCAGTAGCAACATTCTTTAAGTCATTTGGTTTATAGATTTTACCGTTTACCTCAACTTCAGGTAATGTAAATTCATCACCGACTTTTAAGTTAGTATTACGTTTATATCCGCTGGCTTCATAAACGGCATCTCTGATTGCGTTGAATTCAGGAGTACCTTGTTTAACACCGTATCTGCCTTCGATAATGGCATATGGATATTCACCATAATTTACTCTGTGAGTTTTTACCTGTGGAGCCTTTTCTTCCTCAATATCATATTGAGGGCCTGTCGGACCGGTTGGTCCTGTTGGGCCTGTCGGGCCGGTTGGGCCGGTTGGGCCGGTTGGGCCGGTTGGTCCTGTTGGTCCTGTTGGGCCTGTTGGGCCTGTCGGACCGGTTGGATCCTGAGCCGGTTCATATTCTTTTACGGCTTTCCATAATTTGATAAGTTCTTCTTCAGATAAGCACTGGTTTTCACCTCTTGCACCGGTGATAGCAGCCATCATCTGACCGTCTGTAATACCTTTTTCTTTAGCCATTCTCAAGGTATCTTCCATCATAATCTGGTTTTTTCTGTCTTTGATACCGCCGACTTCGCCTCTTTCAACGAACTGGTCAACCGGCATACCCTGCAGAATATCATTTTTCTTATTTAAGTCATTAACAGCTTTTCCCATAGTAGCAAGACCGATACCAGCACCGATTAATGCACCGAGAGCTGCACCCTTAGCTCCTGACAGAGCTGTACCCACATGCACGGCCTGCTCACCAAATTTAACGATTTTATCAGGAAGAGGAGTTACTTGCTTACCGACAAGTACACCATTCATCCAAACTTCTGATGTATGAGTACCTCCTGGAACGGTAACACTTTGACCAGGAGCAACTCCTGTACCCGATGCCTGTCCTAAACCGGTTCGAGCTAAAGCATTACCTGCAGCCGCACCGCCCAATGTAGTTGCAACAACATAAGCAGCTCTTTTAACTTCGGTCAAATCTTTTTGGTAGTCAAAACCGATATGCTTATACAGGTTTTTAATTTTACGTGCTTTTCTGTGTGTAACCTTACCGTTTGTCAAACCGACTTCATCAGCAAATGTTGCACTTTCAGAAACACGTTCTTCCATTTCCAGTTTATTATCCCAGCCGATTCTTTCAGCTGCAACCTGTTTTAATTTTGCACTGTCTAAAGTACCTTCTTTAACAATATTGCCATTTTCATCTCTTTCTCTGCCAACAAAAGCTCCATCCCATTCCTGATCTCTAAGGATTTCCATATCGGAATCTGTCAATAAGACATGACGCAAATCAGGATTTGCTTTTTTAGCTGCTTTATAAGCTGCTTTATCAGTGTAATACTCAGAAGAAATTACTCTATCTGCAGCCTTTTTGGTATTAACAATATCTTTAGCCTGCTGGCGGGCATATTTATTTTTGTAATCATCATAACCCTGAGCTTCAAAATAGTCCTTCAAATCAGCCTGAATGTCTTTTCTCATCCGTTTGTATTCTTTTCGGCTATGCATACCTTCGCCTTCTTCAATCGTAGCCTCATTAAGACCGGTATAGGCTTTTTCGGTTTCTTCTCCGTTTTCATCCTTGGAACGTTCAACCGTAAGTCCCGGAATGTTCATGTTTTCTTTTTTTTCGGCTTGCTGACCTTGTGTAAAAATAGAAGCATCAACCTCTATTTTAACTTCTTTTCCATTTGCATCAAGCATCTTCATGTAACATTTGTTGTTTTCCATGACGAGCGTTGGCTTTTGTGCACCCACATTTAAATCACTCATAATTCACCTTTCTTCAATTCCTCGTGTAGAATTGAGTTTTTACTTATACTTCGCTATATACTTTTAATAAAAAAATTTGTCGTCAAAAATTGCATAAAAATTTAGACTTTTTTTCATCTTTTTTATATAATTCAGTCAGGGTAAGGCTTATAGCCCACAAACTTAGCTTTACATTTCTTAATATATTACACAAATTAAATATATTTAATATATATATTGAATTTATCTAATATATATGTTATAATTATTATACAAAATAAAACTATCTCTTTAAACAATAGGACATTGACAACTCAAAAGAATAAACGGAAGTAGAAACCCTCCGGCACTAACGTGCCACCTCCCTTATGAATGGAGGCATTAACCTGGCCTCTTTGTTAAAGGGGGAAGATAAGGAGGATTTTTCACAGTAAAATACCTACCCGCTCACGCAGAACAAACCTTATTTAAGGAAAGCGTTTACATTGCCCCCTTTGTTAAAGGGGGAAGATAAGGGGGGGTCACTGTAAAATACCTACCCGCTCACGCAGAACAAACCTTATTTAAGGCGGGCGTTAACATTGCCCCCTTTGTTAAAGGGGGGTAGGGGGGATTTTAGCACAGTAAAATCCACGCCGAGCATGCTAAAACTTCCTTACAAATGCAGGCTTTATCAAAAGCCGCCAACAATCATTCTTTTGAGAACTCAATACCATAAAGCCGGAGTAAAAAATATGAATTTTTGTAAAAATTTTCATGAAAACAGTAAATTTTTAATCACCATGAACCGTTTATATATTTATAGTGATGTGCGAATACAGAATCGAGGAAAGCATGCGAATAAAGAAAATGAGTAAAAAACAATTAGCAGTATCATTGGTAAGTTCAGCCTTAATATTGCAGGCAGCATGTTATAGTGCAGCATTTGCGGTAACCAACATTTCCGGCGTTACGCCAAATGAACAGACCGGCGGATATGATATAAGACCGGAAGCTGTCAAAGGTCAGACAGGTTTTAGACATTTTGAAAACTTTGTCCTTGACAAAGGCGATGTCGCAAACTTTATTTTTCAATATTTGAGAGAAAATGCGAGTGTAAGCGGCGATGATTCTTATCACGGTTATACACTGAATGATATTAGTAAGTTCGTCAGTCTTGTTGACGGAAAAGTTAACATCAACGGTGTAGTCAATGCACTCAAAGCTCAGAATGGTGCTTTATCCGATGGTCATTTGATATTCGTAACACCTAACGGTATGGTTGTTGGTTCCAGCGGCGTTTTAAATGTCGGCTCCTTATCTGTATTAACACCAACACAAGATGCTTATACTGTATTAAAAAACGGTATTCCGACAGATGTTAAATATGATGAATTTGTAAATCAACCTCTTGCCGGTAATGCAACAGTAGATTTTAATAACTGGCAAAGTAACACCTACCAAAGAGGTACAGGCGTTGTAACTGTTGACGGTGGAATTATAGCCAGAGGCGGTATAAATATTGATGCAGGAACTGCAAATTTTGGTGACACCGCAATGGTATTTTCCGGTGTCAACGACAGTACGGTCTTCATGAAAAAAGAACCAACCAATCTTGATGAATTAGGTAGACCGCAAGATTTTATAGAACATGACCCGCAGGCTGAAGCAGCTGCCCTTTTTAATCAGCTTGTAAGTACAAGAACACAGAGCGGAAATCAATTTGCAGGCTCAAACGGTGAAATTGTAATCACTGCAGGTAACGGCATAACCGTTGACGATGGAGGTATGCTTGTAAACAATTCAGCCTCAAACGGTTTAATTGCAATGACAAACCACGGTGCTAACGGTATTAATATTAACGGCGAAGTCAGAAACAATTCTGCAATTAACGGTACTGTTAATATTACAAACAATGCAGGACAATTAAATGTTGGTGAAACAGGGCTTGTCACACAGGTCAACGGTAATATGACATTCCTGAATGACGGAACAAGCTTAAATGTCAGAGATGGCGGACAGGTCGTTAACAACGGTACTCTTAAGATGACCAACAATGGCGATGAAGGGTTCAATATTTACGGTTCTGTAACCAACACAGGTGATGCAACACTGACAAATACAGGTACACATGGACTCTACATTGCAGAAGCGGGCAAAGTCGTTAACACGGGAACTCTTGCTATGAGTAACAGCGGCTCCGGCGGGTTCAACACAGAGGGTTCAATTACCAATACCGGTAAAACTACTTTGACCAACACCGGCTCAACAGGTTTCAACCTCGAAAGTTCAGGAAGAATCACCAATAACGGAAGTTCGCTGACAATTACTAACAGCGGCGGCGGTGATGCTGACTTTATGGGTATTACGACCACCACAAACGGCGGTACTATTGACGTAAATAACACAGGATCCGATGTAATTATCGGTGACAATACAACTAATGACAATTACTTTAACGCTGACGGCAACGTTACATTCACGGTTGATAACGGTAATATACGCAATTACGGAGTTACAAAAACTCACATAAAAACAACAAAGAACCTTGTAATGGATGTTAATAACGGTGCAATCGGCGAAGCAGTTCCGGACGGAATAGGCACAAATGCCCGTGATTGGCAAAAATCGGTTAATACTAATGTTACCGGTACAATTACGGCAGACAGTTCCGGTACTGGTTCACTTATCAATCTTGCCAGTGCAAACACTGATATGCACTTGAATTACGCAAAAGCTGACGGCAAAGTTTATTTGTTGGCTGATGACATCAACAACAAAAACGGCACGGATTATGACATCCTTAACTATGCCGAAAATGCAGCGAAACCGAACGTTGAAGGTACGGGCATGTCAATTATTGCAAGCGGCAATGTAGGTTCTTCCGATAAGAAATTAACATTCAGACAAAACGGCGTCGAAAAAATATTCGACGGTGACGATGCAACAAGACCTCACGAATGGGATATCAATAAACCGGAAGAAACCGTTGATGTTCTTGGTGACAACAATGTTTATATCAAAGGTATGGATCATGATAACGGCAAAAAGGCTAACACTAATGTTGGTGCAATAATTGCAAGAAAAGGTGATATTGATGCCGAATTCTCGGGAGATACATACATTGAAGAAACAACTGCTCAGAATAACATTAAGATTACAACCCGCGGAAAACATATGGAAATTAACCATTTAGGTGAAGTTCCGAATTATCCGAACGATTACTATGGTCCAAATAATAATGTTACACCTGACAAAGTTACATTAACAGCACTGGATCTCGGCAGTTACTGGGATGAAAGCGAAAATCCTCAATACGAACACGCTGCGGATTCAACAGTCAAAGTTAACAACGGTACAATCGACGGCCGTGGTGAAGGCAGAGACGAACACGGTAATGCTGATCAGGATTTGATAATCATCGCAGATAACGCTTATGCAGGCGGCTACTACTTCAATATGGGTAAACACAGAGGCGATGACGGGAAAACATCACTTACCCCTGACGGCTCTACTAATGCTATCAAAACTCTTGACGGCGGAGATGCCTCAATCAGAGTCAAAGCTGTAAGACCGGAAGATGTCGAAGCTGTAGGCGGAGATCCGACAAACATGACATCCCCTAACGATGACGGCCGTAACTACTATTACGGCGGCAGCGGACAGGGTGATGATCCGAATTACGATATTGACGGTGATATTACCCCTCCGGATGAGCAGGGTGGCGAAGATGACGATGACAACTTAGTTGTTCCGACACCGGAACCTACGGAACCACCAACGGAGCCTCCTACGGAACCACCAACAGAGCCTCCTACGGAACCACCAACAGAGCCTCCTACGGAACCACCGACAGAGCCTCCTACGGAACCACCAACGGAGCCTCCTACGGAACCACCGACAGAGCCTCCTACGGAACCACCGACAGAGCCTCCTACGGAACCACCAACGGAGCCTCCTACGGAACCACCAACGGAGCCTCCTACGGAACCACCAACGGAGCCTCCTACGGAACCACCGACAGAGCCTCCTACGGAACCACCGACAGAGCCTCCTACGGAACCACCAACGGAGCCTCCTACGGAACCACCAACGGAGCCTCCTACGGAACCACCAACGGAGCCTCCTACGGAACCACCGACAGAGCCTCCTACGGAACCACCGACAGAGCC
>CALVBS010000002.1 GCA_944325865.1 Candidatus Gastranaerophilales bacterium | reverse complement strand
ATTTCGACATTGATAAATATTTCTAGTAAATATCCATCACATAGTTAATTTAATCTTGTTCTGAGTGTTAAATTACATCTGCTTTTGTAGTTTTTTGTCCAGCATTGGTTTTATCAAATTGACATATTCACTATTCAATCTGTTATATGTTGCATATTAATTTCTTAATGGCGTTAGCTATAGGGTTGTTGTAACGGTTATCAACTGCATCAGCAAGTTTTATTGCCTTTATTGAAACTATCAAACCATATGCCTTTTACACTGGAAACAATATTAGAATGTATCCGATTTTATTCTATTATGAACGGTTTGTGTTTCTTTATATCTGATAGGCTCCTCGGCAAGATATGTATTTTGCGGGACATAGCCGTATGCTTTATCGTCGCCTTTTTCAATTAATTTTAGCTTACTGGAGATAGTACGTTCAAATATATCTTCTGTTTTGTAACCTTGATTATCAATAATAGTTCTTTTTTTCACAATCTTTTCAGGAAGATAGGTTGTTTTTTCAGTATTTAAACCAAGTATTTTGGCAAAATTAATTACGTTCTCTGTTACTTGTCTATACCCTGCTTTATAACCAGGCTCCAATGTTTCAATATAACTTTTTAATAATGCAAAAGATGGAGTTTTTCCAATTTTTCCTGCGGATCTGGACATTTTTCCTAAATAGTTACCGTTTGGATCGTAAAATTCACAGTACTTAACCGGGACGCCAGTTGGGTAATCACGATAAACCCTAATATTTTTTGCTTTTGCATGATTTGCTCTGAGAAATTCTGCGACAGGTGATAATTTTTTTACATTCATTATTTAACTCCTACATTAATAATAAATATCATAATTAAATATGAAAAAGATAGTTTTGTCCAGTATTAATCAGTGCGACTTATATCGCAGTTTACACCAAATTAAAAAATCTCGTTAATAATTATTTACATTGACATACGGGAACTAATCTTCATCTTTAAAATAATACAGTCTGTAGGTTGGGGTTTCTACCCCACCACAAAGTGTCCAAAATACTCAAACCATCTGTAACAAATAATCAAACCATGTGTTCTTTTACAACTAAATTGCACTGATATGCGTTTATATCAATTCAAGCAATTATAAGTGGATGACAATTCATGTATTTGTTTGATATACAAGTCATATTAAAAATTATATAATACAACTTTATATGGAAGAAAAAGATTTAAATATTTTTAAGCGGTTTTGGATTTACCAAAGCGAACGGTTTCCTGTATTTTCATACGGGTTAATGGTTCTAACTTTTTCTTTTTCGGCAATGTCATATTCAAAAATTTTGCGTGGTGAGTTGAATTTTTCTTTTTTGACATTGTTGGTTGGTGCAATGACATCATTTGGGTATTTCTTTTTACTCAGGATTTTTGATGAATTTAAGGATGCGGAAGATGATGCTAGGTATCGTTCATATCGTGCTGTACCAAGAGGTCTGGTTAGCTTTAAAGAATTAAAAGGGCTTGCGGTAATTATAATCGGGCTTCAATGTATTTTAAATGCTGTTTTTATTCCAAAAATGCTTTGGGTATGGTTTTTAGTAATAATCTATATGTTTATTATGGCAAAGGAATTTTTTGTCCGGAATTGGCTGAGAAAACATCCCGTTGCATATTTAATTTCACATATGATGATTATGCCTGTAATTGATTTTTATACAACGGGTTTAGATTGGGGAGTAAATGGAGGAACAAATTTACCTGACGGACTTGTAATATTTTTAATTGTAACTTTTTTAAACGGTGTTGTTATTGAAATTGGCAGAAAGATTAGAGCATGCGATGCCGAAGAAGTCGGTGTTGAGACATATTCATATCTATGGGGTGAAAAAGGTGCCACCCTTACTTGGCTTTGTGTCTTATTTACGACATTTATTTTTGCAAATATTGCTTGTTTTTATGCAGGATTTGGCAGTATGACATTTTTATTTTTGGTAATATTTTTGATTGTTTGTGCTTTTCCGGCTTTCAAATTTCTTAAAAGCAAAGAACAAAAATATGCCGCGAAACTTGAAACAATGGCAGGTGTTTGGACTTTAGGCATGTATTTATCATTAGGGGGTCTGCCTATGATTTGGCACTTTATAAAAGGATTTATAGGATAATGGACGAAAAAACTGTTGGCGGGAAAGCTTATAATCTTAATATTTTAACAAAAAACGGAATAAATGTTCCGAAATGGGGTGTTGTAAATTCCTCAGATGATGATTTTGTGATTGAAGAAGATAAACTATATGCTGTCCGTTCATCAGCGGTTGGAGAAGACGGTAGCGGCAATTCGTTTGCAGGACAAATGGAATCATATTTATATATCAAACCTCAAGATATAAAAAACCGTATTCAAGATGTTATCAATAGTGCAAATTCAGAAAGAATAAAGTTTTATAGAGAGCAAAACGGACTTTCTAATGATGATATAAAAGTCGGAGTAATTATCCAGGAGATGATTAATTCTGAAGTTTCCGGAGTAGCATTTTCTTCTAATCCTATAACTGGAAAAAGAAATGAGGTTGTAATTTCAAGTGTTTTTGGTCTGGGAGAAGGACTTGTGTCGGGCGAATTAAACGCTGATACATTTATTGTCGAAGGTGAAAAAATTACAAAAAATATTGTTGAAAAACCATATAAAATTATTTTTGACAGAGAAAACGGATTTGGAACAAAGCAAGAACCTAACAAAGAACCAATCGCTCCGTCTTTAACAGACAATCAAATAAAAGAAATTGCACAAGAAGTTAAAAAAATTGTTGAAATTTACGGAAAACCGCAAGATATTGAATGGGCTTATGAAGGCGGTAAGCTGTATATTTTGCAGGCTCGTCCGATTACAACATTAGAAAATATTCTTGATAAATCGCAGCAGGAAGTTATCTGGGATAATTCAAATATTATTGAAAGTTATTCAGGTGTTACTACTCCGTTGACTTTTTCTTTTATCAAAGATGTTTATACGGAAGTGTATAAGCAGTTTCTTTTGATAATGGGTGTTGAACAGGAATTAATTGAAGAAAATTCGGACATTTTTCAGATGTTGGGATTGATTGAAGGACGAGTTTATTACAATTTGCTTAATTGGTACAGACTTTTACGCTTAATGCCGGGGTACGAAATTAATGCAGGATTTATGGAATCAATGATGGGTGTTAAACAAAAACTTAATCAAATTCCAAAAGTAAAATCCAGTCATAAAAATGAATATTTACGTCTTGCAAATCTCATAAAATCATTGATAATTAACTTGTTTAAATTACCAAAAGATATTGAAAAATTTTATAAATACATAAATGCAACTCTTTTACCTTATGAAGATGGAAAATTGGAAGGTAAAAATTCAAACGAACTTGTTGAAATTTATTTTGAACTGGAATCTAAATTAATGAAAAAATGGCAGGCTCCGTTAGTTAATGATTTTTATGCAATGATATTTTACGGGTTATTGAAAAAATCATTGTTAAAAATTGACCCTAACGGAACTTTACAAAATGATTTATTAACGGGTGAAACAGGTATAATTTCAACAGAGCCGATAAGACGAATTAAGCAAATTTCAAATAAAATATGCAAAGGTGATAATGCCGAAAATGATATCCAAGAATTTATCAGGAAATTCGGTAATCGATGTATTGGGGAATTAAAACTTGAAACAATTACATATAAGCAAGACCCGTCACTTTTGCAATTTATTATTAATTCTTACGTGAAACAGGGAATTATTGACCTTGAAAAAGAATCACAACATGAACAAGAAATCAGACGTAATGCTGAAAAAATAGTGAAGGAAAAAATAAAAAATCCGTTTTTTGGATTTATATTAAAAAATGCCAGATTAAGAGTTAAAAACAGAGAAAACCTGCGTTTTGAGCGTACAAGATTATTTGGTTTAGTAAGAGAAATATTCTTAGAATTAGGTAAAAATTTTGCTTACGAAAATATTATTGAAACTCATCGAGATATTTTCTATCTGACAAAAGAAGAAATTTTTAATTATGTGTGCGGAACATCTGTTGATATTGATTTGAAGACTATAATCAAAAATCGTAAAGAAGAATTTAAAACTTTTGAAAATAAGAATCCGTCAGACAGATTTTCAACTTTTGGTATTGTATATAAGGCAAATCAATTTACTGCAAAAGATTTTGACATAACACCTGTAGAAGGTGATTTATCAGGAATAGGTGCCTGTGCAGGGGTTGTAAGGGCAAAGGTTAAAATAGTTCGTTCCGTTGCAGAGTCTTCAGGATTAGAGGGTTGTATAATGGTTGCTGAGCGAACAGATCCGGGATGGGTTCCTTTGTTCCCGATTAGTAAAGGAATTTTAGTTGAGCGTGGCAGTATATTATCTCATAGTGCCATTGTAGCAAGAGAAATGGGAATTCCTGCAATAGTCGGGATAAATAATCTTTTATCTGTTTTAAAAGATGGTGATGAGGTTGAAATGGATGGTTCAACAGGTGCGATAAGGATAATTAATAATGTATAAAGGAATTGAAACAAGAGCAAAATTTGATAAAATAAGATATGCAAACTGTTGGGAAGACCCTGAACTTTTGCTTGAGAGTTTTGATATTGGCAAAAAGTACATATCTATTGCTTCTGGCGGAGATAATTCATTATCATTACTGGTTAAAAATCCTGAAATTGTCTATGCCGTTGATTTGAGTATTCCTCAAATAGCGTGTTGTGAATTAAAAAAATATGCAGTAAAATTTTTGGATTATGATACTTTTTTGAAACTATTAGGGTTCAAAACTTGTGACAACCGCCTTGAAATTTATAAACTGGTTGAAGAAAATTTGAGTTTGCAAAGCAGGTATTATTTTGAACATAATCCTGAAATAATTAAGGATGGGATTATTCATCAGGGAAAATTTGAACATTATTTTCAAATTTTCGCAACTAAAATTATGCCGCTTGTTCATAATCAGAAAAATCTAACAGAGCTTTTTTTGCCAAAATCTATCCAGGCACAGAAACTTTTTTACGATAAAACCTGGAATAATTGGAGATTTAAGGCTTTATTTAAAGTATTTTTTAATAAATTTGTGATGGGTCGTTTAGGCAGAGATAAAGAATTTTTTAAATATGTTGATACGGCAATGATTTCAAAAAACATTAAAGAACGAACAGATAGAGCTTTACGGGATGTTCCAACCTGGAATAATCCGTTTGTAAATTATATTTTACTGAATAATTTTGATTATGCTCTGCCTCATTACGCTAAAGAACAAAATTTCAATATAATAAAACAAAATATAGACGCACTTGAAATCAAAACAGGTACAATAAATGAAGTTGTAAACGCTTCCGAAATGAAATTTGACGGATTTAATCTGTCGGATATTTTTGAATATATGGATAGGGGTTTGTTTAAAGAAATTTCTTCTCAATTATTATCTTTTTCAAATGTCGGTGCTAAATTTTGCTATTGGAATATGATGGTTGATAGGCGGATATCTGAAATTTTACCTAAAAATTTTGAGTATAAAAAAGAATTATCTCAAGAGCTTTATTTAAGGGACAGAGCATTTTTCTATAAAAATTTTATTGTAGATGAGGTTATAAAAAATGTTTAATTCCTTTTTTACATGGTGTTTTAATTCAAACGGGTTTATATTTATTTCCGATATATTTTGGATTATTATTGTTTCGATAATATTTTTATTGATTTTTATCATAGCTGAAGCTTGGCGAAAATTTGGTGCACTAACGGAAGTTACACGAAAATTTGTTCATTTTTCGGGTGCTTTTGTCACGATATTTTTTCCGTTTATATTTAAATCACATTTGACCGTTTTATTATTGGCTGTGATTTTTGGCGGAATAATGTTTGTAACTAAAAAACTCGGGAAACTGCAATCGGTTCATGCTGTTGAAAGAAAATCTGACGGGGCAATTTATCATCCTATAGCTATTTATGTTTGTTTTTTATATTCACAAATTTTAAATCAACCATGGTTTTATGTGATTTCAATTTTAATTCTCGGGGTATCTGATGCTGTTGCCGCTTTGGTTGGAAAAAGTTACGGGATGAATGAATATATCGTGGAAGTCGGAAGTAAAAAAACATTTGAAGGTTCTTTTACATTTTTCTTGACTTCTTTTTTAATAACTCATTTAATTTTACTTTTTGCAACTTCTATCGGCAGAATTGAAACTGTTTTAGTCGCTCTTTTAATTGCGATAATTATGACTATATTTGAAAGTGTCAGTTTGAAAGGTGCGGATAATTTATTTATACCTATAGGAACCATGTTTATTTTGTCAAAAAATATTCAGCCGACATTTGAAGGAATAACATTCCAGATTGTTGTATTACTTACATTTTTAATCGGCTATTTGGTTGTGATGCTTCCATATAAGCGTGTCGGATTTTCGGGAGTTGTCCTTTTAGGTTTGATAAATTATATTATTTGGGCGTTATTAGGTAATATTTATGCTGCGATTTTGTTTGTGTTTGCTTTTCTTTGCCAAAAAACGAATCTTGTTTTGAATTATAATTGTGAAGAAGCTGACGTTTATAGGGTGAGACCGATATTTTACATTCTGTCAGTACCTGTTATTTGTGCATTTTTAGGTGATTTTGTCGGAGGTAAGATTATTTATCCGTATGTAGCCTCTATAATCTGTGAAGGAGTTATTATTAAAACAAAATTTTTTAACGGAGATTTAAATAAAGGACTTATTACAACATCAATTATATCAACGATAATTTTAGGAGTGGCTTATGTATTTATCAGATAATAAAGAAGATTTTTTAGCTTTTCCGCATGAATTGTACGTGAACGACCCGTTTTATATAACACAAGCTGAGGATGTTTCTGCTTGTGAAAAACTATTTGTAGTAAAAGAAGATGAAAAAGTTCTTTGTCGTGCGGGATTTTTGAGTGGCGGACAACTGGGTTTTTTTGAAGCAGAAAACAATCTTGAAGCAGTTAAATTTTTACTTAATGAAGTAAAAACTTACGCAAAATCAAAAGGTTATGATGACTTAATCGGACCGATTAATGGTTCTACCTGGAAAAAGTATCGTGTAACTTTGCCGTCAGATAATCCTCCGTTTTTGCTTGATAATTATAATAAACCTTATTATGATGAACTGTTTAAAAATTGCGGCTTTGAAACGATTGCAAATTATACTTCTTCAATTTGCCGAAATTTAAATACAGATTACTCAAGGCTTGAAAAATTTTCATCAATTTTTGAGAAAAAATGCATAAAAATTCGTCAATTTAATCCCGAAAAATTTGAAGAAGATATCAGAAAAATTTATGATATTTCTATAAAAAGTTTTGTGAATAATTTTCTTTATACTCCGATTGAGTTTGAAGATTTTTATAAAATGTATGAACCCGTAAAAAAATTTTTGAATCCTGAATGGGTCTTACTTGCCGAAAATGAAAATAATGAAGCGGTTGCTTTTGTGTTTGGGTTTGATAATTTGTATAGTCGGGATAAAAAATCACTTATAATAAAAACATTAGCACAAATTCCTGATTATAAATATAGAGGAATCGGATCATATTTGGTTGAAATTTTACACAAAAAAGCAAATCTTGCAGGCTATGACAACGTAATCCATGCTCTTATGCATGAAAATAATGTGTCAGCTAATATTCTTGCAGGCGATATTTATCATGAATATAAATTATACGGAGTAAAATTATGACAAATAATATAGTGGAAATTCTTTTTGAGAATGCTGGAAAATATCCGAATAAACTTGCAATTATTCATAAAAAAGAAAAAATAACTTATGGAAAGTTAGCACAAAATGTCAAAGATTATGCACAGTATCTTTTATCAAAAGGTATAAAAAAAGGAGATAATGTGCTGATTTTTGTGCCGATGACGATTGAACTTTATAAAATTCTTTCTGCAATTTTTTATATAGGAGCAACTGCGGTCTTTGTTGATGCCTGGGCTGATAAAAACAGATTAGACCAAGCTTTGAAAATTGTTCCTTGCAAAGCATTCATTGCTTGTCCTAAAGCTTTTGTTTTGAAACTTATCAGTAAAAAAGTTCGTGATGTCGGAATAAACATTATGTCAGGAACAATTCGTAAATCTAAAACTGAACAACCGATTGAATCTGCTACTTTGGATACCACAGCTCTTATTACTTTTACGACAGGTTCAACAGGACTTCCGAAAGCCGCAAAAAGAACACATGAATTTTTGCTTGAACAGCATTATGTACTAAAAAAACACTTAGCTTCAAATGCTGATGATGTTGATTTAGCTAGTTTGCCTATATTTGTTCTTCACAATCTTGCATGCGGTATAACTTCTGTTATACCTGATTTTAACCCGCAAAAACCGTCAGACATTGACCCTAAAAAGATTTTAAATGATATAACACAAAACAGGGTTACAACTTCTGTCGGTTCTCCACGGTTTTATGAAAAACTTGCAGAATTTAAAAAAGTTAATGGTTTAAAAAGAATTTTTACAGGCGGAGCTCCTGTTTTTCCGAAAAGTGCTAAACTTTTGCAAGAGAATTTTACTGATTGCGATGTTGAAATTGTTTATGGTTCAACCGAAGCTGAACCTATTGCTTCAATTTCAGCAAAAAAACTGCTGGAGTTTAAAGGAAAGGTTAAAGATGGTTTGTATGCTGGAAAACCGATTGATGATATTAATATAAAAATTATTAAACCTTCAAACGAGCCTATTGAAAACTTTGAGTCTGCTTTGCTTCCGATAGGCGAAATCGGTGAGATTTGTGTTGAAGGCAAACATGTTTTAAAAGAATATTATAACAGTGATGAAGCACAAAAGTTTGCCAAAATTAATTATCAAGGCAAAGTTTGGCACAGGACAGGCGATGCTGGATACTTAGATAATGAAGGACGGTTATTTCTGATGGGCAGGGTTAAAAACCGATTTATACATAATGGTAAAGAGATATATGTATTCCCTATAGAAAATGCCTTGCTTGAAATTAACGGTATAGAAATCGGAACAGTAATAAAAATCGATGAACAAATTGTACTTGCTGTAGAAACAAAAAGTCCGCAAGCAAGACTTAAGCAAGAACTAAAAATGCACGGATTTGAGTTCGATAGACTTGTAATTACCCAAATTCCGCGTGACCCAAGACATAATTCTAAAATAGATTATGATAAGTTAAAAACAATCCTATCATAAGGAGAGAATTGTTTTAACTTTTCATATAGAAGTTTTTGACAACTTATAACGGTGTAGAACTAATACTGTCGGAGTTTGATATGCAGCGAAATCGGTTGATGAGAATCGTTTAATTCCTGTATCAAGTTTTTGAATTTCTTCATCAGATGGAGTTATGATTACTCCGACCTCTTCTTTTCCGGTCTTATTTCATGATTTTATGGTTAAAGACGATGAAAGTTCTAAAGATGAAGTTAACGCACTGAAAGAATTTGATTTTTAACAGCATCTGATAGCAAAATTTATTATAATCTCTCTTGATATAATCAAACGTTTGTTTTATAATTTTAAACATAAAAATTGGGGTTAATAATGGAAAAGATAAAAGACGATAACTCAAAAGCAAGAATTCTGGAAGCCGCAACATCCCTTTTTGCACAAAAGGGTTTTGACGGAACCAGTATTCGTGAAATTTGTAAAAAAGCAAACGTAAACCTTTGCATGATTTCATATTACTGGGGCGGGAAGCAGGAATTATATAATGGTATTATTGAAAACTTGCTTGAAAAGCAGATTGAATACTCCGGAAATTTTCTTGATTTAAATAAAAATCCGAAAGATATGAGTATGGAAGAATGCACTGATTTATTAATGACGATAGCCGAAAAATTTGTTGATTTCTTCTACACGAATATTTCTTCAGATTTGATTATTTTACTTTTAAAAGAACAGCAGAAACCGGATTTTATTGTAAAATCGCCTGTTCTTGATTATATGAGGGCTGTGGTTGCAAGAGTGTTAAATAAGGATGTAAATGACAGGCTTGTTATTTTTAAAACTCTGTTTATGCTTTCACAGGTAAACTCGCCGAGAATTCTTCCGGCTTTTTCTCTGCGTCAGCTCGGACAGGAAGATTTTTGTGATGAAGATATTGAAATTATAAAAGAAAATGTAAAACTTTATATTAGTGCTGTTATAAAGGAGGGGATAAATTATGATTAAAAAACTGCTCCTTATATTTGTCGGGTTTATGTTTGCCCAAAGCTGTTTTGCTGTTGATATTCAGGAATTGAATATTGATTTTTTCAAAAACTTTAATGATGAAAATTTAAACTGTTATATTCAACAGGCTCTCGATAATAATCACGATTTGAAAAAAGCCGGACATGTTGTTGAACAATACCGCCAGCAGACGAAATATTCGCTGGGTAAAGAGCTTCCGTCACTTAGTGTAAGTGCGAATTATCTCGGGATAAAAGTTCCCGAGCTTGACAACTTTCAATTAAAAGATAATGCGTTTATTCTTCCTTTTATGGCAAGTTATGAGGCGGATTTCCTTTTGAAAAACAGGGATAAAACAAAATCCGTAAAGAAAAGTTACGAAGCTGCACAGTTTAGGGAAAAATCAGTTTATCTTGCACTTTTAACTGATGTTGCAACCGTTTATACAAACATTTTGCAGTATGATGATTTGATTGAAAAACAGACAGAAGTTCTAAAAAATCAGCAAGAAATTTTAACCAGAAGCAATAAAAAATTTGAACGCGGAGTTATCAATTCAACGGAATTAAATAACGCAAAAAAAATGGTTGAAACGAGTAAAAGTAATCTTGAGAAATTACAAAAAGAACGCGAGACTGCAATGATGCAGTTAGCTGTTTTGACGGGAAATTCTTCATCAAATATTGCAGATATGAAGGTCGGGGATTTGGATAATTTTGAATATTCCGGAAATATTCCGGAAGAAATAAGTTCCGATGTCATTTTTGCAAGGCCTGACGTAAAAATGGCAGAGGCAAACCTTGAAAAAGCGAAAATTGATGTAAGAGTTGCTAAAAAAGAATTTTTCCCGAGATTTAATATTGTAGGAGTATGGGCATTTAATACCATTGCACCGGGTACATTTTTCTCCTGGGAATCTTCTCTTGCAGCAATTCTTGCAGGTGCAACGCAGGATATTTTTAAGGGCGGTATGAAAATTGCTAATTTGAAAATTCAAAAAGCAAAGTATGAAGAACTTTTTGAAGATTACAATCAGACGAATCTGGACGCTGTAAAAGAAGTCAATACTGCACTATGTATAATTAAGCATGACAGGAAAATTGAAGATAATACAAAATCAGAACTTAATTATGAAACAGCAAACTTTCAAAATGCACAAAAGAAACTTAGCCGCGGTGTAATTTCAGATCCTGAATATTTGATGGAAGAAAACAAACTTATAAATTCACAAACAAATTACACACAGGCAAAAACACAGAGAATAGTAAATTATTTCACATTATATAAAGCCGTCGGAGGTCAGTTATGAAGAAAAAAATAATAATTTTGATACTATTAATATTGATAATTGTCGGAACTTTAGGGTTTTTATATTTTAAAAACCGAAAAGTAACGGATGAACTTACACTCTACGGCAATATTGAAATCCGTCAGGTTGATTTAAGTTTTCAGGTTGCCGGCAAAATCGAAAAGATGTTGAAAGAAGAAGGCGATACCGTAAAAGCAGGTGAATTAATTGCCGTTTTAGATGATAAAGATTATGTTTCAAATCTTGAAAAAGCAGAGGCTGATGTCGAAAAGACTCTTGCATTAAAAGATGATGCGGAATCAAAATATGAGCGTCAAGCACCTCTGGCGGAAGATAACACAATTTCCAAACAGGATTATGACACTCTTTTAAATGTAAAAAATAAATCAAAGGCCGATTATGATGCTGCGATTGCCCAGAAAAATTTTGCAAAAAACCAGCTTGATTACACAAAAATTTATGCACCCGAGGAAGGAATTGTAATGATAAGAATACAGGAGCCGGGTGCGAATGTTTCCAAAGGCCAGCCTGTTTATACTATGGCAAAAACAAAACCTGTCTGGGTCAGAGCTTATGTAAACGAAACCGATTTAGGCAACATTAAATACGGACAGGAGGTAAAAGTTTTCACTGATACAACCGACCCGAAAACAGGCCAGAAAAGAATGTACAAAGGTCAGGTCGGATATATATCACCTGTTGCGGAATTTACGCCAAAGACCGTCCAATCAACTGACATAAGAACAAATCTGGTTTACCGCATAAGAGTTTATATTTATGATATAGATGAATACTTACGTCAGGGTATGCCTGTAACAATTAAGGTGGATTTATCGGCTGGAACAGACTCATAAAATTATATATTTTTCAGACACGCTCCCGCCTCCGGCTCCGCTATCGTTTCAAAATATATAACTTTATAAAGCATATAAATGTTATGAATACAGTAGAAATTAAAAATTTAACGAAATATTTCGGTAAAATAACCGCTCTGGATAACCTTTCTCTAAACATTGAAAAAGGTAAAATCACAGGGTTAATCGGGGCTGACGGTGCAGGAAAGACGACTCTTTTAAGAACAATTATCGGACTTTTAATTCCTGATAAAGGAGAGATTTCAACGCTTGGCTTTAATCCAGTAACACAAAAGGAGGAATTAACTCCGCTTATCGGTTATATGCCGCAGAAATTCGGACTATACGAAGACTTAACGGTCATTGAAAACTTAACACTTTATGCTGATTTAAAAAATGTTCCGCACGAGTTTGAAAAAATGCTTGAATTTACAAAACTTGCACCGTTTCAGGATAGACTGGCAGGAGCATTATCAGGCGGAATGAAGCAAAAACTCGGATTAGCCTGCACGCTTCTGGGCAATCCGGAATTTCTGCTTCTTGATGAACCTTCTGTCGGGGTTGATCCGATTTCACGCAAAGATTTAATGCAAATGGTGAGAGAGATGATAAATCCTGAGACTACTGTTTTATGGTCAACGGCTTATCTGGATGAGGCTCACAGCTTTGATACTGCGGTTGTAATTGACAGAGGCAGGGTAATTTATGAAGGAAAACCGCACGACTTGGCACCAACACCGCAGGAATTTGAAAACAAAGTAATTGATCTTATGGGCGGATACAAGCAGGAAAATTCAAAAATTGCAGAAAATTATACACTGCTCAAAGATATTCAGGACTGCACAGTTGAGGCTGATAATCTTGAAAAAAAATACGGAAATTTTTATGCGGTAAAAAACAATTCATTCTGCATACAAAAGGGAGAAATTTTCGGACTTCTCGGGCCGAACGGTGCCGGAAAATCAACTTCATTTAAGATGATGTGCGGGCTTGCAAAACCGACAAACGGAACAGCCAGAATTATGGGGATTGATATTACAAAAGATCCGGAAAAAGCACGTTCAAATTTAGGCTATATGGCACAGAAGTTTTCGCTTTACGGGAGTCTTACCGTCAGAGAAAACCTTGAATTTTTTGCCTCAGCCTATGGGATAAAATTTAAAAATCGTGCCTCAAGAGTAAAAGAAATTATTGAAGTTTTCGGGCTGAAAGACTATGCGGACCAGAAAAGTGAAGAACTTCCGCTGGGGCTGAAACAGAGATTATCTATGGCGTGTGCATTAATACATAATCCGCCGGTATTGTTTCTGGATGAGCCGACATCAGGTGTTGATGTTATCACCCGGCGGGATTTTTGGAACCATATTACATCACTTGCCAGAAAAGGGGTAACAATTCTTGTGACAACACACTTTATGGATGAAGCGGAATACTGCGACAGAATAAGCCTTTTCTATCACGGGGAAACCATAGCTCTTGGTACGCCTGAGGAATTGAAAAGAAAAGCCTTAGAATTAAACCCAGCACCCAAACCCGCTCCCACAAGTGGCGAGGGAGAGTTGCCGACAATGGAAGAAACATTCATAACATTGATAAAGGAGAGTGAAAAAGAATGAAAATACTTTTGGCACTCATAAAAAAAGAAATAAAACAAATTCTCCGAGATCCGAGCAGTATAATAATTGCATTTGTATTGCCTTTCATCTCAATTATGATTTATATGTACGGGATAAATCTTGATTCAGTGAAAGTAACCATGGGAATTAAAAATGACGATCCGACACCGGAAGTTGCAACGCTTGTCAAGTCTTTCGGACACAGTAAGTACGTTAACTCTATTTATTTTGACAACATAAAAGATATCGAAGCGGCAATCACCCGTTCAAAAATTAAAGGAGCAGTAATAATTCCTAATGATTTCTCGACAAAGCTTGCCAGAGGGCAAAATGCTGACCTTCTGGTTATTACTGACGGCTCGGAAGTTAATACTGCAAATTACGTTCAAAGTTATGCGACGGCTATTGCAAACAACTGGCTGATTTCAAGCAAATACGCAAGTTCTGTCAACCAGCCTGCAATAAATGCCGAAATCCGTACATGGTACAATCCTGATTTGAACAGCCATTATTTTATTGTACCGGGTTCAATAGCAATCACTATGACTTTAATAGGCATTTTATTAACCTCGCTTGTTGTCGCACGTGAATGGGAACGCGGTACAATGGAGGCAATGCTTTCAACTTCCGTAAAAACAATTCATATTGTCTTAGGTAAATACATTCCGTATTTTATTCTCGGTATGTTGTCTTTAGCTTTCAATATTTTCCTTTGTGTTGTTATTTTTCAAATTCCGTTCAGGGGAAACTATCTTGTATTATTACTGGTAAGCGGATTGTTTCTTTTCACATCTCTCGGAATAGGTTTGAATGTGTCGTCTGTTTTAAAAAACCAGTTTTTGGCAAGTATGGTGGCCATGAGCGTCGGATTTATGCCTGCATTAATGCTTTCAGGTTTGATGTTCCCTATAAATTCGATGCCGGTATTTTTTCAGCACTTAACAAGAATTTTACCGCCAAGATATTATGTTTCTTTTATAGAAAGTGAATTTATGGCAGGAACGGTGCCCGAAATTGTTATTGCTAATGCTATATATTTGACAATACTGGGACTGATTTTGTTTGCGGCTGTCTATAAAAACACGTCAACAAGATTGGAAAAAGTTTCTACCCGTACTTTGAGGGAGAGAACGCCTGAAAGGCAGGTGAGAAGTTAATATGATAAGAGATTTTTTCCGCAGGGTTCTTGCATTGATGAAAAAAGAATTTATAACAATATGGAATGATCCGAAAACAAAAGGAATAATAATCGGACTTCCGATAGTACAGCTTTTGATTTTTTCCAACGCTGCAACAATGGAAGTGCAAAATATTGATGTAGTAACACTCGACCGTTCTCAAAGCGTTGAATCCAGAGAACTGTTATCCAGATTTGAGAACTCACCGCGATTCAGGAATTTTTATTATGTTGATAACGAAGCGGAATTTAAAAAGAAACTTGATACTCAAAAAGTCCAGATTGGATTAATGATAAATAATGATTTTTCCCGTGATATTAAATCAGGAAAAACCGCAACGGTACAAGTTATGGCTGACGGCAGGCAGACAAATTCCGCATCCATCGCATCGGGTTATGCATCGCAAATAATTTCCGGCTACGGTATGGAAACTTCTTCCAAAAAGAACGGTGTCGGTATAAATACCTCCGTCCGCAACTGGTTTAACCCGAATCTTGAATACAAATGGTATATTTTAACCGTAATTGTTGCAATGCTTTCGTTAGTTACAACTTTAATCTTAACATCCCTGTCAATCGCAAGAGAACGGGAACTCGGAACTTTTGATCAACTTATAGTAAGTCCTTTATCTTCTCTGGAAATTCTGCTAGGGAAATCTATACCGCCGTTGATTATTGCAATGGCATTAACGATGGTTATGACAGGGATTGTGATTGTATCTTTTCAAATACCTTTTGCGGGATCATTTCTTCTGTTTATGGTTTCGATTTTTATTTCACTGCTTGCAATAGTCGGAGTCGGACTTTACATATCTGCCGTCTGCAACACCCAGCAGCAGGCTATTTTATCTGCAATGACGTTTATGATGCCTGCGGTTTTGCTATCCGGATTTATTTCTCCGATAGAAGATATGCCTGTTGCTTTGCAGTATTTGACCTGGCTTAATCCTGTCCGCTTTTTTATGGTTTTGACACGTGGAATTTTCCTGAAGGGAACGGGTATAGAAGATGTCACTACAAACCTTATCCCATTAATTATTATAGCTTTAATAACTCTTACTCTTGCAGGCAGAACTTTCAAAAGAAAGTTAGGTTAAGAATAATTTTTACTAAAAATTATCTGTTTTATAGAATCAATGATGAAGCTTTCTACAATTATTACCTCATTTTTCCTGATTCATACCCTGTCCACATATAAAACAGCGGTAAAAATTTTTCTAACCCAAGTTTTCCTATTAACGGAAATTTTGCCATAACCAATGCACCGGATATTACATCAATATTTGCTATTGCATCAATAATTTTCACTTTTCTTTTTGTTGCAGGTGTTGTTGTACCATTGATTTTGTTGGAAATTTCAGCCCCTGCCGCCATTCCGCCAAATATACCGCCAAGCAGTAAAAGAGCTTTGGCCTTATTGTTGTTTAGCGGTTTAATCTTTTCACAGGTTTTCAAGATTGGATTAATTAGTAATGTAGGTATGACCGCATTAAAAAATTGGGTAATTCCTTCATGAATTTTATATTTCGGTTCAACTTTCCTGTCAGAACTTATCCCTCCGAGTACACCGCCGGTAATGGAGCCGGTACTGAGTAAAATCATTTCTTTTTCCCTATATTTAAGTTTTGTAACAGGGACTTTTTGTTTTCTGCAAAACTGTATTATGGGCAATGCTGTTCCTATAAGTGTACCGGCACCTATTGAAACCTTTTCGGCAATGGTGAGCGGTTTCCTTTTAGGAATTGTAAAGAAGTTATCTTTTTTAGGTTTAAAACCAAAAGTTGCAAATGTTTTTTCAGGGCAGTTTGTATATATTGGTGCTAACATGGGTTTATTTTTTTATATCTATTTGTAGTCTTTTTAACCGTAAATATCTTACATCAGAAAGTATTTTTGTCAACATAAAATAAATGTTATTAATATTGTGATAATTTATTTATTTATTTATTTATTGGAACTATTTTTAGGTTTTTCAAACCCGAGCCCGCACATTATCGGGTGAAGAATATAGTTGCTTAATTCAGAGGCAATCCACGCCAGCCCGATTACTGTTCCAACAAGGTTACTCAATTCAATAGCCCCTTTTGCAGTCGGAAATTCAGGGGGCTTATCATCTGACAACAAATGTTCTTTTAGTGTTAATTTATCTTCGGGTGAAGATTTTAAAGTATTCGAAATTTTAGCAAGTAGTTTGTGTCCCTGCCGATCTTTTTTATCCATTTTGGCGAGTTTAGCATAATTTAAATATTCGGCAGCATTTTTAAAAGCAGGTAAAGATGAGTCACCTTTTAGAATTTTTTGTGCAATTTTAAATCCGTATTTTTGAAATACTAACGGAATCATTGTAAGATAAATTGCAAGACATAATGCCTGATATAAACCTTCTTTTGTTGCCGCATATTTTCTGGTATCTTTATCAACATGATTATCCATCATAATAGCAGCCGGTCTGCCTGTTGCTTTAAATATAGATTCCGTTGATACCGTGTATTTGGTGTTATTAGCAAAATTTACAAATCTTGGATTTAAAAGTATATTAGCAACTTTATCAATCATTATAAACCTCCAATCTTCATTCCGGAGTTATAAAAATCTCTGAAATGATATGAAGGGGAAGCTCCTTGAAAATTAACTTTAGACATATGATTTTGGGGTGGTGTCTTTTGATTGGAGCCTAGTACCATATTCATAAGAGGTTTTGTACCTGCATTACATATTGCAGGAATAACAAAAAGTGCGGTAAGACTGACACTTATAAGAGAAAGTGTTGATTTTATTTTAGGTAATTCCGGTATATGGTTTGTTTTTTCAGCAATATATTTAGCACCTTGACCGACAAGGTTATCTGTTATTAAATAAGCAACAAAAGCGACAGCACCGGTAAAAGCTTCTCTAAAAGCAGTGTATTTTCTGGAATTAATCTCCTGTTTATTATCCATCATTGTAAAAGTCGGACGAAGAATGCCTTTGGAAGCTGCAATAGTTAAAGCTCCATATAGAGCTTTATTATTTTTTCCGAGGTATGTACATAAATTTTTAAAATTTTTTTGAAATGGAGTTAAATTATTCATTGTTTTAAGCTTTTTGCAATTTCATATTAGCACCTGAAATAATGATTGCAAGCTGACAGTTGATTTGATGACAGGTAAAAATTTAAATTTGGATATTTTTACATATCTTTTATACTACCATGGTTATCTTTATACAGACTTTGTTTTAAAATTTTTAAAATTTTGCGGAACTGGACTATTCCAAAATAATCAAATTATCCGTACAATTCAAATTTGGTGCGTATCTCACTGGGGTTTATTTGGGACATTTGAATTGTAATTAATTAGCCTATGTTAGCCCACACGTTGTGGTTATAGCGATTTTATACGAATTGACTCAAATGTAACGAAACTACTCTTTTTGTCCACTTTTTGTCACGAAAAAATCCAGTATAAATCCAAGCAAATCAATATAACTCAAACACACTCTATATCGTAGCGATGACATATTCAGGACAAAAAAGTCCCATTTGAAAAGGGTGTTATTCAACTCGGAAGTAAGCCGGAAGTATTTATCACGTTTAAATATCAGTAAAATCAATACTCTAAACACATTACAAAACAACTAAAATTACCCTTAAAAAATATAAGTTCAGTCAAGTTTAAAATTAATTATTCACACCACTCAACAATTTTTTTATTATAAAAAGAATCTAAATCTATATCATTTGGAACTATAAACCCCACGCTGTATCGTGCTCTTGTTATAGCAATATAGAGCTTTTCTTTTGCTTTCTCAGGAATATTACCATATTTAAGAAAATTCATAATTTTTTCTGTTGGTTTTATTATAACCCTATCGAAAGTCAAACCTTTGGAGATTCCGAAATTCATTGTCTTTATGTCGGTTTCTAAATCATTACAAGAATTTTTGCCATACGCTAAAACAACAGGATTATACCTATTTATGTATTTTTTTAAATTATTATTTTTCACATAAAATAATCCGTCATGTTCTGTGGTAATTTTATTTTTTGATATGGATTTAGGTAACTCTGGATATAAAGAATCTGCAATATCACAAATTTGTTGATTACAACGCCAAGTATTATTTAAATAGTTTAACTTTGCAAGTTTTTTATTTTCTAAAACCTTAAACCATTCTATAATATTTTCAGCATATTTTTTATTTTTCTTTGAATGGTGTGTATCAAAGGTATTTTGTCTTTTGTCTGCCACAATAATTGATTTTATATTTTTAGATTTTAATATCAAATTCATTATTTCAAAATCATATCCGGCAAAATCTTGAGCTTCATCCACAAATATATAATCGTAACATTCTTCCATTCGCTGAAGCATTTTACCTTTTACCATTTTATGACAATCATCAGCAAATTCAGATATTTTGCAAGAATAAATTCGGCCGTTAGAAGTTAAATAATATCGCTGAATGTCATTACTTTTCTTTATTGTATAGTAATATTTACCATTACTCCCTTTTCTTAAATGTGGATCTGTATTTGTAAAATAGACTTGATAAATTCTATCTTCAAAGCCCATTAGATTTTGATAAGGTCTTATACAATTTTTAAGTAGAAATGTTTCCCAAGTTGTGATTTCTACATTTTTCGGTACATAGCCATTTAATTCAACAAATTTATTTTTAATTTCTTGAGCATTGTTTCTCGTATAAGTTGTTATTAAAATTTTTTTATCAGCATTATTCAATGCAACTTTGACTAAACAAGTTGTTTTCCCGGAGCCTGCTGTTGAGTGTATTAAAATATTATTTTTTAATGGCATCTTTTATATACTGTGGAAAATCTACAGTCCCTTTTTCTGTATCAAAAATAGTTAATGCAACTTTTGTTTTGTTGTTTTTGATATAAAAAATTTTTTAAATTGTTCTTCTGTATCGTTGGCCGGTCTTGTAAACAGCACCTTTAATTTATCGTATCCATTTGCTGCATACATATTTGGTTCTAAAGTATTAAGATTTGCATCTGCTGAAAAACATATTTTTATATTCTCTTCATTTAAATAATCACTATATTTTTCTTTTAGTTTTGCTATATTACCATCATTATCAGTAACCACAACCGTATTAAGGTTCAATCCTTTTGCAATTTCGAGAAATCTTTTAAACGCTAAAGATGAGACAGCTATTACATCTGTACCTTCTTCTATTGGTAGTTTATCGTATGTATCATAATATGCTTTTTGAATAATCAATTCATCAGATGGTCCTTCAACTAAAATGCTTTTAGTTGCAAGAATCATACGCAAAGTATCATAACCGGACAATTTTTTAAAATATTCATATGTATCCGGGGATAAATCAGCTATTTTAAAACTTTTATTCTTGTTTAATAGAATTAATTTATCAATACCGGTTTTATTTGCAACAAAAGAACTGTGAGTACTAATTAGTAATTGTTTACCTTCGCACACTTTGGAAATAACACTTACTAATTTATTTAAATTTGAAAAAGACAGACTTGTTTCCGGTTCTTCTATCATAATTATATCTGATTGTTCAAGTTTTTCTTTTAATGCCAATTTTATTTTTACAGAATTTTGTTCACCTTTGCCAATAAATTTAAAAGGTATATCATCAAAATATAGTGATAATATAGAATCCCAAGAATTCTTTGCAGATATATCAATTGAAATTTGGACATTTTTATCAGAGATAGAAGTTCCTGTACTTTGAAACTCATCATTAATGCTTTTTATTTTTTCATCTCCTGTAAATTCTTCTTTCAATTGTCTATATTTTAGTGCCAATAATGACTTTTGTGTTTCATCTAAATAGTCTCCAACAAGTTCAGCAATATATTTATCTGATCCTTGTATATATCTATGTTCAATATTATCGATTAAATGTGATTTTATAGGCAGTTCCAAAAATCTAAATGGATTACTTGCAAAACTATACCATTCAACTTTATAATATTCTATTGGTATTTCTTTAACTTTTTCAGGTTCAATTATATATTTTTCGTACTCTTTTTGAAAATCACTGTCAAAACATATTCTTAAAGAAACACCCGCACAATCTTCTTTTAATGAATTTATGCTTCCTTTAAAATCTCCACTAATATCGTCAGTAAAGTAAATCTCAATAAGTATCTCAGGTAGTTTTGCAGTTTTTGGATTCTCTTTCAATTCCTTTAAATATAGATCCCTTGCTTTAATATTAAAAAGATATGGTGTCAGCTCTTGTGCAATCAATCTACCATTTAGTTTTTGTGTAAGTCCAAGATTTATAGCCTCAAATAAAGTTGTTTTGCCTGCTTCATTATTTCCAACTATTATATTAATATCAGGATTTAGGTCAAGACTAAAATCCTCAAATTGTTTATAATTTTTTATTATAATTTTTTTTATCATAATTCCTCTTTAATTATTTCTATTGCATACAATGGTATATCCACAAGATTTTCTGTCTTTTTATAATCTGCTAAAGAAGTTCTCAGTGCTAATTCAGGTTTAAATTGCTCCATATATATTTTTAAACTCCTTGCCTTTAAATTTGTAGCGGCTTTGACTTCAACAGGAATAACTTTAGATTCTTTTTGAATAACAAAATCAACTTCCGAACGACTTGTTTCATTTGTCCAATAGTATACAGGTATCCCTATACTTTTAAATTGTTGTAAAACATACTGTTCTGTAATTGCGCCTTTAAATTCTTGGAATATCTCATATTTACCGAGTATCGTTTTTGCTTCAAGTCCGGATAGTGCTCCCAACAAACCAACATCCAATACAAAAAGTTTAAATGCATCCAAATCAGTATATGCACCAATTGGTAAACCAGGTTTTGTAATTTTATGAACTTGATAGACAAGTCCGTTATTTCTTAACCATGTTAAAGCTGTTTCAAATTCTTTTGCTCTTGCACCTTTCTTAATTGCATTATAAATAAATTTTTTATTTTCTTTTGCAAGCTGTGTATGAATTGAGTTCCATAACATACGTGCTTTTTCTACAGTATTTGACGGTATATGTTTTGAAAAATCCATTTCATAAGATGATAATATACGTTCTTGAATTGTTCGTACCTGATTAAAATCTTTATTATTGACAAAATCCTGAACTGCTTCCGGCATTCCTCCGACATAACAATATTGTTTAAGCAAGTCTTCAAATTTGTTATTAAAAAGTTTTATCATTTGGAAGTCTTGTTTTTCTATCAATTCAACATATTGTTCTTTACCCATCGCATCCAAAAATTCGGTAAAACTCAATGGGTAAAGTCTTAAAAATTCAACTTTGCCAACAGGAAAACCTGTTCCTGAATGATGAGCAACACCAAGCAAACTACCTGCAGCAACAATATCATATTCTGGAGCATCTTCATTAAAATATTTTAGCGAAGTTATTGCCCTTGGACATTCCTGTATTTCATCAAAAATAATTAAAGTATCTTCGGGCGTGATTTTAAATTCTGCATCAAGACTAATTGCCGTGATTAATCGTTTTGTATCCAAATCAATTTCGAAATTTTCACGCATTTTTAAATTTCGATCAAAGTTAATATATGCAACCTTTTTATACTGAGTTTTCCCGAATTCTTGCATTAACCATGTTTTGCCGACTTGTCTTGCACCTTCAAGAATCAGTGGTTTATGTCCCTCTTTGTTTTTCCATTCTATAAGATTTTCCAGTAATTTTCTTTTCATGCTCGCACCTTTTTACATTAATACCTAACATGATTTTACACTTTTTTACCCAAAAAATCAATGCGGTTTTACACTTTTTTACGCACAAATTCATGTCAAACAAACACTTTTTTACATGACTTTTTATTTCAATCTACACATTTTTGACAGAACTTTAAATCATCAAACATATAGTTTGTAAGTCCAAGCTCTTGCTTTATCTTATAAAAATCTTTTCTTATTTTTCGTTTCAATGATTTCTTTTGTTGTTCACCACCTGTTAAAATAGTGTTCAAAGGCTGTTTTAATGTGATTAATTTTTGAACAATAGGAAGCATATATGGATATTTATTTTTCAGAATTTTAAAAAGTTGCGACAGTTGTTCCGGAGTTAAAATTTGAATTTGTCTTTTGGGAATATTTGCAATTCTTTTTACTTCAAAAACGCAGGTTTTATCAATATAACCTTCATTTTGAAAATATTTTATTATCTGATTCAGGAGTGCAAGAATATTTTTAATTCTTCGTTCAGAAATTTGTTTATTTTGCATAGTTTTTCTGAAATTTTCAACATCAGAAATTTTAATATCTTTTAATTTAAAATCTTTAAAATATGGGGTAATATGTGCATTTATAAAAGTTCTGTATGCGTTTAAAGTGTTATGGGTTATATTTCTATTCTGGCAATTTTCTAAAAATATCTTGCAAGCAGTAACTACAATAATATCTGAATTTTTACTCGGAATATTTTTATCAATAATTTTAAATTTATCTTCAGTTTTTACGATTTCGACATATTCAAACTTATTTTCGCATGATTTTATGTTTTCTGATTCTTGCAAAAATTTTCCGGCGATATCTGCATCTATTTCGCCGAACATTACGATATCTTCGAGAGTAAATGTTTTTAACCTTTTTGCGACTTTTAAAATTTTATCCACCGAGCACCTCCTGAGCTATATTTTCGTCAATTTGCGTTAATCCGTTTGCCTGCGCTACTTTTTCAAAAGTATCAATTGTATTTACAATTTGTCGGAAGCTTTTTACTTTGTTATGGATTAAAAGTACAGCATCTTTTGTTATTTCAACTTCGGATAATTCTTCTGTAATCTGCTTGATATCAGAATATTCAAATTCAGTAAAATTATAAATTTCTGATATTCTGTCAAATAAATGCGTATGCTTTTTGAGTTTGTGTTTTGCTAGCTGCATTCCGACCAGAATAATCTGAACTCCTGTTTCATCATGCAAATCTCTTAAAGTTTCTATTGTTCTGAAGTCTTTTAACAGATAATCAATTTCATCAACTATAATCATCTGCGGATTTGTTTTCAGAGTATTAACACATTGCCTGAATATATCTGCTGTATAAAATCTTGGAATTTCATCAAGTTCTTTTGCTATTTCTTCAAGCATCCATTTTGGACTCATTGAATTTGTTGCCCTAACATAAATCGCATCATATTGAATTGATAAATACAAAGCCGTTTTGGTTTTGCCAAGTCCGGCGTTTCCATAAACCAGACCAATTTTGGAAATATTATCAGGTTTATTTTTTAGGTTATGAATCAGGTTGATAAATCCTTTTACATTTTTAGTCAGTACAAATTTTGGTTTCATATTCTTTGAACTCCTTTGATTCTTTATATGCTTTAAGCCAGATTCTATCGTCATTGCATGTGCAACCGTGCTCCATCAGGTATTCATATCTTTCTCTGCTTGTTTTGAATAACGGTCTTACCGCGGGATTATATTTTTCCGGTTTTTCTTTTTTGATTTCTATCTGTTGAATACTTGGCAGGGGTAAATGTATTTCTTCTTCTTTTTCTTCCAATCGGCATTCTAAAATTTCTAAATCTTCAATATTTAAAAATTCTTTGCAAGCCTTTATTGTTTTATTTTTAAGTTGTTTTTGTTTTTGAATTTTCTGTTTGTAATCTTCTATATCATTAATTTCTCCGGTATAGTGTGCAAGCGGATGAGTTAGTGTAATTCTGTCTGCTCGGCATAAAAACTTACCTGATATTGTATAAACATTAATGTAACTTAAATCAAACAAACTGTATTTTATTATTACTTTCTGCCTTAAGCCATAAAGGGCATCATTATAGTAATCCGATTTCAAAAATCTTATCCCCTGACTTTTAATTGTTTTAATTTCTTGCGCCAGCATCAAATCATCAAGTTCTCTTGGGTTTATTTCCTGTTTTTCAATGCTATTAAGCATTTCCTGAATGGTTTTTGATTTATTATTCGGACACGGAAAAGAATTTTTATACTCAAGCCAGCTGTTTATCATCTGAATTATTTGTTGAATAGTTGGCACAAATTCCCGATGAATCTCAGAGTGAAATTTTTCGTTCCTTCTTAATCTTACCGGTTTGTTTTCTATGTTTGTTCCTATGTAACTTGGAAGCAGCTTTTCAAAACTTTCTTGCATTTCTAAAAAGAATCGTTCAATTACTTTTGCTCTCGCATTATACGGATTCGCAAAAACTGTTGTTATACCGAGTTTTTCATAAATACCTTTTAAACCAATCTCATCAAATTTTGCACTACCTGTGAAATATTTACCCCTGAATGCTCTACCGTTATCTAAGTAAACAAACTTCGGGATTTTGCTCAGATTCAATATTGCATTACGCAGAGCCGACGCTATATTCTGCGTATTTTCTTCAATCATTATTTCATACCCGACAAGCGCAGTTGCTTTCCAATCCAAGAAGCCAATTAATGTTGCTCGGCAGGGTTTTCCTGTAAACGGATTTATTACCTGAAAATTTAATCTTTTTCCGTCAGCAACCAAAACATCTCCGACTTCAATTTTAGAAATATCTCTTTTTATATGCGGAATAACTTCTTCTTTTAAAGCTTTTTCGCCATCCCTTAAAAGTGTCCACTTGTCGTAATAATTTGCTTTATACCAATTGGCAAATTTTCTGAATGTTGGTGGAGCAGGAATATATTCCGCACCCTGAGTTTTTAAAACATATTGTGTTAAAGAAGTCGCTTTCCCGATACTGAATTTATTCGGATGCAAAAGCAGTTTTAAAAAGATCTGCTTTTCGTGCTCTGTTAGACATGTTCTTGAATAATCTTCATAATGGTAATTTGGAATTAAAAGTTCATAATTATTGCTGTTCCCTAAAATTCTCTTCCACCTTTGAAGTGTGCCTATTGAAACATTTCCGAGTTTTGCATAAATCTCGGGATATAAAACCTGTGCGTTATAAGCACTCAAAAAATCCTTATCAAATTGTGTTTTATTACTTTGATTTTTTCGTTCTTTTTGCCAAAGGCTCAATAAATCCAATCTTGCAAGTGCAATAATTTTTGCTTTATTAGGTTTATGAAAATCTGTTGGCACAGGAAGTTGTTTAACTTCATAAGTCGGAATAATTTTTGAATAATATTTTCCCTGAAGCTCCGGTTCAATACTTGATAACAAAATCTCAAAACTTTTTCCGCCTTTGACAGTAATTTCTCTGATTACATATTTCTTCAAAGAAAGCCGGATTGCTCGGGTACTTACACCTTTGAGTTCCGCTAATTCTTTGATTGTAATGTATTTTTCTTCGTTCATCGCTTTAACATTTATTGCTCGTAACTCGGAAGAATAGAACTGTTTCCGAGCTGGTTTGTATCATTCAGACACAAACCAGCTCAGAATTTGATGTTACCATCCCGCGTTCATGGCTTGTTCGGCTTCTTCCCAGAATAAATCATATTCGTCCATCATATCTTGAATATAACGTATTGTCTCTGGCGATTCATTATTATATCTAATCTCACAGGTATTTCCTGCATTAATTATACTTGACTGATTAAAAATCTCTTTTAATTTATAAGATGTATCGTGCTGATAATCTTTTGGAACCCGCTCCAATATTTTAGTTGCAACAAGGGTGTCCATTATGATACGTTCACCTTTTTCATTTGTATAACAACCTGTTGCATCCGTTATTGTGCAATCACCCAAAACTTCAAAAACTTTCTGCTTAGCTTGTTCCTTTGTGTAGTGGTATGATTTTGTGTCTTTATCCATTAAACCTATGTAAAAATCTATCTTGGCATTGTAGTTAGGTCTTGGATCCATCATCATATTTGATGCCGCATTTCGGTAATGTTTTGCCTTTTCAGGATCAAAGTTTTCAAAAAATTTGTCATAGAAATTTAGCATTAATTTTGATACAACTTCTGCTAAATCACCTGATAACCCGAATTTGTTTCTTAGTACGCATTTTGCGTAGTAGTTTTTCAAACTTTTTTCTTCTTGTTGTTCCATAGTTGTTCTCCTTTTTCATTTAGTACTACAAATCTATAAGAGCAACAAAAAAGAAACCCATAGCGATAGGTTTCCTAATATCCACCTATCATTCAAGCTTTAGCACCTAACTTAATAGGTTGCTGTGTAGTCAACGGGCTTGTCCCTCGTACACTCTTTATAGGTATTTCTATTAACTTTGTATAATACTAACAAAAAATGTCAAATTAATCAATTTGTAATTTTTATGACTTGATGTTTTCGTAAAATGAGTTAAAATGTGTGTACCCTAATGCCAACCCCAACTAATTTTAAGGAGTTTTTATGCGTAAAGAATTGAGAAAACAGATTGAATTGCTTGAGCAAAAAATGGCAAAAAGCCCAAATAATATGAAAGACGGTGGAAGCCATTTTCTGTATCGCAGGGAAAGAATGATACGTTTCAAAATGCTGCAGAAAAATATGCCACAAAAAATGCTTGCAAAAAGATTGAAACTTACTGAGAGCTACGTTTCAAAACTTATCACCGGCGAACGCTACAACCAAGATTTTGAAAGATATATTATCCATATTTTAGATGTTAATTATTGTTGTATTTAGTAGAATACCATTATAAATATATATTGTTAATATTTTACTATAAAAAGATTTTTCATCATTTTTATGCTAAACTTAATTCGTATTGGAAGAAGAATTTGTGGATTCAATACGCCAAAGAGGGAAAAATTTTGTGGTGCAAATCTTGTAATAGAGAAACTGATAACAAAATCTGCGAAGTATGTGGAGAAATAACAGTTGAAGATATACCTATTGAAATATATTGGTGTAGTCATTGTAATGTGCCCATAATTAGACCTTGTAATAGTAATTTAGATAATTGCCCTGAATGTGGGAAAAAGATAAAATATTTTGCGGCTGATTTACGACCTGTATTCCCTCAAGAACGTCTATTAATGGAAATCGTTAAGAAAATTCCTTTAAAATATATAAATAGTTCTGTATGGTGTGCTAATAATCGCTATTATATTGATGGAGAATTGGTTCTTGTTTCATTTTCTAAATGTCTACAAATGGATACAAATAGCATTATTAAAGAATTAGAAAAATACCATGTCGATAACGAAAAAAATAAATTTTCAGAGTACATACAAAAATTTGTTAGAATAAATAAAGAAAGGCTTTCCTATCTTAAGGACGAAGCATTTAATTTTATAAAAGATGCTGTAAAAGATTATCCTGCCGAAAATATAGTCATATCATTTTCTGGAGGGAAAGACTCAACGGTTGTAGCTGATCTCGTTGTTAGAGCATTGAGTAATCCAGGTCTTGTACATATTTTTGGAGATACAACACTAGAATTCCCTCTTACATATGAATATTTAAAACGTTTTAGAAAAGATAATCCCAAAATTATTTTAAAAATTTCTAAAAATAAAGAACAGAAGTTTTATCACGTATGTGAAGATATAGGGCCACCATCAAGAGTTATGCGCTGGTGCTGTACTATGTTTAAAACAGGACCTATAACCAGGATTTTATCCAATCTTTATCGAGACAAAAAGCTTTTGACATTTTATGGCATAAGAAAATGTGAATCTGTTAGTAGAAGCAAATACAATAGAATTGAAGATAATGCAGAATCGATAAAAATCAAAAAACAGGTGGTTGCTTCACCTATATTTTATTGGAAAGACATTGATATTTGGCTCTATATGCTTGGAGAAAATATTGATTTTAATGATGCTTATAAACTCGGATACGATAGAGTTGGTTGTTGGTGTTGTCCTAACAATAACGATAGAGCCGCTTTCCTATCGAGAATATACATGCCGGAAGAATCAACTAAATGGAGAGAGTTTTTAGTCAATTTCGCTAAAAAAATTGGTAAACCTGATGCTGAAGTTTATGTTGATACAGGAAAGTGGAAAGCTCGTCAGGGTGGAAATGGCTTAATAGCCGCCGAAGATGTAAAAATAAAATATACAAATTGTACTGCTGAAGAAAATGCAAAAATTTATCAATTAAATAAACCGATAACAGATGATTTTTATACACTTTTTACACCGTTTGGTAAAGTTTCGAAAGAACTCGGTAGAAAATTATTAAAAGAGGTATTAGTGCTTGACATTGCGACAAACATACCTATAATGTCATTGCAACCATTTCAGCAGCAAAATTATGAGTACGCAATAAAAGTAAAAACTATGAATGTTCAAAAACATGATGATTTACAAAGAATGATTGGATACCAAATTAGAAAATATAATAGTTGTAGAAAATGCTTAAAGTGTGAATCTGTATGTAATTTTGGAGCAATAACAGTTAACCAAAATACATATAAGATAGACGCAAACAAATGTAGACATTGCAAAATGTGTGTGACAGCAAAATACCTTGATGCCGGTTGTTTAATGGCTGGATACCTAGTAACAAAAGCAAAAAAGTAGGAGAATATCTATGAAGTTCAGAGCACATGATACTTTTGCAATCAGAAAAGGCTGGTTGCATAAAGGAATGAAACATATAAAAGATAATCCAAGATTATTTGTTGATAAAAATATTAATCCTATGGATGAGCTTGGTATTGGGTCGAATATGGTCAAAGCTCTGCGTTATTGGTTACAGGTATTTGGTTTGACAGAAGAGACTGGTACTACTCAAAAATATCAAGAGTTTACTGAACTTGGACAATTAATATGGGATAACGATTTGTTTATGGAGGAAGATGGTACTTTCTGTATTCTTCATTACATGTTGGTTTCAAATAAGGAACAGGCGACAGCTTGGTATTATTTCTTCAATATTTACAATATGAATGAAATTACAAAAGAATCTTTTATATCAGATATTCAATCCTACATTAGTGTTGAAGAACCAGAAACACAGGTGTCAGAGAAATCACTAGGAGATGATTTTGATTGTATTATCAAAACTTATTTTAAATCAAATAGTAGAGATTTTAACCCCGAAAGCAATATCGAATCGCCATTAACTGAATTAGGTCTTATAAAACTACTGGATAAAAAGAATAAAATATACTCTAAAATGGCACCAAGTTTTGCGACAATTAACCCGCTTATAATCTTGGCAATCATAATTAGAGAAAATGAAAAAGAAAAAGCAACTGATATAAAAATCTCTAAAATAGAAAAAGATCCTGGTAACATTGGTAAAATTTTTAATCTTGACAAAATCCAAGTTGCACAGTATTTAGATAATTTGCAGAACCAAGGATTAATAAGGGTCGTAAGATCTGCAGGGCTTGATATTGTAAAATTACAGACAAAAATGTCATTTATAGAGTGTCTTAAAAAATATTATGAAAGTTTAAGTATTTAAAGGGTGGAAAAATGGATTTGACAAAAAATATTAACATTATGCAAGATTTTCAATATGCAATAAACATTGCATACGATATTAACAGCGATGATAAAATTAAAAACTATATACCAACACCAAGTGCAATTGAAATTATAGAAGATATAATGTTAAGCACATCAAATACTTCAAATGACCGTGCAAAAATATTTGTTGGAGCATATGGTAAAGGTAAATCCCATTTAGCATTGATAATTGCTTCATTATTGTACAGAAAAGAACCGGAATTGTTTTCAAACTTATTGTCATATATTTGTCAGAGTACGCAAAATACAAAAGGTGAATCTGAATTATGCACATATACAAAAAATTACTTGGATAGTAAAAAGAAGATGTTCCCAGTTATTATACAAGGCAGTAGTATGGGAATACGACAGGCATTAATGTCTGGATTAAATACCGCATTGAAAAATGCCAATCTTGATCATGTAATGCCGGATACATATTTTAAATCTGCTATAACAACTATTTTGAACTGGCAAAAAAACTATGAAGCTACATATAATCAATTCAAAAAGAATATTGATTGTAGTGTTAACAACTATATTACAGAATTAAAAAATTATAATATTGATTATTATGAAAATTTTAAAGAAATTTATCCTAGTCTTACCGCGGGAAGTGAATTTAATCCTATATCAAATATTGACGTTATTGAATTATATAATTCCGTCAATAAATCGCTTAAAAAAGAAGGTTATACCGGGATTTATGTTATTTATGATGAGTTTAGTAAATTTCTCGAAGGGAATCTAAATAAAACATCGGCAGCAGAAATAAAAACATTACAAGATTTTGCTGAAAATTGTTGCCGTACTAAAGAACAACAATTGCATATTTTGTTAATTTCTCATCAAAGCATTTTAAACTATGTTGATAAATTACCTAAAAATAAAATTGATGCTTGGAAAGCTGTATCAAATAGATTTAAAACTCTTGAGTTTAGTACTTCTTTATCACAGCAATTCGATTTAATGTCAAAAATCATATGCCAAGAACCTAACTGGTACAAAGATTACCTGAGAGATAACGAAAAACGTTTTAATAATATGTTAAAAAAATGGGAAGAGGCAAAAGCTTTCTCAAGTCTTGAATATCACGATATAGAAAAAATTGTTATAGGTTGTTATCCTTTACAAGCAATAACTACATTTCTGTTACCAAATATTTCAGAAAAAATTGCTCAAAACGAGAGAACAATATTTACATTCTTATCATCGCGAAATCAGAAACATACACTTTATTCGTTTTTAAAGAATAATAATCAAGATTTTCCTATATTAACGCCTGATTATATATATGATTATTTTGAACCATTATTTAAAGCAGAAGATTATAAAAAAGACACACACAAATATTGGAAAAATGCTTATGCCGCATTAAATAAATTAAATAATAATGAACTGTTAGAGAAGAAGATTATTAAAACAATTGCTTTAATATATATATATGACCATTTTGAATTATTGTCTCCTACTGTAAATTTAATCTCTAATATTTTCGAAAACTCAGTATCAGATTTTCAAAAATTAAATCAAGCTTTTACAAATTTAAAAAATAAAGGAATAATAAGACAGATCGAAAATGGAAATTATTTGAGGATTACAGAGCATACAGATATTAATGTAGAAGCAAAAATTAATGATACTATTGAAGAACGAAAAAATTTAGTAGAAATAAAAGATATTTTAAATGATTTCGTTGGAAATAAAGTGCTATATCCAAATGCATATAACGATAGTAATGAAGTTACCAGATTTTTTAACTTTAAATTCGTTAATCAAGAAGATTTAAATGGAATAACTGATTGGGAACAAGTAATAAAATCAGATGGAGCAGATGGTATTGTATTTGCTGTTATTCCTAAAATTAGCGAAGATAAAAAAATAGTATTCAAAGAAGCCTACAAAAATGTAAATAACAAAAGAATTATATTTATAGTTCCTAAGAAAAGAGATAATATTAACGAACAAATTATAAAGTATGATGCCATTAAATATTTAATTGATAATACCGATGACGAAATATTATCGGAAGAATTATCATATTCTTTGAATGCATTATCTGATGTCATTTCAGATTTTATAGATATATATTTAAGACCGGAATTAAATCAATCAAAATATTACAATAATGGACACGAAGAACTGATTAATCGTCGTTCAGTACTTTCTAAAAAATTATCAGAGATTTGTGAAGAGACATACAAAGATTATCCAATAATAAATAATGAAGTATTGAATAAGAATATTCTTTCAAGTCAAGCGATAAACAGCAGAAGTAAAGTTATAGCAGGTATATTAGAAAATAATATAAAAGAAAATCTGGGTCTAATTGCAACAGGTCAAGATGTCAGTTTTATGAGAAGTACAGTTAAGAACGAAGGGATTTTAGTAGAAAAAGCCGGTCAATATTATATCAATACAGAAAATTTAAAGAACAAAAAATTACAAAATGTATTGAATTTAATAAAGAAATTTATAGTTAAATCTTCTGAAAAGCAGTTGTCATTTAAAGAATTATATGACATATTAACCGAACCTAATCATCATATTGGAATGAAAATGGGCTTAATTCCAATATATATTGCGTGTGTTTTACATCATTATAAAAAATACGCAGTAATACTTAAAAATGGAAAAGAAGTCGAGATTAATGCAAAATTATTAGATAGTATTAATGAAGAGCCATACAACTACAATATTGCATTAGAAGAATGGGATACAAAAAAAGAAAAATATATTGAAGATTTAAAAAATACATTTTCTGAATATGTGCATGAAGAAGAAACAGAATATAACAACTTCGAATTCATTGTAAGGGCAATGCAGCGTTGGTTTTTTCAATTGCCGAAATATACAAAGGAAATGACTACAGAATATGTAGATAAAAATAAATCTAAAGCTCTTGACAAGAGAATCTTAAAATTCAAAAATTCTTTAAAAGCACCTGAAATTAATGCCAGAGAATTTTTATTTGATAAATTGCCTGAAATATTTGGATATGATACATTCTCATTGAAAATAGAACAAGATATATTAGCAGCAAAAGAATATCTTGATAATATAAAAGCTAATTTGATTAATACTTTAAGCGATGAAATGAAATCGATGTTTGCTACAAATAATTTGAATAAAAAAGCATCTTTATCATCAGTATTAAAAGATTGGTCAGAACAATTTAGTGAAGATGTCTTAACGCATGCCTTTAGTAGCAGTGAGGAGCAAATGTTAGGATTGTGTTTGAAACCGACTGCAGATACTAATAAATTTATTGAAATGCTTGCCAGAACTTCAACCGGATTAAGAATAGATGATTGGGATCAAATAACAATTGAATCGTACAATATTTCATTAGAAAAATTTAAGAATAACATTGAAGCATATAGTAATAAAATCGCTAAACAAGGTAAAAATAAAACAGAATTTTATAAAATTAGTTATATAGATGCTTTTGGACATGAAGAGTTTAAAACATTTGAGAAAAAGGAATACTCTTCACAGGCTAAATTATTATATAACGATGCTGAAGCGATGATGGAAGAGTACGGGGAATCTCTATCTTCAGAAGAAAAGAGACAAGTGTTAGTAGATATAATAAATAAGGTTCTTATATAATGTACTATTTTGATAATGCTGCAACCACATTTCCAAAACCGGAACAAGTCTATGATTTTATGGACTCGTTTTATCGTGATTATGGCGTTAATGTTTCAAGAGGGCAATACAAAGAAGCTTCAATTGCTGCAAACATAGTAAGAGAAACAAGGGATTTAATACTTGATTTATTTCAGGCAAATGCGGATTATGAAACTGTATTCACACCATCATCCACAATTGCCATGAATACAATATTATTTGGACAGAATTGGCATGAAAATGATGTTGTGTTTATTACAAGGTTTGAGCATAATGCAGTTTTAAGGACTTTAGAACAAATAAAAAACCGTTATAAGATTAAAATTAAATATATAGAACCCGATAAAAACTCTCTTGAATATGATTTAAACATTATTAAAACACAATTTAACATAGATAAACCCAAACTTGTTATTATGAATCACGCAAGTAATTCGTTTGGTTTTATATTTCCAATTGAGGACGTTTCTAAACTTGCACATGAAGTATCCGCCAAAACAGTTATAGATATGTCGCAAACCGCTGGATTGCTTGATACAACTATTGTAAATCACTTTGATTATGTAATTTTTGCAGGGCATAAAACTCTTTATGCACCAACAGGAATTGCTGGTTTCGTGCTAAAAAAATCAGACAATCTTAAAACTTTTATTTTTGGAGGAACAGGAGTTGATTCTGCAAACATAAATATGCCAGCCAACATCCCTGATAGATTTGAAGCCGGGAGTCCTAATATTATGGCAATAGCAGGCCTAAATGCTTCTTTAAAATGGATAAAAGAAACTGGAATAAAAGCAATTCATGAAAAAGAAAAAGAAAATTTTGATAAATTATTACAGATATTAAGCAAGCATAATAACATAAAAACCTTTATTCATCCTAATTTTAAACAAGTCGGAATTATTGCGTCCATTTTTGACACATACCCATGCGAGAATATAGGTATAGTCATGAGCGAACATGGTATCGCAGTAAGGACAGGCTTGCATTGTGCTCCCGATTCACATAAATATATGGGGACATATCCTTCAGGAACTGTAAGATTTAGTCCAAGTTATTTTACAGGCGATGATGACTTTGAAAAATTAAATGAAGTTCTAAATTATATAAAGGAAAATACATAGATATATGAATTTCTTAGATTTAAAAGATACTCTTAAAGAGTCATACCGAACACCAGATAATATAGTTGAGGATTTTTATACTCCGCTACTATCAAATGCGAAAAAATATGACAGAGCCGTGGGCTTTTTTTCTTCCTCTGTTTTAATTGAACTTTCAAAAGGGTTAATTAATTTAGTTAAAAATGGGGGTAAAATGAGACTTATTACATCCCCTAAATTACAGGAACAAGATATTCAAGCAATGAAAGATGGTTATGATAAACGCGAAATAATTGATAAAGCAATTATGAGAGAATGGAAAGAACCTAAAAATTATATTGAGGAAGAAAGACTCAACTTCCTTTCACATATGATTGAAGATGGCTTTTTAGATATAAAAATTGCATTTAAAAAACCTTTTGGTCTATACCACGAAAAAATTGGTATATTAACTGATGCAGATGGGAATACTGTTGCATTTAGTGGATCTTTAAATGAGAGTGAACAAGCAATAAGTCTTAATTTTGAATCAATTGATGCATTCACATCTTGGGCTGAAGGCTCAAGAACTAACAAAAAAATAGAATATTTTGAAGAAACTTGGAATAATTTAACAACATCATTAGAGGTTATCGATTTCCCTAAAGTTGCATTAGACAAACTTCAAACATATAAAAAAGAAACATTTGACGAAGATATTGATCAAACAGAGAAAAATTTTGTAATGAATGCAATGAAAGGTACAACTCCTGAGAATACTACCATTACAAATATAAAAGAAAGAAACATTCCAAAACTTCCATTTGCACGTTTGAGAGATTATCAAGAAAATGCAATCACAAATTGGGCAAACAAAAATTATCAGGGCATATTTGATATGGCAACAGGTACTGGTAAGACATACACTGGTTTAGGAGCATTGGTAAATTTGTATAATCATAGCAATTCCGATTTAGCTGTTGTTATTTGCTGTCCTTTTATTCATTTAGTTGAACAATGGGTCGAGGATCTTATATTATTTAATATAACTCCAATTGTTGGATATGGAGCTTCCTCTCAAAAAGATTGGAAGAATAAGTTAAAAAGTGCAATAGATTACCATAATAATAAGATTGAAGGTAGCAAATTCTTTTGTTTTATAACAACAAATGCAACTTTTTATTCTGATTTTGTACAAGAACAAATTTCTCGCATTGATAATAAATCACTTCTTATGGTTGATGAAGCTCATTATTTTGGTGCAGAAACAATTAGAAAGAATTTACCAGAAAATTTTGATTATAGGTTAGCTTTATCAGCTACCATTGAAAGATATGGTGACGATGAAGGAACCAATGCAATATTTGATTATTTTGGAGATAAATGTATTGAATATACACTAAAAATGGCAATTGATGCAGAAATGCTAACTCCATATTATTATTATCCTGTTATTGTTTATTTGACTACTGATGAATTAACTGAATACAAATTATTAACAAAAAAAATTGCTAAATATATTGCTGGTAGCGATAAGAAACATATTCCTGAAGCCGCTAAACCATATTTATTAAAAAGAGCAAAACTTATTGCAGGAGCAGAAAATAAGTTATCAACTTTAAAAGAAAAAATAATGCCATATAAAAATAAAAATCATTTGCTTGTATATTGTGGTGCAACAACTATTGAAGCTCCTAATTCAAATAAGGATGATTCTATCCGACAAATAAATGCGGTGTGTAAAATGCTTGGTAACGATTTAGAGATGAGTGTTGCAAAATTTACAGCTGAAGAAAATATGAAAGAACGAAAGGATATTAAAGAAATATTTGGCAAAGGCGATATGATTCAAGTTTTAGTCGCTATTAAATGTTTAGATGAAGGTTTCAATATCCCAGAAATACAAACAGCATTTATTCTTGCAAGTACGACAAATCCTAAAGAATATGTCCAACGTAGGGGGCGTGTATTAAGGAAGGCAAAAGGCAAAGAATATGCCGAAATATTTGATTTTATTACATTACCACGTCCTGTTGAGGAATCTCAGATTCTATCAATATACGAACAGCAGTATGAACAAGGACTTGTAAGAAGAGAATTTGCGAGAATGCAAGAATTTAACAGTTTAGCATTAAATAAAGTAAAAAATAACGATGAATTAATTTGGGACTTAATAAACTCTTATAATTTATATGATAGTCCTGATGTTCATGATATATTGTAATCATTAAGGAGTGGCTCAAATGGAAGATAATAACGACATTGAATCAGTAGAAATTCCGGTGGAAAACGAAATCAGAGATAAAAGAAAACGTATGGTTAACCAAATTCTAAAAATAGAAAAAGATAATATGAATAGAACAAATAAGGATTCGGATGCAGAAATGGCAAGAAAAATTGCCGGAATAATCGAGAGGTTGTCATAATGTTATTAAAATCGATCAAATTTAAAAACTTCAGACAATTTATAGACGAAGAAATCTCTTTCTCGACAGATAAAGATAAAAATGTAACATTTATAATGGCAAATAATTATACAGGTAAAACCACAATTGCAAATGCTTTTACTTGGTGTTTATTCGGAAAAACAAATTTTACAAATGGCATTTTGTTAAACAGAAAAATTCAAAATGAATTACCTCCTCGCAGTGAAGTTTCTGTTGAAGTTGAGGTGCGATTACAATATGGGAACAATGATTATTGTGTTAAAAGAACGCAAAATTATAAAAATAATCCAATGATGTATGGTGCTAAATCTATTATACAACCAGATAAATCGGATTTATATATTACATATAAAGATCCTGAAACCGGTTTAACAAAGCCTATTCCTCCCGATAAAGTTCAAGACACATTGAACATAATAATACCACAAGATTTAGCAGACTATTTCTTTTTAAGAGCCGAACAAATTAATAGCTTTGGCAAAAATGTACAAGAGAAGACTTCAAGTACAGATTTTTCTGCTGCGGTAAAAAAAATATTAGGAATGGAATCCATTGAAAATACTATTAAGCATTTAGTAGTGCAACAAAATTCGGTTCAAACGATATTTCAAAAACGTTACAACGGAAATGCAAATGCAAAAATAGAAAAAATACAAAATTCAATGGAAGATTTAGAAAACCAGATTGGAAAAAATATTGATGATATAAAAAATGCCGAAAATGATTTAGAAATTTTGACAGAACGCAATGCGAAATTAACTAATGAAATAAAAAAATGGGCTGATGGTAAGAAACAACAAGAAGAGATTGATATTAAACAAAGTAAAGTTGATGAATTAGAGAAACTCATGGAAACTACTAAAAGCTCTTTTTTAAGTAATTTTGCTAATCAAATTGCGAGTTATTGTCTACCTCATATTGTTCCTGAAGTTCTTAAAATGTTAAAAGAAACAAAAGTCGATGACAAAAATGTTCCAAATGTTAATAACAAAACAATTGAATTTTTATTAAAACGAGGAACTTGTATTTGTGGGAGTAAATTAGATATAGGGAGCGAATGTCATTCAAATCTCGTGAAACTATTAGATTATGTTCCTCCAAAATATATAGGAGCTACAATATCTGAATATATTTCATATGCAAAGGCTAAAACAGACAAAGATACTATCCCTAATTTAAGTTTATTGTTTAATCAATATAAACAATTACAAATGAGTCGACAAAGTGAAATTGATAAAAATTATGAAGTAATTACTGACTTAAAGAAACATTTAAAAGCTCATAAAGATACTGCCCAATACGAAATAGAACGTAGTGAAAATGAGCAAACAATAAAATCTTTAGTAAGAAATATTTCAACTAAAAAAACTAATAATATTCAATACGAATCTCAATTAAAAGCATATGAAAAAGAATTACAAAAAATTGCACAAGAAGATGAAGCAAACAAACATGTTTGTGACTGTATTAATCATACAAAATATATAGCCAATGTATTAAAATCTCATTTAGAAACGAATGAGACGGCTTTGCGTACAAGCATGGTTAATAAAATGAATGAAATATATTCATCAGTATTTACTAGCAGTTATAAAATTAATTTGAATGAAAAATACAAACTTTCCATTACAGATACACTAGGTGTTAATGATGTTATTGATACTTCAGGTGCGCAAAGTGTATTTATTGTTTTAGCTTTTATAACTTCTGTTTTATTTCTAGCACAGCAGATTCATTATAAAAAATATGAAAATGAAGAAGCAGGCCAATTCTTAATGACAGAACCATATCCATTAGTTTTAGATGCACCTTTCTCGGCTTTTGACAGAGAATCTGCAACAATTGCTTGCAAAAAATTACCAGATTTAACTGAACAAATTATAATATTTTCTAAAGATATGGAAGGAATGCTAATAAAAGAACAACTGCATGACAAAATTGGCAAGTATTATACAATGAAAGCAGCAACTTTAGACGGTAATGCAAAAGATGTTCTTGAAACAAACGTAAAGGAGGCTGATATCAATGACGCTAATATCTAGAGATTTTAATGTCACAGGCAAACACGCTACTATGTTTGTTGAATTAACAGAAAAGAAATATTTCGATTACTTTTGGCAGATATATGTTACTGCTCCGTTAATAGGATTTATATATAAAAGAAAAGCTGAGCCAGATAGTTCCGATTTTAAGAAAACAATATTTTTAAGTCAGTTAACACCTAGACAAGAATTTATATATTTTATTTATAAATTAATTATGTTAGCGGACTCTAAACATGAAGAATCCCCAGAAGAAAGAATTAAAAAGGCTTTTTTGAATATTGACACAGAACTTGCGAAACCCGATGAAGATTTATTCTTGAGATATTTACTAGGTGGAGTTGAAATTTTACACGAAAAACTTATAGAAAAAAGTTCTGATGATATGGAAAACCTTTGTAAGCTAATTGAGGAATTTACTATTGCTGATGATTCTATTGTAGATGATTTAGGAATTAATCTATAAAATTTATTTGCTTGATTTTATCCAGACTTTGAGTGATGAATACAACACGACGAAGGAGGTTGTATGGAAAAAGTCGGATTTAATATTTCTCAAAAGGAGTTTAAGCAATTGAGCAAGTGGTCAGAAAATATTTATAACACCGCGGTTGTTATTGATTACTTTGTTGCAAACCAACCGGAGATAGAAGAATGCTATAATCTTGCACCAGTTGTAAAGCACCTACGCAACGACGCAGATGTTTTAAATGCATTCTTTATAGAGCACGAAAAAGAAGTTGGAATTTAAATGCTGTTTAAAAGGTGTTTAAATATTGTTTAAAACATTTTCAAGATTTTTTATGCATGGTTTTCACATTTTTCTGTACGACTTTTTATACAATTGACTGCATTTTACGCACGACTTTTTATAAATCCGAACAAACTTGTAAAAAAATCATGTCGAAATGATACGTTTTAAGTACATATACTTGATATTTCTTCACGCAAGAGCAATGAATAGTTTAGCTTGAAAGGAACATAATATGGTTAAAAAAGATTACACGTTGTACGGAACTAAGATTTTAAACTTAAAAATGCAAGAAATAGGTTTATTGATTTGTTTATGGAAAAACAAATATGCAGATAAAACTGTAGATTTTGCAACTTGTGTTGATAAAAACGGGAAACGATACAACATCGAACTTGATAATATCAGAGGATTTGAAGATGATTTTGAAAAATAAATTGACGAAAGAAACATTAGATATTCCTTACTCTGAATTTAGAAAAAGGTTTGCAAAAGAAATCCAGGATGCATTTGAAAGCTACCGCAAAACACAACTCAATAAATACTCTTGGAACTTCAAAGACGATAATTCTTTGGAGTTTAATTTTTATTTTGAACTACAGTGGAATTTCAATCATTTTGGAATGTCAAACTGGTACATCGAACGAATATGATTTTTGAACACTCATAAAACACCTTTTAAACGGCATTTAAATGCCATTTAAATTATTTTAATTCTTTAACATATTCTTTTCCGTACAGTTCAATATCGTCTATTTCAAAAAGGTCACTACTATATTGCCCCGGCCATACAGCATATAATTTGCTACCTTCATTTTTTACACGGAAATAAATATCACACTTTTCTTGTACATAGTTTTGGATTTGTCGTATTTCTTTATCTTTTGTAAGTTTAATATAACACACAAGTTTTGAACTATATGGAAAATAGTCTTGTTCAGATGCTTTTCTCATTTTGTTACCTTTTATAAATTTGTAATTTACGAGAAAATAATAGCATAAACCCATTATGGATTAAACTTCCGACTTATATGTCAAACTCGGCATATATTATGTCAGAATCCCTCATGCACAGTACTCACTGATAATATACAAATCTCGATCTATCCGTACAGTCCGGAAAAAGTCCGGTTTTCCGGTTTGATTTTTGGGGAACACTTAATTTTTCCGACCTGAAAACGCCCACACAAAGCCAACCTTACCGAATAATCCTTTTATTCGTTCAGACAAAATGTCCCGTTAAAATACAATGATTGAAATGTCTGCTCAAATACAATGAACAATAAGCATTAAAAAAGAGGGTATCTGAAATCCTCTAATTAAAATAGCTGGGGAGAGATTCGAACTCTCGACCTTACGGGTATGAGCCGTACGCTCTCACCAACTGAGCTACCCAGCCATATTTTAAATATTTATTTGATTTTCATACGATTCAGCTGTCTTGGGTATTGCTCTACAAATTTTATTTTTTATTTGCAGGTTACTGAACCGACAGCTTTTATTCTCACATAAAAGATTTTTAATTTCAAGCACTTTTTACTTAAATAAAAATTTTTGCTATATAATTACATTATATGATTAAAGATTTAACTAAGGGAGAGCCGTTAAAATTAATTCTGCTATTTTCAGTTCCGCTTTTAATCGGGAATATTTTTCAGCAGTTGTATAACATTGCGGATTTAGTTATTGTCGGCAGACTTCTCGGAGTGGAATCTTTTGCGGCTGTCGGGGCTGTGGCTCCGTTATTTTTTCTGATAGTATTTGTCATTGTCGGGCTGACTAACGGATTTGCGGTGGTTACGGGACAGAGATACGGTGCAAAAGATATTGACGGTGTTAAAGATTCCGTTGTTGTTTCCACTATTTTAAGCACGGTTGTTACTTTTGCATTTACTATATTATTTTCAATTTTTATAAATCCTGTTTTGCACTGGTTGAATATTCCCGACAATATTTATCACGATGCCTTCTGGTATGTGGAAATTGTTGTACTGGGGCTTATTTCTACCACTATATATAATATGCTTGCAAGTATTATAAGGGCTCTCGGGGATAGTAAAACCCCTCTTTATTGTCTTATTGCAGCCTCATTAATTAATATTATTCTTGCACTTGTTTTTATCCAACAGTTTAATATGGGAGTTCCCGGTTCCGCTATTGCCGTTATTTTGTCGCAGGCAATTTCTATTATTCTCTGCTTGATTTATGTTAAGTATAAGTTTCCGATACTTCATTTGAAAAAGAGTGACTGGCTGATAAAATTTGATAAAAACTTCTATAATTCCGCATATGAACATTTAAGGGTCGGAGTTCCGATGGCTGTTCAGTTTTCGATTATCGGAATAGGTATTATTATTATACAGAGTGTATGTAACACTTTCGGTTCAAATGTAATTGCGGCTGTTACAGCTGCATTAAGAATAGAACAAATTGCTACATTACCAATGATGTCATTCGGGGTGGCATTAGCATCTTACGTTGCACAGAATTTCGGAGCAAGAAAATTTAAGAGAATCAGGCTCGGAGTTATTAAAACTTCCACCATAAACGTGATTTTGAGTATAGTAATGGCACTTGTTATGCGTTATTGGGGAACTGATATTATCAGAGAATTCATTGGGACAGCAACACCTGAAGTTATTGATATTGCTCACAGATATTTATTGATAAGCACTATATTTTATTTCTTTTTGGGACAAATTTTTATTTACCGAAATGCTTTGCAGGGCATGGGAGAAACATTCTTCCCGCTCATTGCCTGTATTGCAGAACTTGTAGTGCGATCTTTTGCTGCAGTGTATCTTGCTGTAAAGTTCGGATATATCGGAATATTTTATTCAGGGCCGATTGCCTGGATAAGTGCATCTACGATTCTGTTTTTTGGATATTTTGGCAGTATAAAATATATTATTGTCAAAGTGCGTGAGAAATTGCATAACCGATTACTTGCATAAATAAAAATTTTATGCCATTATGACGACAAATGAGGTGTACTAATGGCAAAGGAGAATGGTTATGTCAACGTTTATTGAAGATATTGTAGCACGTCAAATTTTGGATTCACGCGGCAACCCTACGGTTGAAGTCGATGTTAAACTTTCGGGTGGTGCAATGGGGCGTGCAGCAGTTCCGTCAGGAGCTTCAACAGGAATTTTTGAAGCTCATGAACTTCGGGACGGAGACGATAGTTCTTATTTCGGAAAAAGTGTCATGATGGCAGTTAATAATGTTAATAATGTTATTGCTCCGGAGCTGGTAGGGGAAAAAGCAACTCACCAGAGAGAAATTGATACTTTTATGATTGATATGGACGGCACTGAAAATAAATCAAAACTCGGTGCGAATGCCATTTTAGGTGTTTCTCTTGCCTGTGCGAAAGCTGCCGCAAACGGTTATAACATGGCATTATACAGATACTTGGGCGGAATTAATGCTCTTACTCTTCCTGTTCCTATGATGAATATTCTGAACGGCGGTGCTCATGCCGATAATAACATTGATTTTCAGGAATTTATGATTGCACCTGTCGGGGCAAGGAATTTTCAGCATGCTATCCAGATGGGTTCTGAGATTTTTCATACATTAAAAAAAGTACTGCATGAAAAAGGGCTTTCTACTTCTGTTGGTGATGAAGGCGGTTTTGCACCGAATTTAAATTCCAACGAAGAAGCAATCGAATTTATATTGACCGCTATTGAAAAAGCAGGATACAACACAGATCAGGTTAAAATTTGTCTTGATGTTGCCTCTTCGGAGTTTTACGAAAACGGAAAATATTGTCTGAAAGGTGAAGGCAAAGAACTTGACAGCAATGAAATGATAGAATTTCTTGCTAACTGGGTCGAAAAATATCCTATAGTTTCAATAGAAGACGGTATGGCAGAACAGGACTGGGATGGCTGGGAAAAACTTACCCGTCGTCTTGGATGCAGATGCCAGCTTGTCGGCGACGATTTATTTGTAACAAATACAAGACGGCTTGCTGAAGGGATAAGGAGAGGGGTTGCAAATTCCATTCTTATCAAGGTCAATCAGATAGGTACACTCACTGAAACATTAAATGCAATCTCAATGGCCCATGCTGCGGGTTATACGGCAATAGTTTCCCACCGTTCCGGAGAAACCGAAGATACATTTATTGCTGATTTGGCTGTTGCAACTAACTGCGGAATGATAAAAACCGGTTCGGCCTCCCGTTCCGACAGAACCGCAAAATATAACCAGCTTATCCGTATTGAACAAAAACTCGGCTCTGCGGCAAAATACAGAGGTTTGCAGGCTTTCAGCGGGCAGACGGCGAATTACAGATTTTTATAAAATTTTTTCTTAATAATGATTGCGGAGCGTAATTTTTATATACGTTCCGCTTTTATATTGTTTGTTGTATTTGGGTCTTAAAATCTTTATGGTATAATTCAGGTATGAAAAAGAATATTGATTTAGCTGAAATAACCGATATGGTAGCAAGAAAAGAGTTTAAAGAAGCAAAGAAACTTCTGGAGAAAATTGTTACTGATGATGAAAAACATATTGAAGAATTAAAACTTTTGGGTTTATGCAATGTTAATTTGGAAAATTACAAGGAAGGACAGAGTAATTACGAAACAGTTGTAAAATATTGTCCTGATGATGCGGCAAGCTGGTTTTATCTTGCAAGCTGCTACGACTGTCAGAACGATATTATACATGCAAAAGCCGCATATCAGGAAGTCCTCAAGCTCAGAGAAAATTATATAGAGGCTTACAAATGTCTTTGTGTTCTTTATGTTAAATCCAATGAGGAAGAACAGGCTATTGAGCTTGCTAAAAAGGCTCTGGAATTTGAAAAAGAGGATTATACGCTTTATTACATAATCGGTACTGCTTATATGGCAATGAAAAAATTTCAGGAGAGCCTTGAATACCTTGAAAAAGCTCTTGAACTTAATCCCGATCATGCCCAGCTTTATAACAACCTCGGTACGTCATATGTAACTATAGGTAATCTGGAAAAAGCTTATGAGAATTTTGTGAAAGCCTCGGAACTTGACCCGAAAAATTCTATAACATATTTTAATATTGCATCAATTTTGCAGATGAGAAATGAACACAAAGAAGCATGCGAATATTTTAAAAAGGCTTATGTAATTGAACCAAATGACAGCTATCTTACGGCACTTGCACTGTCGGAAGTTAAGCTGGAAGATTGGGAAAATGCTATAAAACATTACAAAATTCTGGTGACACATCATCCGGAAAAACAGAATTATCAATACAATCTGGCTTGCTGTTACGAGATGACAGGCGAATATAATTATGCCATAGGTATTCTTGCAAGACTTGTTGCATTAAATCCGAAATCCGTTTCTATGGGGCAGAAACTTGCGAGTCTGTTTATAAAAATAGGACAGATACAGCAGGCAAAAGAAATTTATGAAAAAATTCTTGTGCAGGGAAATGTTTCTTTTGAAATTTATTATGAATTTGCACACCTGTGCACAATGACAAATGATATGGACAGGGCAGAAAAAATCTTAAAAAAAGTTGTTGAACTTAAGCCGGATTTTGCAGATGCACATAAAGATTTAGGTGTAATTTATTTGAGCAAACGTCTTTTTGATTATGCGAAGGATGAGTTTGAAAAAGCACTTGAGGCTGCACCTGATGACGGCAAGATTCTCTACGAATATGCAAATTATCTTCACGCAACAACAGATTTTAAAAAAGCTGATGAATATTATCAAAAAGCTCTCGAAAAAGAACCTGATAACTCTGAAATACTTGCTTTTTCCGCATTAAATAAAATGCATACCGATGATTTGCAAACAGCATGCGAACAAATTGACAAAGCTGTTTCAAAATCGGTTCAGAGCGGATTTTTACTTTTTATATCAGGTAAAATAAGATTTCTTTTAAAAGATTATGAAGAAGCGAAGAGATTTTTAATAAAATCATACGAACTTGAGAAAAATAATGAAGTGAAAAATCTTCTTGCATTATGTTACTATGAGCTTGGTGATTACATGCAGGCGAACAATATTTTCAAAAGTCTGCTGGAAGACAGTCCTATGAATGTAAATATTTTGCTTAATTCGGCAAAATGTTATAAAAATCTTGATGACAAAGATTCGGCCTTAAAGGCACTGGAAAAGGCTGTTGAAATTTTCCCTGAATGTGAAGAAGCACACGAGCTTATACGTGAACTGTCCTAGCCGGATGTTTTCTTGTGTAGCCTCATTCCTATTATAATTGAAAATGAATAAAACGATTTTGCTCTATTGATAATTCACGTATATTAAGCTTTTTGACATTACCCACTTGCATAATTTCAGTATATAGAGTATAATAGGCTGATAAGGATATATTTTATCCTTGACAGTACCTAATCAGGAGAATCAAAATGTACGAAGATGAAAAACTAGTATGTGAAGACTGCGGTGCAGAATTTGTCTTCACAGTCGGTGAACAGGAGTTTTACGCAGAAAAAGGTCTTGTAAACAAACCGAAGAGATGTCCGGAATGCCGCAAAAAACGCAGAATGAACAACAGAAGACACAGAAAAATGTATGATGCCGTTTGTTCAAAATGCGGAGCTCAAACACAGGTTCCTTTCAGACCTGCTCCGGATAAAGAAGTCTATTGCAAAGAATGTTTTAGTAAAATGGCAGAAAGTTAATTAATTTCTTAATATATAGATTTGTTTAAAAAGAGCCGGCAATAAAGCCGGCTCTTTTTAGTTAAATTTTATCCGCTTTAATTATCTTTATAATAGATTGAAAAATATTGTTTGTCTTTATAAAATAAGATATAACTTAAAGGGGTATTATGACAGGATTACAAAAACGTATCTTAATTGTTGATGATGATGATGAAATCAGAGAACTTCTTGAATTTGATGTAGCACAGAGCGGTTACTTTGTCGATACTGCCAAAGACGGGCTTGAAGGTTTAAATAAGGCCCTGAATAATAGTTATGACCTGATTCTTCTTGATGTTATGATGCCTAAGATGAATGGTTTTGATGTCGCAAAAAACATTCGTCAGGCAAAATTGGCTATTCCGATTTTAATGCTCACCGCAAAAGGTACTATTGACGATAAAACAGAAGGTTTTGACTGTGGTGCGGATGATTATCTGGTTAAGCCTTTTGATATTCAGGAAGTTTTGCTGCGTATCAAAGTTCTTTTGAGAAGAAATCAGGTAGAGGATAAAACATCACTTTCCGATGAAATCCTTAATGCCGGAGATATTCAGATTTTTCCGGAAACGCTTGAATGTGTCGTTGTTAATAAGAGAACAAAACTTACTCCGACCGAGTTTGAAATTCTGTACAGTCTTATGCAGCACTTTAATCATCCTGTTACGCTTGCAACTCTTCTTGATGAAGTCTGGGGATATGATAGCAATGAAGATGTAAGAATGCTAAGGGTTCATGTGGGTGGTTTGCGTAATAAAATTGAACCAAATCCGAAAACTCCTAAGTATCTCCATACAGTAACCAATGTAGGATATAAACTTACTCCGTTTGCAGAGGAGTAAACACGTATGGGTTATTTTAAATTTAAAAGACTTAAAATTGTTGAACAGATTGCAATAGTATTTTTCTTTGCTGTTTTAATTCCGATGACTGTTAGCGGTTTTATTATCAATAATATTAACCAGCAGTCCATGCGTTATCAGCTGAGAGAATCCGCTGTTTTGATTGCAAATATGGTATCTGATGAAATTGATTTTTTCAGTAATACAATTAATAATAACCTCCAACTTGTAGCTTTTGCTATTAATAATCTTCCTACCGAGAAGCAGAAAGAAAAATTTATTCAGTTAACCGCAAAGAATTTTGAAAATTGTGAAAAACTTGAGATAATAAAAAGTAAAGAACACCTTCAAAAAATTCATGATGCTAACTTGGAGCTAAATAAGGCTACAATTTCAATTCCGCTTGATGAAAAGTCCTTTCTTGTTGCAACTTATACTCTTGAAGCACTGCAGGATGAGTTATTCCAATCTCTTCAGGATGATGCAAGGCAAATTTATGTAATGACAAACGAGGGCAAGCTTATTGCCGCTCACAATTATACGGATGAAGTATTCTCCGAAACAATGACACTTCTGCCAAAAAATTTAAAGGCAAATAAACCTGTTATCTTTGGTAATGTTAAAAACCAGCCTCTCGTTTATGTTCATAAGAAAAATCCTCCTATTACGATTATTGTTAATACAACAGAAAATGTCACAAACAAAGCTATTTATTCTAACAGAGCAAAAATTATTCTTTCATTCCTTTTTGCAACTCTTGTGATAATTTTTATAACGGCACTTTATATTTATTACCTGTATATTAATATCAGACAGTTGTTTAAAGGGATTATAGCTATTTCCAAAGGGAATTATGAACGTCAGATTAGACTTTTAACAACAGTTTTTACACCTCACGAAATTGTTTTTCTGGCTTTTGAATTTAACAGAATGGCCGGTGAAATTCATAAGTCTTATGTTCAGCTAAAAAAGAATAATATTGAACTTAAACAGCTTAATGAATTTCGTTCAAATCTTATTGATACGGTAAGCCATGAATTGAGAACACCGCTGACAAGTATTCAGGGTTACACAACAAGACTTATGAGGCAGGATATTCAAATTGATGAGGCTACCAAGCAAAAATCTCTGAGAATCATAAAGGAACAGTCAGAAAGATTAAAACATTTAATTGAGGATTTGCTTACTATTCCGGATATTGAAGGCATGCGTTTGCGAACCAATGTCGAAAGTGTGTGGCTTTATGAAGTTATTGAAAATGCACTGCTTCTCGTAAAAAACAGAGATAACAAGGAAGTTGTCGTTAATGTGGGTGAAGATTTTCCAGAAGTTTCAGGAGACAAAAACAGACTTGAACAGGTGTTTACCAACTTAATCGAGAATGCCATGAAATACGCTTATCCTGATACAAAGATTTATGTTGATGCGGTTGTGGAAGATAATATGGCAAAGATATATGTGCAGAATGAATGCGATGTTATTCCTGAAGATAAATTAAACAGACTGTTTGAGAAATTTATACGGCTTGATGACAATACAACCAGAACCACCCGCGGTACAGGGTTGGGATTATTTATAGTAAAAGGTCTTGTGGAAGCTATGAAGGGTTCTATAAAATTATCTTCAACGGAAGATTGCGGATTTTGTGTTGAAGTTGATTTAGAACTTGCCACCGATGAGGTCAGCGTGTAATGTTTATGAAACATGCACTGGATGCTGCTAAAAATTGCGAAAATGAAATCGCAATAGGTGCCGTAATTGTTAAAGACAATGAAATTATTGCTTCTGCCTGTAACCGTAAGGAAACTTTGAATGATGTGAGTGCACATGCCGAAATTCTTGCACTCCGTGAAGCTGCTAAAAAACTGGGCAGCTGGCGGCTTTATGATTGTGATTTGTATGTAACCCTTGAGCCATGCCCTATGTGTGCATGGGCGATTGTTCAAAGCGGAATAAGAGCCGTTTATTTCGGTTCGTATGATACAAACTACGGGGCATTAGGTTCTGTTATTGATGTAAGGCAGCCGGCAAATTCAAAACTTAAAGTTTACGGCGGTATAATGGAAGAAGAGTGTAATAAAATTTTAAAAGATTGTTTTGATAAAATAAGAAACCGGAAGAATTAATTTTTACAATTTGCCTGTATTATTGAGTTATGCTAAGGTAGTATTTATGAGAAATAAGGTATTAATAAGATACTAAAGGAGAATGCATGCTTGCAAAAGACCTTCCGAAATGTCCTGTAGAAACAACATTAATGATGCTTAATTCACGCTGGAAAGTCCTGATTATAAGAGAATTACTAACCGGTACAAAGCGTTTCGGTGAATTAAAAAAATCTCTCGGAACAATTACTCAAAAAGTCTTGACATCAAATTTAAGAGATATGGAAGATTCAGGACTTGTTGAAAGAAAAGTTTATGCACAAATTCCGCCCCGTGTTGATTATACATTGACAGACGTAGGCTACAGTCTGGCGGTGGTTTTGGACTCTATGGCGGAATGGGGTTCGGCATATAAACAGTTATTAAAACTTATAGAAAAAAGAAAATAATTATATTAACTACTTGACAAAAATATTTTTGTATGATATAAAGAGTGTGGGGTAAATGTATATTTATAAGTCTTGTCATACGATAAGACTCTTTTTTTCTCAAAAGGGTGTTTAAATTTCAGAAAAATTTTCGCGATAATGTAAAGATGCGAAGATTTAGAGTGATGTTAGAAAAGTTGATTGTGAGTGAGTGCAAACAGGCTTGCTTATGTGCAGCTATTTGGATTTGTTAAATGTGGAAATCATACAAGATAACCTTGCACGACATGCGAAGGGCGGATGGAAATTTCAGCACCGGATTTAAGGTTAATGTCGTTTGGGCGTAGTTCTGTATAACAGCAAATAATATTTTCGGTTATATACTAAACCAAGCCTTCATTCTTTAATAGTATATCAAGTTCATCCAGTAGTTTTGTTAATGTATTAAGTATTCCGTCGGTTCCGACTGACTGAACTACATTTTGAATATCTGCCTGAAAGTCTTTAGGGAGTTTTGGACAAAGTTTTGTCGCATACTGGACAAGTTTCTTTTCTCCGGGATGGGTTTTTTTATTAATTGCAAAAATTATATCAAAATAACTTGCCAGAAGAGCTGCTGTTCGATGGTTCTGGCTTACTAAATCCTGTCTTTTAACGGCCAGCTCAACTTGTTCGTAATAAGGCATGGCACATCTTCTTCTGAGCATAGGATAATTTTTGCGTATAATATTTATTGCAAGTGCATCAGGATAAGGCTCATGAAGTTCGTCTAAAATTCTTTGAAATTCTTCACTTCTGTCAAAAAGAATTTTAGAGTTTTTTATGTTGTCTAAAAAACAAGTTGTATATCCGAGTTTTGCCTGATGTTTTCTCCATACGGCTTCTATTTCATGATAAACCCAGTCAAGACGTCTGTACATTATATCAAAATACATTTGCGGCGGATTTTCCGTAAAAAACTCGTCGCTGTCTTCAAAAAATGTGTTTCCTACAGAATATTTGTTTGTGAATTTTTTGATAAGATTTTCTCTGTATTTTATAGGAATCGGTTCTTTTGAATAAACATATATATCATAATCAGAATACCCGTCATGTATTAGACTTGCTCTTGAACCGGATAAAACGATAGAATTAACCGTTTCCAGCCTGGCAAATTCTCCGGTAAGTGTTTTCAAAACCATAAACAGCCTCCAAGATAAGATTATTATATCCAAACAACATTAACTTACATCCACTATTTTAAGTAGGAAATTTAATATCCGTTTTTATAAAATGTAGGATTTTTCCTTATACCATGCGGTTTTATTCAAATTTTGTTTGACATTTTAAGCTCAAATGGCTATAATGACTTTATGACAAAAATAATTAACGTGATTAAAGGGACAAAAGACATTTTACCTCAGGATATAGAAAACTGGCACAGACTGGAAGAAACAGCACTGGAAGTTTTCACTAAATACGGTTACAAAGAAATTCGTACCCCGATTTTTGAGGCAACCGAGCTGTTTGCCCGCGGGGTAGGCGATACTACTGATATTGTTAATAAAGAAATGTACACTTTTGAAAAAAGTGATCGTTCTTTAACTCTTCGTCCTGAAAACACGGCAGGTGTTGTACGTTCTTTTATTGAAAACGGTATGTCAAGACTGTCTGCACCTGTTAAACTCTGGTATAAGGGGCCAATGTTCAGATATGAACGTCCGCAAGCCGGTCGTCAGCGTCAGTTTCATCAGGTAGGAATTGAAATGTTCGGGATTAAACAGCCTACGGCTGATGCGGAGGCTATTTTACTTGCCGTTAATTATTTAAAAGCTCTGGGATTAAATGACCTAGAAGTCGAGATAAATTCACTCGGCTGTCCTGAATGCCGTGAGGCTTACAAACAAAAAATAAAAGAAGTGTTAAAACCTGAATTTGATAATCTCTGTGAGGACTGTCAAAATCGTTATGAAAAAAATCCGCTCAGACTTCTTGACTGCAAAGTTGAATCCTGTCAGGCAATTTTTGATAAACCGGAGATTAAAAAGGTCATTCTTTCGGATTTTATCTGTGAAGAGTGTGCCGAACATTTTAAAGAATTAAAATCTTATCTTGACAGATTAAAAATAAAATATGTTGAAAATAAGCTTCTGGTCAGAGGTTTGGATTACTATAACAGGACGGTATTTGAAATAAAATCAAATAATCTGGGTTCTCAAAATGCTGTCTGCGGCGGCGGCAGATACGACAGTCTTGTTAGAAATCTCGGCGGAGAAGATACTCCTGCTGTCGGCTGGGCAATGGGAATGGAAAGATTAAATTCTTTACTCCCGAAAATTGAACCGAAGCCGTTGGATGGATTTATTGTATCAAATTCTCCTGCAGATGCTTTTGAACTTGCCGAAAAATTACGAAAAGCCGGCAAAAATGTTGAATTTGATTTGGCCAACAAAAAGTTTACAAAACAGCTTGAAAAAGCTTCTAAAGTCTCTAAATATGCAATTATTCTCGGCGAAGACGAGATAAAAAATAATACGGTATCCGTCAAAAATCTGGAAACATCGACGCAGGTTACGGTTCCGGCAACAGAAGTCCTCAATGAATTAAAGTAATTAACAACAAGGAGTTTAATAATGGCAAGTCAGGTTAATGAGGTAATAAAACGGCTGTCTATAGCTTTTAAACGTACATTTGAAGATTATAAGGGTTTATATCTTTTCGGAAGTTTTCTTGACGGGAAAGAGCATGAAGATGAAGATATAGAAATTGTTGCCCTGTTTGAAAATGAAGACAAATCAAAACGCGAACAAATCTGGCCTATTGTCGGTAAAATTGAAACTGCATTGGATGTGGGGATTGATCTCTATCCTTATACACAGGAACAATTTGAAAAAGATGAGGAAATCTACAGAGAAGTAATGGAAGAAGGTTTATTTTTTAACCCTCTGGGGATTATGGAAGATAAGGAATAATGTTACAATATAAGAACGAAAGGAAAAAAGAATGCAAAAAGTAACTATCCGCTCAGACAGAGATACTGATTACAAATTTATGTACAAAGGAGAAGAAGTCGTCCTAGGTGCAGGGAAAATTATCGGCATCGCAGACGGGCTTGAGCATGTTGTTCTTCCGACATGTGCAATGAAAATCATGAACAATTTAATAGTTATTAAAGATGATGTAAAAAAATAATTTAATTTAATAAATAATAGTTAAAATTATTAAAGAATGGAAAATTCTTTTAAAAAATTTAGACCCTCTTCTTAATAGAAGAGGGTAAAATTTTATCCTACATTTTTAAGATTAACTGCTTACATGCTGCAAGCATTATTCTGATTATTTTTTAAATATTTGATTACCGCAAGGGCAAATTCTTCGGCCGATTGGTAATTTTGTGCAGTTATGAGATTTTTGTCTTTTATTACATTAACAGCTCCGTCAGATAATGCAATAAATAATGCCCCTTTTTCTTTTAGTGCATCTTCAAGAGAGAATGGCGTAAGTTTATCTTTTTTTGCACTGGTTTCTTCGGAATTTGTAAAACAGGTTAACTTTTTTTCGTTAACAAAAGCTTTTCCGTCACTCATTGCTTTTAAAAGTCCTGCCGGCCCATGGCATATTGCTGCAATAAGTTTCTTTTTCTTATCAAAAGAACTTACTATTTCACCGATTAATTCACTTTCGGCAATATCAAACATCGGGCCATGGCCGCCCGGGAAAACAACTGCATCATAAAAATTATAATCAATACTTTCAAGCGGTGTAGTATCTTCAAGAGCTTTTTTGGCCTCATGCCATTTTATATCGTCAATAATATTTTCACTTGCCGGATCAATCGGGGCTGGACCGCCATTAAGGCTTGATGTTGTTACAAAAAAACCTTCTTTTTTAAATTTTAAATAAGGAATCGCAAATTCTTCAAACCATACCCCTGTTTTATGATGTTCGTCAAAATGGTCTGAATTTGTAACTATCATTAATACTCGCGGATTTGGTTTTATTTCACAGGTTTCAACAATTTCTTCATGGTATAAGATTTCATTTTCATTAGTTTCAGTCATAAAGTCCTCCTTTTTTTTGATTGAAACCTGTTTGCTCCAATATAAACATTGCCCGGTAAGATAATTTTAACGAAATAATTTACATCATTTACGGATTTTATTTTTTGTGTATAATCATAAAGTTGACAGTCAGACGGGTTAGAGATATGTTTTCGGAAAAAATTAATCTTTTAAAAGCTTTTGCTATAATGCTTGTAGTTTCGGGACATCTGGAGTTTTCAATGCTCGGCATGTTTCCTCCGTATTCATTTCAGCTTGCTTTATTTTTCTTTATTTCGGGAATGTTGTTTAAAGAAAAATATTTAAATGATACGGTTACGTTTGTTAAAAGACGTTTGAAAAGTTTAATTTTGCCCTATTTTCTTTATGAAATATTTTATGTTGCTGTGACTTATATAATTTTTCATTTTACAGGGAAATGGTGGGGTGAACCTGTTACGTGGAAGAATTTTTTCCTGACTCCGTTTTTGAACGGACACCAGCTTGAACTGTCCTGTCCGTTATGGTTTGTACCGCAGTTGTTTATTACAATGACGGCATTTCTGTTTTTTATGAAATTTTTGTTTAAATTGACGCAGAATAAATTTGTACATCTGGCTATATTTTTGATTTTTGGTTTTTTATCAATTCCTGTAATAAAAAGTATTCCTGTTACGCCGGTTAATCTTTTGATTTTCAGAACGGTTTTTTCAATGTTTTTTGTTTATCTGGGGTATTTTTATATGCATCATATTAAGGATAAACATGATATTTTCACACCGAAGTGGCTCGGGGTAATTCTGGTTTTTCAGTCAATATTGTGGCTGTTTAACAGGGATTATGATCCTCAGCACGGTATAGGTTTAAGTTATGTACTTGTGTGGGCAAGATTTGATGACCAGATTATTGTTCCTGTATTAACATCTTTGACAGGGATATGGGCAAGTTTATTTACGGTAAATCTTGTTTATCCGTATTTTAAAGATATAAAATTTTTGAAATATATGGGCGAAACAACTTATCATATAATGGCAAATCATCTTCTGGTAATGTATCTGATTACGGTCGTTTTCTTTAAAATTAACGGAATACCGATTGCCGAAAGAGCTTTGCACAATATTTACTGGATTTATAATCCTGTACAGACAACATTCTTATACTTTGTCCTGACAATGGTAATTACAACTTACGCCGGCGTTTTGCAAAAGTATATTAAGGCTAAATTATTTTCAGCCAAACAGTAGCATAAGGATACATTAAAAGGCGTGTTGTCTTTTGCGTCGGCGAAACTTTAACTTTGTATTTTTCGCCGTTAAGAATGTTTTCCAGATAAACATAATCTTTTTTGGTCGGTTTAAATACAATTCCGACAGGTAAATCAATTTCCGCAACGCGTTTGTTGCTGTCAAGATTATGTATAATCAGATATTTTTGACCTTCATACTCTCTGATATATGCAAAATCCTTTTCTGATTTTGTTTTTAACAGAGTGAATGAACCACGTGAAAGTGCAGGCGTTTGTTTTCTTAACGCTATCATATGCTTAACTTCGGCATGAACTTTTGTTGCAAGACTGCTTCCTTTTGGTTTTCTCATAGTGGAATAGAAAGCATCATAGGTTAAAACGCCACGGTTTATATCACGACTGTCAAAGAATGAAAGAAGTTTCAGTTTATTTTTCTTTTGTGTTTGTTCTCTTTTTTTAGCGGCTTTTTTTGCATAAGAGAAGTTATTCTGTGCTGCAATTTCATCACCGTAGTATATAATCGGAATTCCCGGCAATGAAAGCAGAGTCGAATATGCCATTATAATTCTGTCCGCATTATTATTCAAAAAGTTTGCGGCTCTTCCGCTCACGCCGAAACCTTTTCGAAATTCCGCTCCGAGAGGTTCAAGGGCATCATAGATAACCTGTCTGACTTCAGGACTGACCATTTCAAGCGTAAGTTCATCATGAACTCTCAGGAATGTTGCCCAGCTTGTAGATTCCGGAATACCGGGAGTAGCTTTATTTGCTTCTGCAAAATATTTGTTATTTCCGGTTATAAAGGCTGCCCAGAGTGCAGGCATGTACGGGAAATGATATGCAATCTGAATTTCGTCCGTACGTTTTAACTCAACCGGTTTATTGTCTATATTGGTTGTAATGGTTCTTTCCTTACCAAAGTAAGGTAAAATATCTTTTGGAATCTGGCATGCTTCAGCCTGAATAACCGAGCGTGGTGCCGTTGCCTGAAGGTATAGACTTATAATTTTTATAATATTATGTGTTTTGTCAAGATTTTCGGCCGTAGAACCTTCTTCTTTCATGAGGTAAGGAATAGCATCCATTCTGAAAATATCAATACCGAGATTTGCCCAATAGCTTACTGTTTCAAGACAGTAATACAAAACTTTCGGATTTTCCCAGTTAATATCAAGCTGGAATGGATAGAAGGTATGATAAACATAATAATCTTTGCCGTTTATCGTAACTTTTCTGTAATGGTTTTCTGTAATTTCAGGGAAAATTAGTCTTCTTTTTGAAATCTTGCCGTTAGGTTCTTTATATTCAATAACGGTACCTCTTTTCGGATCAACATATTTTTTGTATTCAGGCATTTCTTCTCTTACAACAAAGTAATTAAGTTTATCAAGGTCACCTTTGAGTGCAGCCTGAAACCATTCGTGCTGGTCTGAGAAATGATTTAAAATTAAATCAGCCTTGATTTTGAATCCCTTTTGTTTTGCGGCAATGACAAATTCTTTAAATTCAGGCATTCCGCCCAAATCTTTTCTTACATTCTGCGGATTTTTTACGTCGAAACCCGAATCATTCATCGGAGAGTCTGCAAACGGCATTATATATAGTGTTGTTACACCTAAGTCTTTTAAATAATCAAGCATTTGAATAGAATCTTTAAAAGAATTAGGTTTTTCAGGATTGATTACACCGAACTGGTCAACATAAAACATATAAATAATTTCATCTTTATACCAGTCTGATTTTCTGTTGATATCTTCCTGAATAAGATTTTGCGGACGGTCTTTTACGGCTTTTTGTGCAATATTGACTATATTATTATAAATTTCGTCAACATTCTTTGAACCGTAAACTGCCGAAAGGTTACTTTTTAATTCTTTCTCCAGTTCCGGTGAGATTACATTTGTATTTGTTCTGACTGCATTCTCTGATTGTACTTTTACTGTAGGAATTTCCGCAGCTGCAGAATTTTCAGCCAATGCTGGAATATTTACTGACAACATTGATATTAATAATGTTGCTGCCAAAATCTTTTTTGTTTTAACTAAAATTTTCATACTATAAACTTAGCATAAAAAAAAAATTATGGAATAACCAGTTAAAAATACTACCCGATTGGACTTTTTATATTGTTTTTTATATTAAAAAAAAGCCGGTATGTTGTGATACCGGCAGGCTTTACTTAATAAAGTAAAGAGGTGATGATTATTTTGTTTTTGAAGGTTACAATTTGCTTCCTGCAGCTTTGTACAGGCTGATGTAATCAACCATACATTCAATTTGCTGCTGGGCTACGAGCTTATCTATAGAAAGCAGGTTTTCTTTAAATTGAATTAAATCCAGCTTTGAAATTGTTCCCTGATTATATTTATCTCTGTTGAACATATAATCTGTTTTTTCCAATTCTGCCTGCTTTTTTGTTTGTTCCATTTTTTCTGTATCTTTTTTTACTGATACCAGTGCATCATTTACTTCCTGAATTGCTGTCAGGTTAGTTTTATAGTAATTCTGAAGGATTCTTTCGTATTGAGTTTTCTTTAATCTCAAATTAGATATAAGAGAACCTCCTGTAAATATCGGGAGTAATCCGGCTGCACCTATTGATGCAAGCATACTTTTAGTTGACCATGAGCTTCCGATATTTGCAGCATTAAATAATGCGAGGCCGGTTAAATTAAATGACGGCAAAAATTCTTTTTTTGCAACTCTTACATCAATTCCTGCTTTTTCAACCATTTTTTCTGCTTTCAAATAGTCAGGTCTTTGAACAATAATATCAGATGAAATTTCTGCAGGTATTACACCTGTATATTTTATCTGTTCATAAGGTGTTCTTTTTAATTCAGCAATATTTGCAGGACTTTCTCCGATTAAAACAGCAAGCTGGTGCAGCAGGTAATCTCTCTGCTTTTCAAGGTCAACTAAATCAATCTGACCCTGTACGAGAGATTTGTTTGCTTTAACCGTGTCTGCAGTTGAGGTTATGCCTTCTTTGTTTCTTGCCAGCATAAGGTCATATATTTCCTGACGTAAATCAACAATTTCTTTTTGCAAATCTATAAGCTTATCAAGTCTTACTATATTTAAATAAGCTGTACCAACGGCAGCCGCTACGGAGATGTATGCCGCACGTTCATCAAATTTTGATGCTTCGTATAATTTTTTTGCTGATTTTGTTTTATCTCTGTTTTTTAAGAATATATCAATTTCATACTGGGCGATTGCAGGAGTTGCAAACATCCAGTCGGCATCAGAACTCCCAGGCATTTTTACGTAGTTCGGTGCGTACCCTGCAGTTACTTTCGGAAGTTCGTTTGAAAATTGTAATCTTGTATTATAGTAATATTCTTCAACAGCAAGTGTTGCCATTTTCAAATCATAGTTATTGGTGATAGCTTTTGTAATATATTCATTAAGAATATCATCGTTGAAATTTTCCCAGAAATCCATGTTCACATATGCATATTTGTAATCGTCGGAAATTTTTTTATCCTTTTTAACCATGCTTTTGAATTGTTTTGGGGTGTTATTATTTATTTGTTTAATATTATCTTCTGCCATGGCCGGTGTAAATGTCATGGTGGTTAAACTTGCTAAAAGTATTGTTGCTAGTATCTTTTTCAATGTTGTATTCCTTACTAAAATATTAACTTGCATTTTTTACAATGATATGTTAGCATACTATTGTTGTAAATGCAACATATTTTTTTTACAACACAAATTAAAATAATAAAAAAGAATTGAAATAATATGGAAGAAAAAGTAATTAAACATTTTACGGACAGTATATACTACGAATTGGAAAAGACTGCCAAAGTTTTAAGACTGCTGGGGTTGCAATTTTTTGAAAAAATAGATGCTGGAATCGGAGGGGATGAGCATGCCGCTCTTGATACAATTTCTTGTAATCCTAATATTTGCCAGAGAGATCTTGCAAAATTAATATTAAAAGACAGAGCCAATACAGGTAAAATAATAAGTTCTCTGGAAGAAAAACAACTTATTGAAAGATGCATAGATACAAGAAACAACAGACTTGTAAAAAAAGTTAAAATAACAGAAAAAGGCGAGGAAACTTTAACATATATAAATAAAAAATTAGAAATGATGTTTAATGAACAGCGTCTAACTTGTAAAATTAAACTGGATGATATTGAAAAAATTCAAAGTTCGCTTAAGCGTCTTCGTTTAAGTTTTGAAGAACTGATTGACATGAAAATATAATATACAGTATGAGGTATAAAATGGAAGAAGAAAAAACAACAGAAACTCAGAATGAGGAGAAAAAAGAAGCCCCTAAAGGGAGAAAAAGAACAATAGGTGCTATTTTAGGTATATTAATTTTAGCCGGTGCAGGCTATTTTGTACACGAAGCACTGATGTATCAGTCAACGGATGATGCCTATGTCGAAACTACAACGGTTCAGGTTTCTCCAAAAGTAAGCGGTCATATTACGAAAGTTTATGTAACTGATAACCAGCCTATTAAAGCCGGTATGGTAGTTGCGGAAATTGATAAAACAGATTATGAAGTTGCACTTGCTCAGGCAACGGCAAGATATGAAAGAGCTTTGCTTAACCAGACTAATGCAAAAGCTAATTATGCAGCTTCTCAAACAAATATTGAAAACGCAAAACGAGATTTAGACAGATATACTGCATTGTATGAATCCGGAGCGGTTTCAAAACAGACGCTTGATGATGCACAGGCAAAATATGATTCTGCTCAGGCTAACTTAACGACTGCAGATCAGGCTGTTATGTCGCAGCAAAATAATAAGGTTGCAGATGCTGAAATTAACGAATTGAAGGCGTTGAAAGAACAGGCAGAGCTGAATCTTTCTTATACGAAAGTTATTGCCCCGCAGGACGGCACTGTTTCTAACAGAAGAGTTGAAGTAGGTATGTATGTTCAGCCTGGTTCTCCTCTGTTTGTAATTGTTCCTAACGATGTATGGATTGTTGCCAACTTTAAAGAAAATCAATTAGAACACATGAAACCGGGTCAGTCTGTTGATATTAAGATTGATACATATCCGCACAAGGTATTTAAAGGAAAAATTGACAGTATTCAGAGAAGTTCCGGTGCAAAATCAAGTTTGTTCCCTCCGGAAAACGCTGTAGGTTCATTCGTAAAAATTGTACAGAGAATTCCGGTAAAAATTGTCTTTACTGAAGAAATCGATCCGAATGAATACAACATCGTTCCGGGTATGTCAGTAATCCCTAAAGTTAAAATAAGAGAATCAGGAGAACAGCAAAAATAAAAAGGGAGAGGTTTAAAAAGAGGCAAAATCATAAAAATAAAATTGATGAGTTGCCTCTTTTAATTATCAAATAAATTTTTTAAGGGAAATATATGTCTAACGAAGAAATTGAAGAATGGAAACCGAAAACGAATCCTTGGCTTATAATAATGCCGGTAATTCTTGCTACATTTATGTATGCACTTGATGAAACAGTAGCAAATGTTGCTTTGCCTCATATTGCGGGTACATATTCTGTCAGTAATCAGGAATCTATATGGGTTTTAACCAGTTATTTAATGGCTAGCAGTATTGTTATTCCTATGATTGATTTTTTCTGTAAATTTATGGGGCGAAAAAACTGTTTTATGCTTGGTGTTTTTATTTTTACACTGGCGTCATTTCTCTGCGGTATTGCAAATTCAATCGGAATGATAGTAATAGCCCGTGCAATGCAGGGGTTCGGCGGCGGATGTCTTATGCCGATGGCTCAGGCAATTACAATGGAGGCTTTTAAGGGTGAGGCAAGAAACAAGGCAATGGCTGTTTTTGGTCTGGTTGTTGTTGTTGCACCTATTCTCGGGCCGGTTATGGGCGGATGGATTACTGAAAACTGGTCGTGGCCGTATATTTTCTTTATAAATGTTCCGTTTGGTTTTTTGTGTATTGCTCTTGCGAAAAAATTTCTTGAAGATCCGCCTTATGCAAGACGCCAGCCGAATACGCATCTTGATAAATTCGGATTTTTATGGCTTTGTGTATGGCTTATACCTTTGCAGATTGTATTTGATAAGGGGAATGATGCGGATTGGTTTAATGCTCCGTGGATTTGCTGGTTGACGGCTATTGCGGTTGCCGGATGTATATTATTCTTTATTTCCCAGGTAAAAGGCAAAAAACCTCTGGTAAAACTTGATGTTTTAAAGGATATGAATTACCTTTGCGGAACAATAATGCTTATATTGCTGAACGGGGTATTGCTCGCATCACTTGCAATTCTTCCGCAGTTACTCCAGAATATGATGGGATATGATGCATTTACAAGCGGTGTTGCTATTATGCCGAGGGGTCTTGGGGCTTTTACTGCTCTTGCACTTTTTGCAGGGATTGGCGGTCGTATAAGCTACAGAAATTACGGTATTCTGGGTCTTTTTTGTATGGGACTCGGCGGCTGGATGTTCAGTGAATTGAATTTGCAAATCAGTATGATGAATATCGTTATCCCGAACTTTGTATTCGGACTCGGGCTGGTGTTTACAATGATGCCTATCACGACATTATCATGCATAACTTTAAGAGATGATCAGATGACAAATGCTTCGGGACTGCAGAATTTGTTAAAAACAATCGGCGGGGCAATCGGTACATCTCTTGTTGCAACAATGATTTCAAGATTTTCGCAGGTTCATCAGAACGGGCTTGTTAAATCTCTGACAGATTTAAATAATGTTTATGCCGACAGAATAAATTCTTATGCCGCATCATTTATACATCAGGCCGGAGATATGATGAATGCTACCTATATGGCAGGAAAGATGCTATATAACCAGCTTATTCAGCAATCAACGCTTTGTGCATATATGACAACTTTTAAAGTTTTTGCTATTGCATGTTTTATTTTGATTCCTGTTATGTTTATATTAAAGAGTGAGAAAAAAATAGAGAGTTGATATAAATTATGTCAAACGAACAAATGAAAGAAGAATGGAAGCCCTCGATTAACCCCTGGATAATGGTAATACCTGTAATGCTTTCGGTTTTTATATATGTACTGGACGGTACAATAGGAAACGTGGCATTGCCGTATATGGCCGGCAGTTTTTCCGCTACGCGTGATGAATCCATGTGGATTTTAACAAGTTATTTGATTGCAGCAGGTATAGTTATTCCTGCTGTTGATTTTTTCAGTAAAGTTTTCGGACGTAAAAACTTTTTTATAATAAGTATTTTGATGTTTACAATAGCATCAATGCTGTGCGGTATGGCAAAGAATATTGAATTTATGATATTTGCCAGAGTATTGCAAGGTTTTGGCGGGGGCGGCATTTTGCCTATATCTCAGGCAATAATGGTTGAAAGTTTTCCAAAAGAGAAACGCGGGCTTGCTATGTCAATATTTGGTATGGGAGTAATTCTTGCACCAATCATAGGTCCTGTTCTCGGCGGGTGGATTACTGACAACTGGACATGGCCGTGGATTTTTTATATAAATGTTCCGTTCGGATGTGCTGCAGCCATTCTTTCTCATAAACTCGTTGAAGATCCGCCTTATGCTAAAAAACAGAAAAAAGTAAAAATAGACGGACTCGGATTTTTTTATCTTACGATATGGCTTGTAACTTTTCAGACAGTACTTGATAAGGGTAACAATGACGACTGGTTTGCCGCAACATGGATACGATGGACTTTTGGTATTTCCATGGTTGCTTGTATTTTGTTTTTTCATTCACAACTTACAAGAAAAGATACTTTGATTGATTTAAAGGTATTTAAAGACCGGAATTATACAGCAGGAACAATTATACAGGTGGTAATTCAGGCTGTGTTGTATGCTTCGCTTGTAATTCTTCCTCAATTTTTACAGAGTATGATGGGATATACTGCATTTTTAAGCGGAGCTACTATGATGCCCCGGGGGTTTGGCAGTATGCTTGCCATGGTTATTACCGCAACTCTTTCTAACAGGCTCGATAACCGGTTAATGGTTGTAATCGGATTGTCACTTATCGGGGGTGCAGGACTTGCTTTTGGTATGCTGAATCTGCAGATTTCCAATATGAATATTGCTATTCCGAACTTCTTTATGGGAATGGGAATGGGGCTGTCAATGGTTCCTATTATGAACCTTTCGGTTGAAACTTTGAAAAATGAGCAGATGACTAATGCAACAGGTATTCAAAACCTTTTGAAAAATATCGGGAGTGCGGTAGGAACTTCTCTTGTTGCAACAATGCTTACAAGATTTGCTCAGGTTCACCAGTATATGCTGGTTGGCAAATGTCATGATTTGAATCCTGCTTTTATTGACAGAGTGCAGTCAACGGCAGGAGCTTTATCCGCTTATGCTCAACAGTCTGTTGCACATTATATGGCTCAATATTCTATGTATGGCCAGCTTGTCGAACAGGCAAATTTATGGGCATTTATAGATTCTTTCAGAATTTTCGGGATTTTATGTTTCCTTGTAATTCCTTTACTCATTATGTTTAAGAAGCCTAAAACCGCTGAAGTTCCTGTGGAGGTCAAAGAGCCTGTCGTAAGTAAGTAAACTATTATTTATTTTCTTTTTGTCTTCAGTCACTTTTGTGCGGAGCAGCTTGTTTAATCCTGCCGGAAGTCCGAATCCTAAAGTGCCCATTATTATGGCAAGATTAAGTGCATACAGCCCGACTCCGGCGTTTCGAGTACGGTTAAGAATTGCTTTAGGAAGTTGTTTCAATTCTTCTATATTTTCGGCATTTTTTAATTCACTCAAGCGGTAAGGTCTTTTTTCCGTTTTATTCATCAAATTAGTTTTAAAAACTTTATCGGAAAATTTTGAAAATGTATTTTTTAAAAATAAATCTCCGCCCCAGAATACAAGCCCGATGCTGGTTCCGCGGATTACTGTGTCGCGGTATTCATACTTGTCGCGGCAGGCAAGCTGGTATGGAAAATAATCGCTTGTAAGCCACATAATTAGTGCAGTCAGGCGGCTCATATAAATCGAATTTTTATAATCAAATTCGGAGGCATTTTTGTTAAACCATTTAAGAATTTTGTTATTACCGGAGGAACCATTAAGCATACCTTTTCTCAGTGCAAACGGAATTGTTAATGCCGGTAAAATTGCAAGTCCGAGGGTTGCAGCCTGACGCAGGTTTTTTGTTTTGTTGTGTTTTTCTGCGGCTTTTCTGGTAAATTCTTCATCTGCCATTTTATATGTTCCGGAATATCCGGAACGTTTTGTTCGGTATTTAGTAAGTGCATTACCAAGCCATGGTATTGATGCAACCATAAGGTTTGTTGTAAGAAAATCCGTAAAAAGAATTTCCGTGTGTGCATTTATCAATTTTTTCCGTAATTCTTCTTTGTCGGGAAATTTTTCAATTATAGGATTAAATTTATTTTCGTCGCCAAAAATATTGTGTGCAGTTTTTTTTATTCCTTCAAGCATTTTATCAGTTCCTTGAGTAAGATATTTTTTAGGAACCTCAATGATTTTTTTCTCTTTCCCGGATAAATTCTCAAGAATTTTATTTGATTTCAGGGCATATTTATTTATAAAAGGAAGAAGCAGAAACGGCGATATAAAAGTAAATATGAAGTACAATAAAGATTTAAAGACTCTTTCCACAGATTCATCTTTATTGTTTGACATAATCGCCTGCGGGATTACAAAGCCTCCTATATCCGTAATTCCTTTATTGAGGAGGATATTCGATTCGATATTTGCCATAGTATTAAATACGGAGCTTTGTTTGAAAGAAACCGTATTGTTTTGTGTTGATTGCACAATCATTATGTTAATTTAAACCTTCTGAAGAAAATTTTTTGCCAGTGGAGTTTGTTGAAGTTGTGAATTGAAGAAAGAGGAGAATAAATAGAAGAGATTTTTATGTTTCTTTGATATTGCCGCGTTAATGGTTATGGTTTAAAAACCCTCCGGCACATCCGTGCCACCTCCCTTAAAAGGGAGGCAAAGCTTAAGCCGCATTTTGTAAAGGTGAAAGAGAAGGCTGATTTTTAGATGTTACTGAGCCAAGCTATCCGTCAATCACGAGGTACATCCCTTAAAAAGAGATATTTTTTTATTCAAACTCAATAACGACAATTTCAGGCAGGCAGTTGAACCGTAAAGGAAGAATACTTGTTCCTAAGCCTTTTGATACAAACATTTTTCCGCAATCTGTAGCAAATAATCCATATGCGTATTTTGTACCGTATTTGGAAGGAACTGTAATCGGTTTATGAAAGACAACCTGACCTCCATGGGTATGACCGGCAAGAGTCAGAACTGTACCATCCGGAACTTCCGAGATAATATCAGGGGTATGGCTCAAAAGAATTACGGGCTGTTCAGCTTCCTTTAAAGCTTTTTCTATATCGGGATTAGCAGTCTGTAAGTCTTCGACACCGGCAATCGTGAATTTTTCAAAATTTTTACAGCGGTTTTCCAGAACTTCAATACCGTTTTTTTCAAATAAATCAATTATTTCATGCCGCCCCTGCCAGCCGTCATGGTTTCCCATAACCGCAAATGTTCCGTTTTTTGATTTCATATCGGAAAATTCTTTTGCTATTATATTTACATCAAGATTTGCACCCTTTTTGTGTCCGTTGACGTAATCTCCTCCAAGCAAAATAATGTCTGCATTCTGTTTGTTTATTGCCCTTACAATTCTTTTCAGCCTGTATTTTTCATACGGTTTAAAATGAAAATCCGTTGCAAAAACAATTTTTAAACCGTTTAATTTTTCATTTTTTATCCGCACATGTTTAATTGTCAAAATATTCGGTTCTACCAAAAAGGCATAAAGCAGAAGTAAGAATCCTATAAGTAACAGATATTTCATACGGGATATTGTACTATAAATATTTGTTGTAATATAGAGTTATAAAAGAGATTCCGCAAAACTTAATTCATGTAAGAGGTTTGATGAAAAATAATATCGGTTTTATAGGCATGATGGGAAGCGGTAAAACCACCATCGCAAAAGAATTAAGCAGAATTTTAAAAGATTATGTGCTTGTTGATATTGATGCAGAGATAGAAAAGGGTTCCGGTAAGAAAATATCCGAAATTTTTTTACGTTTTGGCGAAGTACGTTTTCGGACTCTTGAGAGTGAAAAAATAAGAAAATTTATGGCCGGCAAAAAGCAGATTATTTCATTTGGAGGCGGGGCATTTGAAGATGAAATGAACAGAAAAATCATTCTTGAAAACTGTCTTACCATTTATTTAAAAGCTTCCGCTCAGGAGATTTTTAATCGGATAAAGGCAGAGACACACAGACCGCTTCTTTCTAAAAATTTTTCAATAGAAAGAATTGAAGAAATTCTGAAAAAAAGAGAGACAAATTACGAAAAAGCTGATGTTGTGATTGACACTTCCGGCAAAAGTCCTTATGATATAGTTGTAGAGATTCTAAAGGTCATCAGGAATGGTTAGTGTTTCCATAAAAATTAAAGAACAGGAAAAATCTTATCCGTTAATAATCAGCGGAAATGATGTTTCGGAAATTAAAGAAAAAATTCATACCTATACCAGAGGGAAAAAAATTCTGGTTGTTATTTCAGAAAAAGTAAATAAACTTTATGGCAGAAAACTCGGATTTGAGAAAGAGGAAACATTAATCCTTAGAGACGGAGAAAAAGAAAAGAATTTCAAAAATTACAAAAAAATTCTACAGCGTGCACTAAAACTTCAGCTTACCCGCAGTGATACGATAATTGCAATCGGAGGCGGCGTTGTAGGTGATATTGCGGGATTTGCGGCATCTACTTATATGCGTGGAATTGATTACATACAGGTGCCGACGACTCTACTGGCATGTGTTGACAGTTCTGTCGGAGGAAAGACCGGAATTGATACGGATTTTGGTAAAAATCTAATAGGTTCTTTTTATCAGCCAAAGGCTGTTCTGATATATACTGATTTTTTAAAAACGCTTGATGACAGACAATTTAAAACGGGTCTTGGAGAAGTTGTTAAATATACTTTTATTGAAAAAAGCTGTAAATGTGATGAAGAGTTAAATTTGACTAATTTTTTAACTGATAATGCCGAAAGGGTTCTTTTACGGGATTCGGAAATACTTGAACAGTTAATTTTAATCTGTATTAAATTAAAGGCCGCAGTTGTCGAGCAGGATGAAAAAGAAGGCGGATTGAGAAAAATCTTGAATTTTGGACACACTTACGGGCATGCTGTGGAGAAATTTACTAAATACAAGAAATATACTCATGGTGAAGCTGTAGTGAAAGGTATGGAATTTGCATTTAACCTTGCGGTTAAAAAGAATTTAATCGATGTTAATTATAAATACTTTGCTGATGATGTAATCAAAAAGTTTCATTTTAAAAAAATTCCTGATTATCCGTTGGAAAAATTAATTAAAATTATGAAAATGGATAAAAAAGCAGATTTCGATAAAATAACTTTTATTCTGCCGGTTGATTATTCTCAGGTTGCAGAGTATAAACTAACCGAAGAAGAACTTTTGCTAATGAAACATTAATATACCGGAGTTAAATTTTAAAAGGGTAGTCATCCCTTATTTCCCACCCGTCAAACTCAATTAACCTTGCACATGCTCCGCTGTTGCCAATCTCAGACCCTTTTGATTTGCATGTATTCAACAGATAATCTCTGTTATTCCAGTTTTCTTCTGTGGCATTGCTATAATATGGTATAAACGGTCGTTTCTTCCTTGTTCCAGTATTCATACGGCCCGTTATCATTTTCTGAAAGTAATATTGCCTGAAGCATCATACTGTTGAATTTCTTTAGTCTCGCAACCGTTTCCTGCTTCCTCCCGTTTGCCATTAGTGCAGGCAGTGTCATTGCCGCTACTATCCCGATTATTCCAAGGGTTATTAATACTTCCGCTAAGGTAAATGCAGCTTCGCGGTTGTCTGTGGAGTGTAATGAAAAACCCTCCGGCACTCCCGTGCCACCTCCCTTACCAAGGGAGGCTATAGATTTGCCCCCTTTTGTAAAGGGGGGTAGGGGGGATTTTATACAACGGGATACCGAAATACCATGCAGTGGCATGAAATGCGGTTTCGACTTTGTCTCTACTGATTTTGCAGCCGGTTCAGGATGACATGTAACTTCTTTGTCATTCTGAAACGTTAACTGTCGCAGCACAAGAAAATTGTCACTATTCAGAATCTCTCCTTTTCGGTGTTCTAAACTTGTTAAACCCTCCGGCACATCCGTGCCACCTCCCTTACCAAGGGAGGCAAAGCCTAAGCCCACTTTTGCCTTTCTCTCAGGATGATGTTGCCTGCAAGCTTGATGTGGATAAAAGTTACTACAGTAAGGTTGAGCGTGGATTGACAAATCCTACACTGTTATATATAAAACATATTGCGGATGTTCTTGATGTAAGCCTGCCTGAACTTGTTGATTCAAATATAAATTTGTGATATCAAAAATTTTTTTTAATAATAAGGTTTAAAACAGATGTTTATAATCTTCCATACAGTCGCCGCCATATTTTAAAAGAATTTCGTTTGCGAGAACGCAGGCTAATCGTCCTTCGGCTACCACAGCACATGCTTCGACCGCACATGTATCGGAACGCTCAAAATGTGCTTCAGATGCTTCATGTGTTATACAATCAACGGAATTCAACGGTTTTTTGAGTGTAGGTATCGGTTTCATCACCCCTGTCACTATAATATCTTCACCATTTGTCATTCCGCCTTCAATTCCTCCCGCATTGTTGGTTTTTCTTGTAATTTTTCCGTCTTCGCAGAAAATTTCGTCATGATATTCGCTTCCTGTCATTTTATATGCATGATGATTTCCGATTGAGACTGATTTGACCGCTGGAATACTCATTATAGCCTGTGCTATCCTGCCGTCTATTTTTCTGTCCCAGTGCACGTATGAACCTAAGCCGACAGGAAGATTTGTGTATCTTACTTCAAATTTCCCGCCTAGGGTGTCACCGGCTTCTTTGGCTCTGTCAATTTCTGCGTGCATTTCTTCTTCTGTTTTGCCGTTGCCTATTTGTATGATTTTTGAAGACCATCCAATTCCAAAGTTTTTTAAAAATAATTTAGCAACAGCACCTACAGCAACTTCTATGGCTGTTTTTCTTGCACTGGAACGTTCGAGTATGTTTCTTAAATCTTTCTGATGGTATTTTATACTGCCTGCGTAATCAGCGTGACCGGGACGGTAAGTGGTGAATGCTTTATCGGAATTTATATCTTTCGGGTTGGAGCTGAGAATTTTTTGCCAATTTTCAAAGTCCCTGTTTTTGATAACAAGTGTTACCGGAGAACCGAGTGTCTTGCCGAACCTTACACCGGAGAGAATTTCAACAGTATCTGACTCTATTTGCATTCTTCCGCCGCGGCCGTAACCACATTGTCTTCTTTTTAGTTCGGAATTTATGAAATCAATGTCAATTTCCATATTAGCCGGCAATCCTTCTATTATTGCCGTTAAACATTTTCCGTGGCTTTCACCTGATGTTAAAAATCTGAATTTTTCCATAAATTCCCCTTTATGACTTTTTAAAATACCATTTGATTTTCGATTTTATTTAATATATATTTGAGTCTTTCCCTATCGTGTTTGTGCCACCAGCCGATAAGTGCTTCAAATGCGGTTGCCTGTCTGTATTCGCTTTGAATCTGGCGTCTGCCGACAGGGATTGGCAGATTTCTTCCGCGTCTTGCAAGTTCTTTTTCAGCATCGGTTAATTCTTCCTCAAGCAGATGCAAAAGTTCTGCCTGATAAGAAGCTTTAACCTTCGCCGTGGTTATTTTGTGGAGTTTTTGAGCATTCTCCGTAATTTTAACAGTTTTTTCTCTTATAAACAGTTCCCACACGGCGTCGCCAAGGTAGGCATAATTTTTCAAATTCATTTCATTCATAGCTAAAATTTACCATAAAAATGTGTACTGTTGAAATTTCAATATTGTTATGCGACAATATATGTAATCAGAAGGAAGTCTTAAATTTATTAAGGAGAGTTTTATGAAGAGAAGTTTGATTTTGGCGGGTGTTTTGGCCGTTTTGTGTACTCCTGCGGTTTATGCATCAGATGATGAGGCCTCTTGCGAAATTTCAATCATAGAACAGCATGATTATTCAACAAGACTTGTTGAAAAAATTAAAATGCAAAGAGATGTAATTTATAATTCATTGAATCTTACACCAAAACAGATTAAGTGTAAGGATGAAATTGAAACCAAACGTTATATAGAGCTTGAACCGGAATTAAAAAATTTCTGTATTTATAAGAAAAAATTGAAGGATGCTGAGGCCGCAAATAATGCAGAAGCTGTTAAGCAGGCAGAAAAACAGTTAAAGTGTGTAAGAAAAAATATTCAGAAAATTTCATCAAAATATGATAAAGAATTTATGAAAATTCTTGACTCTAATCAGCGTGCAAAATATCGTATGATTAGAAAACTTAAACGTAATGATTTGAAAAAATATCAGAAAGTTCAGAAAAACGGTTCAAAGCCTTCTGATGTTAAGCCTTTTGGCTGCAAGATGTCACAGGCTGAATATACTGAAAAACTTAAAGAACAAAATTCTTTCTGGAATAAATTCAAACGAAACAAAAATAAAAATGATAATTAGGACATAAAAGGAAATTTTGATGATTAAAAAGTTACTCTGCTTATTGTTTCTTGTTATGCTTGTTACCTGCGGTTGTACCGGCAGAAATGATGATTTGGCTGAAATAACTAAACGCGGAAAAATCATTGTCGGGGTTAGAACAGATACAAGACCTTTCGGTTTTCGTGACCTGAAGGGCAATCTCGTGGGGTACGATATTGAACTTGCACAGTATATGGCAAAGGCTTTGCTAGGCAATTCCGGTGCTGTTGAATTTGTTCCGGTGACTGCTGAAAACAGAATTGAAAAATTAAATTCAAAACAGGTCGATATGCTTATAGCAACAATGTCCATTACTGATCAGAGACTTCTTGTTGTTGATTTTTCAGCTCCTTACTATATAGCGGGACAGGCTTTAATGGTAAAATCCTTAAGTCATGTAAATTCACTCAGACACCTTAATAACAGGCGTGTGATTATTGTTTTCGGTTCGACAGGCGAAGACAGTATTAAAAGAAATGTTCCAGAGGCAACAGTATTGGGATTTAAAACATATACAGATGCATTCCAGGCTCTTGTCAGCGGGCAGGGTGATGCTCTGATTGCCGATGATATTATGCTCATGAATTTAGCGTTGCAGAATCGTTCGGTGAAGCTGTTACCTCACAGGTATTCTATTGAACCTTATGCAATAGCGTTTCGTAAGGGAGAAAAATCTGAAAGGCTTAAAAAAAGAGTAGATTTTGCACTGGAAAATTTGAAAGCAATGGGGGTTATCAGGCAGCTTGAAAAAAAATGGGGCGTCGAAAGACGGAAATAGATATAAAGTAACAATATGTTAAATGGCATGGGTTTTTGTAATCTTGATGTTATATCATATTAATTAAGTTGAAAAGGAGTTGGAAACATGCCTGCCGTTAAAGACAAAAATAAACAGGATTTAAATTTATTACCTCAAAATATAGAAGCGGAAGAAGCCGTTCTCGGTGCTATTCTTGTAAACCCCAGAGTTTTGACAAAAGTTGTTGAGACTTTGAAGGCGGACAGTTTCTATAAACCTGCTCACAGATATATTTATGAAGCTATGCTTCAGCTTTTTAATCAAAACGAAAAAATTGATATTATTTCAGTTTCGGATGTGTTGAGTTATAATTCAAAACTTGAATCCGTCGGCGGACGTTCTTTTATTAACGATTTGAGTTTTAATGCAATTACAACTTCTAATATTGAATATTATGTAAAAATTATTCAGGAAAAAGCTATAAAAAGAGCCTTGATTAATGCAGGTTCGGAAATTGTATCTTTCGGCTATGACATGAATCCGATTGACACTTCTCTTGATAATGCTGAAAAATTAATCTTTGATATTGCGTCAAGAAAATCAACTTCGGATCTGGTTCATGTAAAAGATTTGGTTCTTAATACATACGAAAAAATTGAGTACAGATATAACCACAAAGACGAACTTTTAGGCGTGCCTACGGGATTTTTTGATTTGGATGCAGTATTAAACGGATTACAAAAATCAGACTTGATAATTCTTGCTGCACGTCCTGCAATGGGTAAAACAGCATTTGCACTGAACATAGCACAAAACGTAGCAATAAGAGCGAAAACTCCTGTGGCAATATTCTCTCTTGAAATGTCAAAGGATCAGCTGGTTCAACGTATGCTTTGTTCTGAAGCGGAAATTGATTCCCAGAGAATAAAAACAGGCAATATGCAAAGTAAAGATTGGGAAAAGCTTGCCGATGCAATGAATTCTTTTGCACAGGCTCCTATCTATATTGATGATACAAGCGGATGTACGATTACGGATATCCGTGCAAAATGCCGCCGTTTAAAAATGGAAGAAAAAAATCTCGGGTTAATACTTATTGACTATCTTCAGTTAATGGAAGGAAGCGGAAGAGAAGACCGTATGCAGCAGATTTCAGCAATATCAAGAGGTTTGAAAATTCTTGCAAAAGAACTTGATGTTCCGGTAATTGCACTTTCGCAGCTTTCCCGTGCAGTAGAAAGCAGAACCGATAAACGACCTATGCTTTCTGACCTGCGTGAATCAGGGTCTATCGAACAGGACGCTGATATTGTAATGTTTATTTATCGTGACGAATATTACAAGAAAGCGGAGGGTGAAGAGGAAGAAGCAATAAAAGCGGTTAACAAAGGTGAATCCGAAATTATTGTCGCAAAACACAGAAATGGCGGACTTGCAACTATTAAGCTTCTCTTCCAGGGTAATATTACTAAATTTAAAAATCCTATTAAAACTGATGCGTTCTAAGATATTTATTTATATTGATATTAAATACTTGTTGCAAGCGATGGAGCGATAGCAATAAAGTGTCTTACAAGATCAGCATCCCAGAGTTTTCCTGCACCTTCCTGCAGAATCTGGCAGGCTTTTTCTACAGTCATACCTTTTCTGTACGGTCTGTCGCTTATCAGGGCATGGTATGTATCTGCAACGGCAACAATTCTTGCGGCAAGCGGAATCTCTTCTCCCTTCAATCCGCATGGATATCCTGAACCGTCTATGTGTTCATGGTGATACTTAACAATAGGAATTAAGTCGCTTAAAGCCTCATTTGGAGCCAGCACCTTTTCAGCACCTATAACAGGATGCTGTTTCATAATTTCCCATTCTTCGCCTTCAAGTTTCCCGGGTTTTTTAAGAACCTGTTCCGGAATGCCGATTTTCCCGACATCATGAAGCAGTGCCCCGAGTGTAATTCTTTGAACTTCATCTTCAGGCAGATTAATTGCTCTTGCCAGTGCTTCCGAATATCTTGAAACCGATGTCGAGTGGCCCTTTGTATAAGGGTCTTTCGCATCAATGGCTCCGGCAAGAGATGTAACCATTTCTATTAAATGGTTTTGTGAAATTATTTGTTCGTTGTTAAATTTATGTACAAGTTCGTCTTCAAAATTAATGCCGAGCTGTGAGTGACGTTTTGCTATAACTTCCGCAAATGAATTCAGTGCATCGTTATCCCAGAAGTTAAAGTCTGAAGAACTTATAATTGCGGACATTCCTTCTTTGTAACCTTTTGCCTGCGAAATATACATGGCTTGTTCTGCAAGTATAAGTAGTTTTTCCTGATTTTTTGAACATTCCGGATACGTTGAAATGCCTACAGAAACTTTTACCGGCCCCACATCATCCACAAAACAACATGACAGACAGTATGTTATATATTCTGCCAGATATTTTGCATCTGCTGTATTGGTGTTCGGCAGGATAATTGCAAGTTCATCGCCGCCATATCGTCCTGCTTTATCAGCTGAACGCATATTCTGTTTGATTTTTTCGGCAAGAAGTTTTATTACCTCGTCGCCTTTTGCATGTCCGAGTTCTCTGTTAATTTTTGAGATGTTATTTATATCGAACATTATAATAGAAAGATTTGTTCCGGTATCTTCCGCGTGTTTTAATTCTGCGGCAAGAACTTCCTGAAATCCTCTGTGATTATAAAGTGATGTCAATGTGTCAGTATTGGCAAATTTATTTGTTTTTTCAAGCAAATCAATATTATGTATAAACATTGCAATATAACTTGCAATGAACGATAAAAGTCCTATATTGCAGTCAAGATTTTCTTTACCAAATATCAAAACCCCCAGCGGTTTCCCGATAGATATCAGGGGTAGAATAATAACAGAAGAACTCTGTAAATACGGAATTTTCAAAAAAGAATTGTCTTTCAGCATTACGGCGTTTGCACTGTTAAAACATTCAACGGCAGGGTTTTGCTCGTTTGATGTGAAAATTTTGGATGAATATGTGCTTCCAAGTTTATTGGTCAGTTTTAAATTTATACATTTTGATTTTTCATGATAAAGTCCGTAAGCCGTGAATGAGCAATTCATTTTTTCGGTAAAAACATCATGAACGGCAGAAAAAAGTTCGTGGACAGATTTTTTATCCTGCAAAGCAATGTTGAGTGTTTGAATTAATTCAGGATAATTAACTATTTTGTTTGCCGAGAGTGAATTCGTCAGATATCCGCCATAGAGCTTGTTTGTACTGCGTCTCTGTGTAAAATTATTTATTTTTGCAACTATATTATTATCTATGGGAGAAGTAACAGGAGTCTGGCTTAAAGGCAAATCGGCTACTTTTGCGGTTTGTTTTAATGTTCTTGTTCCTGAAGAAGATTTTTTCCTTGCCGGCGGTTTTTCCGCTGCAATAGGATTGGAAACCCTGTCAGAAACGGGTTTGGCCGCACTTTTTTTTGTTGTATTTTTATTGACTTTAACCGTATTTTCTTCCAAAATTCTGACCTGCCTGATGTAAGTTTTAAAAGCCGTGAATATTTTAAATTGTTAAATTTATATGCAAATTTAACATTACTTAAACATATTCTACTTTTCCCGTAAGCGTTTTACAATCCGCCATTTAGATGGCTTAGATTATAAATTTGAAATCAATGTAAAACCTTCTACTTAATACTACATTAGTAGTATAACTCTTTTTTACATGTTTTTTAAGCCTTTTCCTAACAAATTTTACAAAATTTCAAAAAAGTGAGAATATTTATCGATTTATATTTACGAAAACACTTTAAAACCAATCAATTAAAGGTCTTATTTCTCCGCATTCCAGTTCGTATTTTTCTGCAAGAGGACTTCTCAGACAGTGATCAATTCTCAAATCCTGTTTTATCGGATCTGTAATATTTAATTCTTTTGTTTTCGGGTTGTAAAGTTCACTGTAATTCAGCCCTAATGTTGCACAGTTCGGCAATTTTACCTTCCCGTCCTGTTGCAGACAGGCCAGCCCGTAAGTACGGCAGTCTATCCCGCGGTGTGAATAGACCGAACACTGGCTGTTTACCAGAAACGGACATGTATATGTAAATCTTTCACCTTTATGTTTAAGTTTTTCTTCTTTTATAATGATGATATTTCTTCTGATATCGTCTTTTATGTCTTTTGGCAGATTCATAAATTCTTGCATGAGATATTCCGCCTCAAGACGTGAGTATGGATATTCTCCTTTTATACAACAATCTGTACAACCTTTTTTACATTTGATGTAATCTTTGTGAAGTTCAAAGTATTTTAACAAAGCTCCGTCAAATTCTTCCAGAAATTTTTCATATCTTTTCAGCATTATTTCACTCCTCTTATTAAGGCATATTTTCTGCCGTCAAGTATAATTTTATAATCTATATTTTCTGCATATTTGTCAAGATATTTTTTACGTATTGAGATTAAATCTTCGCCGCCTTCAAGATATTCGGCCAGATTGTCGGAAGTTGTCTGTTCAATGTATTTTACATGATATCCTGAGTAATATAGAAGTGAATAACGTCTTGTATCACCGAAAGAAAGTAATTCATCCCCTGTTTGACGTGCGTATTTCGCGAATTCCATCAAATCATTCTGTCCGAATTTGTAGTCAATGTTAAAAAATTCTTTTGTGCAGAATGCCGAAACCAGCAGAGTAAAGATTACATAGGTAAAAAATACTCCCCATGGTTTGTTTTTTATCAAACAAATAATGCTGGATGCACCGCAGAAGGTTACAAATCCTATACTCATCCATTTTGCTGAAAGTATATCCTGATAGAGCCAATCAGGAAGATACAGCGGGGTAAACAATGCTGCAAATGCGATTAACAGGCATAACCCGCCCCATATATATATTGAAAGGTCAATAGCTTTTTTATGTTTTCCTTGTTCAATATAGTTAACCCATGCGAACCCGAGAATAAATGCTAGATGGATATATATAGGTAAAATATAAGTAATCAATTTTGTACTTGATGCCGAGAAGAAAAGCATTATAAATAATGCTGCAATCCAGTTGAGAACAAGGAATTTTCTCGGATTATCAAGGTTATCAAATTTCAATTTATTAAATTTAATATTTTTCCATTCAAGTATTTTTTTATCAAAACCTTTAATTTTGGCGATGATAAGGGCAATCGCAGAAAAAGTCCACGGAATAAGCCCCCAGAAAAGGTTTGCAAAATAAAACCAGAAAGGCTCGGCACGGTTTATATCATTTGAACTTAAAAATCTTGCCAGATGATGTTTTATAATATATTCTTCATAGAACATCGGATTATGGATATGGAGCATTGCGATATGCCAAGGTAATACAATAAGAAAAAACATTGTAAGCCCCGGAAACAGATATTTAGGTCTTAATGCCGATTTAAGTTTATCAGCTGCAAGCAAACACAAAATTATGACACCAAAAGGAACAATAAATCCAGGCAGCCCTTTTGCCATAACAGCGAGTCCGGAAAATATATAAAACAACCAGATAAAGAATTTTTTATGTTCCATTTTGCAGAAGAATGTTATCATTCCAAACATTATGGAAAAAGCAACGCAAGTTGATACTACAATATCAAGAATGGCAAACTTTGCAAGAATAACAAATTCAAAGCAAGTGGCAAGAATTAACGAAGAAACAACTCCGTATGCTCTGGAGAAAACTTTTTTCCCCATAAAATAGTTCAGAAAGCAAATTAATGTTCCGCATAAAGCAACAGGAAAACGTGCGGTAAACTCATTAACTTTGCCGAATAATGCAAAAGAAAAACATTCAAGCCAAAAGTAAAGCGGGGGTTTTTCAAAAAAGAATTCTCCGTTCAAATAAAGTGTCATAAAATCTTTAGTATTAAACATGTCGCGGGCCATGGAAACGTATCTTGTTTCATCTACGTCCATTAATGCGTAATTCCCTATATTAAAAAAGAATATAAAATAAAAAAGCACTGCAAGGCCTAAAATTGTAAAAATTTCAGCGTACTTTTTAACAAAGTTTATAACCTTTGAAAAATTCATAATTTCTACTCTCCCTAAAAAAATAATCAATTATCTATTTTTAATAATAGCATAAAAATAGTAACAGGCTTATTATATAACAATTTAAGTTAAATCATATTACGAAACCTAACAAAACAAAAAGACCGGAAGATATTCCGGTCTTAAAAAATAAATTATTATAGATAGCTTAATAGTTGTAAGCCCATATTTATATATGAACCGATATCTCTTAAACCTGAATTTGATGAGGAATTTCCTCCCGAACTGTTTCTGGATGTCAGAGCGGAATATGTGGAAAGATTACTTAATGCCTGATTGTTTATTCCGTTAAGAAAACTCATATATTGATACCTTCTCGAAAGTTCATCATTGATTAAATCATTTTCTTTCAGGGTCATATCCTGTGCAAAATCGCTTATGGCATTAGCCCGGCTTGACTCAATATCATTGAGACTGTTCAGGAATGATGAATTGTCAAAGTTTCCGAAACGTGAGGCAATATCAGTTTTCATATTGTCCAGCATCGGAGTATAAATGTTATTGATTGTCTCAATGCCTTTATTTTTATATGCATTCATTTGTTTTTGGAGTTGTTTTTGAGTATCTTCGGAGAAAACATTAAGCGTTGGAAGGTTTTCCGCAAATGATTTCTGTGCATAATCGTAAGCCTGTTTTTCATAAGGCGACATATTGTAATCCGTATAAACGGTATTCCCTTTTTTGTAGGTTGAAGCTTTTGTCTGACCGTTCACTCTGACGGTTCCGTTTGTAAATGAAGATTTTCCCATAAATGTTCCTTTCGTGTTTTGTTATAAAAGGAACAATATTTAATAAAAAATAAAATAAGGCGTATAATTTATTATAACATTTGAATTGAACTTTTGTCCAGTATTGACATACATTTATAATTAACCGGGTTTCTTTTCATGATATACTGTTTTAATAAAAGGAGAATGAGATGAGCAATAATTTTAATATTCCGGAAAATATTCCGGCAGCGGCAAAGAATGAACTTGAAAAATTATTAAAAGGAAACAGAAATTTTGTGGAAGGAACACCTACCGCAAAGAACATGTGTCTTGAAACTTTGAGGAAGTATGCATTTCATCAGGAGCCTTATGCTGCTGTGTTAAGCTGTTCTGATTCCAGAGTTGTGCCGGAAATTATTTTTGACTGCGGGATAGGAGAGCTGTTTGTTATAAGAGTTGCCGGAATTACGGCCGGACCGAACATTATAGAGAGTATTGAATATGCTGTAAAAAAACTTCGTGTTCCTCTCGTAATTCTTCTCGGACACGATGACTGCGGTGTTATGAAATATGCAAAAGATCATTATCCGGAAATTACGGACGATTTTCAATCAATTATAAAATGTGTTTATCCTGTGCTTGAGAAAAAAGAGGATATAACATGCCACAATTATTTTGCACAGGAACATACACGCTGGGTTGAAGAAGTTTTGCTTGAAAAATCAAAAATAGTTAAAGATGCTGTTGATAACGGAAGTTTGTATATTGCAAAATGTCACTTTGACCACTCTACGGGACTTGTAAATTTAATATAGCCGACCGGGGAATTAATTAAAGATATTCATGGAAATATAATACCTTAAAGTTAAATTTTAACTATAAGGAGAATTTGCATGATATCAACATTGCCAAAACCTGCGGAAAACCCTATTCCGGAGTATTTTGTATTACCGCAGTCCAAATTTCTGGATTTGCTGAACAAGAATTTAACTTACAATCCTGATGAAAAATATAATCAGGAAATTGTTTACAGACGAAATTCCTCGCAAATTGACCGTATTCATTTTTATAACAAAGAATCAGGAGCAAAAATTAAAACAAACTATTATGATTACTTTAATGACAAAAAAATTAAATCAGTTGATGAATACGATGAAAAAACAGGTCAAAAAATCAGAACGACAAATTACACACTCTACAAATCTGTCACTGAATATAACAGAAAATCCGGAAAAAAATTGAAAACAGTTAACTATAGTCTTCGGGATGAAAATAAAATTACATCAATCCATGAATACCACAGTATTTATGACAGGGTTACACGTATTTCAATTTTTCGTCCGGACGGGAAGAGCATAAGCATGGTTAAAGAAATTAATCCTTTAACCGAACGGGTTGAACAATGTATTAACTATAAAAAAGATTCAAATATAATAAGTTCGGTATCAAAATACGAATTTAAAGATAATAAGATGGTTAAAACTACCTGCTACTATACTGACCATACTCAAACAATCCGGGATTTTAATAATCCGCCTATATCAGACTTTGAAAAAGAAAAAAATGCAAAATTAATAGATAATCTTTTTAAAAAGAATCTGAATTTTACCACTCTTCAGCTATAGGTTGGCTAATATATATTTAAACAATTAAAATAAAGCATATTTTCCGGACAATTTATTTGCCGATACAGAAATGAGAGAAGATATTCTCAAGAATTTCATCGGTAATAACTTCACCCGTAATTTCGTCAAGATAAAGAAGTGCCGATTTTAAATCTATTGAAATCAAATCCTGAAGTTCTCCGGCTTTTGCTGCATCCAGAGCATTAACCAAACTTTCTCTGCATTTTTCAAGGCAGTCCTGCTGACGTTTGTTTGTTATAAATTCTGTATCGTCGGATGAAAAATTGCATACAATTTCTTTTATCTTGTTCTTTAATTCCTCTATTCCGGAACCGTTTTCAACGGATATGTTTATTGCCCCGTCAATTTGTTCAGATACTAAATCGCATTTGTTTGCGATAATTAAATGATTTTTATCTTTTATCAAATCAAGGATAGCCTTATCTTCGTCATTCATCCCGTGGCTTGCATCATAAATGAAAAGCACCAGATCAGCCTCATCTGCAGACTGTTTGGAATATTCAATTCCGATTTCTTCAACTTTACCTACTTCGTCGCTTTTGCGGATTCCGGCAGTGTCGATAAGCGTTATTGCAACATCCCAGTCAAGATTTTCTTTAATAACATCCCGCGTTGTTCCTGCAATATCCGTTACTATTGCCCGCTCAACATTTAACAATTTATTAAACAGTGACGATTTCCCGACATTTGGTTTCCCTACTATAGCAATTTTCACACCCTGGCGTAAAATATCTGATGACTTTGCACAGGATAAAATTTCATCAATTTCTTTTAAAGCTTTTTCAAAACTTGCAATCAAATAAGAGTATTCGGGTTCGGCAACATCTTCGGGAAAATCTATACCTGCAATGATTTTGGACAGTGTTTCAAAAATTTCTTTTTTTATTTCGGAAATCTTTTCGCCTAAAACACCTGAAAGATTCTTAGCTGATTGGATTGCGAAGTTTCTTGTTTTTGCATGGATTAAGTCTGCAACGGCTTCTGCCTGCGACAGGTCCATCTTTTTATTCAAAAAAGCTCTTTTGGTAAATTCACCGCGTTCTGCAGTTCTTGCCCCGTTTTTTAATACAAGGTCGAGAATATTTCTTACAACGTTAATTCCGCCGTGGCAGTGAATTTCAATAACATCTTCACCGGTATAGCTGTTTGGAGCTTTGAACGGTAACACCAGCACTTCGTCAATTTTTTTACCGTTGTCTGTAATCCATCCGTGTGCAATCCTGCCGGCTTCAAGATTTTGTTTTGAGAAAATTTTTTTTATAATATCAAAACTTGTATCGCCGGAAATTCTAATCACTCCGACCCCGCCTGTGCCGAGAGGGGTTGCTATTGCCGTAATCGTGTCAAATTCCTGAATAATATTCATAATTTTATTATATAGCAAAAGAATTTGAACTTATCCAAATGGATTTTACGCTATGTAAAATTATGTAACAACATTATTTAAAATCTTAAAGTTTTTGAGAAAGCATTCCGATATTTTAACTGTTATCAGTCAATAAAAGGAGTGTGTAATGAAAGATAAAAAAGTTATGGATATGGAAGATTTAATGGTTGACTATGCTGAAATGACAAGTTTCAATTTTGATTCGCTTGACTATCAGCAGGTAAGAGATTTGCATAAAGTTACAGGCGACAGTGAGTATGATGGATTGCCGGCACCTGAAAAATACGGAAAATTCGATTTAATCGACCTGTTCCATTCATTTATTACGCAAAAAGATTAATAAGTCGGAGGGTGTGTGTATGTTTGATATGAATGAAATCTTTGAAAACAACTGTTTTTCAATGGGCTGGACGGAAGCTGGCGAACCTCATGCACAGCAGCAACAGGCATACGTTTCCCAAAGAAAAGATTTGCAGACACTGCTTGCAGAACTTGAGGATATAAAAAACACTATTGAAGAAGCCGAAGCAAGGGAATGGCATCTTGCACGACTGCTCAAATATCATAACGAGGGTTTCGCCCGTTGATTGTTAAGATTTAAAAGCGAGATATGGAGATAGCTGACGGAAGTTTTTCAAACTGAAAAACTTCCGTCCTTGAATTATTTAGCAGTTAATACTTTTTATTATATATACCCTCCCTTAAAAGGGAGGCATAATTTTTTCCACATTTATTAACCCCTTCTGTCACTATGTGTCACTTTCCTTAAAAGAGAGGTATAATTTTGCCCCCTTTTTTAAAGGAGGATACAGGGGGATTTATCAGGCATGTACGACTGCATGATTGCAAAATTAGTGATTTGATGCCCGTATCTGATGTTTCAAGATTCAAGAAAATTTTCATTTTTTTCTATACTCAGAACAAAAGTTTGAGTTTGTAATATGACTCTAAACAAATTGCACATAACTTTTCAGCGTGCTAAGATTTTTTTATGCAGGATACTCTTTTTACCGTAAAAATTGAAAGAATGAAGGCCGCAGATATTGAGCAGGTGATTGCGATTGAAGCTGAGGCATACGGCGAACATCACTGGTCAAAAGAGTCTTTTTTTAACGAACTGTCTAACGAACTTGCCAAATATTACAGTGCATTTAATTCCGACGGTGAGCTTATCGGTTATGCCGGAAGCTGGGAAATTCTTGAAGAAGCCCATATTACAAATATTGCGGTTGCAAAAAAATACAGACGCCACCATGTCGGAGAAGCACTTTTAACAAGTATTATTGAAGAATGCCGCAAAAATATGGTTAAATACATAACCCTTGAAGTTCGGGTAAGCAACGAGGCTGCCATAGGACTTTATGAAAAATACGGTTTTCATTCCCTCGGCACAAGAAAAGGCTACTATCAGGATAATAATGAAGATGCTTTAATAATGTGGACAGAAAACATTTTTTACGATAAATTTAAAGAGAATTACAAAGAGAAATTTGCACAGTTAACAAAGGCAGTTAATATCTTATGACGGGAGAGGAAGCAGCAGCAGAAAAAAAACTCCGTGTTAAAACGGTTAAGCCTAAGAAAAAAGGCGTAAGATTCAGTATAGGAAGCCTTGTGCTTATACTTTTCTGCTCTTTTTTGCTTGTAATATCAACATTTTTACAGCTTGATATTACGCATCTTATAATTCCCGCAAAATTATTTTCCGGTGAACCGCTGAAATTTAAAGATTTTTTATATACTTATCAATTTATTCCGCAAATTCCTGCCGTTCTTTTTATTGTCGGACTGCTTGGCAGAAGGCTCGGGATTACGAGTATTATCCTATACATACTCATAGGACTTTTTGTAATGCCTGTTTTTGCACTCGGAGGAGGCTGGAGATATGTTTTTGAATATGGTTTCGGCTATATTCTCGCATACATTCCTGCAGGATTTCTGCTCGGGACAATTTTGAAAAAAGGCGGTTATACATATAAAAATACGGCTAAGGCTGTTTTTTTGAGTGTGCTTTTAATTCATCTTGTGGGATTGTCTTATATGATGGGGCTTGCCGTATTGAAGCATACGGGATGGGGTTTTGTGGGAAGCTGGCTTGTATCGCAGAGCGGTTTAAAGATAGTTTATGATTTTATTTTTAGCTATATTGCCGTTTTAATTGCAAAATATGCCAGAATCGTTTTGTGGCTTTATTTATAATAAACATTAAAAAATTGTAACAAATTGAAAGTTTACGGGCTATATGATACACTTTCCGTTAAGAGAGAGTATAGAAAAGGAAGCTTTAATAATGAAAAATATTATTGTTTATACAAACAAAAAAGAGTCTGCATTGGCTGATGTACTGGCCGGCATTGATGAAACAAATGTCAGAATTGAAGATGCGGAAAAATTAAAAGAATACGAAATGCTTAACCCTGCATTGGTTGTGGTTGAGGATGTTCCTAATCTTAAAGATGTTTTAATGACTACTAAATTTAAATCACCTGTTCTTTTTATCGGTGAACCGTTTAAGGGTACGATTGTTCGTGCAGTGACTTACGACTTGATTAAGACTCCCGTTGATAACGAAGAACTTGTAATTCGTGCTAAATCTTTATTAAAAATTAAAGAACTCAGAGACAAGCTTCTTCAGGTATCTACAACAGATGAATTGACAGGACTTCATAACAGAAAATATCTTCACGAACGTCTTGAGCAGGAAATGTCAAGAGCAAAACGTTACGGAACAAAACTTTCCTGTCTTTTGTTCGACCTTGATTTCTTTAAGGTTGTTAACGATATCTACGGATATGACTGGGGTGATGTCTTGTTACGTTCTATTGCCGATAAACTTAAACAGTTGATAAGAAAAGAAGATATCTTAACTCGTTACGGTGATGAAGAATTTCTTTTAATCCTTCCTAATACCTCTGAGGAGAATGCTTATCTTTTTGCGGAAAGATTCAGACGTGATATTGAGAAGATGGAATTTATTCCTGCCGGAGAAGAGGAAAGACATCCTATTACAATTTCAGGGGGAATTTCGACTTATCCGTGTCTTGAAAATGTTGATGAGGATGTTAATACAATTATTAGATATGCGGAACACGCATTATACAACGCTAAAAAACGCGGAAAAAACAAAATTGTTCAATTTTCGCAGATTAATCTCGGAGAATAATAAGGCGTTGCGGAAAAAACTTCCTTTCTGAACACTTATAGTGTAAAATCTGGTTATTTAGGCGATGGAGACATTGCCTTTTTTCTTGTCAAAAACTATTGGGTCAGATTGCAGCTCTATTGAATATTATTGATGGTAGAAATTTCAACCGTTATACTCTTGACAATTTCAAAAAAATCATTAACATGGTCATGAGTTAAAACAAGAGGAGCTATATTATGGCAAATTCTAACGGAAGTTCTCTGTTAACCGGTATCTATGCAGGGTTAACCAATACTTACTCATACCTTGCAGCCCAGTATCCAAACGGAGTTACACTTGAAAATATAACAAAAGCACAGGGTGATTCTACAAAAGCCCCGTATCTTAATAATACTTTTGCATCTTATTTGCAGACAAACTTTTCGCAGATAGATCAGGATAATGACGGTATAATTTCATCAACGGAAATGACTAATTTAACAAACAGAATGTCTGCTCAGGGTTTGACAAGACAGGAATTAACCCAGTTGTATGCATCGGGTGCAAGCGGACTTTCGGAAGATACGATAAGTAATATTCTTGAACATTTTGACGATATGGATACAAACCATGACGGCAGAATTACAAGTGCGGAGATTTCTGCATACAGCGTAAATTGTGCCAGATTGGAAAAAGAAGATGAGTTTAACAACAAATTTGCAACTGACATGTCAGTATTTTACGGAAGTGAATCAAGTTCTACTTCAGATACTTACAGTATGTTGAGTTACAGATATAAAAATAACAACAATTCCTAGTAACATATTCTGGTCAGCACTTTGTGCAGAAAAAGGAAAGATTTTTGCGGCATACCCTTAAAGTGGTATGCCGCAACTTTTTAAACTGAAATTTATTATTAAATATATATGCTGCTGAATAATTGTTAAATGTTTGCACCCCCCTTAATTTGTGCTATTATTCAGGTATGGCTATCAGAGAGTGGATATTTAATAAAGTTGATTCCGATGAAAAATCTTTAATAAAAAGACTTTTAATTTCAAGAGGGATAAAGACGGAAGAGGAAATGCGGGAATTTTTAAATCCGCTTGAATTTACTCCGTATTCTCCTTATGTTTTTACTGATATGCCTAAAACTGTTGAAAGATTGTCAAAAGCTATTGATAATCAGGAAAAGATTGTTATATACGGCGATTTTGATGCGGACGGAGTTACGTCAACTTCGCTTTTGTACAGGACACTTACTCATCTCGGGGCCAATGTGAATTATTTTATTCCTGACAGAGAAAAGGAAGGCCACGGTTTTGACACAAAAGCTCTTGTCAAACTTATGACAGCTCTTAAACCGAAAGTTATTATTTCCGTTGACTGCGGGATTTCTGATGCTGAAGCTGTTAATTTTATAAACAGTTTCAAAATTGATGTAATAATAACTGACCACCACGAAGCCCCTGAAGAATTACCTAAAGCTTATGCAATAATTAATCCAAAAGCTCCGTATGCTCTGGATGAAAAGTTATCGGCAAAAGATATACTGTCTTTGACCTCTCTTGCAGGAGTTGGTGTTGCCTTTAAAGTCGCAACCGCTCTTCTGCAGCATTATGAAAAAACTGATTTTATAACATCAATTCTTCCTTATGCTGCTGTGGGTACTGTTGCCGATGTCGTTCCTCTGGTCGGGGAAAACAGATATATTGTAACCCGCGGGCTTAACTTAATAGCACAGGGCAAGCATTACGGCCTGAAACGTTTACTTGAACGTGCGGGATATAATGTTGAAAAAGGGTTGAATGCAGAAACTATTGCATTCGGAGTTGCTCCGAGAATTAATGCCTCAGGAAGGCTTGATACCGTTGAAGAAGCCATTAAACTGCTTATTTCCGATAATCCGCAGGAAATTGAAATGGCAATTACAAATCTTGAAGAGTTTAATAAAGTCCGCCAGAATCTCTGTCAGGAAATCTTTGCCGAAGCCGATGAAATGGTGCAAAAAGAGGGTAACAGGAACCCTGCTATTGTACTTTTTAATTCAAAGTGGCATGTCGGAATTATCGGAATTGTTGCGTCAAAGCTTGTTGAAAAATATTATAAACCTGCATTCCTTATGACATATTCGGAAGAAACAAAACAGATAAAATGTTCTGCCAGAAGTATTGAAGGGGTTCATCTCTATGAAGCGATAAGCCAAATTGGTGAATTGCTTGACGGATTCGGAGGACATTCACTCGCTGCGGGACTTTCTTTTTCTCCGGACAAGGTTCCTTTCAAACAAGTTAAAGAAAATCTCTTGAAAATTGTAAAAGAAATGTCAACAGGTAAAGATTTAAAACCATTTTTAAAAGTGGATTTAGAACTTACGCCGGATGATATTACGGTAGATCTGGTTGAAGAGATTTCACGTATGGAACCGTTCGGAGCATCTAATCCCAGCCCTGTTTTTGCTATGAAAAATTTAAAAATTAAGCAGAAAAAATTAATGGGTGAGAACAAAAATCATCTCCGTCTGACTGTTCAAAAAGGTGATAGTGAATTTAATTGTATCCGCTGGCAGATGGGTGATATTTCACTTGTTAACGGAGATCCGCTTGATGTGGCTTTCCATCCGCAGATTAATGAATTTAACGGAAATGTTTCTGTTCAGCTTATTGTTGACGACATTCATTCCGAATACTTAAAAGAAGAATCTGCTGAGGAACAAAATCATTTAAAAATTTACGACCACCGTAAAAAAACGGATATTCTTCCACAGGTAAACGATTATGTCGGAAATACCAAACAGAATATTATGGTATTTGCTGAAAACAGACAAATTCTTGAAATGCTTAAACCGTTTAAGAATATTTCGGAAAAAACTTTTACGCGTGAAAATATTCCGCAGTGTGATTCTGTTATGTTTTTTGACTACCCTGCAGACAGAGAAACTTTTGAAATGATTGTGAAAGATTCTTGTGCAAAAAGTATTCATATGATGAATTATGATATTAAATATTTTGATGAAAAGGACTTTTTAAAAACGTTTTCGGGAATGCTTAAATTTGCGGGAAATAATAATAACGGACATGTACAGCTTGGCAGATGTGCAAGTTTTCTCGGAAAATCAATCCCGCTTATTGAAAGTTTGCTGAATATGTATGAGGATTGCGAATTTATAAAAATTAAGGAAAGACATCCGTCAGAATATATTATTGAGTATAAGGGTATCGACGACCTTTCTCATGTTTTGCATAATCCTAAATATGAAGAGATTTTGAATATGGCTGAAGAATGCGAACTTTTCCAAAAAGGACTTCTGGAAGATGAAATTTCTGAAATTGACAATTTATGCGGTGTTGCCTAGAGTATCTTCTATTCGTCGAGTTTTAGCACTTCTTTCAGGTCAAAGTTCTTTTTCTGTTTTAAGTCAATATAATTGTCACCAAATTGATTTTTAATTTTTTCGATAGTTGTTTGAAGATTATGACCTTCAACCATTAAATCTTTGTTGCCAAAATCTTTAGGAGTTTTAAAACCAAGTTTTCTGAAATAAGTTTTTATAGTGTCTGAAGATTTTGATGTTGGAAGAATCAGACATGCAAAATCCTTTGTTGTCTTATATACATCATTTAGTGCAGTACTAACAAGACCGTCTCTTGTTATATTGTTGCCATTCCATACTGCAAGACCTTTCACGTGCATATCACCGGCTTCTCTTATGTCCATAATACCTGTAATCCTGCTGTTGTCTTCAACTGCCAGTAATACTTTGTCATTTGATGATGCAGTTATGTTTTTGGCTCGTTTTAATGCATTATTAAATATTTCTTTAACACTTCCTGTACCGAGTTTTTTTGAGTCATCCGGAAATTTTTGACCTCTTGCTACATTCAGCATCCTGTCAATTATATCCTCGTCTTTTGATGTAAGGGAGTATATATCAATTTTTTTTGCCCTGTCTGTAATTGAACTTAATTTGTATGCCTGAAAGTTGGGATTATAGTTATTTGTTCGTTGTATTTGCATGAATTCTCCTTTTATGTTTATTTACATAAAATCCGAACAAAAAAATTTTTGCGTTTTTAGAATTATTCTCCTTCCCACTTTTTAGCATCGAATTTTAAATCTTTTACATTAATTTTTAATGATTCAAGATATGGCTTGAATTTTACAAGAAGCTGTGTTTTTTTCAGCATCAATTCCTGTGCAACTATTGAATTTTCGCACGCTATTACCATAACTCCGCCGCCAAGCATTGAATAAGGTTTTGATTTTGCCGCAAACTTTGCACCGGCAACTTTTGACCAGAATTTATACAGATTAGAACGCGTCATTGCACGCTTAAACTCTTTTTCTTCAAGAAGTTTTGAAATGATTTCGTCAGTGCTTGTAAAATCTGTATATAGAATTTTTTTCAAATTTTGCACTCCCCGTTATTTGTGCTAATATAAAGAAATGGATTGTACGCAATTAAATGATATCATAAAGTCGGGTAAAAACATATTAATTGTTTCTCATTTAAATCCGGACGGAGATACATTAGGCTCAATGTGCGGCTTGTATTCGGCAATAAAGGATAATTTTAAGAAAAAAGCCGATATGCTTGTAATTTCACATGTGCCTGAAATTTACAAGTTTTTGCCTTATATTAGCGAGGCAAAATCTCTTGAAGAATATGATAAATCCAGAGAGTATAATGTCGTTATTAATGTTGATATTGCAGCTTATGACAGAATGGCGGGAGCTGCAATACTTTTTGATAAAGCCGGACATACAATAAATATTGACCATCACAAGACTAATAACGGCTATGCGGAACTGAATTTTATTGACGCGGACGCAAGTTCTACCGGTGAACTTTTGCTTTCTTTGATGAAGGAGATGAACTGGAACGTTTCGCTTGAAACAGCTAAATGCCTTTATACGGCAATTCTTACTGATACCGGTTCTTTCAGATTTGATAATACAACTTCAAAAAGTTTTGATGCAGTTGCTGAGCTTGTAAAAATAGGAGTTAGGCCTTCGGAAATTTATAAAAAAGTTTATGAAAACGATTCAAAGGGTCTGGTGTTATTTCAGGCAAATGCCGTTAGTAACGCTGTTTTTGAATGTGATGACAAAGTAGTCTATACTATAGTTTATAAAAAAGATATTGAGCGGTTTAATGCCGGTGATGACTGTACGGAAGGTTTGACCGAGAAACTCAGAGCAATTTCTACAACAGAAGTCGCTTTTACGGTTAAAGAAATAAGTTCCAATATGTCAAAGATTTCCATGAGGAGTAAAAAAATTGATGTTGCGGAAATTTGTTCTGTATTCGGCGGCGGCGGGCACAGTCTTGCAGCAGGATGTGTAATAAAAGCTTCAGTGAAAGACGCTGTTAAAAAAATATCGGAAGAAATTAAAAAACGCGAATTATGAAGAAATTAAAGGAAAAATTGCAGGGTTTTTATAGAGCGATGAAGAGGCTTGTAATCTCCGTAATTGAGAATGATTTTTACGGAATGGCCTCGGAGATGGGCTTTATGATGGTTATAGGAATATTTCCTTTTATGTTATTTTTGACGGCTGTTTTTGGCTGGATGGGTAACAAATCTTTAATGGATCCTGTTTTAATTTTTCTTTCAAATATAATGCCTGCACAGGCTATGGATTTAATTAATACTGTTTTATCTGAGGCTATGATTTTTTCTCACGGCGGTTTGATGGCTATAATCGGTGTTTGCATAACCATAATTCTTTCCACAAATGCCATGGCAGTTGTTTTGAAGGGACTTAACAGAGCTTATAAGGTTGAAGAAACAAGAAATTTCGTTTATACCAGAATTCTTTCTCTGATAATGGTTTTCGTTGATACTATGGTTTTGTTTCTGACGATAAACCTTATCGTTTTCGGAAAACTTATTATTAATTTTTTGATGACGCATTTTCATATGTCGAAGGCTGTTGCAATAACCTTATTGACTCTCCGTTGGCCTGTTGCATTTGCTGCATTGTATTTAATGGCATTTTTGAGTTATTACATACTGCCGGATTTACGCGGAAACGAAAAGTTTAAAAGGACAAGTGCATTACCGGGAACATTTTTCTTCTGCATATTCTGGCTTGTCGGTTCGTGGGGCTTTTCTGTTTATGTGAACAATCTGAAAACCTACAACATGGTTTACGGAACAATAGGGGCGTTTGCTGTATTAATGGTGTGGCTGTACTATACGTCGGTTCTTATTTTGATTGGCGGGGAAATAAATTCGCAGGTTTATAACAAATTAAACGAAAAAGCCCGTGAAATTCAGGCGGATTTAGACGCTTTGAGAAATAAAGAGCCAAAAGAGAAATAAGTTTATTTTTGTTTTTCGGTTTTTATAAAATCATAAACAGCAGCAAATGCAGTTCCGATAAAAGCACCGATAAGAGCATTTTTCCATTTACCAACAATGTTTGGAACTTTAGTTTTTTGTTTCATAGCTAATCCGCCTCTTGATGCTACTGTTATGTCTTGCCCGTCAATATCATTTAATGGAATAAGATACCCTGCAGCGGCACCAATGCCTTGCATAACAGGATATGATAGGTAAGTTTTTTTGTCAGGCTTTTTATTATTACCTTGAAAAGAATATACGTTTACTTTACATATTTTCATTGCATTTCCCCCTTTTTATAGTACTCATTAATTAGTGATTTTGATAAGGATGGTTTAACTAGATTTAAAGAATTTACTAAATCTTCCTGTGATATTGGTCTATCTTCTTTCATAGCTTTAATTGCAGCAGTTCTTATTACCATTCTTATATCTTCAGCTGTATAATATTCTGAATTTTTAGCAAGCAATTCCACATCAATATTTTTTTCAGTATATATATTTGTTAATTGTTGTTTAAATAAGGCTTTTCTTGTGATTTTATCCGGATTACTTACAAATATTTTTTTATCTAACCTTCCTGTTCTTTTAATTGCTTTATCAATACGTTGTGGTTCATTAGATGCACATATTACTATAATATCTGAATCTTTACTATTGTTAATTTGTTGCAATAATTCAGTTACTTGTTCATTAATATCTACAGCTGTACCATCAGAACCCAAGCCTTCTCTAACAGGAGCAAGTGCTTCAATTTCATCTATAAAAACAATAGAAGGTTTATTAGCTTTTGCTTCAGAAAATTTTCTTGCAATTTGTTGTGCTGTTTCATGTACATAAGAACTACTTGTATTACTTGGTTTTATTTCTACTAAATATCGGCCGGTTTCTTCTGCTAATTGTTTGGCAATGAATGTCTTACCACAACCTGGAGGACCGTACATTAAAAATCCATTTATTACATCAAGACCATATTTTTTGTATAATTCCGGGTGTTTTAATGGTTCAATTAAATCTTCTCTTAATTGCTGTTTTAACTCTTCCATTCCTGCAACTTTTTCAAGACCTTTTAATGCAAAATTTTTTAATATTTCACCGTTTTTAACATTAATATTGTTAATGTCAGGGTGTTTTCCATTTTCATCATCTTCTAAAATCACGCTTCCGCCATTTTTGAATTTTATATTATCTATTTTTGCATTACCTATAATTTTTATTACAGCATTTGGTTCTTCTACTTCAAGAAAATTAATTTCAACTCCATTTTTTGCAGTTAAATTTTTAGGAATATTAAATTTATCTAATTTAATATTTTTTAGAATATATTCTTTGGTGCCATTTATTACATTTGTATTTGGAATAAAATTGCCATTATTTTCTATTATTAATGTCCCGTTAGGCTTTTCAAATTCAACTGTATTTATAGTTGATTTTTCGTCTATGTTGAATATAAACTCATGTGATGATGTTATTACTTTATTAATTTGTGAACTCTTGATAATTTTTAAATCAGATGTGCGTAATTCATTAATTCGTGACCTAATAATTTTTTTACATTCTCTAACATTTGCTTTATTTATTATTGAATTTGTTGAATACAATCTATCACAAAGGAGATTATTTATTTTGGCGAATTTAATATTGGCAGAACCCCTTTCTTCATCTTTAGAAAAAATAGAATATAAAGAAAACTTATTTACAGGTTCTAGAATTATATTAGCATTTTCAATAGTTACGCGTTTTTGTAATATCGATTCAATGTCTGGTGAAGGAGGAATTATGCTTAATTTATTAGTAGTTAAGTTAATAATTTTTACTCCGGTAGCAAGGTTTGTTGAATTGGCATATGCTTCGTTTATTTCGCTTAATTCTTCAGCTTCTAAATATCCTGTATTAACATAATTTATTTTTGAGGTATTTAAATTATTATAGTCTTGTAAATAACCTAATTTAGCTTTCACATGTTCAGTATTTTTAATAGTATTTATTGAGGAGCTATCTAATATAATATAACTAAAATTTTCTGCATTTTTTATTGTCGAATTGTTTGTTATAGATAATATACAGTTATCAAAACCTTTTATATTTGTAATATTAGAATTATTTATAGATTGAACAGTTGATGTGGAATTACATGTTTGTGTTAATATGTTAGGCTTTTTGATTACTGCATTTTCAATATCCATGTTCTCAATACTGTTAACGGAAGTTTGCTCGTAATATTTTGTTTTTCTCCTGTTTCCAAAGAATACATCTTTTTGTTGAGATACAATCTGCCATGAATTGTCTGCTAACTTTGGTTTATAAATATTATTATTAGGAGAGCCTAATTTTTGTATCTGCATACTATATCCCTTATTTTTAAAGTTATATTATCATAAAAAACAAAAAAGAAATTTTTTGCTACTAATTTCTTAATTTTTATAAACAACAACATAGTTAAGTTTTATCTCATCCTGAAAAGAAGGCGGGAGAGTGTTAAATTCGTTTATATCAATCAAAAAAGGGATGTTGCTTTCTCTGAGTAGTTCTCTTAATTCATAAAGTTTTGCTGTTGGCGAGTGAAAATCAATTACGACAAGGTCAAGGTCGCTGCCTTCATGGCAATCACCGTTTACTCTGCTTCCGTAGGCCCAGATTTCAGCATTAGGGCAGTATGAGTTGAAAATATCTGTCAGCATTTTCAAATGTTCAGGTTTTACGGATAATTTATCCATTCTCAATAACTTTCTTCAAGTTTTTTACATCGTTTTTTCAAGTGTTTCAAGGCATCTTTCTAGATATTCAGTATTAATCATTCTAAAAAATCCTCTGTTCTTATAGGGCTTATTTCATAAACATAAACTTTTAGCTATATTGTTTTTATTTTCATAAAGGCTATTTTAAATCAAGTCCAAGCAGGTAGCCTTTTAATTTTTCTCTTGCAATCCTTTTGTCCAGAGCTTCAGAGGCCAGAATCATAAATTCGGTTTTGTTGTTGTTTGATGCAATCTTTTTTATTATATTATTTAACTTTGTGTAGTTATTGTTATAATTTTCTATGACTTCTAATGTCATTTTGTCGTTTTCTTTGTTTTCTATATTAAAAAGAATTTTAATTGAAACATTAAGATGTTCACTTATCTTTTCTAAAGTTTCGGCTGTTGCAAAACTCTCTCCAGCCTCTATTCTGGCAAGCTGGCGTTGGTCAATTTCTATTAGTCCTGCAAGTTGTTCCTGCGTAATGCCTTTCATTTTTCTAAGTATTTTGATGTTATCGCCAAGTCCTTTTTTCAAGTAACTCATTAAATGCTCCTTTTTTCCAATTATAGATATTGCAGGCAATTATAATAATGGATGTAAAAAGCATTACTACATTATTATATTGACTTATGCTGTTAAATGTCATATAATAATATTTAAAGGAGGTTGTATGAAAAATAAGCCATTTACTTTTACCCAAAAAAAACATGCATTTACATTGGCAGAGGTTTTAATTACCCTTGGAATTATTGGAATTGTTGCAGCATTAACACTGCCCGCATTAATACAAAAAAATAATAACAGAGTTGTAGAGACTCGTTTGATGAAATTTTATTCTGCCATTAATCAGGCTGTTAAAATGGCAGAAGTTGATTACGGTGACAAAAAATTCTGGTATCAGGATTTGAAAGGGGCTGAATTAGATAAAGACGGTAATCCGGTTGCAGGGTCTTCAGAATCAGAAAAATGGTTCAAAAAATATCTGGCTCCTTATTTAAAAATTACAAGTATTGAAACAAAAACGGACGGCTCATTTATAATTTATTTTCCGGATGGTTCTGCCCTCAAGCCATCTGGTAAAAATACCCGTGACTGGACGTTTTATCCTGGTAAACCTGATAAATGCATAAAGCAATATGGATTAGCTTACGACGCTTCCAACGGAATATGTTCGTTTTCTTTTGAATTTTATCCTGCAGACGGTACAAGTCAAGGTTGGAAATATCACTATAACAAAGGCTTTGAACCTTGGAAATGGAATTGGGACGGTACAAGAGTAGCGTTATTAAAAGGGTGTAAAGGTGGAGGATCTCATGACGAAGGCTCAGCGGATAAGCAATTCTGCACAGCACTTATTCAGTTTAACAACTGGAAAATTCCTGATGATTATCCTTTTAAAGTAAGTTATTAATTTTTTTCAATGCTTGTGTCACTTTGTGAAATCTGCTAAAATCATTTTATGGATGAATTGGTTGAAAATCTGAAAGAATTAGGTTTAAACAGCTATGAGGCAAAGGTTTATCTTGCTCTTTTGAAAAAATATCCTGCAACTGGGTATGAAGTCAGTAAACTTGCTGATATTCCGCAGGCAAGAGCTTATGATACATTAAAAGCTCTTGAAGCCGCTCGCATTGTTACATCCTCTAACTCAAAACCAATTACCTACACACCTATTAAACCCAAGGAATTAACCAAAAGATACAGAAGAAAAATTACATCCACTCTCGATTATCTTGAAAAAAAGCTTCCGAATGTGAAAGATAATTATACAGAGCCTATTTTGAGTATTTACGGCGAATTTTCAATTCGTGAAAAAATTATTGAAATTATTAAAAATGCACGCAAAGAAATTTTTATGGAAATATGGTCTCAAGATTTCAAACATTTTGAATCACATTTGTTTGACGCATATAACAGAGGACTGGATATCAAAATGGTGGGCTACGACAATTTTAGCTGCAATTTCGGAACGGTCTTTCGTCATTATAACGGCAGAGAAATAGAGTATGCACTCGGCGGAAAGATGATATTTATTACGGCCGATAATCAGGAAGGTTTGTTCGGTAAAATTGAAAACAAAAAACACGAAAATCCTGATGTCTTGTGGACAAAAAATGAAGATATAGTATTTTTGTTAAAAGAGTTTATCATCCATGATATGTATTTGATTGATATTTCGGAACAGTTCCCTGAACAGCTCAAATACTTCTATGGAGCAGGTTTAAAACGGCTTAAAGATAAGGTTCTCGGAGGAACTGATTTCTATAAAGTACACTAAATTTTATTTAGGTAAATTATTAAAATAATCTTTTTCATTAAGAGCTTTATAAGTGCAGCCTGCCCCGTTCATAGAGTTTGTTGAAGATGAATTGCAATATTCATTGTTTTCTCCGTAATAAAAAGTTCCGGCTACGCCCATCGGGAGTAATGCACCCTTATCATTTATTTCAAACATAAATAAATCCTGACCTAATCTGTTCGGGCGTTTCCCGTAACCGTTTACGTCAACCGAAATAAATAATTGCCCAGCATTAGCATTTTCAATTAATACCAGTGCACCGTCAATTAGTACAAATTGTCCGTCATCAAATCTTGTTAAATCTATGTAATTTTTACCGTTTAAATTTGTGTAAGTCTTGGAACTTTTCTCTGTGGTTCCTTCATTTCCGTAATTAGGAATACATGTTTTTTCTAGTTCTTCAGCAGTTCCTTCTGAACCGCGTCCGCAATCTCTGGAAATTTTGAAATACGGGAGAAGTTTAGTTTTTAGGGTTGTATGAGAAGTATTTTCAGGCGTAATTCTTACGCCATATTCGGCATTATAAAAGTCGAGAGCCTGAGATATAAGAGAATATTCTTTTTTTAAGGCAGATTCCAGCTGTTTATTTCTGTTGCTGGCTATAAGTGCAGGTAAAGTCATCGATGCAACTACGCCGATTATACCGAGTGTTATAAGAACTTCAGCAAGAGTAAAGGCTTTATTTTTATGTTTTTGTATGTTCATTTTCAACCTACTATTAACTAATTCAACAAGTTATTGGTATATATGCCATGATATTAGCGTATATGCCAAGATTTGTCAATCCTAAAAATATATAATTAAAATGTTTATATGATTAAAATTCGCCTGAGAGAATTAATGTGGGAGAAAGATATTTCTGCTGTTGAAATCCAGCGGGAAACCGGAATTCATGCAACAACAATTTCCAAAATTATAAACGGAAAGCATTCAAACTTCGGACTGGATACAGTTGATAAACTTTGTGATGTTTTGGATTGCCGTGTTCAGGATTTACTTGTGTATGAAAGAGTTAATAAATAAGTTTTGAATTTTGTCGATTTACGTAAACTTTTTGTTACTTTTAATTTTCAAAAAATAAATTAAGTCATATAATAAAAATTGTAGAAAATACAATCTAAACTTTTTGAACAATAATATCAGGGGTGACAGGAGAGATACAATGGAAGGTTATAGTTTTGAACTGATTACGGGCCCTATGAGCTGCGGAAAGACAGAAGAACTTTTGAGACGTGTAAGACGCTGTATTATTGCAAAGAAGAAGGTTAAGGTCATTTCACCTGATGTTGATACAAGGGCTAAGGGAGATTATATTGAGTCCCGTAACGGTTTATGGCTTGATGCCATAAAAGTTAAACATTCAATTCAGATTTTGACTTTTGTAAAACCTGAAGATGAAGTTATTGCCATTGATGAATTGCAATTTTTTGATGGGAATATCACTAAGGTCATTACAAGATTGATGAATGAGGGCAAAAAAATTATCGGGACAGGTCTTGAGCTTGATTTTAAGGCGGAGCCTTTCGGGCATATGCCTGAATTGATGTGTATAGCGACAAAAGTGGATAAACTCCATGCCGTATGTATGAAATGCGGCTGTGAGCATGCAACGAGAACCCAGAGATTAATTGACGGTAAACCTGCGGATAAAAATTCACCGCTAATTATGATTGGAGGAGATGAAACTTATGAAGCCCGCTGCATTAAATGCTATGAACTGCCGGACAATAATCCGCAAAAATCAAAACAGGGTTTGAAAATTTTACCGTTTGTAAAATAGTTTCTGTTTGTTGCTGTTAATTTGAAAGCTGATATGTAAAAAATAAAAGGCATGGAACTTTACGCACCATGCCTTTATTTAACCGGATACAATCGGCTTTTTCTCCGGTTATTCATACCCCGCCGCTCATTTTCAGTGAACCAAAGGCCGACTTCGTTCACCACCGCCTCGCTTTCGGATTTCCCCGATCATATCCCGGGTGGATTCGGCTTTAAGGTACGAATAATTTTTTAATCTTTTATTTCAATTAATTTTTTTGTCGAAGTTTCAATTTTTTGTTTTGGTATTGTTATTGTTAAAACTCCGTCTTTATAAGATGCTGCTGCATCATCAGCTTTTATCGGCTGATCAAAAGATATTGTCCTTTGATATTTACCGTAGCGGAATTCACTTGTGTGGAAGCGTTCGTTTTTTTCTTCTTCTTTTTTTTCTTCCTTTTCTTCGTGTGTTTCTGCGGTTATTGTCATAAAATCATTGTCCAGTTCTACTTTGATATTTTCTTTAGGAATTCCCGGAAGCTGGACTTTTACTTTATAATTTGCGTCATTTTGCTTTAATTCGATAGCAGGACGCCAGATTGAGGATTTTTTTATATTCAATGGATTTGCAAACGCATTAGTCAGGAATGTATCTCTTAAAAAATTGTTTAATTCCTGATGAATGCTGTCAAAATACAATTCGGGTTCTCTTAATATGATTTCGTTTTCCATGGAAATCTCCTTTCACGTTAAAGATAAACTTTTTTTCAATTAATTTCATTATTCTTTTATCTAATTATTTTTCTTATAAAATATATCCTTTTGTTTAATGGAATTAAATTTTCAGATGAAAAATAATATTTTCAAAAGGAGAATTTCATGACCTTAAATTTGTTAGTATTTGACTACAGAGAAGTTGAGAAAAAATTTTTCAGGACAAACAAGTTTGATAATTTTAACATAAAATTTTATACGGAATCCTTAACGCCGGAGACTGTGGATAACATTCCCGGAGAAATTCTTGACAATACAAATGTAATAAGTGTTTTTATTGATTCGATTATAGACGGAAAAGTTATTAATGCGTTTAAGAATTTAAGGATTATTTCTACACGTTCTACAGGGTATGATCATATTGACTTAAATGCATGCAGGAATAAAAACATTGCGGTTGTGAATGTCGAAAATTACGGAGAAACTTCTGTTGCACAATATACTTTCGGACTTATACTTTCCCTTGTAAGAAAGATTTTTCCGGCAGTTAAAGCTGTTAAAAATTGTGAAAGTGAAGAGATAAATTTTAACGGACGCGATATTTCTAAATTGACACTCGGGGTTGTGGGTACAGGTTCTATCGGGGCTGCCGTGTGCGGGCTTGCAAAATGTTTTAAGATGAATATACTGGCATATGATATTAATCAAAAACGTGAACTTGACGGTGTTCAGGATTTAAAATATGTCACATTTGGTGAACTTTTACAAAAATCTGATATTATTACAATTCATGTCCCATATACGGGACAAAATTATCATATGTTTTCACATGAACAGTTTAATATGATGAAAAACGGAGCGTATTTTATTAACACTTCAAGGGGTGAGCTTGTTGATTTACAGGAGCTGTATAAACATATTGAAAACGGAAAAATTGCAGGTGCTGCACTTGATGTTCTAATGTGTGAGAGTATAAATTTCAAATGTAAGAAATTAGCGGAGGACTTGGGCAAAGAATCTCTTGAATGTTATAACGAAGCAAAAACAGTTGAAAAACTCCGTGCATTTGATAATGTGCTGATTACACCTCATATTGCTTATGATACTCAGGATTCGGTTGATTATATACTTTCAGTCACAATGCGTTCAATTCGGGAGGTTATTTATGGAGGAAAGGTCTCAAGGATTGTTTAAGGTTTTTGCATAATTTGTGAGGAGATGATGCCGAAGAGAAAATCTTTTCGGCATTTTAGTTTGAATCCGTGTGATTTGAATATTTCTATTAATTTGTCAGGAGTAGGAAATTCTTTTTTTGATTCCAGAAGATATGCATAGGGTAAATTTTTTCCGTAAAAGAGTTTTATGAGCGGTGGAACGAGAGTATCAAAAATTTTTGAAAAAAAGTTTTTTTCTCCAAAATCGAGATGCAGGAACTCTCCTCCGGATTTTAAGACTCTGAAAGTTTCCTGCAGGGCTTTGTTGTAATCTTCAATATTTCTAAGTCCGAATGTCATTGTAATTATGTCAAACGTTTCGTTATCAAAAGGCAGATTTGTACAGTCTGCCTGTATAAAAGTTACTGACGGAAATTTGTTTTTTGCTCCGGCGAGCATGTTTCGTGAGAAATCTATTCCGGTTATTTCAACGTCAAGATTTATTTTTTTTATTAAACCTGTTATGTCGCCTGTTCCTGTGCATTCATCAAGAATTTTAGCCCCGTTTTTTATCTCAAGATTTTTAAGGCTTAAGAATTTTATTGTTTTATGCAAACCCAGTGAAATGATATTATTGTTAAAGTCGTATTTTTCGGCAATAACATCAAAAAGTTCTTGAATTTTTTTCGGATTTTTCGAAATTGTCATAATTTTGTAACCTGTTTAATTTTAACATATAATTATTTTATGCGATTAGGATTTTTACCGATAGATAACAGACCCGTATGCTATACTTTGCCTGAACAAATTGCCGGAATTGACGGCAGTCTTGAGATATTTATGCCGCCGAGAGAGATGCTTGGAGATTTGACAAAATATGCCGATGTCGAAAAAATTTTTGAATGGCTCGAACAACTTCCTAAAATGGATGCGATTGTTATATCACTTGATACTGCCGCTTACGGAGGTTTAATTTCTTCAAGAAGATGTCCTGAAACTTTTGAAGAGATTAGATGCAGAATTGAAAAACTTAAACGAATTCTTGCTAAGAAAAATGCCAGAGTATATGCTTTTTCAAGTATAATGAGGATTTCTAATAATAATATTAATGAAGAAGAAAAAGAATACTGGAATGTATGGGGAAAAGAGATTTTTAATTATTCCTACATTACGCATAAAACCGGAGAAAATCCGGAAAATAGTATTCCTGAAGAAATTTTGACAGATTACCTCAATACCCGTAAACGTAATTTTGAGATAAATAAAATTTATCTGGAGTGGCAGAAGGAAGGACTTTTTGATACTTTAGTTTTTTCAAAAGATGACTGTGCGGAATACGGATTGAATGTACTTGAGGCGTCAGAACTTGAAAAGCTCGGCGGGTTTGTCAAAACCGGTGCCGATGAAATTCCTCTTACATTAATGGCAAGAGCTTTTTCAGGAGAGGTTAAAATTGCTCCTGTGTTTTCCAATCCCGAATGTAAACATTTAATTTCTAATTACGAAGACGTTTCTATTGAACAATCAGTAAACGGTCAGATTGAACTTGCAGGCTGTAAAGTTTGTGGAGAAAATGAGGCAGATATTATTTTATACGTTAACAATTTCGAGAATTCTCAGGGTGAAATTGTCATGAAACGTGATACAAAACCTTTTGGCGGTATCTGGCATGAGCCTCAGAAACCTTATATGATTGCTGATGTGAGATTTGCAAATGGTGCGGATAATGCTTTTGTCAAACAAATTTTTCAAAGAAGTATTAATGAAAAAAATTTTTACGGTTATTCTGCCTGGAATACTTCGGCTAATACTCTCGGAAGTCTTATTTGTGCGGCAAAATGTAAGTTTTTGGCAGAAGAGTTTAATTTGAATGCATTTAAACGGCTTGAAACTGTAAGGTTTTTGGACGATTGGGCATATCAGGCAAATGTACGGCAAAAACTTTTACGGCCGGATAACGAAGAAATAAAACAATTAATGAAACCTTTTGAAGAAGAAATTGCAAAATTTTTGAATACCGAAATTTTGACTACATATTCGTTCCCTTGGAACAGACTGTTTGAGGTGGAAGTTGAGCTTATTTGATATTATTCTTCTTGCAATAGCTCTTGGTATCGATTGTCTTATAGTGTCTTTTTCACAAGGGCTTATTTTTAAGCACAACAGAGCTAAAAATTCAGTGATTCTTGCGTTTACCATGGGGCTTTTTCAGGGTTTAATGCCTGTTATAGGTTATGCATTCGCAAATGTCATAAGCGGCTATGTGTCAGCTTTTGCTCACTGGCTTGTGTTTGCTATATTTTTTATTCTCGGTGTCAAATTTATTATTGAAGCATTTCAGGAAAAAGAAGATGCTGTTTTGTGTTTTGATTTAAAATGTTTAATTTCTATGGGACTTGCCACCAGTATTGATGCACTTGTTGCCGGGGCAAGTCTGCATTTTACGGGAAGCGGATTATTTATTCCTGCCGTTATAATAGGTGCGGCCTCGTTTTTTATGTCTATTGCCGGTTTCTGGTTTGGCAATTTTTTCAAAAAATTCCCGTCAAGAAGTTTAGAGATTACCGGAGGTATAATTCTTATTCTGCTTGCGGTTAAAAGTGTTTTATAATTAGTTATTTTTAAGCAGAAAGCAGGCCGAAATATGATTTTCGCCAACAGTATATTCCGGCGGAATTTCTTCCGTACAAATATCCATGCAGTGTTTGCAACGCGGATGAAATTTGCAGCCCTCAATAATTTGTTGAATGCTTGGTGGCTGGCCTGTTATTGTTTCAAGACTCTTTTCCCTGTTTGAAGGAAGTGAATTTAACAGTGCAAGCGAATACGGATGTGTTGGATTTTCAAAAAATTCTTTTGCCGGTGCTTTTTCAACAATTCTGCCCGCATACATAACTGCTACGTTATCTGCATTTTCTTTTACAAGTGCTAAATCATGTGTTATCAAAAGAATTGCGGTACCGCGTTCTTTTTTTATTTTTTGCAGTAAACTCATTATTTGAGCCTGAATTGTTACATCAAGAGCTGTTGTAGGCTCATCTGCAATTAAAATTTCGGCTTTACAGGCAAGTGCCATAGCAATTATTGCACGCTGTTTCATCCCTCCGGAAAATTCATGCGGATATGCCCTCAATCTTTCTTCTGCACACGGAATTTGTACTGCTTCAAATGCTTCAACAGCTTTTTGATATGCTTCTTTTCCTTTTAAATTCTGGTGGATTTTTAGTACTTCCAATAGTTGGTCGCCTACTGTATATAGCGGATTTAAAGATGTCATTGGATCCTGTGGTATGAGTGCAATTTTTGAACCCCTTATATGTTGAAGTTCCTTGCAGTTTATTTTCAACAGGTCTTTATTTTCAAAGGTGATTATGCCGGATGTTATGCTTGCATTTTTAGGAAGAAGCTGCAGGATACTCATAGCACTTATGGTTTTGCCGCATCCGGATTCCCCTACCAGTGCAAGCATTTCTCCATTATTTAATGAAAAAGATACATTATATAATGCCTGTTTAAATCCGTTCTCACAGTTAAAACCGAGGTTAAGGTTTTCAACATCCAATAATTTCATAAAATTATTATAACGTAATTTGTAATAATTGTAATCTCCAAAAGGTTATTTTTTTATTATTAAGAAATATTAAAAATTATTTTGTGTGCTAAAATCCTTTTGTGACAATGCTTTTAGTCATGGCTAATCCTTAAAATCTGTTTTATACATGCAATTTTTAGAAACAAAAATTTTTTATAAAGGCATAGGGGATAAAAATTAAGATATTTTCTTTCACGGGGAAAATGGAAAGGGGAAAAAATGACAACCAGAGTTGACAGTATTAGTGCTGCATCATCAACAAGTTATGCAACCAAGCCTGATGAAAAGAAAAAGGCTGAAGAAAAAAAGAAACAGGAAGTAATTTCATTTAAACTTCCGGACGGTGTTGATTACAGCAAAAAATCAGAAAGGAAAGAACGTAAAGCCGAATTAAGAGGTGAATACGAAGATTTGGAAGCAAGATATTATGATCCTGTATCTGATGAGTATTTGACAGACAGGCTGAGTAAAAAAGAAGCAAAGAAATTTGCAGGACGTCAGGTTGACAACGAAAAGAGATATCAAGAATTTTTGAACACTGAAACATTCCTGTCAAAAGAAGAATATGAAAAAGCAAAAGCAGACCAGAAAGCAGGAAAAGCTTATCAGGGTAAAAATCTTGAATATATCAAGGATGAAGATGTAAGACGCTGGGTTGAAAATAACAAACACAAATTCTATAAAGACGGCAAATTTTCAAGCGACCTTTACAAACAGGAAATCGCAAAATGGGTCGGTACTGATTACAAAATGAACCTTGACGAAAGAGCTGCAGTATCTGCCGGCGGTGACAGAATGTCTAAAAAAGATGCAAAAAGAGCCGCAAAATATGCAGGTATTGATGTAGAAAAAGATTTAACATGGTTATACAGAACCGGAGCCATTGTCGGCGGTGTCGGTGCAGGTGCCGCAATAGGTGCAGTTGCCGGCGGAGCTGTTGTAGGCAATGCAAACTTTGACAGCTATGTTGTAGGACATCACCAGAATGGTACGACTGAAATTCTCGGTGAACAGCACTCTAAATCCAACGCAGTAAGTGCCGGAAGAAGAATTGGTGCATTGTCAGGAGCTCTGGGTGCATTACCGGCATCAATTCTTGCCGCAGCTAAAATCAGAGATGAAGGCGGAAAAGACGTTTTCAGAAATTCAACAGCTGAAAAAATCGTCAAGGATCCTGACGGAATCTTAAACGTAACAGAAGATGACGGATGTCGTACAATCGTAAGAGCAATTTTGAATCTTCCAAATCTTTCGGAAAACGAAAAAATTGCAACACTGGAATATGCTTACGGTAAAAATACAGGCAAAAAGGTTAACAAAAATGAGTTAATTGCAGCTTATGAAGCAGCTAAACTTATCAATGATCTTCCGCCTGAACCAACAACTCCGACAACTCCTACTACAGCAACAACTCCGACTACAGCAACAACTCCAACGGGTTCAACAGTTCCTACAGTTCCGACTGTTCCTACAGTGCCTACAGGTTCGACAGTACCAACAACTCCGACAACCCCGACTCCAACAGAGCCGACTGCTCCGGAACCGCCTAAATATAATATGGTAACTGTAGAAAACGGAGAATCTATAGCAAGACTGGCTAAGAAATACGGAGTTTCCGAAAAAGAAATTATAGAACTTAACAGGGATCAGCTGAAATACTTCAAGAGTGCTACAAACTGTGATGATAATAAAAAATATCTCGGATTCCTTGTAGGGGCAAGAATTAAACTTCCTGAAAATGCAAATCAGGATGCAGTACAAGAAAACCAGAAAACAAATTCGGAAATCGAAAATGCCAAATACAGAAAAGCATCTAAGAAACTGGACGGTAAGTTATGTCCTGAAAGAACAAAAACTTACAAACCATTGGATGAAAATTTCCGTAAGAAAAATAACATCAGAACAACTGATGAGCTGGCAGCAGAACAGCAAAGGGCTGATGAACAGCAAAATAATAATACCACTAATAAAAATATTTCGACCGCAGCTAAACCTAAAGCTCAGTCTGCTAAGCCGCAACAGACTCAGGAAGAGGAATCTTACTGGGAAACTTTCAAAAAGAAAGGTTTATCAGGAGTATTCAACAGATTCTTTGATTAATAAACAGGTGAAGTATTTCACAAAACCGGAAACACACTCTCTAATTGGAGAGTGTGTTTTTATACTACTTTTACACCGTATGGTATTGATGTCAGATTATTTTTTATCCAAAAACCTTCCGCAGGAGCAAATTCTTTTCCTATGACATAATAAGTCGAGCCTGAACCTGACATAACCGATTCCGGATACAGGGTTTTAATTGTTTGAAGTTCAGGGTAATCATCCAGTATTGCCCATTCTAAATCATTCACAAACTTTTCTTGTCCGATTTTTTCCTTAACAGAAAATTTTGTGTAAGCTTCTCTGGCACTAATTCCAAGATTTACAGGTTTAATCAGAGATACATAAAATTCTTCAAATGGGAGAGATTCCAGAATTTCGCCTCTTCCTGTTGTCATTTGTCTCCCGCCTTCAAGACAGAAATTCAAATCCGAACCGAGTGATGCACACAATTCGTGTAATCCCTGTTTGTTTAAGGGTTCGGAAAATAATTTATTTAATCCGAAAAGGGTTCCGGCTGCATTTGTACTTCCGCCGGCAAGACCTGCCGCTACAGGAATATTTTTTTCTATATAAATATTAATTCTGCATGGATTAATTTTTGTTTTTTCAATAAATAGTTTAGTGGCTTTGTAAACTATATTTTTTTCATCATATGGAATTTCATCGCTTGTTCCGGACAGGTTAATTGTGAATTTTTCAGCGGGTTCTGCAGTAATTGTCAGATAATCAAAAAGGCTTATAGCCTGCATTATACTTTCAATGTTATGAAAACCGTCAGGACGTTTGCCTGTAACTTTCAGCGTCAGATTAATCTTGGCCGGACACTGGATTTTAATTTCCATTTTTCAGTGCCTCCGAAAGTCTGCCGAAATCTTCTATTGAAAGTTTTTCCCCGCGGGTATTTTCATCAAGTGCAAGTGTTTGCATTGCCTGTTGAATGTTTTCTTTTGAAAACCCGCCGCTTAGCAGACAATTTTTGATATTTTTTCTGCGTTGAGAAAACGCTGCCTTTATAGTTTTTCTAAAATGAGTATAGTCGGATAATTCAAGTTTAGGTTTTTCTCTTACCGTAAGTTTGACTAATGCGGAATTAACTTTCGGTGCCGGATAAAACGAACGGCGTCCGACAAGCTCTTTAATTTCTACATCCGCCCAGAATTGAGAGAGTATTGTCAAAAGTCCGTATTGCTTAGACGGAGATTTTTCTGTTGCTACCATACGTCTTGCAACTTCTTCCTGAACCATTAACAAAATATCCGTAATCTTATTGCGATTTCTGTTATTCAAATCATCTATTTCCCCGAGAAGGTGGGCAATAATCGGGCTTGTTATGTAGTATGGAATATTTGCAACTACCTTAACTTTGCCTTCACAAAGTGCTGACAAATCGGTTTTCAGAATATCTTTATGAATAATTGTGAGATTTGGTGCCTGAAGGTTTTGCAGCTCTTTAACGGCTTCTTCATCCAATTCTATTGCGATAACCTGTTTTGCATGCTTTACAAGCTGTTCAGTTACAAATCCTACTCCGGGACCGATTTCAATAACAGTATCTTCCGGCGAAATTTCAGCATAATCTATTATGTTTGAGATAACTTCTCCGTTTATAAGGAAATTCTGACCCAGTCTCTTTTTTGTTCTGAAATATTTTGCTCTGTCGTAGTAATTCATCTTAACTATTAATATACCACAAGCAGGTAAATGTTTTGTTAAATATTCTTTGATATTTTTAGTGATGTTATAATATGTTTACGGAGGCGGAATTGAATACTTTAAATTTACAGGAACATTTAGAATATCAGGATATTTTAGACATTTATACTTCGGGCTGTAAGGATTTATCAACACACAGCATAGGTGTTGAATATGAAAGGCTTCCGATTTCCGTGGTAACAAATAAGGCTGTTGATTACGGTTCAGAATTCGGGGTATGTAATTTTCTGCGGGCATTTGCAAAATCCGAAAATTGGGATTATATTACGGATGATTATAATATTATCGGGCTAAAATGCGGGCATGATACAATTACACTGGAACCGGGGTGTCAAACTGAGTTAAGCTTAAAACCGGAATCAAGTATTCAGGAGCTTGAAAAGAAGATTAAAAATCTTGATAAGGCTATGGCTCCTATTCTTGATAAAATGGGGATAAAACTTTTATGCTACGGAGTTTCTCCATTATCTACCCATAAGATGATTAATCTTATTCCGAAAAAAAGGTATGCAATTATGGCAAAGTATCTGTGGGGGATTCTTTCTGATGTGATGATGAGAGAAACCGCAGGTATTCAGGCATGTTTTGATTTCTCTTCTGAAGAAGACGCAATGAGAAAATTTAAGATTGCAAATAAACTGGTGCCGTTTATGACGGCGATGTTTGCCAATTCTCCTATAAGAGGCGGAGTTGATACAGGTTATAAATCATTTAGAGCATTAAGCTGGCTTAATACTGATAACGAAAGATGCGGGTTTGCATATAAATTAAAGGATGATTTTTCTTTTGAGGAATATATTGATTATGTTATGGAAACTCCGATGATTTTCATAAACAGAGAGTCGCTTCCTATTGAACTTAACGGAAAAATGAATTTTAAAGAGTTTATGTTAGGAGGTTTTGAAGGTTTTGAACCTGTAATGGATGATTATTTGCTGCAGGCAAATTTGTGTTTTCCGGATGTAAGACTGCGTAATTTTATAGAAATCAGGAATCATGATTGCGGACCTATAGAAGCTGTTTGTGCGGTTCTTGCGATATATAAAGGAATCTTTTCATGTAATCAGTCAATGGACGAAATTGAAGAACTATTAAAGCCTTTTAAGTATCACGATTTTTCGGAATTCAGATATAATGTGCCTAAAAGCGGCTTAGATGCTAAAATATCAAGAATTCGTGCCTTAGATATTGCAAAAGAAATCTTATACATAAGTGAAAAATATTTGATAGAACAGAATTGCGGTGATGACAGATATCTGGATTACATTAAAAAATATACTCTTGAAGGTATTACGCCGGCAGATGTTCTCATCAGAAATTGGAACGGTATCTGGGATAAAGATATAAATAAGCTTATAAAATTTTTGTCAAAATAATATACTGGCATGCCTTGATTTAACGTTATTTTTAAATCTTTTACAAAACTTAATAAGGGTTAAAATCATGGAAAACCATGCACCGAGCATGATTCCATGATTGAGATTCTTAAAACCATGTAATAACGGACTTTTTAACATGATTGACTTTTCAAAACTACCGTAAACGCTAGCCTTCAAGGGTTTGTTACAAAAGTTAATAATGACATGTTTCGCTATTGAAAAAAAATCCTTATTTTCTATAATGTAATTAAGGACAGGCGATGAGCCACAGAGGGGTGGAGATTCAGGCATTTTATGTCATGGCTTTGCTTACTTAAATTTAATAAGTAGATAGTTGAAATTTGGAGATTATAAAATTGTTTAGAAGTAGGGATATGGGAAGAGCAGTTGCTGTAAGAAGATGGACGCCGACCGCTCTTGAATGTTATAAAAGAGGATGTAACTGTGAAGGTTGTTTTTACAGAGACTTTTTCAGCGGTTCTTCTCAAAAATGTCAAATGAAAGCATCTGTTTTGGAATTGGTGAGAGTTATCGGTACTCCTAATGTTGAATTACAACAATTTCTTATAGAAGAGTAATTTCCACTTTAAAAATTCCGTAAGTTGTGCTATAATATATAAGCATATATTATATGGAGGGCAACATGCACATTTACGTAAACGGAAGAAACATTGAAATTACCGATGCTATTAAGGCCTATGTTAAGGAGAAAATGGGTAAAGTAGCAAATCATTATGACCAGATTCAGGGCATTGATGTAGTACTATCGGTTATTAAAAACCCGTCGGCATCAGGAAAACACGTTGCAGAAGTCAGCTGTAAAATGAATACCGGTGTAGTTCGTTGTGAAGAAGCTGCCGATTCAATGTATGAAAGTATTGATTTACTGGCAGACAAATTAAGCAGACAGGTTCAAAAATTTAAAGATAAATCTCTCGGTTCCGATAAAACTTCCATCAGAACTGACGGTAAAGAACCTGAAGCAGTTGCGGAAGCAGAAGAATAATAAAAAGAAATGATAAATAACAAGAAAGTAGTCGTAATAATGCCCGCTTATAATGCGGAAAAAACCCTTAAACAAACTTATGACGAAATCTATAAAGATTTTGTGGATGAAGTTATACTTGTTGATGACAATTCTCAGGACAATACCAAGATTGTATCAAAAGAACTGAATATAAAAACCATTGTTCATAAAGAAAATAAGGGTTACGGCGGAAATCAGAAGTCTTGTTATAAAGCAGCATTGAAATCCGGAGCAGACATCGTTGTGATGCTGCATCCGGATTATCAATATACACCAAAATTAATTCCTGCTATTGTTTGTATGATGGCTTTTGAACAGTATGACGCGGTTTTGGCTTCCCGTATGCTGGGAAATTCTGCTCTGAAAGGCGGAATGCCTTTATATAAATTTATAGCCAATAAATTTTTGACGGCATTCGAAAATATATTAACCGGAGAAAAACTTTCAGAATACCATACGGGTTTTAGGGGATTTACAAAAGATGTGCTGGAGAAACTTCCTCTTGCAGAGTGCGATGATGATTTTATTTTTGATAACGAGATGATTGCACTGTTGTTTTATAACAATTTTAAAATAGGTGAGCTTTCATGCCCTACAAAATATTTTAAGGAAGCGTCTTCAATAAATTTTGTCCGTTCTTGCAAATATGGTCTGGGAGTTCTTGCTGTAAGTATTAAATATAGGCTTGCAAAATGGGGATTAAAATCGAAAATATTTAAAAAAGATGCAGCAAAACTGGACTTGACAACAGAGCTTGAATATTATTATCAATAGTTTTTTATTTGAATTGGTGAAATTTTCATAACCTGAACGAAAAATCATGTTTGTAGTACAATAGAAGTGTGTAGTAATACTCAATTTATAAAGGAAGAGAAAATATGAAAACACTTTCACCATTACAAATCGAAAGATTAAAGTATCAGCCAAAGCTTCCTGAATGTCTTCAAAAAGGCATTAACTCTCTTGAACTGATTGAAGGTTCAGAGACTGAATCAGTCAGAGATCAGGAACAAATTAAAGCTTTATTTAAAAACACTTACGGTAAACCTGTAGTTACTTTTAAAAATTCTATTTCATTAAACGCTTCTGATGTTAAAAATGTCGGCGTAATTCTTTCAGGCGGTCAGGCTCCCGGCGGGCACAATGTTATTGCCGGACTCTATGATGCATTAAAACAGGCAAATCCGGCTAACAAGCTTTACGGATTTTTAGGCGGACCTTCCGGTATCATCGATGGTAAATACGTTGAATTTAATGATGAATTTATTAATCAATACAGAAATACCGGCGGTTTTGATATTATCGGTTCAGGCAGAACAAAACTTGAAACGGAAGAACAATTCCAGAAATCACTTAATGTATGTAAAAAATTAGGTATTTCCGCTGTTGTAATTATCGGCGGTGATGATTCCAATACGAACGCAGCTCTTCTGGCTGAATGGTTTGTTAAAAATAATACAGGTATTCAGGTTATCGGATGTCCTAAAACTATCGACGGTGATTTGAAAAACGAACAGATTGAAATATCTTTCGGATTCGATACCGCTACAAAAACTTATGCCGAATTAATCGGTAATATTCAGCGTGATGCTAATTCAGCTAAAAAATACTGGCACTTTATTAAAATTATGGGCAGAAGTGCTTCTCATGTTGCATTGGAAGCAGCTTTGCAAACTCAGCCTAATATCACTTTGATTTCTGAAGAAGTTGAAGAAAAGAAAATGTCACTTGAAAGTATTATTAACTATATGTGCGATATTATAGTTAAACGTGCTGATATGGGTAAAAACTTCGGTATCGCAATTATCCCTGAAGGGTTGATTGAATTTATTCCTGAAATGAAATCAATGATTGCAAACTTGAATGATATTATGGCTTCATTGGAAAGTGATCCTGATTTTGTAAATGCAACTACAATTCGTGACAAATTTGATATTGTGGAAAACAGACTTGATGAAGCAAATGCAAAAGTTTATAATTCATTGCCTATCTTAATTAAAGGTCAACTTCTGGCAGATCGTGACCCTCACGGCAATGTTCAGGTATCTAAGATTGAAACTGAAAAACTTTTAATCGAAATGATTGAAACAAGATTGGCTGAATTGAGATCTCAGGGTGATTACATCGGTAAATTTTCGGCACAATCTCACTTCTTCGGATATGAAGGAAGATGTGCATTCCCTTCAAATTTTGATGCAGATTACTGTTATTCACTCGGATACAATGCATTTGCATTAATTAACTTTGGTTTGACGGGGTATTTGTCATCAGTAAGAAACTTAACTGCTCCTGCTTCAGAATGGGTTGCAGGCGGTGTTCCTCTTACAATGATGATGAATATGGAAAAACGTCACGGTGAAATGAAACCTGTTATTCAGAAAGCTCTTGTTAAACTTGATGGTCCTGTATTTAAACAACTGGAAGAAAACAGAGAAGACTGGGCTATGAACGACAGATATCTTTTCCCTGGTGCAATCCAGTACTTCGGACCTTCTTGTGTATGTGATATTACGACTTGCACTCTTCAGTTGGAAAGAGCAAAGTCGCTTATTAATGCATAAATACAAAATACATAAGATGAATAAATCCCTCCTTTACAAAAAGGGGGGATTTTTAAATAAGCAATTTTTTGGAGTAATTATTTTTAATTATAATATGGGGAAATTGGATTTAATAAAAAATTTAGCAATGAACTCTTCTGCATTAGCAGTGACTAAAGTAAATTCTAAAACTGCAGAAAAAATTGTAACTTCACCGGCATTAGCAGTCCAACCAAAAGATGCTTTTGTAAAAAGCTGTGAGTGTTCTTTTAAATTTGACGATTCTAAATGTGTTGTGTTTGGAGAATTTCCGAAGGAATATGTAAATATTGAAAAGTTTTTTGTAGAGGCCAAGCCGGAACATGTTTCCCGAATATTGAAAAAAGTTATTCCTGCAGAACCTGCTCACTGGGAAACTTCACAAACGATAAAACCTTCTTATTATATTTCTCATCTTTTTTCTCATGGAAAAGGACAGGGAACTGATGCAGTTAAAAGTATTGTACAAAAAAGTCTGAATGATACAAGAACCTGCGGCAGGGTTACACTTCAATCAGATATTATTGACGGTAAAACTTCTCCGTCAGGTTTTTATTATAAACTAGGATTCAGGTTTCCTGACAGTGAAAAAAATAAAATAATGCAAAAATGGCTTGAAAACGGCGGGCAAAAAGAAACTGCTCCTCTTGTTACCGGTTTTATGTATCTGCCTAAAGAAAATATTCCGCATTGTTTGAATTACTAGGAAAGTAAATTTATGCTGTTATATTTTTTGCGGCAAAAAATGATTGACAGATAAAATATGATACTTCTGTAACATATTTTTCATTTGATATGTTTGTTTTATTATTATAATAGCACTAGATTAAGGGAGTAACAAAATGGTAAAAAACAGAATTGGTATTGATGTTGGCGGTACTAACGTTAAGATTGCACTGGTTAACGAAAAAGGTCAAATTATATATTCTAACTCCGTACCTACACGTGCGGAGATGGGTTATGAATATACTGTTAATAATATAAAGCAGGCTATTTATGACTTGATGAAGGAAACTAAACTTGAACCGAAAAATATTGAAGGTATCGGATTTGGTTTTCCGGGGCAAGTTGACTATAAAGCAGGTATCGTAAGAAATGCCCCTAACATTCCGGGATGGGTTGAGGTTCCTATTGCAAAGCTTATTGAGGATGAATTTCATATTCCTACAAGGGTTGATAACGATGTAAGATGTGCTGCACTTGGAGAGTTAAATTACGGTGCAGGTAAAGGTTGTGAAAACTTAATTTGTATTACGGTAGGAACAGGTATCGGTTCAGGATTAATTGTAAACGGAAAACTTGTTAGAGGAGCTTCTAACGCTGCAGGCGAAATCGGTCATATCAAATTACAGATGCATGACGGTCCTATTTGCGGATGCGGTGATACCGGATGTTTGGAGGCTTTTGCGTCAGGTCCTTCTATTGTTGCAATGGCAGAGGATTACATCAGAGGCGGAAAATCCACCAAGTTTCGTGAAATGGCAAGCAGTACTCCGATTACCCCGTATATTGTCTGTGAAGCGGCTAAGGCAGGTGATCCGGTTGCAAAAAGAATTTTTACAATTATGGGTGAATATATCGGAATCGGGATGGCAAGTGCCGTTAACCTTCTTAATCCGCAAAAAATTATTGTTGGCGGCGGGGTAGCTGATGCAGGTGATATTTTAATGATTCCGTTAAAGGAAACACTCAAAAAACGGGCAATGAAAGTTGCCGGTGATGCGGTTGAAGTTGTTCCGGCTCAGCTTGGTAATACCGCAGGCGTTATCGGGGCAAGTTTATTGATTGAAAGCTAAGATAAAAAAAGAGGCTTAAGCCTCTTTTTTTTGCAAATATAAAATTTGTCTTTTGATTAAAAGCAAAAGTTTCATATAATGTTTATTTTTTGTAGTGTAGGAAAAAGAAAGAATAGATGTCAATAAAATTATATTTCAGCAATTATATTAAATAAAAATCCTCCGCCGCTATTGCGGCACCTCCTTTACAAAAGGAGGCAATAAAATTTTGTCGGCGTATCGTCCAATATGGAGGCAGAAAGGTAAAAACCTGTGTTTTTTACAAGATTATTTGGGTTTGCAATGCGAAGCATTGCAATAAAGAGAAAGAACAGACATTAATAAAATAAATAAATTACATTTTAGAAATTATATTGAGTAAAAATCCTCCGCCGCTATTGCGGCACCTCCTTTACAAAAGGAGGCAGGGAAAATTGTTATTTTATTCCGCAATAAAAAAGTGAACATATAATCCTATAACAATCGTTCAGTTTTGATATATAATATTTTTATGGCAGTATATTTTTTCTATGGAGAAGAAGATTTTAATATTGATGCGGAAATAGACAAGCTGAAATGCGGCTTGGATAAAAATTTTTCGGATATGAGCTGCAAAACATATAATAATCCGAAATTTCCAGATTTGATTTCAATTCTCCGTACCCAGCCTATGATGTTTGGCAAAATGCTTATAATTATAAATTGTCTTGATTATTTTTCAAAAACTTTTGACGATAAAGAGATAAAAGAAATCGCCTCTGCTCTTGAAAATAATTCTGATGGATTGGATATAGTTTTTGTCGCACGACTTAAACGTGATGAGGGCAAAAAGCTCGACAGCCGTAAGAAGTTTTTTAAAACTCTTGCTAAGTATAATGCGAAAGAATTTCCGGTTATTCCTTCTTACAAAACTGCCGAACTTGAGGCATGGATAAATAAGCAGGCAAAATCTAAAAAATTAAAAATGGAGCCTGATGCCATGACTGCAATGATTACACAAATCGGAAATAATTTGAGACAGCTCGATACAGAACTTGGTAAATTGCAGCTTGTGGCATATCCGGAAAATGTCGTTACCGCAAAAATGGTTCGTGAAAATTGTATTTCAAACGAAGATTTGTTTGCATTTTCGGATTACTTAATGGAAGGACAGAAAGATAAAGCGTTAAAAGAATACCGGAAACTGCTTGATAAAAAACATTTTTTGGAAATAATTTCCACACTTCAGACAATGTTAAGAAGATGGATAATATTGAAGGCAAAATCTTCCGAATGCTCGCCTTTTGAATTGTCAAGATTGACGGGCCAGCATGAATATGTTGTGAAACTAACTTTGCAAAAATTGAAAAAAACAACGTTAAAAGATCTGGTTAAGCTGAAACAAAATTTAACGGAAGCCGAATACAGAATAAAATCGGGACAGTCTTTTGCTCCTGAATCGGAGGTGGAAAATGCGTTCTTCAGATAATTTAGAGCAGGAAAATTTTTATTCGCTTGATTCTGTCGGCATAAGAAAAAAATATCCGTTTTTGTCGAAATATTTTACAAACGGTATTGCAAATTCGGATAAAAGTATAGGTCATTGTATTTTGTTTTACGGCACGGATATAGACAGTCAGTATGAACTTGCTCTGGAGATTGCAAGAATGCTTAACTGTACCGGAACGCATGATATTGATTGCGATTGTTTGAATTGCAGATGGATTAGAGAAAACCGGCATCCGGCTGTTTTGACCATTACACGTTTTGATAATCGGGCACCGGAAGATGCAAATAATGCAGGAAATAATATTTCAATAAATCAGTCAAGAATGATTAGAAAAGATTTAATGGTAATGTCTGATTATCACAGAGTGTTGATTTTTTGTGACAGGGATAAGGATGGAAATCTTTCTGGGTTGACTGATATTAATTTTCCGGATGCGGCTGCAAATGCTCTTTTAAAAACTTTTGAAGAACCGCCTTTCAAAACAACATTTTTCTTTCTTGCAAAGGATAGGTCTGATGTTCTTACAACAATAGTTTCAAGGTGCCAGAGTTTTTTTGTTCCGTCTATGAAGAATGAACCGAGAGATTTTACACTCGTCAAAAATTTAATGGAAAATTATCTGGAACTTGAAAGGAATCGTGTTCTTGATTTTAACAATGAGCTTGCAGAATTGTTAAAAGAGCACAGTCCGTCTGAAATTTTTGTTCAAATGCAGAATTATATGGCGGAACTTCTTAAATCAAACTTTGATAATAAATTACTCAAAATGAAATTGATTAATGATATAAATATTGTGGAAAAAGCAAAAAAAGAATATAAATTAAATATGAATATTCAAACAATAGCGGAAAATCTTTCCTTTGATTTGATATTGAATTAGTAATTTTGATTTAGTTTTTTATTTTTTTATACCTTTTTAATAAATTGCTATGCTGTTTTGCATATTATATAATTATGTTATGAAAAAATTTGATATTTTTAATCAATTTAGGGATGCGGTTTTAATTATTAATGACAGGAAAGAGGTAGTTTATCAAAACTATACTTTTAAACGCTGGTTTCCGGAATTTTCTAACTTGAAAAAATTCTCCCATAATTCAAACTTTGATATCTGTCCCTTGAACAGTGAAAATATCGAAAACTATTCTCCCATCTATCATGCACTGACATGCAGGGAGAACTTTTTTGCGTGTGTTTCTTATCAATTTAACAGAGAAAAAATTCTTTATTATGATTTGTCGGTTATTAAAAAGGGAAAGTATTCAATATTTTTCTTTTCTGATGTGAGTGCTAATGCCGAACTTTCTAAGGTTCAAAAACAAAATCTAAAACTTCAAAATGAACGTGCAAGATTGGAAGAAGAAGTTGAAGATTTGCAAAAAATTAAACAAAAAGCCCAGTCACAGGCAATCCGAATTGCCCTTATAAACAAAGTTTCCAACCTCGTAAGAGAGTCTATGGATATTTCAAAAATTCTTAAATCTGCTCTCACGGAACTTGCTATGATGTTTGGAGCATTCAAAGCATATTATGCCGAAACAGTTAATAAGGAATTTAAAATAATAGAAATTTACGGGGCAAAAAAAACTGATTCCGACACGCTGATTTCCTTTGATAATGAAACTTTTAACACTATTTGCAATAATGAAATTTCAGTAATTCCATGTATGCGTGAATATGTTGGTGCGGAACCTTATAAACAGTCTGTTATGCGAATAGTTGTTCCGGTTTTTCACTTGCAAAAACTAATCGGGGTGATAGTTTTGCTTAGTTATCAAAAGCGTGAACTTTCGGAGGAACTTGAGATTCTGGAGGCAATATCTTTTCAGCTCGGTAACGCGATTATAAGAGCAGAACTGTATCAGAAGAATATTCAAACCGTTAAAGAGCTTAAAACTGCATTGAAAGAATTGAAAGAAACACAATTACAACTTATAAATTCGGAAAAGATGGCATCTCTTGGCCAGCTTGTTGCGGGAGTAGCACATGAAATCAATACTCCGGTGGCTTCGATTAAGTCAAATAACGGAATTCTTGCAAAGCTTATCCCGCAGATTCAGGACAAGGAAATTGCAGACCTGATGCAGGAAATCAACCAGATAGACAGTGAAGCGATTCAGAGAATCAGCAATATAGTTGTTTCGTTGAAAAAATTCGTAAGGCTTGATGAGGCGGAGCTTCAGGAGGCAGATATAAACAAAGAGCTTGACCTGACGCTGGAATTAATCCGTCACGAAACGAAAAACAGGATAGAGATTGTAAAAAATTACGGTACACTTCCTCTTATAAAATGTTATCCGAATATGCTAAATCAAGTATTTACCAATATTCTGGTCAATGCTTGTCAAGCTATAGAGGGAAAAGGTAAAATTACAATTACGACATCTTACGAGGCTGAAACTATGACTGTGAGCATAAAAGACACCGGAAAAGGAATTCCTGAAGATGAAATTTCAAAAATTTTTACGGCAGGATTTACAACAAAAGGAGTAGGTGTCGGTACTGGGCTTGGTTTGGCGATTTCTGCAAAAATTATTGAAAAGCACAACGGGAAAATTATTGTAAACAGTGAAGTTGGTAAGGGCAGCGAGTTTGTTATTACTATCCATAGTAAGTAGTATTTATTAAAATATGTTACAGAAAACATGCTAATATAATTGAAAGATACATTTTGTTAAAAAAACAAACTTTAAATTTGCACAAATAGTACAACTAACCCACCACAAAAAATGAAAAATGTGTTATGATTATAGTATAAAGTGTCAGTGTTACCCTTAATGGATTGCATATCCCCATAACAAAAGCAATCAAGAAGACATCACAAACACTTAAATAACCGGTAAATTAAATTGTTACAAATATTTAATATATAGAAGGTAAAAAGGCAATTATATTCTAACAAATGTTTTTATAAATGTGTAAGTGTAGAATATAAATTGTAGTGTCGGAGGAAAATTTAATGACAATTAGTGTGAACAGTAAGAAAAAACAGGTTAAAAAATCATTTGACGAATTACTTACGGATTTGAAAACAAGTAATTCCGAAAAGGTTAGATATAACGCAGCCCGTATCCTCGGCGAAATGGGTGATTCTAAAGCTGTTGAACCGTTAATTGAAGTATTGAAACATGACAAAAACGGTTCCGTAAGACTTTATGCAGCCCGTGCGTTAGGTGAACTTGGTGATTCTAAAGCTACAACTCACTTGATTGAATCCTTAAGAGAAGACAGAAACGTTGACGTTAGAGTCCGTGCAGCCCGTGCTTTGGGTCGTCTCGGCGGTGCAATCGTTGTTGAACCTCTTGTTGAAGCTCTTAATGATGAAAATCCTCAGGTTTGTATCACTGCAACCGATGCTTTAATCGAAATCGGTGATGTCGCAACCGATGCTTTGATTGCATCTTTGGATCACGAAAAAGTTAATGTACGTTGTGATGCTACAAGAGCATTAGGTGAAATCGGAAACAAAAAGGCTGTTGATAAAGTTATTAATATGTTGTATGACGAATGGGTAAACGTAAGAATTTATGCGGTTACTTCACTCGGTAAGTTGAATGATACAAAAGCCGTTCCTGCATTGATTGATGTTATGAAAAACCGTAACGAAAATGAACTTGTTAGAGCAGGTGCCGCAGCTGCCCTCGGTGTTTTGAGAGACCAGAGAGCATTGCTTCCTTTGAGAGAATTGATTATGGAAGCTGAAGAACTTGGTGAATTAGAAGATACAGCTTTAAAATCATTCAAGAAAATTATGGCAGCTAACTGGCAGTCAATTCCGGGTGCTTCCGTTCAGAAAAAACCGGTTTCTACATTTTAATTGAGTAAAGTAAAACCAAATTCATAAATAAAAAGACCGTCAGACGTGGCGGTCTTTTTGATTTTTAACATTTTTTCTGCTTTGAAATTTGATATCAATACCATATACATCACAGATCTGTGCAAGAAGTAAAAAACGAATTTTGCAGATATCGGATTCAATGCTTTCAAGTTTTTTAACGGATATTCCAACTTTTTCTGCAACGTATTCAAGAGATAATCCTCTTTCCAGACGGAATTGTTTTAATCTTTTGCCGATATCATCTTTCATGTTAAGTACAAACCTTAATATTTATTTACTCCGGACGCGTACACGCGACAAAATAAACACTAATGTGTTTAATTATACTTTTGTGGTAAGACATTGTCAATAACAATACAATATTAATATGGATAACCCAAATGAGAATAAAAATTACATAAAGTCGTTATTGGTTTTACATAATATTTCGGTACCTCAACTTGCTGAAAAATTGGAAGTTGAACTGAAAAGGAAATGTACTAAAGGAAGTCTTTATGGAAAGTTACGACGAAATACGTTAACCCTGCGAGAATGTCAGGCTATCGCCAAAATTCTCGGCTATCATATTGAATTTGTAAAGAATAAAGATTAAGTTTCCTTCTCCTTTACGTGTGGATTAAAGGTAACAAACGTAACATAATATCATTTTAGTCCAATGTTTGTCTTATGATGAAGGTTGCATATTGTGAGGATGAATTTAATAAAATAAAATGTGGCTGTAATCTTCTTTTATCAGGTAAAATGTATATTCAAGTTCGGGAAAGATTAAAAAATCAGGTGTGTCATTTGACACACCTGACAAAATATTATATTTTTGCTAATTGCAGATAATAATCGTTTGCCCGTTCGAATTTATGAGCCGCATTAAACAGTCTGCTTTCCTGTAATTGCGGAGCAAGAATTTGCAAACCTATCGGCATTCCGTCTCTGTCAAATCCTGCAGGAACGCTAAGCCCCGGAATACCTGCAAGGTTAGCAGAAATTGTAGCAATATCGGTTAAGTACATCTGCAGCGGATCAGAAGCTTTTGCACCCAAATCAAATGCCGTGTTCGGGCAGGTTGGTGAAATAAGGATGTCAACTTTTTTGAATGCTTCTATAAAATCTTGTGTAACCAATGCTCTCATCTGTTGTGCTTTTTTGTAGTATGCATCATAATAACCTGATGACAATGCATAAGTTCCGAGCATTATACGGCGTTTAACTTCAGGACCGAAACCTTCTGCTCTGGTTTTTGTGTACATTTCCATAAGGTTTTTGGCTTCAGGAGTTCTGTATCCGTATCTTACGCCGTCAAATCTTGCAAGGTTTGATGAACATTCAGCCGTTGCCAGAATGTAATAAATTCCGATTGAGTATTTAAGTTTCGGGAGTGAAACTTCTACAATTTCAGCACCTAATTTTTTGTAATCTTCAATAGCTTTTTCTATTGCTTTTTGAACATCTTCAGAAAGCCCTTCACTCATCAAATCTTTAATTACGCCGACTTTCATCCCTTTAATATCGTCGTTGAGGTGTGCCGCATAATGTTCGACAGGCAGATTAAGTGAGGTTGAATCGTGAGGGTCGTGGCCGGAAATAACTTCAAGAAGATTTGCCGCATCTTCAACTGTTCTGGCAAAAGGGCCAATTTGGTCTAATGAAGACGCAAATGCAATTAAGCCGTAACGGGAAACTCTTCCATATGTAGGTTTCATTCCGACAATGCCGCAGAATGATGCAGGAAGACGAATTGAACCGCCTGTGTCCGAGCCTAGAGCAAGAGTTGCCTCGCATGATGCCACGCTGGCTGCGGAACCGCCAGAAGAGCCGCCGGGTACTTTATTTAAATTCCAAGGGTTATGAACTTTTTTGAATGCCGAGTTTTCGTTTGAAGAACCCATTGCAAATTCATCCAGATTAGCTTTTCCTACAATAGGAATCAAGTTCCCGAGTAATTTTTCGGTAACTGTTGCATTGAACGGTGAAACAAAGTTTTCAAGAATTTTAGAAGAGGCTGTTGTTTTTGAACCTTTCAAATTCATGTTATCTTTCAATGCGAGCGGAACCCCTGCAAGCAGCGGTAACTCTTCACCTTTTGCAATTTTTTCATCAACTTTTTTTGCTGTATTAAGTGCAATATCTTTTGTTAAAGAATTGAATGCACCCAATTTCCCGTCAAGTTCTTCTATTCTGTCAAATGCCGCATTTGTAAGTTCTACTGCGGAAATTTCTTTATTTTTAATGGCTTTGCTTTGTTCTGCAGCCGATTTTTTCAAAAGCTCGTTCATAATTTCTCCTTAGCTATTTCTATAGCTTAAATTTTAGAATAAACATACGCTTATGGCAAGTCGGACAGAAGTTCTAAATAGTCTAAAAATATGATAAAAAAAAGGAATTTTGTTAATAAAATAATAATATGTATGATTATGAACCTGAAATAGAGGATAAAGAATTAAAAAAAGTCGGGCTGGAATTGATGTTTATGACGCCTGAAAAATGCTCAAGCGAAAAAGGCATTACAGCCGTTGAACTAGCTAAGCTCGTTGATTTGCCTCTGGAGACAGTTAAGAAAAAACTTATTATATTAAGAGATGAAGGAATTGTGCGTGTTATAGGGATTAATCCGAAATATTGGAAGTTTGATAATTATAATTTTCAGAGAATGGATGAGGATAACGAAATTTTTAAACTTTTATGCAGTTTTGATGATGTTGATTTTGACAGATATTTTCAATACTAATATAATAAAACTATGATTACAAAATCAGAAATTGATAAACTTGTTAAAGACTTTGAGACAGAAGAATTTATAAAAGACGATCCGGTTAGATTTCCTAACAGATTTAAGGATAAAAAAGATATAGAGATTGCAGGATTTATTGCATCGCTTGTAGCATACGGAAGGCGTGATATTTTTACCAAAAAACTGGATACTCTTTTTAATATTGCACAGAATGAACCGCTTAATTTTATTCTAAATTTTGAACCGCAAATAATTGGGGATTTTAATTACAGGTTTGGAAAACCGCAGGATTTTGCCGAAATATTTTTGATTATGAAAGAGCTTTACGCAAAAGACGGCGGGCTTGAAGAATTATTTAAGTACGGATATAAACAGCAGAAAACTGCTGAATCTTTAGTTACTAACAAGAATATCAGGACTTCTTTAATGTTTCAAACTGTGTCGGATTATTTTTATGCACGTGTGAAAAACGAAGTTGGACAGGGTTTTTATTTTATGCTGCCTGATCCTAAAAAGGGTGGGGCAATGAAGAGAATGAGTATGTTTTTACGCTGGATGGTTCGAAAAGGACCTGTAGATTTCGGCATCTGGAACTTTATGCCGGCATCCGAGCTTTATATCCCGCTTGATGTTCATGTTGCGAGAATTTCCCGTGAAATGGGACTTTTAACCAGAAACGCCAATGATTTTAAGGCGGTTATTGAATTAACGGAAAACCTGAAAAAGCTTGACCCTCAAGACCCCGTTAAATATGATTTTGCAATGTTCGGCTACGGAGTGAATGAATAAATCAAATTAATTAAATTTAAAAATTTATTAATTGTAAAGAAATGTAAATAGTTTGTAATTAGATGTCAATAAGAGTTTTTAGCTTTTTATCTGTTTTGCAAAATGTGGAATAAGCAATTTTACGGCTAAAAAATACTTTATATAATCATAAGCAATGTGTGCTTAAAAGTTATAGACATGAAAGGAGATAATATGAGTATTGAGTTTAACGGTGACATTAAATTTAACAAAACTGATGCCGGCGGGACATCTAATTTAAAGAAAACCGGCACTGCAAATAACAATTCCACACAAATTGGTGATTTGTTAAGGTCAAAGGATAATGCAAATACTGATTTTATTATTGGCTTAGATAACAAGCCTGAATATAAAGTTATTGACTTAGATGACTTGTCTAAATATAAATTGCCTGGTTTTGAAGAAACTAAAGAGGAACCTAAAAAAGAACTTACACCGGAACAGAAGGAAGCTCTCGGAAAGTTAAATGAAAAAGTCTCATCGACAGGAATTTCATATAGTGATGCCAATAATACAATTAATGAAATTCGAGAAAAATACAATGATGATAAATATTATAAAGTTGTTGAAGAAATAGTAGATCCAAATAAGGATGAGTCGAAGGATGGGATGAGAAATTATATATATTATACTCCGTTTAAGATTAGGTATAAAGAATTTGATGTATCCAAACTTCCTGAACCTGATAAAACAAAATATCTTGAAGCTATAGAAGCAAAAAAAGAGATAGAAAATAATAATGGTAGTCTTGCTAAAGAAGCAGGTATTGAACCGCCTGGCAGAGAAAAACCTCCTGTTGCAGGCAAAGATATGTCGGAAATGGCTAAAATTGCTGAGAAATTCTTTGGAAAACCGGACAAACCTGAACTGACTGAAAAACAAAAGGCTGCAAGATCAAAACTTGATGAAAAACAGTCTTCAACAGGTGTGAAATATAAAGATGCAAAAGCCGTAATTGCCCAATTAACGGAAAAATATAAAGATTCATGCCGTTCTGAATTTGAATCCAAACAACCTACCGGAATATTAATTTATATAATGCCTTACGAAGCATTTGACCCGTATAAAATCCCTGAACCGGATAAGACAGCTTACTTTGATGCACTGGCAGTGATAACAGAAATCGAACAGCAGAATTCCGCATTATTACAACAGGCCGGTCTTTCAATGACTCCGCAGCCAAATACAGATTATGTAGGAGTGAAGGGTCGTAAATTATACTAGAAATACTTTTTAAAACACAGATTATTCGCTGAATTTGATACCATATAGTTAAAAACAGATGAAGATATTATCTTCATCTGTTTTTGGTGTGTATTTTAGAATGCTTATTTCCTTTATTTTTTGTCTTGTTTATATTTTTTCAGTTTAATCTCATCATTCTCTATCGTAATCCCGATTTCATCCAGAACGGGATTAATATTCATTACTTCCAGTAATGTTTTTGGTATAATTAATCCCCAACTGTTTCCCATTTGGCGTAGTTTTTTATGAATCATTTTTCTCCTGTGATAATATTGTGCTTATTTTAGTTTAATATAATTTGCTTGTCAATTATATGTAGTGAATATTCTAAAATAGTAAAAAAAAAGGCTGCTGATATCAGCAGCCTTTTTGAGTTATGTTATGAATTTCGGTTTTATTCTTTTGTGTATTCAGCATCAATTACATCATCATCTTTTTTGTCTTCGGTATTAGCAGATGAAGCACTGTCGCTGGATGCTGTTCCCTGGTTAGCCTGTTCTTCTTTTTGAACTGCTTCATAAGCTTTCTGGGAAATGCTGAACATTGTCTGCTGCAAATCTTCCGATAATTTCTTCAATTCGTCAACAGGTTTGTTTTCATCCAGTGCTTTTTGAAGTGCTGCTTTTTGTTCGTCAAGTTTTGACTTGTCTGCAGAATCGATTTTACCTTCAAAGTCTTTTACGATTCTGTCAGCAGATGCAATCAAGCTGGTTGCATTGTTTTTAATTTCAGCTTCTTCTTTTTTCTTCTTATCTTCAGCCGCATTAGCTTCAGCTTCTTTAACCATTTTGTCGATATCGGCTTCAGAAAGGTTAGAAGAATTTGTGATTGTGATTTTTTGTTCTTTATTTGTAGCTTTATCTTTAGCTGAAACATTTACAATACCGTTGGCATCAATATCGAACGTAACTTCGATTTGAGGCAATCCTCTCATTGCAGGCGGGATACCGTCAAGTCTGAACATACCTAAAGATTTGTTGTCTTTTGCCATTGGTCTTTCACCCTGAAGAATGTGAATATCAACGGCTGTCTGGTTATTTTCGGCTGTAGAGAATACCTGTGATTTAGAAACAGGTATTGTAGTGTTTCTTGGAACCAGCGGAGTCATAACGCCGCCGAGAGTTTCGATACCTAATGTAAGAGGGGTTACATCAAGCAATACGATATCTTTAACTTCACCGGCGAGTACACCTGCCTGAATTGCAGCACCAACAGCAACAACTTCATCAGGGTTTACTGACTGGTTAGGTTCTTTACCGGTATATTCTTTTACTAACTGCTGAACTGCAGGGATTCTTGAAGAACCGCCGACAAGAACAACTTCGTTAATATCATTTTTAGTAACGCCGGCATCTCTTAATGCATTTTCAACAGGTGTTTTACATCTGTTCAAAAGATCACGGCATAAATCTTCAAATTTAGCTCTTGTTAAGCTTAATTCAAGGTGTTTAGGACCGTTTGCATCAGCAGTAATGAACGGTAAGCTTATGCTTGTTTCCATAACTGATGACAATTCGATTTTAGCTTTTTCAGCTGCTTCCTTAACACGCTGCATAGCCTGTTTATCATTTCTTAAATCGATTCCTTCCTGTTTTTGGAATTCGTCGCAAATCCAATCCATAACTTTCTGGTCAAAGTCATCACCACCTAAGTGAGTATCACCTGATGTAGAAAGAACTTCATGAACACCGTCGCCGATTTCAAGGATTGATACATCAAATGTACCACCACCTAAGTCGAATACAAGAACTTTTTCACTTTTTTCTTTTTCAAGACCATAAGCAAGAGCAGCTGCTGTAGGTTCGTTTACGATACGTAATACATCCAAACCTGCAATTTTACCTGCATCTTTAGTAGCCTGTCTTTGAGCGTCGTTAAAGTAAGCAGGAACAGTAATAACAGCTGATGTAACTTTTTCTCCCAGATATGCACTGGCATCATCTGCTAATTTTCTTAAAATCATTGCGGAAATTTCCTGCGGAGTGTAATCTTTACCGTCAATGTTTACTTTATAATTTTCGCCCATATGTCTTTTGATTGAAGCGATAGTCTTATCAGGGTTCAAAATAGCCTGACGTTTAGCTAACTGACCAACCAATCTTTCTCCTGTTTTGGAAAATCCAACGATTGAAGGGGTTGTTCTTGAACCTTCTGCGTTGGCAATAACGGTAGGCTTGCCGCCTTCCATGACAGCTACAACTGAGTTCGTTGTACCTAAGTCAATACCAATAGTTTTTGCCATAATTCATTATCTCCTTTTACTGAATTTACATTTCTTTGATATTATTGTTATAACATCGTTTTTTTGAATTCTTAAAAAAATAAACAAAAAATTAATAATTCAAAAATTTAAAATATACATAGTCTGTAAATCTAATTTATTTCCTCTGATTTCTTTGCAAATATTTGTAAAAAATTATTAATATCCTAGCAAAATAATTTATTTAGATGAGTTAATAACATATTGCATTAGTTATACTTTAATAAACACGTGTAGAATAAGAAAAATGCAATATTGTGTTTTTCTGAAAAGTATAGAGGATAAAGGCAATGGTCGATAACAGGTCAGCAGGATTTTTCGGAATAGGCGGTGCTTTTAATTTTAAAAGCGGCGACATATCAGGTACTGCTGCCCGTACACAGGATGACAAGATGGGTCAGGGCAGTGAGTATTTTGCTCTGCAAAAGAAAGAAGAAGAAGAACAGGGTGAAGGCCATGAAAAATATATGGACAGAAGTGCTGTTCTCCGTGCAACTCTTAATTCTCTTGCCATGATGAATGTAGCTAATGTTATTAATGCCAAAAAGATAGCTTTGCAAAAGGATTCTAAACGTAAAAACGTAAACCCTAAAAATTTACACAAAGAAGAAGAGTCAGAAGAAGATAATCATTTGACTCCGCCTCCGCATATAGATGATGTTGTTGATTAAGCAAAAATAGAATTATTGCTGCTCATACTGCTATTGTCTGATGAAGTTGAACTTTCACCTTTGTTTCTGCCGGTCATCATTAAAAGTTCACCGTGGTAAGATGGACTTGAACCGTTTTTGTCTTTGCTTGCTCCAAAGCTTACAAGGCTGTTAAATTTCGGGGTTGCGGTTTTTTGTTCTTGAACGGTAATTTCATTAACGGCTACCGTCATTTTGCCTTCAACATTCTTTTGAACATTTTGAGCGGCGAATGTGTTTAAGGCTCTGATTGAATCCATTGCCTGCTGGCTTAATTGGATTTGAAGCCCTGAATTGTTTAATGCTATTTGTTTTGCCAGGCTGGTGTCAACGTTGCCTTTGTAGAGGTCAACGCCTAAATCTCTTGTCTGGAAGAAATTTTCTGTTCCTGTTGTCTGGTACTGACTGTTTTTTTCTGCGGCACGTTTAAGTATTTCTTGAGATACCTGTTGTAAGGTAGCTCTGTCAATACCAAGATTTAAATTTTGTGAAACACTTAATGCCATTAGATTTATCCCTTTTCAATTTTCCTTATACATGTCTAATCGGCACTACGACTGTAAAACTTTAACTTTAAGGGGTATTCTTGTAACAATTCTTAATAAATATTGAAATTTTTAGCAATTATTTAAAAAAGAAATACTTTATATATATATCAAGTATTAACACGAGAGAATAAGTATGGATTGGGTAAATTTAAACTACAAACTGAGTAATATTAACAACATCTTGGAATCAAGCAACAGTGCACTTGAAGGTAAATTAAACGGGCAGAAGGCTGCTGATATTTTGATTGATTTCGGTTCAAATATTACAAACGGTGCTTTGCGTAATGAAATTGCTTATGATATTAAGCGTACAACCGGAAGCGATCTTGGTATAGCAATTAACGGTCTTGCCGGTTACGGGTCTGAGGAAGCTAACAAAAAAGGTATGGCAGGCTTGATGAATGCATCTTTATTTACCGGATTGTTTAATAATCCTTGGTTTGGCGGAGGCTGCTGCGGCGGAGGTTTCCCTATGATGGGCGGTTTTATGACGGGACCTACATATATGAGCAGCGGTATTGTCGGCGGAATGTATAATGGTGTACCTCTTCCGTCAATGCGGGTGACTCCGTACTTTGGCTCCGGAATGAGCGTATTCCAAAATAATGGATTTTTTGCATAATTAAAACGCCGAATCTCTATAGTTTCGGCGTTTTAAACTCCTTTTTGATAGTGTAAAAATTTATAAAAATAAAAGAACCCTTATTTTAAGGGTTCTTTTATTAATCTTTTCAAACAAATATTTACGCTTTTTGAACTTTGCCGGCTCTTAAACAAGAAGTACAAACTTTGATTTTTTTAGCTGTACCGTTAACCATAGCTTTAACTGTCTGCAAGTTTGGTTCCTGCGTATGAACTATTTGTTTATGCGAAAATGTCAATTTCGCTGCTTTAATCGGTTTTTTACCGCAAATTTCACATTGTTTAGACATAATTATTCTTCCTTTTCTAGCTAGTTGCGTAATTTTATCATATCGAAAAAATCATAAAAATCAAGTGACATGTTAAATTTCATTACGTCAACAATCTCTATGCTTTGAAATCATCTACCTGTATGCTTGCCTTATGGTGTTTATTAAGATAAAATATAGTTGTAGTTGAGAGGTTAATAATATGACAATGAAGATAACCGTATGCATGGGCAGTTCCTGTTTTGCACGCGGAAACGACAGAAATCTTGAATTTATTGAAAATTATATAAAAGATAACGGACTGGAAGCTGAAATTGAACTTTCCGGAGCAAGATGCGAGGGTAAGTGTGCGACGGGGCCTAATATTTATGTAAACGGGGTTGAATATAATGAAGTTGATGAAGATAAAATTAGAGAAATTCTTTCTGCCGTAAAAAAATAATTGTTTTGAAAAAGGAGTTTATAAGTAATGAATAGCCAATATCCGGTTTATACACTGTCTAATGAATGTCATGACTGTTACAAATGCGTAAGGGAATGCCTTGTAAAAGCTATTAAAATTGAAAACGGTCATGCGTCGGTTATTCCTGAAAAGTGTATAGCCTGCGGGCATTGCGTAAAGGCCTGTCCATCCAATGCAAAAAGAGTGAGAGTTGATATTGATAAGGCAAAAAATCTTATACTGGCTCAAAAAGATGTTTATGTATCGCTTGCTCCATCATGGAGCGGTGTATTTGAATATTCTGCCGCAAAAATGATTTCAATATTGAAAAAATTGGGATTTAAAGATGTGTCAGAAACTGCACTGGGAGCTCAGGAAGTTTCAATCAGAACCGCTCAAATGCTTAACGAAGCTGATAAAGGTTTATTTATTTCAAGTGCGTGTCCAGTTATTGTTGATTTTGTAAGGAAATATCATCCGGAATTTACGCAGTATATAACTCCTATCGGTTCTCCTGCTATGACTCATGCAAAGATGTTGAAAGAAACTTACGGAGATGATATTTCTATTGTATTTATCGGGCCTTGTATAGGCAAGAAGAATGAGGTTAATTATACGGGGTTGTTTGATGTAGCTTTAACTTTTGAGGAATTAAAAGTATGGCTGCATGATGAAATAGTTGATGATACCATAGTTCCTGTTGATACGAAAAATGCATTTGTACCGAGAGCAGCTTATGAAGGGTCTTTATATCCGATAGACGGAGGAATGAATGAAACCATCAGACGTATCGGAATAAAAAAAGAAGTTCAGCTTATGGATATTGCAGGGTTGGAATCATTTGATAATGCATTGCGTAATCTTAAACCGGAAAAACTCGACAGACCTATTTTTGTTGAGGCTCTTTCCTGTGAAGGCGGATGTGTTGCAGGGCCGTGTATTTCTACTGAAAAAGCCGGAATAAGTATTGTATCGGATGTTTTAACAAGAGTTAAAGACAGGGAAGTTATTCCAAAAGCACCTGCAGTTGTTGTTCCGTACGAGATTAAAGAAAAGAAAATTGTTGATTCGGAATATCCTATAGAAGAAATTCTGAAAACTCTGAAAAAAATCGGGAAACACACGGTTGATGATGAATTGAATTGCGGCGGATGCGGTTATGCAACATGCCGGGATCTTGCAAAGGCTCTTTTGGATGGAGATGCAGAGCCTTCAATGTGTGTTTCTTATATGAGAAAAATTGCAATGAGAAAGGCTGCCGCACTTGTTAGATGTATGCCTGCTGCTGTTGTCATGGTTGACAGTAATATGAATATTATTGAGGCAAATGACAGCTTCATGAAAATGTTTACGGGTGATATGTATGACGTATTTAAGGCAAGACCCGAGGGGCTTGCAGGTGCTGCAATAGACAGAATTGTAGATTTTTCTGATTTATTTAAAACTATTCTTCAATCCGGCAAAGAGCTTCACAAAGAACGTTATGCCGTTAAAAATCGTCTGTATGATATAAGTATATTTACCATTGAAGAAAATGAGATTGTCGGGGCAGTAATTTCCGATGTAACACAATCTGAAACAAACAGGGAAAAAATCTCCCAAAAAGCACATGAAGTTATTTCAAAAAATATTTCTATCGTTCAAGAGATAGCGTGTCTTCTCGGAGAGCATATGGTTGAAACTGAAACACTTTTGAGTTCAATCGCAAATGACTTTGACGATAAGGATGATGAAGAAGGAGGAAAGAACGGCTGATTTGTTGAATAAGGTTTGAAACTTTTTAAACATTCAACATACAACCTCTAAACAGATGTTTATAGATATTGATTGCAGTCAGATGAAAAAATATAACCAGAACGCCTACGGTGATTATTTTGTATCAAAAAGATATCCGGATGAGGCACGTCTTATTGCTGTTTTGTCGGATGGTCTGGGCAGCGGAATTAAGGCAAATATTCTTTCATGTATGACGGCAACGATGCTTTTAAGATTTATTGAAAATCAACAGATTCCAATACGTCAAGCTGCTGAAATTATTATGAACTCTCTTCCTGTTTGTAAGGTCAGAAGAATTAGTTACTCAACATTTTCGGCTATAGATGTGGATGATGACGGGAATGCTAAAATAGTTGAAGAAGGCAATCCTGAATTTTTATGGATACGGGACAACGAGGTTATGACCCCTTCTTATGAAACTATTCAGTCTAAGACTTTTAAGAATAGAAAATTGAAGGTTTATAAATTAAAGTTGAAACTGGGTGACAGACTGATATTTTGCTCAGATGGAGTAACACAGGCCGGACTCGGCGGCGGGAGGCTTAAGCTGGGCTTAAGACGTGACGGGCTTATCGTTCTGGTAAAGGATAAACTCGCGGAGCATCCTGATATTTCAAGTTCAGAGTTTTCAAATTATATTGTTCAACAGGCAAGAAATATTGAAACTGACAGGCAGCCGAAAGATGATATTTCCGCATGTGTGCTTTATTTCAGAGAACCTCGTCAGGCACTGGTGTTTACAGGGCCGCCTTATCATCAGCAGAAAGACAAAGAATATGCACAAATGTTTGCGAATTTTAAAGGTAAAAAAGCTATTGCGGGCGGTACGACTGCAAATTTGATATCGAGAGAACTTAACCGTCCTATCACAATGGATACAACGATAAGTATAGGTAAACTTCCGGCCTGTTCATATATGGAAGGTGTTGATCTTGTGACAGAGGGGATATTAACATTGACCAAAACTCTTGAGTATCTGGAATCGGGAACGCAGGATATTGACAATGCGGCAGGGAAGTTGGTAAAATTTTTATTAGATAGCGACTGTATTAATTTTATGGTCGGTGCCAAGTTAAATCAGGCACATTATGATCCGGCATTGCCTATAGAAATAGAAATCCGTAAGAACATAATTAAGAAAATTGCAAAAGTTCTGGAAGAAAAATATTTCAAAAAGGTTACGGTACAGTACATGTAAAATTTCATATAAATATAGATTATAATAAATAAAATTTTATAAATTAAAAAGAAAGGGTATAAAAGAATGAGCGAAAAAGTTAGTGTTAAAGTATGCTTGGGAACAACATGTTTTGTAATGGGTTCTGCAAACTTACAGGAATTAATCGAAACAGTTCCGGCAAAATACGGAGATAAGGTTGAAGTTTCAGGTGTTCCTTGTTTAGGATTATGTTCTATAGACTGGGAATTTTCAAAAGCTCCTTATGTAAAAGTTGATGATGACGTAATAAAAGAAGCAACAGTTGAAAAAGTTCTTAAAGCAATCGACGAAAAACTTGCTGCTAAATAGGATTACAAAATATTAGATATAAAAAACGTGGTTGAGATTTTAGTCAGTCACGTTTTTTATTTTGTATCATTCTCAAACAATAATTTTTGAAATTTTTTGTGTTTATGCGATAATTAAATTACAGTGGAAGAATAAATAAGGAAGTTAGGAATATGGCTATAAACACCCCAAAACAGACATCACATTTGAAAAGAGAAATTTTGGTCAGATTAATAAAATCTTTTTTAAGCGATAATTTTGAAGAAAATACTCGTCTTATTCCGTTTGATATGCGTCCGAAGGGCCATGAAGTACCATATAGATGCTGTATTTATAAAGAACGAGCAATTTTAAGAGATAGAGCAGTTGCAGGTTTAGGTTTATCTATTGAGGAAACGGATGACAGTGCATTACTTTCTGAATTAGCCCAAAAGGCTCTTGAAAGAAAAGAACCGGAAGAAAATCCGTTGACGGTTTTAACAACAGCATGCAAAGGCTGTGTTCCGGCAAGAATTTATGTAACAGATTTGTGTCAGGGTTGTGTTGCCCGACCTTGCGTAAATACATGTAAATTCGGTGCCATAAGTGTAATAAACGGGAAATCAGTTATTGACCCTGCAAAATGTAAAAATTGCGGAATGTGTGCTCAGGTTTGTCCTTATCAGGCAATACAAAAAATTATTGTTCCTTGTGAGAGTGCCTGCCCTGTCGGTGCTATTACAAAAGGCGATGACGGCCATGCAAAAATTGATTTTGAAAAGTGCATTTCCTGCGGAAAATGTGTTGCAGCGTGCCCGTTTGGTGCAGTTCATGAAAAAAGCCAGATTATTGATGTTTTAAAACACATTAAGGCCGGTAAAAAGGTAATAGCTATGGTTGCTCCTGCAATTATGGGTCAGCTTCCATGTTCTCCGAAACAGTTAAAAGAAGCTATTCAGGAACTGGGTTTTGCCGATGTTTATGAAGTTGCTCAGGGTGCGGATGTTACGACCAAAACAGAAGCTGCTGAGTTTGAAGAAAGACTTCTTCATGGTGCAGAATTTATGACAACATCATGCTGTGCAGGTTATAACGAACTTGTTGACAAGCATATTCCGGAAATGAAACCGTTCCGTTCTGATACAAAAACTCCGCTTTACTATACAGCAGAAATTGTGAAAAAAGAACATCCTGATGCAATTACGGTATTTTTCAGCCCGTGCGTGGCAAAAAGACGTGAAGCCTTGCAGACTCCGACAGTTGACTATGTTTTGAACTACGAAGAACTGGGAGCATGGTTTGTCGCATTGAATATTCAGGTTGCGGAATGTGGTGAATCTTCATTTAAGACAGAAGCTTCTGCAGAAGGTAGAAATTACTGTGTGACCGGCGGTGTTGCAAAAGCTGTTCAGACACTTCTTCCTGAAGAAATTCCTGCACATCCTGTTCTAATTGACGGATTAAACAAACAATCAATTAGAGATTTGAAAAAATATGCTAAAAACGGTATGTGTGATCTGGGTAATTTGATTGAAGTAATGGCCTGCCAGGGAGGGTGTCTCGGCGGGAATGCGACAGTTAACGCTTATAAGCCGGCTCTCAAACAGGTTACAAATTACGTTAATGAAAGTGAATCAATTAAGGGAAACGTTAAAACAGAAAATTAAAATAAAAAAGCTCCTTTTTAAAGGAGCTTTTTTATAATTATTTTAAAGTATTCTTTAATTGTTTAGTAGGCTTGTTGCCGGAGGAGATTAGATGGAGTTCTTCTTCAAGTTCTGATTCTGTAAATGGCATAGCATATGCGTATTATGCACTTATCAATAAAAACTATTTTAAAAATCTCCCAAAATAAAATTAATGTATCTGGAAAAAGCACTTTGAGCAGTGTGCTTTCGGATGCAGCACAAGATTGTCTTCCAAATCGTACATTCTGGCAATTTTTGTAATTAGTGCTGCTCCACATTGAGGGCATTTTAATCCGCCTGCTCTGTTCAAAATCAATTCTTTTAAACTTTCAATTATTTCAGGTGATACTAGGTCGTTTGTAAAATCTTTTTCTAAAACCTTTATTTCGGCAGGAGTGCATTTTAATCCTTTTGCGAGATTTTGTCTGATGGTTGTCGGCAAGAATAATTCTCTTCCGGCTTCTATATCTTCAATCAAACTCAAATCAATGTTACATTTCGCTGCCAACCCTTTTGCTGACAGACCTAAATCTTCCCTTCGTTTTTGTATAAATTGTGCTAATGTGTTCATAAAATTATTATAGCATAATAAAAGGCCTCTTCAAAATTTTTGAAAAGGCTTTTTACTTTTTATTAAAATTATTTTGATTAGTCTTCAATAATTGTATCAGGCGGAGTCATACTTTGAACTTCGACGTCAGCATATCTTCTTCTTGCTCCGTATTCGTTTACATAAAAGATTGAATTAGGTACATCGCCTTTTTCAAAGTATCCGTTATAAGTAGCAACGCCGTCTTCATCAATTTCATAGCGTCTTCCGGTTTCTGTATCGTACATTGCAGAGGCAATGTTTTCCCAGTTTAATTCGTTATCCTGATCAAGTGAAGGGTCTTTTATCATTTGTAATTTTACTACAAGCTGATGATCTTCATCCGGAGTTGAATAACCGACTCTGTAGTAATTTTCATTTTTACCTTCTACATAACCGTTTTCTTCATCATCCCAATCAGTAGTTGTGACATCATACCACATTTCTTTAGTAGAAGATTTATCTTCATTAAACAACATTTTTACTTTAGGATGTCTGTATTCATCGGTGTATGCAATTCTTACAGGAATTCTGCCATCGCCGGGATCAATACCTAAGCTGTCAAAGAAATCTTCAATAACAGGGGCTACTGGTGAATCATAACCCGGTTTAATTTTGATTGTATCATTTGTACCAGGTATAGGGTAAGGATAAAACATCTTTATCGTATCTGTAGGAATTTCTATAGGATAAATATGTTCTTCATTAAAATCAATTTTGTCACAGCTTCCGAGCCCAGCACTGCCCAGAGATATAAGGGTCGCCAGTGCCAAAGCTTTTGTTGCATTTGTTAAGGCATTGTTGGAAACTTTATTATGATTGTTATTTCTCTTTTCGCCTTCAAAAGATGGTTTTGCAGTTTCGTTATTGTTTTTTACGTTTAATTTTCCGGCAAAACCGATATTTGCGTTAATTGCGTTTACTTGCATGTGAAACCTCCGGTTATATACAACTATGATAGTTCTAAAAAAGAAACAAAAAAATACTTGCTAGTTTTTTATTATAAAAATAAGTAAACTTTCTTAAAATCGTTGTATAATAAGGGTTTTAGACTAAAAATAGTCATTTACAAAACTTCACAAATTACTGTTCAGCTAATTTTTCACGAACAAGCCTTTCAACTTCATTAAGTATATCTGGATTTTCTGTTAAGAAATCTCTGGCTTTGTCTCTTCCCTGACCAAGTTTTTCATCATTAAAGCTGAACCAGGAGCCTGCTTTTTTGACAATATCGAGGTTTACTGCTACATCAAGGATGTTGCCTACCTTACAAATACCTTTGCCGAAAATAATATCAAATTCTGCAGTTCTAAATGGCGGTGCAACTTTGTTTTTCAATACTCTTACACGAACATGGTTTCCCACATCTCCGTCTTCACCTTTTACACCTTCTGTACGTTTAATTTCCATACGAACCGATGCATAATATTTCAGTGCATTACCGCCTGTTGTTGTTTCAGGGTTACCATACATAACACCTATTTTCATACGAAGCTGGTTAATAAAAATAACAGTTGTATTGGTCTTACCTATAACACCGGTTAGTTTTCTTAAAGCTTTACTCATCAGACGAGCTTGAAGTCCCATTTGCTGGTCTTCCATAGACCCTTCAATTTCAGCTTTCGGAACGAGAGCTGCAACAGAGTCAACAACTACAACATCAACGGCACCCGAGCGAACAAGTTCTTCTGTAATATCAAGAGCCTGTTCTCCGGTATCCGGCTGGGAAATAAGTAAATCATCAACTTTAACCCCGAGATTTCTTGCATATTCAGGATCAAGTGCGTGTTCGGCATCAACGAATGCTGCAATACCTCCGCGTTTCTGGCATTCTGCAACAATATGCTGGGCCAGAGTCGTTTTACCTGAACTTTCAGGCCCATATATTTCAATTATACGACCTCTTGGAACCCCGCCGATACCCAGGGCAATATCGAGTGCCAAAGAACCTGTAGGAATAGCTTCCACATTAACCGAGGCTTTATCACCGAGTTTCATAATAGAACCTTTTCCGAAATCTTTTTCGATTTTTTCAATAGCTAATTTTAATGCTTTGCTTCTAGCTTCATTTGGTGATAAGCTTTCTGCGGCTTCTTTTTCTTTGACTGCCATATCCCTGTTATTCCTTTTCTGTTATTCCCAAACGTGACCGTTTTTCTTTACATAAAAACCCATAGCAACGGGTTTGTATGTATTCAACTCATTTTTAAGCTGATAAAGTTCTTTATTTAAATCGACAATTTTTTGTCTGAGAGTTTCATTGTCGGTTTTGCATCGTATTAATTCTACGACAACTTCATCCATACCTTCCAGTTTTTCATCAATAACTTTAGCAATTCTGTCGCTTAAATTATTTTCCATTTCTTTCAATGAGGTAAGTATATTTTGAATTGCCGTAGGCTGTTTTTGTACAGACGTAACTATAGGATTTGTTACTTTTTTCTGTGCCTGTACTTTTCTCAAGTTTTTTACTTCGTCATAAGAAAAGTAAGTGTGCCCTTTACTATTTTTTCTCGGCATAATTGAAGCACGCTTACAAAGTTCAACGATTTCTTTGTTATCAGTGTTTAATATAGCTCTAACTTCTTGTGGAGAGAGTATTTTCTCCTTAAATGCTTCTTTTAACATATTTTTATTGTTCCCTCAAAACTTTCCCACTAATATTTTATTTTATTCGTAAAAAAAAAACAAATAATTTCACAATGTTGTAACACTACTTAATAAAAAATATTTATGGTAGTATAAAATCAAATAAAGCAGCCGGATAATCGCGGATTTCGGTAAACCCGAAAGATGAGGAAAGTCCGTGCATCCAAGGACAGATCGCCGGAGAAACTCCGGACGGCGTGAGCCGGTGGATAGGACCACAGAAAATATACAGCCGATGGACGTAAGTCACAGGCAATGGTGCAACGGTGAGTTAAGAGCTTCACCGGCGGTATTGAGAAATACCGGCCAGGCAACCCCCGATCGGATGCAAGATTGAATTGAAGGTTATAAAGGCTGTCCGCCAACTTCTAAGAAATCGCTAGAGATTGTGAGCAATCACAATACCAGACAGATGATTATCTAAAACAGAACACGGCTTACGGGCTGCTTTATTTTTAATATAAATATTGTAAAATTAATAACCCTGCACATAACGGCAGGGTTATTGTTTGAAGATTTTTATTATCTTGTAAGTACATTCCAAAAAGAATCATCGGTTAATGCCCAATATGTACAGGCAACACCATTATAGGTATGGCTGGAAGTTTTAGAACAGAACTGTTCCGGCTGATAATTTGTTCCGGGCATCCCCATTGGCATTAATTTCCCATTATCCATTAATTGAAATGTAAATAAATCCTGTCCCCAGATATTCGGAGAGTTTTTTATTCCGTTAACATCTGCAGATATGTATAGGTTTCCGGTATCCCAATTTTCAATTAATATTAAAGTTCCGTCGCTCAGCACGAATTGTCCGTTATTTAATAGAGTGTTATCGATTTGAGTTTTCTTATTATATGTTTTGTAATGTTTTGTATAGCGTCTGTCGCCTTCATCGTGGTTTGTTTGTTCGTTTACGCAATATTCTTGGGCATTTTCTTTATCTGTTACATCGGTTGAGCCTAACCCGCAATCCAGAAGAACATTAAAATTTTTAATATATTCTTCCTTAAATTTTTGTCTGCTAAAATTTTGTGCATTTGGTGTCACTCCGGTATCTGCTTGCATTTTTTGAAGTGCATTTTGCATTACTGAATAACTTTTATTTAATTGAGATTTTAATTGTACTTTTTGATATTTTGCAATTACTGCAGGCAAAGTCATTGCTGCTACTATACCTATAATACCGAGTGTTATAAGCACTTCTGCAAGGGTGAAAGCTCTTTTGTTCATAAAATTCCTTTCTAAAATGTCAGTGTCATTGATTTTAATTAATGTCAGTATAGCTGATAATCAAAAAATGGACAAGGGCTTTTTACAAAAATTTGCAAAGAATCTTAAGCGTTTAAGAAAAGAAAAACATATAAAGCAGGATGATTTTTTAGATGTAAACGGAATTTCCCGCTCAACTATTGCAATGGTGGAAACTGCAAAAACAGATATTACTTTATCAAAGTTGAAAATTATAGCAGATGTCTTGAATGTTGAACCGAAGGATTTGTTAGATTTTAAGGATTAGAACAAGCTTGGAATTGTTTATTTATATTGAAAAATAAAAGGTTAACTTGCAAAAAGTTAACCTTTTATCTTAAACTTTATATTTTTAAATTATACTTAAATTATACATTCATTGCTTTTAAGATATCAGTCAGGTCGGACGAGGTCTTTTTAACATCTGCATTTGAATATTTAATTGCATTGTCCGGATCTTTCAGCCCGTTGCCTGTTAAAATACAAACAACTTTCGAGCCGGCTTTAACTTTGTCTTTAAACTTAATCAAGCCTGCGACTGACGCTGCACTTGCAGGTTCAGCAAGAACACCTTCTGTTGATGCAATAAGTTTGTAAGCTTTTACTATTTCATCATCAGTTACGCAGTTAATCATACCATTGCTTTCGTCTCTTGCAGCTTCGGCCTGTTTCCAGCTCGCAGGGTTGCCGATACGGATTGCGGTTGCAAGGGTTTCAGGTTTAAGAATTCGTTCACCTCTTACGATTGCAGCCGACCCTTCGGCTTCGAACCCCATCATTTTTGGAAGTGATGGAATTTTTCCTGCAGTGTGCCATTCTTTGTAACCTTTCCAGTAAGCTGTTATGTTACCAGCATTGCCAACAGGGATAAAATGGTAATCAGGAGCCTGACCTAAAGCATTACAGATTTCAAATGCACCTGTTTTTTGCCCTTCTATTCTGTAAGGGTTTACGGAATTGACAAGTGTAATCGGGTATTTTTCGGCGATTGCACGAACAGCTTCCAGTGCCTGATCGAAGTTGCCGTTAATTGCTATAATTTCAGCACCATACATCATTGCCTGCGAGAGTTTTCCAAGTGCAATGTATCCGTCAGGGATTAATACAAACGTTCGCATTCCGGCTTTAGCACCATATGCGGCGGCAGAGGCTGATGTGTTTCCGGTTGAGGCACAGATAATTGCTCCTGAACCGGCTTCTTTTGCTTTGGAAACTGCCATTGTCATACCGCGGTCTTTAAAACTTCCGGTCGGATTGCAGCCTTCAAATTTTAAATAAATCTCTGCTTCCAAACCTATTTTTTTAGCAAGATTGTCGGCTTTAATTAGAGGAGTATTTCCTTCATTAAGCGTTATTACCGGTGTTTTGTCCGATACGGGAAGGTATTCTCTGAACGTATTGATTAATCCTTGATAGTACATAATTTTGTCCTTTATTTTTTAGTAAGTAATATTAATATTTTTTTCGTTATACAATGCTTTACTCAATTTATCTTCTATCATCCGGGCCTGATTTTTGCTGCCTGTAAACATTCTGTAGCGTTCTCCCGTACGTGTATTTAAATATACATTGTACATTCTTCCGCTTTTGCCGGTACGATATCCGTAAGTTGTAAAATTAACTATCTGATTTCTACCGATTGGCTGTTTTGATATGGTAATTCCGCCAAAGATAGTTTTTTCAATGCTGCAATCTGTCAAGTCACAGGTGAAATGTGTTTTGTGAGTAAAACTTGTAAAAAGCACAACCCCTGCAATAATGACGATTAATTTTTTCCTTTTTGATTTTGCCAAAGCGATTTCTTGTTCATTCATCCGAAAGTCTTCCTTATACTTGCACTCTTATCATGCTGTTAACTTTGTTGATAAATTCATCGTCTTCAAATGCTTTGACAGCATTTTGCATGTCTTTTTCTTTCACAAGTTCGGTAATAACCGTAATATCTGCGGTATTATCATCTGAAACGCATCGTTGTACAATGCTTGCAAGACTTATATTATTTTCTGCACAGATTGTTCCGATTTTTCCGATAACACCTTTGTTATTTTTGGCATTTATTGAAAGATAATATTTATTTACAGTATCCGCAATGTTTATAATGTCTGCATCACTGCTGTGGTTGCAACGCATCATTGGCAGCGGATAATCTGTTGTGCCGAGTTCTGATACTATAGCAAGAATATCTCCGACAACGGAACTTGCGGTTGGAAATTCACCGGCCCCAGGACCTGAAAGCGTAATTGCCCCAACAGGGTTACCTTCAATACTGACGGCATTTGTTACATAATTAATATGTGCAAGTGTGGATTTTTGTGACACAAGCATCGGATGAACCCGTACATCGGCTTTTCCGTCTTCAGTCAGATATGCCGAGGCAATAAGTTTAATCTTGTAACCCAAATCGTTTGCTGCATGCATATCCTGAGCCCTAATTTTTGTTATACCTTCACGGTAAACATTTTCTATTTTAATTCTTTTTCTGAAGGCAAGAGTTGCAAGGGTTGTTATTTTATATGCAGCATCAAATCCTTCGACATCACCCGTCGGATCAGCTTCAGCGTAACCCAGCTCTTGAGCTTCTTTCAGTACATCTTCGTAGGAGGCTCCCTGAACATCCATTTTGGTTAAAATATAGTTTGTCGTGCCATTGAGGATTGCTTCAATTCGGGTAATCCGGTTGCCTGCAAGAATTGTTTTTATCGGCATTATAATAGGAATTCCGCCTGCGATTGCAGCTTCATAAAGAATAACTTTATTGTTTTCTTCGGCGAATTTGAAAAGTTCTTCCCCTCTTTTAGCGAGAAGTTCTTTGTTTGCGGTAACTATGTGTTTCCCGTTTTTAATTGCTGTCTTTATTAAATCATAAGCAGGTTCCAGGCCGCCTATTAATTCTGCAACAATATCTATTTCTGAATCGTTTACAACATCATAAGGATTGTCCGTTATTATAGAATTGTCTAAACCTTCAATGTTTCGCGGTTTATTTAAATTTTTGACAGCAATTTTTGTAATTTCTACATTATCAAATGCCCGTAGTGTTTTAAAAACTCCCGAGCCCACGGTTCCAAGACCGATTAAACCGATTTTAACTTTTTTACCCTCATTCTGAATCGGTTTCAGAATTTCATTAATATTTTTCTCCATAAAATAATATTATCATAAAAAATTTATAAAGAAGAAAAGTTTTATATATTTGGTGTTAACGGAGTTGTTTCGCTATTAAGCCAGCTTTTACATGTTTCAATAAATTTTTGTTTATCCGCGAGAAAAATGTCTTCTGCATGAATTGAATTTTTAAACAGTCTAAATTCCTTTTCACAGACAGCTTTTTCATATAGAAGTTTTGTGTGCCAGGGTTTTACGGTAACGTCTCTGCCACCGGCCATAAACAATACAGGTGTTCTTAAATTCTCTATAACATCGACAGGTTTGACTTTTTTATGCACAATTAAAGAAGGTCTTACTGAAAACCAGCGTTTCAGCTCACATTTTTTAAATGTAGGAATCCAGGCATTCGGGTGCCACATTTGATTCTCAATTTTATTAAAGTCGCACGGAGCAGATACTGCAATAATCCGGTCAACATCATTTTTTAATGCTCCCTCCAGTATGGCAAGTGCTCCTCCGAGAGAAAATCCCATCAGATAAACTTTTTTATATCTCTTTTTTGCAAAAGTAATAACAGGTTCCAGATCATTTAGTTCTTTTGCCGTGAATGTATAAAATCCTCTGCTTTTCCCATGTCCGCGGCAATCCATTGTTATAACATCATAATTTTGGGTAAGTTCTTTTGACAGTTCTAAGAATGCTTTACTGTCTTTTGTCATAAACCAGCCGGGAATAATCAGTACAACCTCTTCAAATCCGTTGTCAAAATGATTTGCGGCTATTGTTACGTCATCTTTTGTCTTAAAAAATATCTCTTTCATAAAATTATAACCCGACAATATTGTCGGGTTATTTATTTATTTTGTCAAATCTGTTTTCGTTACGGTTGTATTATTTCTTACAATGAGTGACCTGTCATATTTCCCTGAATTTCTATTTAAATTGGTTACAAGGCTCTCTGAATTAGTTGTGCCTGTTACATTCCGTTCAAGCGATTTAAGCATTTTGCTGTTTTTTGTATCAAATACTCTATATGACGATACATAATATTCTTTTGGGTAACTTTCACCTGCTGAATCCAATCTGCTTAATTCCATATCAATGGTTTTCGGGTGTTTCCCGTCTGTTTGTATCAATCTTCTTATTCCATTCGGAATTTTTTCTTCCATAACCATGGAAGAAATTAATCTTTGGGGTTTAAAATTAATCTTCATAATAATTTCCTCTAATTTAGTGTAATTTTTACACTTCATACTATATTATGAAGACACTGGTTTGTAAAGTTATTTTTTTATAAACAGATGTTTTATAGAATAAATAACTTCAGTTAAAAATTTTAAGAGGGAAAAATCTTCATTTTCATCAGGTATTTTAATATCTTTTTGATAGGTGAAAATATCACCTTCTTCTTTTTTGGAAAAAATACTTTCGTCCTGACGGCGTTTTTTTTCATCTTCACTGTCGCCGCGTGCCATATAACCGAGGTTACCTGCTCCGCCGTCGTTGTTCATGCTGGCAGCTTCTCTGATTACCGGTTTTGTACTCAAAACATTTACATCGAAACCACTCATTTTTTGAATCCTTTATTTTTACCCCACTATATATATAAAGTATTTTTTCATGAAGAAATGTTACAATTTGAGTAAAATTTTTACAAAACTTAATATAATTATCTTGCAATTTTTATAACACTTTGAACTTTAAAACCTATTTCAAGGAGGTCACGTTTTCTTATTGCGGGAGTAATTTCAAGACATGTTTCATAAGTTCTCGGGGTAATTATTATATCTATAATATTATTCTCTTTATCATTTGAGATAGCAATTTCTTTAATTAAAGAATGCGGAGCTTTGTCCAGTCCGTCGGCAAGGCGTAGAATTCCTGCAAGACGTTTTATTATTTTTCGGTCTTTCTTTTCAAAACTTCCGTAGAAATCATGTTTGTTTTTATCGGGAAGACTTCCTCTATGATATCTGCATATACAGGCTATTATTGCTTTATCATGTTCATTAAATTCTGCAAGACCATTTTCCATAATTAAAGTTTGTGAATGTTTATTATGTGATTTTGCTTCGATAAAATATCCGATATCGTGTAAAAGTGCAGCAGATTCCAATAGTTTACGCTGTCGGATATCCATTTCCAAAACTTTTTTGTTCAATTCATCAAACAACATCAGCGATAATTTTTGTACATTCCACGGATGAGAAGCTTTGCTTGAAAATTTTTCCAGTAATTCTTCAGTACTTAATTTCATACTATGTAAACTTTATCAAAAAAATAGAGTTGCGGCAATTTTTTTGGTATAATTAAAAATGTGTAAAGGGAGAGATATGGCAGATATTAATGATGGAATCGGCAATGCCGGCGATAACCGTTTTGATCTTCCGCCGGAAGTTCTTGATGAAATTCAGAAGAATATAGAAGAAATTATTGCTAATTTTCCTGTACCCGAGGATAACAAACTTGATGTTATAAAGAAAATTAATTTTATGTATTCTCATACGAGATACCTGTCACTTACTGATGCCCTTACAGGTCTTTATAACCGCCGGCATTTGGATTCAACTCTTGAATGTGAATTTTTGAGAGCAAAAAGATACCACAATGAATTGAGTCTGGCGATTATTGATATAGATTTTTTTAAAAGAATTAATGATACTTATGGTCATCTTTGCGGTGATTATATTTTAAAAGAGGTTGCATACATTATTTATGATACTTTCAGAAAGACTGATATAGTATTTCGTTATGGCGGAGAGGAATTTGTTGCCCTTCTTACGGAAACTTCGATTGAAAAATCTGAAATTCCTCTTGAAAGATTACGTACCCGTGTGGAAAATTATGCTTTTCAGTTTAAAGATAATAATATAAAAGTTACAGTAAGTATCGGAGCTGCATCTGTTAATGAAAAAATAAATTCTGCCGGAGAACTTCTTGATAATGCCGATAAAGCCTTGTATAACGCTAAAAACGGCGGAAGAAACCGTCTTGTCCTGTCTCAAAATTAATTTAAATATATACCCACTTGGGTGATAGTAATTTATAAAAATCCGTATCATAATATATTTTGTAGCTTATGGAGTCAGGAAGAGATGAAAGATATCAGCGTATATATTGTTGAAGATTACAAACTTACAAGAACCGCATATGTGCACTATTTGGCGGAAGTCAGCGGTATAACCGTTTTAAAAGCCTTTGAAACTGCCGAAGAATGTATTGAAGCTATGCAGGAAAAAACGGCAGATATTGTTTTAATGGATTTGGGACTTCCGTATATGAACGGGATAGAAGCTACAAAAATTATTCATAAAAAATTTCCGGAGACTAAAGTAATAGTCTTAACTTCACATGACAGAAACGAAGAAATTTATGCATCCTTAGCTTCCGGAGCAAATGCATATACCCTGAAAGATATTAACCTTGATGAACTGGTTAATGTTATTCGAAGTGTACATAAAGGTTCCGTCTGGATTGATTCCAGAATCGCAGGAATGGCTTTAGCTGCATTTCCAAAACCTCAGTCCACGAAAAGTATGGACAAACTTTACGGTGAGTCTGCACTGAATATCGAGTTGACAGAGCGTGAACTTGAGGTACTCAGACTTATAGTTGAGGGCAAATCAAATGTTGAAATTGCAAGAGAACTCAATGTAAGCCAGCATACGGCAAAATCTCATGTCTGCAGAATTTTGGCTAAACTTGCTGTTTCAGACAGAGTTCAAGCTGCCGTCAAAGCTGTTAAATATAACTTATTCTAGTTTTAACGGTCTTATATTGTTATGAAAAATGAATTTGTTTCTAAAATTTTAATATGGGTATTTTTGTCCTTATTTGGGGTATGGAGTATGCTTAAAATGATTACGGCTCCGGATGCGGACAATTTGGTCGAAATTTTACTTACGTTTTTCTGTGTTTATATGTACATAAAATATTGCAGAAGAACTCGTTTTTTGACATCTCAAAAAAAATTCTACCTTGAGCTTACAAAAAACCTCAATAAATACAGCCGTAATATCATAATCGTTCAGGATACTGATTTAAATATTATTGACGGAAATGATTTGTTATGTAAATTTTTTGATGTTAAACGGGTTGAAGATATTTCCGAAGACGTAAGAAAAAAAACATTAAGCCGGGAGAAATTTCTTGAGATAAAGAATTACGAGAAACAAGCATTGGAAACCGGAAAAAATGTTGAATATAATTTTTCTGTTGATAATGAATTTTTCGGGAAAAAATATTATGAATCATTGATTATTCCTCTGAAAAAAGAGGAAGAAATTTACGGATTGCTTACAATTTCCCGTGATGTTTCACTGTTGGAAATATTAAAATCAAAATCTGCCGAACGGCAGGCAAGGTTAAGTTTTATTATAAACAATGTTCCTATGCCTGCTTATCTTATGGATAACAACGGAAAATATCTTCAGGGAAACCTGAAATTTAATAAACTGCTTGGAACAGATCCAGTAGAACTTCTGGGAAGTGATATTACATGTATATTTAATAATATTGCCGCGGATGAATTAAGAGAAGAAAACGCCAGAGTGATTACTGAAAAAAGAACAATAGTTAATGAGCATTCTTACAGAATATTTAATAATCCGGAAATGTGGTTCAGAGTATATAAAACTCCTATTATGGATAATGATGGTTCTGTGGTCTCCATTGCAGTATTTATGGAAAATATTTCTGCCGAAAAAGAATTAAAAATTCAGAAGAAACGATTTATGGCAACATTGAACCATGATTTAAAAACTCCGGTTATTGCTCAAATTCGTTCTCTTGAAATGATTTTAAAAGGAACTTTCGGCGAGGTTAATTCTTCTCAAAGAGAAATTTTGGAGCTGACTATAAATTCCTGCGATAATATTTATAACATGGTATCAACAATTATATCTTCATATAAACTTGAAAATAACGAAATTAAGCTGAATTATGCAGGGCTTAATTTTAACGGACTTGTTATGGAGTGCTGCGAGATTATGCAAAATGCAGCGGATGAAAAAAATATAGAATTTATTATTAAGCCATGCAGTTATAATAATTTAATTACTGCAGATTCAAGTTATCTGAAAACGGCTGTTATTTTTCTGCTGGAAAACAGTATTTCATATGCATATCATGATTCCAAAATTGAGATTTGTATTAACAATGACGGGAACAATTTGACTTTTGAAATAATAACGCAGAGTCCGTTTATTCCCGAAGATACGCTTAATACAATGCTGCATCAATATATGGGGCAGATTTCAAATTATAATAAGATAGGTTTTTGTATGAAGTTGAATTACTGTAATCAGGTTATAAAAGCCCATAACGGACATATTATTGCGGAAAGTAAATTATCAAACGAAAATAAATTAGGTTTTCAGATGCCTGTTCTTCTTGTTTCTACAGAAAGTTTTCAGTATAATTGATTTATGAATCTTGAATTAATACGAACAAACAGTCTTGACGGGTATGTATTTGAAGATATGAAACAGCAGTTTCCTCCTGAGGAAATGAAAACTTTTGACGAAATTAATTATATGCTTGCCGGAGGCAGTTATGCTCTTGATTTGCTTAAAAAAGACGAAGATATTGCAGGCTATGTGCTGTATTATAAATCAGATTTTTTATGGATTGATTATGTTGCAATTCTCCGGAAGTTTCAATCATGCGGGCTGGGAAGTAAAGTTTTAGACTTATTTTTTGAAAAGTATAAAGATTTACGCGGATGTTATTTTGAGGTTGAGAAAGAAAATTCTGCGGATATAAACACTGTGCGAAGGGTAAATTTTTATAAGAAAAACGGTTGTGAACTTTTAGATTTTAAATATTATTTTCCTAATGAAATAAAAAAACTTGAAATGAGTTTGTTTTATAAAAGTCTGAGCTGTGAAATACCTGATACGCAGCAAATTCTTGCTGACGTTAATGAAGTTTTTTTGTATCTTCATTCAAAAATACCATCTTGCAAAGAAACTTTTGAATTAATAACTGAGGAAAATTTAAGAATTAATTAATAATAAGAAAAGAGTTCCGCAGCATATACCGGAACTCTTTTCCTTTCACATAAAAAGAAACAAAATTAAGCTTCTTTTTTATGTTCTTTTTCTTGTTTTTCTTCTTTCTTTTCGGCCATTTTTTCTTTAATCTCGTCGGCTTTTTCTTTCAGATGTTCTTTTGTCTCGTGAGCTTTTTCCTTTACGTTTTCTACGCCTTCTTTAAAGTCTTCTTTAACTTTTTCGGCTTTTTCTTTCATTTTTTCGCCGGCTTCATGTGCTTTTTCTTTGAGAGTTTCTTTTTCTTTATCTTTTTCCATAATCTTCCCTTTCTTGTTGTTACTTAAACATTATGGTCTTTTTTGTATTATGTTTAATCGGTAAAAAGTCTAAGAATTAAAAAATTTATGTTATACTAAAGCAGTAAATTTGCGGGGAAAATATGAAAGCTTTAATATGGCATAAGAGTGGTGTGCGGGAAATTGTTGAAAAACCATTACCAAAAATTTGTGATGACAGAGATGTTATTGTCAAAGTTAAATTGTCTTCAATTTGTACTAGTGATATTCATATAACAAAGGGCTTTGTGCCTCGGGCTGTTCCTGAAACTGCTCTCGGGCATGAATTTGTTGGTGAAGTTATTGAAGTCGGAAGCGGGATTGACAATCTTAAAAAAGGTGACAGAGTTGCTGCAAATTGTATTACATTCTGTGGTGAATGTTTTTTTTGTAAAAGAGGTTTTATAAATAACTGTGAAAACGGCGGCTGGGAACTCGGATGCAGAATTGACGGATGTCAGGCGGAATATGTCAGGGTTCCGTTTGGTGATACCGGACTTACAAAACTTCCTGATAACGTAGGGTATGCAGATGCATTATTTGTCGGAGATATTTTGTCAAGCGGATATTTCGGTGCAGAACTTTGTGAAATTAAGCCGGATGATACGGTTGCCGTAATAGGTTCAGGTCCTGTAGGGTTATGTTCAATGGCCTGTGCCAAGATTTTTTCTGCAGGGAAAATTATAGCAATAGATATTGATGATTCAAGACTTGATATTGCAAGAAAAAATAAACTTGCGGATTATTTTATTAATCCGTTGAAAACAGATGTTGAAAAAACTGTTAAAGATATAACAAATAACCATGGAGCCGACGGTGTTATAGAGGCTGCAGGCGGTGAAAATTCTTTTGAGACGGCATGGAAAATTGCTCGTCCTAATGCAGTGGTTGCTGTGGTTGCAATGTATGAATCATCACAGATACTTCCGCTGCCGGATATGTACGGCAAAAATCTTATATTTAAAACAGGAGGGGTTGATGCTGTTCATTGTGAAAAACTTTTGCAGCTTATTTCTGAAAATAAACTTTCTACGAATTTTTTAATTACACATACATTACCTTTTAATGACATTTTAAAAGGTTATGATATTTTTGAAAGTAAACAGGATAACTGTATTAAAGTTGCAATAAAATATTAGGCATCAATAAAATTTTGAAATAATTTATGCCCGAATTGTGTGAGAATGGCTTCCGGATGAAACTGTACTCCGAAGACAGGATATAATTTATGTTCAAGTGCCATGATTATGCCGTCTGATGTTTGTGCACTAACAGTTAAATCTTCACTTAAATCTTTTACAATAAGAGAATTATATCTGGTAACTTCAAACTCTTCCGGTATATCTTTAAATAAAACAGAACTGCCATGTCGTATTTTTGAAGTTTTTCCATGACATGGCTCTTTGGCTTTTATGATTTTGGCCCCGAAAAATTGTGCAATACATTGATGTCCGAGACATACACCGAGAATTTTTTTTGTTTTATAAAATTCTTTAATTACCTCAAGAGATATTCCTGCACCGTCGGGATTTCCTGCTCCGGGTGAGAGAATTATGGAATCAAACGTCATTTTTCTTAGTTCGTTAACAGTAATTCCGTCATTCTCAAAAATAATCGGATTAACGCCGAGTTCTCTTAAATATTGTACAATATTGTACGTAAATGAATCGTAATTGTCTATCAAAATCATAAATATACTCGTTTTATACCTCTGACTGAATTTATACAGTATATGTTTTCGGCTTTTAGAACATCTTCTTTATATAAAACTTTTTCACTGCAGACTCCGCAGTCTATAAGATTTTGTCTCAATATTCCGTTTAAAAGTCCGCAGCTTAAAGGCGGTGTATAGAATTTCCCGTCTATTTCAAGCAGAATATTCGTCCTTGAACCTTCCGTCAGTTCCCCTTTTTCATTAAAAAATATTTCATCATAAATTTCCCCATTTCGGATTTTCTGTGCTGATTGTTCATACCAGGGGCGGAATGTCGTTTTGTGTTGTAACATTTTGTTATTACTGTTCAGAGTTATATCAGAAAATTTAACATTATATACGGGAGTGCGTTCAAGATTTTTGTATTCAAGTTCATAACTGCCGTCTTTTGATAATATAATTCTCAGCATTCCGTCTTTTTCCGGTTTAAGTTTAAATAATTCATCATTAAACTTAAAACCTAAAACTTCTGCGGATTTTTTCATTCTTTGCAGATGTTCTTTTCCTAAAAATAATGCTTTATTTTGAACTTTGATTGTTTCAATGAGTTTCAATCCGTTATTAAGAATTCCGGCTTTGGTAAAACTTTCATCCCATTCGTCCTGAGTATCGGAATCCCATACTACAGCTCCGCCTACTCTGTATCTGTAATGTTTTTCGTTAAATTTTTTCTGTAAAATTCTTATTGGTACGCTGAAAATTGTTTTTTGCGGGGTGATAAGCCCTATAGCACCGCAATATATGTCGCGGGAGCCTTTTTCAACTTCATCTATGATTTTTATGGTGCTGATTTTCGGGGCTCCGGTTATGGAACCGCATGGGAATATTGCTTTAAAAATATCAACAATTTTGATGTTTTCAGCCAAATCAGCTTCAATGCTGCTTGTCATTTGATGTAACGTTTTGTGAGTTTCAATTTCGAATAATTTTGTTACTTTGACACTTCCCGTTTTTGCAATTCTTCCTAAATCATTTCTGAGTAAATCTACAATCATAACATTTTCAGCACGGTTTTTAATATCATTTTTCAAAAATTCAATATTCTGTTTGTCCTGAATATCATTTTCACCTCTCCGTATAGTGCCTTTCATAGGTTTTGTGATAATATGTCGGTCTTCAATTTCAAAGAAAAGTTCCGGAGAAAACGAAAGAATTGTTTCATATTTGTTTTTAATAAAAGCATTATACGGTGTTTTCTGGTTTAACAATAAAAATTTATACAGTTCAAATTCATCTTCCGGAGATTCTGCAATCCAGTCGTAGGTATAATTAACCTCATATGTGTTGCCGCAGGCGATTTCAGATTTGATTTTTGTAATGGCATTTGAATATTCTTCAAAAGAAATTGACGGAAATGCGTTAATATTGATGTAATCCGGCAGGTCAGGCTTAAATTCTTCAAAAGAATCAAAAACTTCAAAATATAGCAGCGGAAATTCACTGTTAAATTCATTTCCTAAAAATATTTCCTTAGCTTCATACCTTATATAACCGGCAAGATAATATCTGCTTTTCAAAGCTTCAATCTCTTCAAAAGCTTCATACAGTTCCGTTTCGTTAAAGGCTTGTAAAATTTTTAAAGGTTTTTTAAATACCTTATCTTTAAAAATTAACATATGCAGAATTTTACAGTAAAAGAATTTTCTATGCAATAAAAATCCCTTGTCTTGTATGAATATTTATGCTAAGTTGTAATAAAAACAGGGGTATAAAAATGAAAAAATTTTTGTTTTTAATATGTGCATTCTCTTTGATTATTCCGGCTTATGCTTCAGAAAGCAGTGAAACGGTTAAATATATGAATCAGTCCGAAAGTTTTTCAGGTTTTAATAAAACCCTTCCGACTGACGGTACGTATAAACTTTTGGAAAAACCTACAAAGGTTACTGCTGAAGAACGTGAACCGGATGATTTTCTGGATGAATTTGATGATGACGGATTCAGGAAAGAAAAACCGGTAAGCACCGAAAAAAAAGTAATTAAGACAATGAAAGACGGGCAGAGAAAACCGCAGCAGCAGACTGCAAACGGGGATGTTAAACCTATGACTTATGACAATTTCCCGAAATCTATGGATGATGTCAATAGTCAGATGCTTATGCCGCTTGGTATTCCAACAATGTTTTAATATTACTTAATATTTTAAAGAACAAGTAGCAAAAATTTTTGTTTTCGGGTTATTAAACATGCAACACATAAAAGTACACAAGGAGTTTTGAAGTGAAGGTTCAAAGTGTTAGTTTTTTAAATTCCAGAAATAATATTAATAAAATAGACAGAAATAATGTTTCCACACCGGTATTCTATGACAATCAAAAAGATATATTTATAAAAAATAAAGCAGTACAAACGATAAAAAGTATGCAAAATCCGGTATCATTTATGGGATACAGTGTACATATCGTGGATGGCGGAAACCACGCTACCAATATGAATCATTTTGCCCAATCAATCAGCGACGGGAAATGGGATTTATATAATAAAGAAGTGGATACAAACTATCGCGACCCTGATATAAAACAGCTTGAAAATCTTGAATGGAAATTAAAAGAATTAAATTTTGAACCATCACTTTCATACGATAATTATCATGATGCTGCTTATGTGGCACTGCCTGTTCTGGCAAATGTTCCTCTTCAAAATCTTGAGGCTCAGATGAATGCAGTTATGGGAACGCATACACATCTTACTCCTCAAAATATCAGAACCAAAAAGGATGAAGTTATTAAATTTCTGAAACTTTTATACGAAGAACCTGATAGATACAGACAGTATATTAATTATATGGATCCGATGGGGCAGGGGATAGAAAAAACTTACGGGGTAATATACCAGATTAATAAACTTGCAAAAAAATACAATACAAAAGTATATATTCCTGCCGGTCACCCTGAATATGCATCAATAAAATGGATGTCCGAACAAAGAAATCAAAAGCCTGAATTATATAATTATATTGCAACGGGTGTAGATAAAGATAATGCTGTACATAACATGCAACGAGAAATTAAAGATAACGGCTGGTATGATTTTAATCTTCTTACTTTATCTGAAGCCGATGTTGTAAATGTAAAAGGTGCTGATGGTAAAGATTATATTTATTCGGCATATGATTCATGTATTAAAGACGGTGCCAGAGGTGTATATAATTTCTCTCCGGTGAGAGATGAAGAGGGTAAACTTCTTGGTTACGGCTATCATGACGATAAAACGGTTGACTATCCTTATGAAGAATTTCCGGCTAATTGGGAAGTTCAAAACATAGCAAAATTTGTAGGCAGACCGATTAAAGAAGTTCTTGCGGACAGTGAAACCACTCAGGCATTTAAAGATGATGTATGGAACAATCGCAGCAGAGAGCGTTATGCAGATAAGTTATTCCGTGTAGAGGATATTTTCCCGCAGCATGAACGTGATTATAATAAAATGGATTTAAAAGGCGATTATGTTGATTCAAGCCTGCAGCTCTTTTTCAGAACAAATAAAAACGGTCAGGTAATTTTCCCTAACTGTGACTGTGAAGGAAGCGGAAGACCTAGTGTTCTTTCTATGTGGGGCAGCTGTTTTTCAATATTTAATGCAATAAAAGACGATATTACAATCAAAGAAAGATATAATGAAAGAGGATATTATGATAAAGAAACGCTTTATGATAAACATCCTAAGGAAGTAAAGAGTCTTTTATTTGAAAGTGAAGAACTTATAAAAGGTAAAAGATATAAAGAAGCTGAACAAGTTCTGAAATATGCGGTAGATTTGGAAAAAGTTGCCGGACTTCACGGGTATAAACCTCTTGAGGCTCTGGGTGATTTCTATACAATGCAAAAAGATTATCTGCAGGCGGAAGATTGTTATAATTCGGCATTAAATGAATTAGCAAAAAAAATACTGGATAAATTGAAAATTGATGATAAGCAGTATTTACTGACCGATTGTATTGACTACATAAATTTTGTTGAACATTTTAATCCGAAAGATTGGGAATATAGAGACAATAAAGCTAATTATGATAAATTAAACTTCATTCAGAAATTATTTGTTAATGAACCTCAAAAACCTGAAGACTTAACCAAAACAGAAAAATATATTCAATTTAAAAAGGTAGCAAAATTATTTACAGGTTGCGGGCGTTTATATGAAAAATTAGCCCAGAATTGTGAATTGAGAGGGGAGGATTATCCTGCCTTTGCTTGTAACTGGGCAGCAGGCATGATGCAGAACATGAATGATATTTCAAGTGAACTTATAAAGAGAAGAGCAGATAAAAATACATATTTAGGGGACTTTTTAAATGTTGATTAGTAAAGTAACGCAAACAGGTTTTTGCGGAAAAATTATTGATGTCCATGTCCATACAGGGCATTGGGACAAACAGTGTGACGGAAAACCAAACGGAGCCGAACCATATCTGGTAAATGATATTTTTGAGAGAGCTGATGTTGTAAAAAGGGACGGGGATACAATTTCAAAAGTAATTATATCAAATCTTGATTGTATCAAAGAAGAAAACGGTAAACCTTTAATGGATGAACTGGAAGGAAACAAAAAACTTCTGGCTGACTGTAAAGGTAATCCAAGAACAGCCGTGCTTGCTGTTTGTCAACCGAAAACCGGTAATGTAAAAAATATAGAGACTTTGTTTGACCGCTATCCGAAGGGTTTTGTCGGTTTAAAATTTCACCCTCTGACGAGCGGTCTTGATGCTTCGGATGTAAAATATGTTCCGTATTTGAAATTTGCACAGAAGAAAAACCTTCCGTGTCTTTTTCATTCACAGGTTAATGTCGATAACAACAACGGTCAACTGTTGAACGATAATATAAGTGTAGCGGATCCGGTTAAAATTTACCAATCAGCTAAAAAAGCTCCGAAAGCTCCTGTAATACTCGGACATATGGGGGCAGGCTGGGGACAGGCTCATTCAAAAGCCGTTGATATACTTGTAGAGTCCATAGAAAAAGGTGATGCCAATTTATACGCTGATATTTCCTGGGTTGATTTTAAAGACCCTGAAAAGCCAAATGTTATTTCAGCTATTAAAAGATTAATGAATACTAAAAAAGGCGACAAGACTGACAGGCTGCTTTTTGGAACCGATGCTCCCATTGCGGAGTATTCTGCTGACAAAGATTTATATGCTAGAGTGGTAAGAGAAACAAAAGCAGCAATACGGAAAAATTTTGGAGATAAGGCTGATGAACTTATAGAAAAGATTTTCTATAAAAATGCGGATAATTTATTTTTCGCTCAAAAACCTGTTTCAAAATTAAAAACGGGTGCTGTAATTCTGGGTGGTCTTGTTGTTTTGGGCGGTGTATTGTGGGCATTAAAGGATAAATTGTCTCCCGTCGAAACAAAAAAGGGATAGCCAATGGTGCCTGATGCATTAACTTCAAATTTTAGCAGTACAAATCTGATTTATAATAAAATGAATCAGGACAGAGCTGCCGGTTTTGCATTGGATAAGAAGCAGACTTCTGAAAAGATAAATCATCAGACTGTCTCTAAAAATATTCCCCAAAAACAGGCTGATAAATTTATAAAAGATAAACGTAAAGTTCAACAAATATCACCGCTTAAGCAATTAACTTATTCTTCGGTTGCACTGACAGAAACCCTTTACGGAACATTCGGGTTCGGATTAGGACTGATGTATCTGCGGCAATTTGTTAACAGTAAACTTTTAATAGGAAATATTTACAAACATTATACGGATAAAATAAAAGATAACGAGCTGATAGCAAACCTTGCTCTAAAAATGCGAAAAGAAAATGGTCTTGAAAATAAAGTTCCTATTTATACCGGTTCTGCCGGTGAAGCTTATTTTTCAAGCGGAGGCGGACATCAAAAGATTGTTGTTGGTAAGGATTCATTTTCAGCACTTTTCCACGAACTAGGGCATGCAATTATTGAAAATAAAACAAAAATCCTGAAAAGTTTTCAAACAAACAGAAACCTTGATGCATACGGTGCCATAACCTTATATATGCTTTTTGAGGGTGCCAAATATACTTACCCTGAAAATAATGCATCTAAAAATAAAAAAACAAATAATATAACAAATAAAACTATAGATTTTTTTGTAAAATACAGTGAGATTCTTCCGCTTTTAATTTATTCTCCTGAACTTGTCAGCGAACTCGGAGCTACCGGGTACGGACTGAAATTTCTGAAAAAGGAGTTTAAAAATGGAAGTATTGACAAGAATTTATTTAAGAATGTAAAAAACAGTTACGCTGCGGCGTTTGGAACATATCTTTTTATTCCTTTGAGTTTAATGCTAATGTCTTCAGTCAACAGGACTACATATAATAAAAAACTTACGCACAAACAAAGGCTTAATAATACGGGCTTAAGTATAGGACTTGGTGCTGCAGGTGCGGCAACAGCCGGTGGAATTGTATATGCTAACAGTACTTTCTGGAAAAATAAATCCGGTTATAGAGAAGATGTCATTGATAAAATTTTGACATCAAAGATTAATCGTGACTATGCCCCAAAAACTTCACAAATTCTTAATAACTTGAAAATTTTTTCAGCATTTAAAAACTATTTTGCAAATGAGGATTCAACACTATCAGATCAGAGGTTAAAGGACTTAAAATTTGACGAAGCGTACGAAAGGTATAAAAAATTTTTTGAAGCGGAATTGGACAAAATTTATGACAGGAAAAAGAGAAGATTTTTGAATCCAGAAAAACTGGAAAGCGGTTATAAGGAATTACGCAGCGATATAAAGAAAATAGTTGATGATAAAACTTTAAAATCTGTAAAAACTGCGGCTGTTCCGGCCGGTTTTTGTGCGGCTTATTTATCTTTTATTCTTGGCAGATTAATTATGAAATATCCTTCAGATAAAACAAAAAAGACACCTCATAAATAAGGTGTCTTTTTTTGAATTGAGTATTATGAAACTATGCTTTGCAAGCGACTTTCATAGTGTTTGCAATGATTTCGTTAAAGCTGTCAGCTTTCAAAGAAGCACCGCCGACTAAAGCCCCGTCGATATCAGATTTAGACATTTGTTCGGCAATAGTTGAAGGTTTTACGGAACCGCCGTAAAGGATTCTGATTGCATCAGCAGCTTCAGCTCCTGCAACTTCTTTAACAACATTTCTAATCATAGCGATAACTCTGTTAGCTTCATCAGAGTCGCAAGTTTTGCCTGTTCCGATAGCCCAGATAGGTTCGTAAGCGATAACTGATTTAGCGATATCTTCTGAAGAAATACCTTCAAGAGCAGCTTTAATTTGACCTGCAATCCAGGAATCAGTAACGCCTGATTCTCTTTGTTCAAGAGTTTCGCCGCAGCAGATAATAGGAATCAAGCCGCCGGCGAGGATTGCTTTTGCTTTTTTGTTAATCATTTCGTCAGTTTCCGAGAAATACTGTCTTCTTTCAGAGTGACCGATGATAACGTAATCACATCCTGCATCTTTCAGCATTTCAACGGAAATTTCACCGGTATAAGCACCTGAAGATTCCCAGTGGCAGTTTTGCCCTGCTATAGAAATTTTATTTCCGCCGCAGCCGCAGTTGCATTTTACGGATTCAACTGCACAGAGTGAAGTAAATACCGGTGCAATTACAACAGTAGGTAATTCAACTGCAGTGTAATCTTTTACATAATCTTTAATACCTTCAAACAAAGCTTTTGCTTCGGATTGAAGTAAATTCATTTTCCAGTTTCCTGCAATAATAGGTTTTCTTGACATAATTTCTCTCCTTTTTTAGATAACCCTCTGATTTGATTATATTAAGAACAATATTTATTTGCAATCAACATTTTTAATATCAGCCGCATGGGTATATTTTTAGAGAATTATTCAGTCAATCGTTTTTTTAAATGATTGTTTAATCGGATATTTCGGGTATTCTTTTTTTACACAGTCGGAAATCGGCTGGTGATGAGTTTTATACCCCATTTTGTACAGGAGTTATTGATGAAAAAAATTAGTCTTGGACTTATTTGTATTTTGCTGTGCCAAAATTTACTTTGTGCCGTGCAGGCGGGAGAGCTTGATGAAGCTGTTAACAGCGGACAGTTGTCAGCGGCTTGTCCTATAGAAGTTTCAAATATAAATCTTGAGCAGTCGGCAGAAAATATACAGAGTGCATACAGATGTCTTGAGGGAAAGGAGTTGACAGCAATAAAGCTTGATAAGGGCAAAACTTTTATAGTTCGCTCCCAACAGCCTATGGATTCCGATACTCCTGTCGGGACTCTTATTGATTTTGTCGCACAGCAGGACGAGGTTTTATTTTTAGGAAAAGAACCCTCAAAAGTTATGTTTACCGGAGAAGTTATAGAAAATAATCCTCCGAGAATGGCAGGCAGGAGCAGTTCATTAAAACTCGAAATAAAAAAGATAAAAGTTGATAACGTGACATATCCAGCTGAAGCCTATATTACTAAAATGGGAAAAAGAAATGTTTTTGGAGGATTGCTGGCAGGGAGCCCGATATATTTTATGAATCTTGCGGATGTTGCGGATGAGGGCACCATTACTATAGATAAAGTTTATAAAGATCCGTGCCGGTATAGTTGTGAAAGTATAAAAACAGTTGCTAGACCTTTTTATTATCTCGGAGGAGCAATTCTTCAGTTTGCGGACTTGTTGATTTCTCCTATTGTATGCTTTTTTATGCCGGGTAAGGAGATTTCTATTCCTGAAAATACCGCATTTGAGATTAAGCTGGAGAATGATATTTCTTTATTGGAATTGTAGCCGAAAACTATGCTATAATGCATATGATGAATGATAATTTGAAACAAACTTTAAAACTGCTGCCTTCACTTCCGGGATGTTATATTTACTATAACAAAGAGGGTGAAATTATCTATGTCGGCAAGGCAAAGATTCTCAAACGCCGTGTAATGAGTTATTTCAATAAAAAACACCATGACAGTGTAAAAGTTCAGGTGCTGGTATCACAGATTGAGCGTATGGAATATATTATTACCAATACCGAAGTTGAGGCCTTAATCCTTGAAAGTCATTTAATCAAAAAACATAAACCTAAATATAATATTCTTTTAAAAGATGACAAAAAATATCCTTATTTTCTGGTAACGGATGAGGATTTCCCGAGAATTCTCGTTGTCCGCAAAAAAAATATGAATCCCGAAAAAGGCCGTTATTACGGTCCATATACTGATGTCAGGGCAATGTATTCAACGCTTGATTTTTTAAAAAAAATTTTTCCTCTGAAGCAGTGTAAAACTCCGAAATTTAAAGACAGGCCCTGTTTGTATTATCAAATCGGCCGCTGCATGGCACCGTGCCAGAATAAAGTTACCAGCGAAGAATATAAAAATCTGGTAAAACAGGCTGAACTTTTCCTTGTGGGTAAACAGTCCGAACTTATGTCACAGCTGATGGAGCAGATGCAAAAATATGCGGCTTCCGAACAATTTGAAAAAGCCGCAAAACTCCGCGACAGTTACAATGATTTGAAAAAAACTCTTGAAAAACAAAAAGTTGTTTATGAAAATACAAAACTAAATGAAGACATCATTTCCATGCTGAATGAGGACGGAATTTTCGCTATTGTAATTCTTATGATTCGTGAAGGCCGTCTTATTGATAAAAAAGATTTTGTTTACGAAGTTGAGGAAGAAGATAAAACCGAATTCTTTGCCACATTTTTTAAGGAATACTACAACACCCTTGCTCTTGAATTTCCGGACAAAATTGTTTCAAATGAACTGGAAAAGGTAGGCGAAAAGGCACTTTATGAGGAATGGCTTGAGATTATCTCAAATAAAAAAGTCCGCATAAGTTACGGCAAATCCACTCAGGGCAGAGAACTCCAGATGCTTGCGGATAAAAATGCCCGTGTCGTTCTTGATAATGCAAAGATTAAGAAAATGGTAAAAATAAATGAAGATTTCAATGAAATCGGAGCTTATCTTGCAGAAAAACTTCATCTGAAAAACTTTCCATACAGAATGGAATGTTATGATATTTCACATATTCAGGGCACAAATACGGTTGCCTCAATGGTTGTATTTATAAACGGCCTGCCGAAAAAATCGGAATACAGAAAATTTAAAGTTCGTACAACAGAAGGAAAGCCTGACGATTTCCAATCAATGAAAGAAGTTCTTACCCGCAGAATATCTCATCTGGGAGAAAAGAAGTGGGAAAAACCGGATTTGATGATAATAGACGGCGGCAAGGGGCAGTTATCAAGTGTCATGGAAATTATAGAGGGTCTGGGCGTTAAAGATATTGATGTTGTCAGTCTTGCAAAACGTAATGAAGAAGTATTTCTTCCGCATAAATCCGACCCTGTTATTTTACCGAGAGATTCGGGAGCATTATTTTTGTTTCAGAGAATAAGAGACGAGGCACACCGTTTTGCCATAACTTATCACAGGGATTTGCGTTCTAAGGCATTGAAGAAAAAATAAAGTACATACAGATTGACGGATTTGTTTCTTACTCATCTGCCTGTTACATCTTTTCATGCCGATTTTGAGAAGGGATAAAAAAATACCGCCTTGTATATTTAAAGGCGGAGTTGGAATTAAGAATTGTAACTAATTTATTCCGTTACACTGATATATTACACTGTATAAAGAAAAATGTCAACTTATACCAGAATCTTTTGTAAAATTTGTTTATGATTAAAAATAATGTTTCAACAATTATAGGAAGCAGAAGAATGTCTGTTGCAGAAACTGCAAGGCTTGCAAAACTGAAATATAATACTGTTGATGATTTATATAATGACAAAACTAAAGGTGTGAAGTTTGAGACTTTAAACAAGCTTTGCTGGGCTTTAGATTGCACTCCGAATGATTTGTTTCCTTATATCCCCGATTAATTCTGCATCATTTATTTCACATAATGGGTTTGTATTTTCTACAGAGATAATTCGAAAATTTTAACTAAAATTAATATTATCCGAATTACTACTTGACATATATTAGTGTAACTGCTACACTCGTAGTATGTTAGCAATAAAGTTAGGGTTATTGAATATTTTTTCAAAGAAATCTTGTGTCAATGCGGATTTTTCAAGACTTGTGGTGTCCCGTATTCATTCGCTTGTCATGCATTCAGTTGTAGCTTAATTGTTTTATTTTTTACTTGACGGGACAAATTTATAAAGGAGACATGTTATGAAGGTAAGTGCTATTACAAATTTTAAGGGTTTAAACTACACTAATTTACAGCCGGCAAATCAATCAAAGCCGCGTAGTGCGGAAAATAAAAATCTGTTTTTGTCGGAAAAATCAATGTCTCTTGCTGCAGATAAAAATTATAATGATGTTTTTGTAAAGAATAAAAATATTTCATTTACGGCATCTGTACCCGCTGTTCTTGTGGAAATGGGTAAACAAATCCCTATTGCAGACAGAATTGCTTCTTTGTTTCAGGTATTTAAGCATGAAGAAATGATTCTTGTCAGCAAATCGCTTAAAGAAGCACAAAAAGCTTTAAAAACATCTTACAAATCAGCAAATCAACTCTTCAAAAAGATGTTCTTTATTCCTGATGATAATGTAGGCGGAACGCTTGCTTTTATAAAACATCCGCATGGTGAGACCGAGGTTTGGAACCTGAATAAAGAAAATATACTTATAAACGGCAGGGATGCCCTTAAACCTACGGAAAGCTGCTACATTGTTGAAGGAGATACAATAAAACTCGGTAAATTTGAAATGCCGGTAAAGGATAACCCTAAAGCTAATTTGAGTATGTTAAGGGGCACATTCTCAACCATTCTTGACTTTGAAAAAGATGTAAAACCGGCCATAGAAAAACAGAATTTAAAATCTATTCTTGCGATGGCAAAAGATGAGACAAAAAACGTACAACCTGTAATGTTTAAGGATGTAGGAGGTCAGGACAAAGCTATTGATATGTTGAAAAAAGGGATTTTGTATCCTTTGAAATATCCGCAGGCTTACAAAAATGCCATATTACACCACGGGGCATTAATGTACGGGCCTCCTGGAACAGGTAAAACAAGACTTGCACTTGCTCTTTCCAATGAGGCGGGCGTTAATTTCATCAAACTCAACGGAAGTGAAATGGAATCAAAATGGGTCGGTCAATCAGAGGCAAACTGGCGTGAACTTTTTGATATGGCAAAGGAGCAGCAGCCGTCAATTATTTTCATTGATGAATTTGATGCCGTAGCTAAAGAACGCGGAGGGCAGGATGTTTACGGAGATAAAGTAGTAAATCAGCTTTTAACTCTGATGAGTGATTTGGAAAAAGACGGCGATCAGGTTGTTGTAATTACCGCAACGAACAGAAAAGATGATATTGACAAAGCAATATTACGTTCCGGCAGATTCGGGCTGCATATTCCGGTTGAACTGCCTGATGAAAACGGACTGAAAGCCATACTTAATATTCATAAGAAAAATGCCGCGGTTGACTTGGAGCTTGATACTGATAAACTTGCCAAAGAACTTTATCAGAAAAAGGCAACCGGTTCTGATATTCCGGCACTTATGACCTCTGCACAGACAAACGCTTACGAACGCTGCGGAATTCACAAAAAAATGGATGAAGGAACTTTTGTTCCGGAAGATTTGGATTCTGTAAAAATTATAAAAGAAGATTTTGACAAAGCTGTTCAGGAACTTTTCGCACAGCAGCAGCAAAGAAGAACAATAGGTTATACTCAATACGGTAAATAATTATTCCGGCATATTTTATACTATACTAATCTCGTCTCTTTCTCGTTAAGAAAGAGCTTTTTTTTGCAAAGTTGTTGTATAATAAATTTTGGTAAAGGTGCTTCAAAGGAGAAGGAAAATGAGAGACGAATTACTGTCAATTATAGAAAAAAACAGCAGGATAGATTTAAAGGAACTGGCGGTTCTTCTCGGAGTTCAAGAAATTGATGTCGCGAACGAACTTTCTGCTCTTGAAGCGGAGGGCATTATCTGCGGATACCATACTTTGATTGACTGGGAAAAAACTTCCATAGAAAAAGTTACCGCACTTATTGAAGTAAAAGTTACGCCTCAAAGAGGTCAGGGGTTTGATCATATTGCCGAGCGAATTTATAATTATCCCGAAGTCAAGGCCGTTTATCTTATCTCCGGCGGATATGATTTGCTCGTAACTCTGGAAGAAAAAACGTTGAGAGAAATTTCAAATTTTGTGTCGGATAAATTATCAACTCTTGAAAGTGTTTTGAGTACTGCAACACACTTTATTCTGAAAAAATATAAAGATCATGGCACAATTCTGGATAAAAAGCCTGAAGACGGCAGAGAGGCTGTTACTCCATGAAACAATTTCTCTCTGATAAAATTTTACAGATAAAACCTTCCGGAATAAGAAAATTTTTTGACATTGTAAGCGAAATGAAAGATGCAATTTCGCTTGGTGTCGGCGAGCCTGATTTTGAGACTCCATGGCATATCAGAGATGAGGGAATTTATTCTCTTGAAAAGGGGAAAACCTTTTATACTTCCAATGCCGGCTTAAAAGATTTGAGATGTGAGATTTGTAATTATCTTAAACGTCATCAGGGTATTCATTATGATGCTATGCATGAGGTGCTTGTAACTGTCGGCGGGTCAGAGGCTATAGATATTGGATTGAGGGCTGTTATAAACGAAGGTGATGAGGTTATAATTCCACAGCCTTCATATGTTTCTTATGAACCTTGTGCTGTTCTTGCCGGAGCCAAGCCGGTTATTATAAACTTAAAAGCTGAAAATGAATTTCGTCTGACACCTCAAGAACTTGAAAATGCCATAACGGATAGGACAAAAGTCCTTATACTTCCGTATCCGAATAACCCGACGGGTGCTATTATGGAAAGGGAAGATCTGGAAAAAATTGCAAAAATCTGCATTGAAAAAGATATTCTTGTAATGTCTGATGAAATTTATTCTGCGTTAACTTACAAAGGACAACACGTATCCATTGCAAGTCTCAATGGGATGAAAGAACGTACAATTCTTATTAACGGTTTTTCAAAAGCTTATGCCATGACAGGCTGGCGTCTCGGGTATGCATGCGGACCTTCGGAAATTATAAAACAGATGACAAAAATTCATCAGTTTGCAATAATGTGTGCCCCTACAACAAGCCAGTATGCGGCGGTTGAAGCTTTGAAAAACGGCGATGAAGATGTAGAGATGATGCGACAATCCTATAATCAAAGACGCAGATTCTTAATGAATGCATTTAGAGAAATGAATCTTGAATGTTTTGAACCGTACGGAGCCTTTTATGTGTTCCCGTGTATAAAAGAATTCGGTATGACAAGCGAAGAGTTTGCAGAAAAATTCCTTGCGGAAGAAAAGGTTGCTGCTGTTCCGGGGACAGCATTCGGTGACAGCGGAGAAGGATATTTGCGTATATCTTATGCATATTCGCTTGAGACTCTGAAAACCGCTATGGTAAGATTAAAGAACTTTGTTACAAAATTGAGAGAAAGTAAAAATGATTGACAGATATTCACGTGAAGAAATGAAAAAAATCTGGGAATTAGATTCGAAATTTTCATACTATTTGAAAGTCGAAATCGCAGTCTGCGAAGCTTACGCAAAAGAAGGAAAATTCCCTAAAAAAGATATTGAAGAATTGAAAAAGAAAGCGTCTTTTTCAATAGAAAGAATTGACGAAATTGAAGCGGAAGTCCGTCATGACGTTATCGCATTCTTAACCTGTGTAAACGAAAGTCTGGGAGATTTAGCAAAATACATGCATGTCGGAATGACAAGTTCAGATGTGATTGATACTGCGTTCGCTCTGCAAATTCAGGACAGCGGAAAAATTATCCTGAAAGATTTGGATGAAACAATAAATTCAATGAAAGAACTTGCTAAAAAACATAAAAATACTGTCTGCATAGGGCGTTCACACGGGGTTCATGCGGAAATTATGACTTTTGGTGTTAAAGTATGTTCGTGGATTGATATTCTTGAACGACAGAGAGATAACTTCAAACATGCACTAGAAGAAATAAGAGTAGGACAAATTTCAGGCCCTGTCGGAACTTACAGCAATATTTCACCTAAAATTGAAGAAATTACCTGCAAAAATCTCGGGCTTAAACCTGCAAGGATTTCCACACAGGTAATTGCAAGAGACTATCATGCGTACTTTATGCAGTCGCTTGCACTGATTGCAAGCGTTATTGAACAGTTTGCTACAGAAATCCGCCACCTGCAAAGGACAGAAGTTCTGGAAGTTGAAGAAGGTTTCGGTAAAAATCAGAAAGGTTCTTCCGCAATGCCTCACAAAAAAAATCCTGTTTTGAGTGAAAATTTATGCGGTCTTGCAAGAGTTGTCAGAGCAAATTCCATCGCTGCCATGGAGAATATTCCGCTCTGGCATGAAAGAGATATCTCACACAGCTCGGCTGAGAGAATAATTTTTCCTGACAGTTTAACTCTTGTTGATTTTATGCTTAGCAGGTTTAATGGAATTGTACAAAACCTTGTTGTACATGAGAAAAATATGCTTAAAAATACAGACAGATTCGGTGGAATAGTGTTTTCACAAAAAGTTTTGCTGGAGCTGGTTGAAAAGGGTTTGACAAGAGAAGAAGCTTATCGTATCGTCCAGCGTAATGCTCTTGATGCATTCGAAAATGACGGTGATTTTAAAGCAAATCTTATGAAAGATAAAGACGTTACTGACAGATTAACTTCTGATGAAATAGAAAAAATTTTCGATAGCAGTGCGTTTCTTTCAAATATAAATACAATTTATAAAAGAATATTGTAAAATATCTGTAGCCTTATTGCACAGGAAACTACAACAAAGTTTTTTGTGCGAAAAGCAAGGATTATATAGGCAAAACATAATAAAAGATTTTTAACTTTTTGCCGTTCAAAAAATTTTTGTTTATACTTTAATATAAGTGTATGGAAAATGAAAATGGTGCAAAAAATATTTTCAGTAACCTGAGCGGTTCAAAAAATCACTGGTTTTTGACCCGTCATCAGGCTGCGGCATTGACAGAAACCCCGACGGTGTATCCTGTACACAGGCTTAATGAACTTGATACAAATATTCTTGAAAACGGTAACGAAATAGATTCACATACACAATCATTAAAATTGGAATATCTTATAAAAGACCGTGAAGAGCAGCTTCTGGATATTAACAGCAAAATTAAATCTGCTGAGATTTCAGGTGATCAACAGGCACTTTTTACTCACAGAGCTAAAAAGCAGCGTCTTGAAAACGAACTTAGAGAATTTAAACGTCAGTTTGCAACCAGAGATTTAAATGCAAAATATCCTTCCAATAACGGTGCTAAAAAAATTCCGTTTCTCGGAAAGATGAAACGTTTCGTACAGAGATATTTTCTTGCAAAGGTTTCGAAAAAAGTTCATGAACTCGTTCAGTTGAGTGATTCTCTGGAAGCCTTACAGGATTTAAATTCAAATGTTGATGAGCTGATTAAGATAAAAGCTCCTTACGGCGAGACAATTAAAAATTATGAACGCCTTACTGAATATCTCAGCAGGGCAAACAAAATTCATTCTAAAATCAGCAAAACCATGAAGAGATAGTGTGATGAAAAAAGTCGAACTTCTTGCACCTGCAAAAGATAAAGAAACAGCTATAGCCGCAATTAACTGCGGAGCTGATGCAGTGTATATCGGAGCAGAAAATTTCGGTGCAAGACGTGCGGTGCCGAACAGTCTTGAAGATATTAAAGATGTTGTTGATTATGCCCATAAATTTTATGCCCGTGTACATGTTACAATCAACACGATTTTGACTGATGAAGAGCTTGTAAGAGCAAAGGAACTTATAAAAAAACTCTACGAAATTGGTGTTGATGCAATAATCGTTCAGGATTGCGGGATTCTTGAACTTGCCATAGAGGGAAAACTTCCGCCGATTCCTTTGCATATGAGTACGCAATGCGATAACAGAACTTTAGAAAAAGCAATGTTTTTTAACAAAATAGGTGTGTCGAGAATTATTCTTGCAAGAGAACTTTCTATTCCGGAAATAAAAAAAAATTGTGAAAATGTTTCATGTGAGGTTGAAACATTTATTCACGGAGCCTTATGTGTATCATACAGCGGTCAGTGTTATTTGAGTTATTCAATAGGCGGACGCTCCGCAAACAGGGGTGAATGTGCACAACCTTGCAGAAAAAAATATTCACTGGTTGATGATAAAGGAAATTTTATTGCAAAAGACAAATATCTTTTGAGTCTTAAGGATTTTAATGCGTCAAAGCACTTAGAATCATTGATTAATGCAGGTGTCAAATCATTTAAAATTGAAGGCAGGCTAAAAGATATTAACTATGTCAAAAATGTTGTTGCCTTTTACGGAAAAGAAATTGAAAAATTTGCGGAAAAAACTTCATCAGGAAAAGTATTTCTTGATTTTGAGCCGAATTTATACAAAACATTTAACCGTGGATTTACTGACTATTTTCTTGACGGCAGAAAAAAATGTTTTAACTTTGAGTCTCCTAAATCAATGGGAGAAAAACTGGGCAGAGTAGAAAATACAGGTAAAGATTTCTTTGAATTGAATGCAGAGATTTCTCCTCAAGACGGTCTTTGCTGGATTGAAAACGGTATTCAGGAAGGTTGTCTTGTGAACAGAGTTGAAGGCCGCAGGATTTTCCCTAATAAAAAGGTTAACCTGAAAAAAGGCACTATGGTTTTTAGGAATCAGGATGTTGAATTTGAAAAACTGCTGAAAAATTCAAAAACTAAACGACGGATAGGGGTTAATGTTGTTTATGAAAATGGTATGCTTTTCGTGACTGATGAGGATGGAAATTCCGTCAGCCTTGAATTTGTGAATACAGATTCTCCGAAAAACCCTGAAAAAATGAAAGAAACTTTCATCTCACAGTTTCAAAAAACAGGTGAAAGCGACTTTTATGTAAGTTCTGTAAAAATTGACGGTGAACTACCTTTTATGCCTGTTTCAAGGATTAATGAAATCCGTCGTAATATTCTTGGTAGGTTGATGGATGAAAGATTAAAAAATTATCCGAAGGAAATACAAAATCCGCTGACATATACGGATTTTCCGCAGCATGAGCTTGATTACAGAACCAATATCCACAACAGTCAGGCAAAATGTTTTTACGAACACTGTAGTTCAAAAGTCTGTGAAAATTCGCTGGAAAGTTCAAATAATTTTAACGGTAAATACCTTATGCAGACAAAACATTGTCTTAAATATGCTTTTGATTTGTGCAAATCTTCTAAAAAACTCTTTCTTATTGATGAAAAAGGTAAAAAATATCCGCTTAAGTTTGACTGCAAAAATTGCATGATGATGGTATGTCATGATTGACTTTGTTTAAAAAATACTTAAATAATTCATGCATATTTCATACGAAAGTATGAGCCGTGCAAGAATGATTTAAGCTATAGTAGTAACGTAGAGTAATGTAGATAAAAGCGGATAGTGAGGTATCAAAAACCGGATGGGGTTGAATTTAAATAATGTTTATCAACGTCCATATATAAACAGAGACGGCAGAAATCCCGTTAGACAAAAACGTGATGAAGATGCCTCAAAATCTCCTGCCCAAACCGAACGGGAAGATCAGGCCGGCGGTCAGAATGCAAAAAGCCGCGGTCTGAATTATGTTGAACAATCTTCTCATAAATATCAGGAGATTAAGCCTGAACAGTGGCAGCAGATGTATGCTCAATCTCAAACTCATACTGCTGCACCTCAATACGGTACCAAAACGGTGTCCGTTAATTCTGCTCCTTCTTATACACAAACACGCAGTTCAACTATAAACATTGCTCAAATTCTAAAAGATTTTAATAACACTGCTATTGCAATCGGGACGCCGGATAACCTGAAAGAAGAAGTTAACGGATATATCAGTCTTATTCAGGCTCAGGTTTCAAAGGAAAATCCTAACGTAAGACTTATTAAATCAAATCTTAAAAATGCCTCAACAATTCTTGACGGCTTTATTTCGGAAACTCTGAATAAAGAATCAAAAGTTGTTGAAAATTGGGTTGATGCTTTATTTTTGCAGAATATTGATTTTAAATATGATGAAAACGATGTTAATCCGCAATTTCTTGTAAAATTTCCTGAAGGTTCTACTGTCAATAAATCTCAAAAAAATGCGGAAACCGAAACTGTGCCGCTACAAACCGATTCTTCACATATAAATGATACGGAAACCATTCAGCAGGCACAGGTGGATGAAATTGCTGAAACTCCGACTCCGGCAGCAGTAAAAATTCCTCAGGATAAAGAATTGAAGTCTCTGTTTATTCAGTCTAAAAAGCTTGCTTACGCTAATGAACCTAAAAAGGCTATAGAAACTTTCCAAAAAGCACTTGCAAGGGCTGAAGAAGTTGGCGATACCGAAACAAAATCAAAAATATATTTTGAAGTCGGTAAAATTTATGATGATTACAACCACATGCCGCAGGCTCTGAAAAGTTATGACATGTCTATAAAAAATACAACCGATAACAATATAAAAACAAAAGCACATTACTCTATGGCTCAGATATATGACGACGGAAATCAGATTGAGCCTGCACTTGATCATTATTTTGTATCTGTTTCTTACGGAGGAGAAAGCGACAACCTGGCCGCACAATCTACATCACTCACAAGAATCGGGAATATCTTCTCTGATATGTATGAACAAAACGCATTTGAATACTTCGGTGTTGCAAATGATCTGGCTTCGGAAACAGATAACTCTAAAGTCAGAGGTTTTGTAGCCTCAAGTACGGCAAGAGCATATGAAAGATTCGGTGAACCGCAGGAAGCACTAAAATCATATTCCGAAGCGGTTCAAAATTATACAAAAGCTGACTCTCCGCTTAAAGTTGCTCAGAATTATCTAGGTGCTGCAGATATTATGATTGATTTTAACAGCACAAATAAGGCAACGGGACTTTTAAATAAAGCCAGAAAATTTGCCATGCAGGCAAATGATACAGAACTTTTAAACGAAATTAATTCAAGACTGCAAAGTCTGGCTTCATAATTTTGTGCAAAAGAAAACCCCCCAGTAAGCACTGACGGGGGGCATATTTTCTACAATACACTACTAACCTACATCATTAACTTCTTACTTTCACTTTGAGGAATCACTAAAACAAACTTTATTAAATTTTTTCATAACCAATTTAACCATTTTCAAAATCCTTTATGAAATTTTTCCTGTAACCTTTTTATAAAGCTATGCAACTGCTTGCAAAGTATTGTTATCGGTGAGTTTTGCGTGAATATCAGCAAACATCTGATAAATCATACCGTCATTCCGCCACCATTTGCCGAGTTCAGCTTCTATAACGGCTTGTTCTGCTGAAATATCAACCCCCTGTTCTTGGGCACGTTCAATAAATGCGTTCAGAATATGCAGAGTATATTCTTTTCTTTTACTTCCTGAAAAAACATCATCATAGATGGTTTCCATAAGGGAATCATCTCCTGTTTTTCCTATGTAATCATTTATTGCCCATGTGTCGAAAACTTCTACGACATTGTCTTTATTTATACTTTTAATTGCTGATTCAAGTTTTTCTTCATCAGTACCCGGACCTTCGATTGCAACATATATATTTTTTGTAATTTCGCGTGACTCTTTAACAGCCTTTTCTTTTATTTCTTCAGGCGTAGGTTCTGTCGGTTCAGTTGCTGATGTAGCCTCTGTAGGAGAAGTTGGTCCTGTTGCTCCTGTCGGTGTTGTCGGTGATGTTGTATCTGTTGGTGCCGTAGGATCCGTAGCATCTGTCGGTGCTGTCGGTTCGGTAGGCTTAGTTGTTATAGATTCTTTTATTGTTTTTACAATATCTTCGATTGCGGCAAGTTCACCCCTGTAAGCTTCCATTTGTTCTTTTATTTGATTTATAGACAAGCCTTCCTCATTTTTAGCAAGTTTGTCAAGTTTTTTCTCCAATTCTTCTAACTGTTTTTTTGCATTTTCGAGCTGTTGTTTTTTATCAGCAGGAAGGTTTTCATCTTTTAAAAGTGTTTCGATTTCACCTTTTAAAGTTGCAATGGTATTCCCTGCAGAAGTAAACGAGGCTTGCAGCATACTTCCTTGAATGGCTTCCATTGTTGAATTATATGCATTTTGATAAGCATTTTGCAATGTTTGCGGATCTATAGTTTGATAAGCAGGATTTGAGTTACTGCTGAAAATATACGGGTTAGACATCATAGAATAATTGTAATAAGACCAGAATGACGGATTCATACAATTTTGAGCCATAAAAGCGATTTGCGGCGGGATAGACATATTCATGACATTAAACTGCATCTGATTTCCATATGCAGATGTCCAGGAATACGGACTTAACGCCCAGAATGCCGGAAAACTGACTCCATTTGTAACTCCATCATAGATAAACATTTCTTTTATCCCCTTGTGATTTCCCCTGTACTTATATAAAAACTTTTTTGGGAGGAAAATTGCATGATAAATAAATTAAGCTTTACAATTTGTAATATAATCTGTTAACAACTTGATAAGCCGTTCTTTTGATAGAGTGGGGTTAATTGTTTTGATACAGGTAACGGCTGAATCATTTACAGGTTCGTTAAAAATTTTTTCCAGCAATGTTTTATCATAATCATAAAGGATAGAACCGTGTTGTAAGATGTAACCGTTTTTACGGCATTGTGCGGAACCGATTAATTTTTTGCCCTGATAACACAAATCTGCACCGGTTGAGATTAGCATGCAATAGTCGTGTTTTGTGTTAACTGGCTTTGTTGTACCAAAATCCAGAGCTATACCTATTGAGGCAAACATATTTATAAGAAATTGTGAGATTTCCATGTACGATTTTGTAACATTTTCGCCGTTTTTCAGGTAAGATACAGGAAAAACACAGCTGTATGTAATTTCGTTATCATGAAGCAATGCTCTGCCGCCTGTAAGTCGTTTTACAATATCAATATTATTTTTTTTAAGAACTCCCCTGTCAATGAAATCCGAGTGCTGATTTCTGCCCAGAGAAACACAGGCTGGCTTCCAGCCGTAAAGGCGAAAAATAGGATAGTCAATTTGTTCTTTAATCGCACAATCCAGCAAATCACTGTCTTTTTGCATATTTTCCGCACCTGTCAGAACCTCGTACGGAATAAATTTAATCTTCATTTTTCTTTGAATCTCTTTCTTTTAATATCTGTTCAAATTGAGTGAACACATCATTTCCGACGAATTGTTCCAGTGCGGCACGTTTAGCATTAAAAGATGCACGGGCTTTGGCCTGATCGTCAAGAGCTGTTCTGTAATAGGCATCTGTTACCAGAATAACCTCTTTAGATTGAATTTGTGCGGCATCGTAATTTTTCTTTCTTTGTTCAACAACTTTGTCGGTCAGTTCAAGAAGTTTTTTTGCCGTCATATAGTCGTAATAGAGGTTAACCGTATTCTGCTGCAAATCTTCAACTTTTCTTATCAAAATAATCATGTCAGAATCCGTAACCCTTGTATATTTGTAATTGAGGGCTTTTGTATCCTGTGACATAATCCCGAAAATACTGCTCCCGAGCATTGAACCCGTTGCAAGAAGAGGGTTCCCCATACCTGCTCCGACAAGTGTCGAGAGGCTTGCTATATTTAGAAGAACTTTTTTAACTGATTTTTCATCGGGTTTGTCTTCTTCCGGATTGGACAATTTATAGAGAGCAAAGCTTATGGTGTCGCTTTTTGAAGCCGCTCCCTGCCAGAGAAGTGTCAAATCTCCCATCATTTCTTTTTCGTCAAGCGAAAGCTCTTTTGAAATTTCTTTTGAAAGATTTTTTATGCTCAAATCCGCATAAGTCATATATTCAATAGGAGTTTCTTCAACTTTTTCCACAGCCTCTTTCTGTTCAATATTGGTTTGGGTTTGAACTTCTTCATACTGATTTTCCGGTTCATCTGTCAGCCCGAGACGGTATGCCGGAGGCTTTACTCCTTGAAGCTCCATATCTTCAAGTTTCACTTGTGCAAATGCAGGCATATTCATTGCAAGTAAGAGCGACAAAATCAGAAATTTTTTCATTGCTGTGTGCCCTCCTTGCCTTTCAGAAGCGTTGTGTTGTAGTTATACTGGTACATATTCAGTCCGTCAACAACTTTTTTCCCCGCAAGACGCTGCAGTTCCAGATGGTATTTTTTTGCAAGCTGAACATAATAAAATTCTTCCATAGCCATATTGTCGTAAAGAGAAGATGAAATCGTTATCTCCAATAAATCATCGTTTATAATGGCATTTGAATAATTTTTGTTATACAAAAGGAGTTTTGTTCTGGTTTCTTTTAATTGAACCAGTGCACCTTTGTAATTATAATATGCATTAATAATTTTATCCTGAAGATTTTCAATTAATCCTGCCAGCTCAATAAGTTCTGTATCCGTGAGCGGAATTTCAGTCGGGATATTTTTTTTGTTGATTAAATTTTGTGCAAGTCTTCCCGCAGCAAATGCGGAAGTCTGCACAAGATAATCCGCTCCCATTAAAGACGGAGCAAAAGAAGCCCCTGCAACCAGTGCCGAAAGGGTTTTTGACATCAGTGAAGCGTGTATTCTCCTCTGACTTTCAGGGGTTGCAAGCTTTTTCAGAGCAAAGCCTATAACCTGATTGTTGTCAACCGTGCCTTTCCAGAGGTTTTCAATATCCTCCAAATCCTTTTCCTTTTGCATACGGACAAGTTCTCTCATGACCTGTTCGTCAGAGAGCACAAGAGAGCTTTTTAATTCGACATCTTTTTTCGGAATTTCAATTTTTTCGGGTGTTACTCCCTCAAGTGAAACTTCCTGAGATTCAGCATACACAGACATCCCGCCCAATATTATACACAAAATTAAAAGCCATCTCATATTAAAGTTATAGCATAAGAAAAATAATAAATCCAATGATTGATAACCGTATAAATCCAAAGATTGTTCATCACATAGAGAAAAAAAAGTAAAATTAAATATGTTAAGAGAGGTCATTTTGTCGGAATCAAGCAATAAAAAAGAATTACTTTCCCAAACAACTTCCCCGCAGGAATCATTCTGCAGAATTGCAGATGCATTAAGGTTGAAAAGTTCCTACAGAGAAGCTATTTCAAACTACCTTAATGCGATTCTTATTGAACGCGAAAATGCAAATTCTTACTATGGCCTCGGACTTTGCTATAAAAACCTTGAAAATTATACAAAGGCAATCAAATATCTGGACAAAGCCGCAGGCTTGAAACCTGATTTTTATGAAGCTTATTACGAAATGGGAATCTGCCACTTGAAAGAAGGTATCCCTTGCGGTGCAATAAAAAGTTTTATACAGGCAATCCAGATAAATCCTGAGAAGCCTGACGCTATTTTGCAGCTCGGAATTGCACACGAGTCATGCGAAGAGTATGACATGGCTTTAATGATTTATCAAAAACTTATTGAAAACTCTCCGAAATTCGTTAAAGCTTATGAACACAAAGCCGAACTTCTTATTAAAATTGAAAAATATAAAGAAGCCTCAATATTACTTAACCAAATACTAAAACTAAACCCCGAATATTACCGTGCCTATTTAGGCATAGCAAAATGCTTTGATAAGCTGGGCATGAGAGCGGATGCACAGAGATATTACAGAAAATTTCTCGTGAAAAAGCCTAATTCACACCATGCCCCGTTTGTTAAGGCCAGACTGGAAAAATTAAAATCACTTACAAAAACAAAACCGTTCAACGTTATTTAATTTGTTTTTCCGATTTGTTTTGCTGTTGTGCCGATTTATTTTCCTGTATTTTTATTGCCGTAAGGCATTGTTCACAGACATCGGATATTTTCTGATAATTATTATAAATATCTTCAAGTTCTTTTGTTAATATATCGGCGGTATTTGCTACATCTAAAAGTGTTATATCCGGACAATCTCTAACCTGTGCGAGTAATTTTGTAATACTTTTGACGGATTCTATCTGGAAATCAAGTACTACCAACATATCTTGGATTTCTTTGTTATTAATATTTATTTTCTCCATATTATAAAGTAATCTTACGTATCTTCTATTGTAATAGAAATATTCTATATTCTATTATAAAAAAAGTCAACTGCAATAAAATAATTTATACTGTTTAATATGTATATTGTTAACCTCTATAATGTCAAATGGGAAAAAAGATACACTCAAGATGATATTGTTAAAGCCACAAAATTGAGTGTTGGGACTGTGAGCAATTTATTTAGTGGTAAACATCATGATTACAAATTAAGTACATTGGAAACAATAAGCAAATTTTTCAAATGCAGCATCCATGATATTTTGATTGAAGTTGAAGATAAATAGTTAACATTTTGTTACTAATGGAACAAATGGGGAAGAAATGTAAAAGCCTCCCTTAATAGGGATGCTTTCTATTTGCCCCCTTTTCTAAAGGGGGGGAGGGGGGATTTCTTACCTGCATAGCTTTTAAACCCTCCGTCACTTCGTGACACCTCCCTTAATAGGGATGCTTTCTATTTGCCCCCTTTTCTAAAGGGGGGAGGGGGATTTCTTACCTGCATAGCTTTTAAACCCTCCGTCACTTCGTGACACCTCCCTTATTAAGGGAGGCTTTTTATTTCCATTATTAGAAAGATGGCGCTTATGCACCCCTTTAAAAAAGAGGATAAAATCTTTATAAAATAGGGCAGCAATTTTATTCCACGTATTTTTTCCCTACAAGCTCATCCGGCAAAAACTGTTGGTACACATCAGGGGCATCATGCGTATAAATATATCCTATACCGAAACCGTAATTTTTTGCATCTTTGTAGTGTGCGTCTCTTAAGTGCATAGGCGGCGGAAAATCATTACCGCTTTCAATATCTGCTAATGCTTTATCAATGGCACATGCAGCTTGATTGGATTTTTTAGCCTTGGCAACGTATATAACGGCCTGTGCCAGAGGAATTCTTCCTTCGGGCATTCCAAGAAGTTCAACTGCCCGATATGCATTTACCGCCACCTGAACTGCCATCGGATCAGCATTCCCGACATCTTCTGCAGCACAAACTATGAGACGGCGTGCAATAAATCGGGGATCTTCTCCTGCTGCAATCATTTTTGCAAGATAATAAACCGCAGCATCCGCATCGGAGCCTCTCAAACTCTTCTGAAACGCAGAAGCACAGTCGTAATGCTCCTGTCTGGAGTAGCGGGTATTTCGTTTCTGGCAGATTTCTTCAATGATTTTTACTGTTAAGTTTCTTCGCCCGTCAACAAGGTCGCTTGCAAAATAGGCATTCTCCACAACATTAAGTGCATATCTTGCATCCCCGCGGGCAAGATTCACTATAAAATCTAACACTCCACCCTCGCAGTCCATCGGCATGTAATGTTTTGCAAGATATGAAAATCCCCGCATAATTATCTTTTGCATACTTTCATCATCTATGGAGTTTAACCTTATTACCTGAACTCTCGAAAGCAGTGCCGGTATAACCTGAAATGACGGGTTTTCGGTTGTAGAGCCTATTAAAAACAATGTTCCGTTTTCAAGATGTGGCAGGAGTGCATCCTGCTGGGTTTTTGAATACCTGTGAATTTCATCAATAAATAAAATAGTTTTAACGCCGCTTCTCAGTGCCATCTTTGCACTTTCAACCGCATCTTTAATCTCTTTTACACCTGAAGTTACAGCGGAAATCTCAATAAAATTCGCGTTTGTTTTTGTAGCAATCAGTCTTGCAAGAGTTGTTTTACCGCAGCCGGGAGTCCCCCAGAAAATAAGCGAAAAAAGTCTTTGCGTTTTTAAAAGATTTAATATAGGGCTGTTTGGTGATACGACATTACTCTGCCCGACAAACTCTTCAATGGTTTTCGGGCGTAGAAGTTCTGCTAAAGGCACCTGCTTATTTTGATTTTCCAGTTCCGTAAACAGATTATTCATAGTATAATTGTAGCATTAAAGAAAGTATTGTCCATTTTAATTCGGGGAAATGTTATGATGAAAAAACTTATTACGGTTCTTGCGGTTACTGTCATTTGCATAACAGTTGTATTTGCTGTTTTTATGAGTTTGAAGCAAAAACAGAAAAGTCAAAATGAAGTTATTTTCTGGACATTGCAGATGAGTGATTTTTCGGACTATATGAACGGAGTTATCGCAGACTTTGAGCAGCAAAATCCGGGTATTAAAATCAAATGGATTGATGTTCCTTTCTCGGAGGGAGAGAAACGAACCCTTGCATCTGTTTTAAGCGATAACCCGCCTGATTTGATTAACCTGAATCCCGATTTTTCCGCAACTCTCGCTCAAAAAGGTGCATTGTATGAAATCCCGAAATCTGCCGGAGAACAGTTTGTCCCTGAGATTATAGATTCTCTTACCTACAACGGAAAACTCTATTCTCTCCCGTGGTATGCAACATCTGCCGTCACCATTTACAATAAAGATTTACTGGCCAAAGCCGGAGTTAATGTGCCGGAGACATATGAGCAGGCAGGGAAAATTGCTCCGGCGATAAAAGAAAAAACCGGAGCGTATGTACTTTTGCCTAATATTACGGAAAACGATACAATGTTAAAAATACTCAATAAATACGGTGTCAACGGTTATGAAAATATAAATTCAGAACAGTCAGTCAGAGTTTTTGAGTTTTTTAAGGATTTGTATGCTAAAAACCTTATACCGAAAGAATCAATTACGCAGACACACCGTGAAGCCCTTGAAAAATATATGGCGGGTAATATTGTAATTTTTCAGGCAGGTGCAAATTTTCTCACAATGATTAAAGAAAATGCTCCTTCGACATACAAAAATACCGATGTTGCGTTTCAAGTAATCGGGGATTTAGGGCAGAATGATTTTTCTCTGATGAATTTTGTTATCCCCTTAAAAGCACACCATAAAGATGCAGCACTAAAATTTGCTCTCTTTCTGACCAATTCGGAAAATCAGCTTGAACTTGCAAAGCTTACCAATGTCATTGCCGTAAACAAAGAGACTTTGAATAACGATTTTTATAACACATATGCAAAAGATGATTTGACGGCAAAAGCAAGGGTTATCAGTGCAAAACAACTAAACAGGGTTCAGCCTGTAATGAGATCTGCAAGAAACCAGAAAGATATAAATAATCTTATTAATGCCGCTGTTCAGGAAATTCTGCTTGACAAAGCTCCCACAAAAGAAATCCTTGACCGTGTTGCAAAAGAATGGAAAGAACTGTCCGGATTATAATATTATTCCTCTAGATAAATTTTGGCTAAAGCAATATCACTGCGGGTTGTAATTTTAATATTTTTATAACTGCCGTCGATAATATAGACCGGTTTCCTCATCTTTTCTATCATCCCCGCATCGTCGGTAAAGTTTTTCCCTTCGTATTTTTTATGTGCATCTAAAATTAATTCATATTCAAATGCCTGCGGCGTCTGTGTATTATAGAGTTTTGCTCTGTCTATTGTCTTTATGATTTTTCCGTTTTCAACTTCTTTAATTGTATCAATGGTTTTCGTCACAACAGTTAAGGCTTTTTGTTCTTTTACCATTTCTATACAGATATTAATAAGTTCAGTTGAAATGATAGGTCTAGCTCCGTCGTGGATAACTACGTAATCACATTTGTCTGCGAGAAGACCGTTATAAACGGACTGCTGACGGGTGGCTCCGCCTTCGATTATTCTTACTTTTTCATAATCTTTAAAAATTTCTTTTAATTCATCCATAATGGATAAATTTGCACAAATTATGATTTCATCAACGTTTGCATAACGAAAGGCATCAACGGTATATTTGATAACTTCTTTGCCGTTGATTAATTCCAGAAGTTTATTTTTGTTCCCGAATCTTGAAGAGGTTCCGCCTGCCGTTATTATCGCATTAATTTTCATTATTGCTCCTTGAAATGATTGTAGAGATTTTTTTCTATATCTTCTTTTGTGTAATGAACAGTTTTTCCGTTAAGGTTTAGTATCGTTATCCCTTCACCTTCTTTAATTTCACCTATTACAGTGAAGTCCTGCGGATTGTCAACGGATGCTATCAGTTCATAGTCTTCTCCGCCATAGAAAATCAAATCCCTGTAATTTTCATAATGTTCCAGTTCTTTATCATACGGTATCCTTGTAAAGTCAACTTCCGCCATAACTTTGCTGTTTTCGGCTATTTGAGACAATGCATCCATGAGACCGTCTGATGTATCCATCATAGCATAAGCAGATTTTTCCGTCACTGCTATTTTTTTAGAAAATTCAAGACGTGCTTCCGGCATAAGATGTTTATGAATAAATTTGCTGTCTTTTTTGCCGGCAATAAGATCTTTTAAACCTGCGGCAGATGCTCCATGTTGTCCTGAAACAATAATTTTTTGGCCGATACGGGCATTTTTTCTTGATGAAATGTTTCTTCCTGTACTTGAACCTATGGCTGTTACGGAGATGAATATCCTGTCACTGCCGGTAATATCTCCTCCTACGATTTGTGCATTTCCTGCTGCGTCTTTCAGACCTTTATAAAATTCTTCTACAAATTCGGTTGTTATATCTTTTGGCAGTGATAGCGAAACGGTCAGATATACAGGTTTTGCTCCGCTTGCACATATGTCGGATATGTTTACCATCGCTGATTTCCAGCCAAGCTGATAAGGTGTTATGTAACACCTTTTGAAATGTACATCTTCCACAAGGCTATCCTGCGTCACTACTATACCTAAATCCTCTAAATAAGCACAATCATCACCTATATATTTTGAATTTAAAACGGTTTTAATTGTATTTATAAAATCTTTTTCTTTCATAATTCTAATTCAAATCGTGTTCAATAAGCGTGATAAATTCATTGACCAAAGTTTCATTCCATTTTTTGCCCGAATCTTTTTTGATTTCAATTAAGGCATCTTTCGGAGACAATTTGTTTCTGTATGGACGCTGTTCTGTCAGAGCAAAATAAGAATCCACAATCAGGATAATTTGTGAAGTAAGCGGAATTTCTTCATGTTTTATGTTTGCAGGATATCCGCTGCCGTCCCAGTTTTCGTGGTGGTGTTCAATTATAGGTATAATATCCTGAATGTAGGATATCGGTTGCAGAATTTCTTTTGCCGCAATAAGCGGATGTTCTTTTATATGATCGATTTCTTCTGCTGTTAGTGGAGTTGCTTTTTGAAGAATTTCTTTAGGAAGCATAAGGTTCCCTATATCATACAAGAGAATTGCAATTTTGAGTTTATCAATCTCTTCTTTCGGCAGGTCAAAGCGTTTTGCAAGGCTTACGGCTGTTAAAAGTTTTGATTTTATAACTCCTTTTTCATGCAGCGGATTGTATGTTAGCGTCAGTATATCCGCAACGGTATATAAAACATCTTTCTGAGATTGATTTTCTTTCAATTTTCTGCACAGGTCATCCGAAAGTTCCTGCGGAATAGGCATATTATGTTTTGACAAAATATCCGTGAATGTATTGACCGCAATTTCCTGCCAGGAGGTTTCGGATACATTTTTTGCCATAGTAACGCGATTTCTGCCGTTTCGTTTGGATTCATACATTGCCTGATCCGTTAGCTCCAGAACTTCTTCTATGTTATCTGAATGTTCTAAAAATGTTGCCACACCGATACTTGCTGTTACGTGGCCTATTGTATCAAGAGGCTTTTCTTCTATTGTTTTACGAATTCTTTCTGCAGCTGTCATTGCACCTTCCGAGGAAATTCCGGGCAGGATTATGTTAAATTCCTCTCCGCCCATTCGTGCTGCCGTATCTATTGAACGAGCATTTGATTTTAAAACATCCGCAACAGCTTTTATTGCAATATCACCAAATGCATGACCGTATTTGTCATTAATTTGTTTAAGAAAGTCTAAATCTATTCCTATGATACTGAACGGCTGGCCGCTGCGTTTTGAACGTGTGACTTCCTTGGCAAGATATTCTTCAAAATACCTTCTGTTATAAAGGCCTGTAAGTCCGTCTGTTACAGCCTGTTGTTTTACAGCTTCAAAAAGATCCGCTATTGTTATTGCCATTTCAATTTGGCCTGCAAACATCGAAAGAAAGTCCGTTTCGGCCTGAGCAAGCTCTTCGCGGGATGAAAATACACAAAAGACTCCAAAAGCCGTATCTCTTGAATAAAGCGGAATTGTAATTATAGATTTTACTTCTTTGTCGCTTAAAATTTCATCTACTTTTTCTTGTTCAATTTCCGGCATTATGGCTTTTAATGTTGCTGCAATATCTTTTGATTGGATTATTTTTCTTGTAATAATTGTTTCGTCAAAGATACTGCCTTCAGTGTATGCTAATTTCCTTGATTGAATTGAACGGTTTAATATTTTGTTTGCACGGTCTATTGTAGCATCTTTAGCTTCCGCAACAACAGAAAGGTAGGGCAGATTATTTTCGTCAAGTAGTTTTCTCATAATTGTACAGTGAAGGTATCCGAGTTCTCCCTGAATACTGTTTACAATAGTTTCAAGAACATTAATCAATGGTTTTGCGGAATTCATCATTTCCCATATATGCTGTAATGTGAGCATTCTGCGATTTGCCACATTCAGTTCATGCGTGCGTTCAGCAATTTCCTGCTCCAGCTGAAGATTTCTCTCATAAATTTCAAGGTAATCCTGTTTGCCGCTATAGATGTTATTTTCAACTTCGGAAATCTTTCTTCGAATTTCGTTTATTTTATCAAAAAATTTCATTGGAATCCCGTGTCTTGACGCTTTAAATATACTTTATTATACACTATTTTTGTAATTTTGCAGTACTTTATTTACAATATTTATAATTTCTTCAGGTGAAGGGTGGGTTAAACATTGTTCGTACTTCTCTCCTTCAAGCGGACAATGTCTAGTGAAACAAGGCTGGCAGTCAAGATTTCCGTTAACTGAAAAATATTTATTATCGTCTCCGAAAGGTCCGAATAGTGTTGGCGGAGTGCAGGTGAAAATCGAAATTACCGCAGGGTTGTTTGTGGCACGTGCCAGATGTGCGGAGCCGGAATCGGGTGCCATAACTAAAATTGCTCTTGAAAAAATTTCCTGTAAATCACGTAAATCGGTTTTTCCGGCAAGATTAATAAATCGGTCTGCTCCGATGTAAGACAATAATTCTTTGTCTTTCGGCCCGCCGGTGAATACAAGATTAACCCTTCCTTCAAGATAATTAACAACTTCTTTCCAGTTATCTTTACTCCAGTGTTTGAGCCTCCAGGTCGTTGCAGGGGCAATCACAACAAGCGGCTTTGTTTTGTCAATATTTTTCAAAAAATCATCGACTTTTTCTTTTGTGTCTTTTGATGTTTCCGGAAGCGTATATTTTATTTCATCAGAATTTATTCCGAGATGTTTTGCGAAATCAAGGTAATTTATTACATTCGGACGTTTCCAGCCGTGAAAAATAGGTTCAATTAATTCATTCCCTCCCCAGGTAGCAAATTCTTTGGCATTTTTAACAACGATTCTTCGTTTTGCACCGCAGAATTTCAGCCAGTACATTGTTTTGAAAATACCCTGTGTATCAATGGCTATATCGTAATGTTTTTGTCTTAATCCAAAAAGAATTTTTAGGTATTCACAAAAACTTATTAAGGAAAAGCCATTTTTCTTCCATTTTAATACGGGTGCAAGAATTGCATTATCAACACACGGATTATCTTTTATTAAATCAAAACCTTTTTCCGACACAATCCAATCTACTTCATAGCCTGCACTTTTTAATTGATTTGCAAGCGGTATATTGTGGAGAATATCTCCCAGTGAGGAAAGTCTTACTATTAAAATTTTTTGTTTTTTGTCGGTCAATTTAATAATCTCTTTCTTCTAAAAATGCGGCACCTATAACTCCTGAGAAGTCACCAAGTGCAGCTTTTTTAAATTCAATTTTTGTTGCAGGCACAGGAAGGGATTTTGATCTGGCCTTTTTTATCGTATTCCGGTAAAAGAAATCTACAGCCTCAATAAGTCCGCCTCCAAGAACAATAAGTTTCGGATTTATAAAATTAATAATACTTGCAATGCCGCCGGAAAGATATTCCGAGGCTTCTGTAACACACTGCGTAACAAGTTCATCTTCCCGCTCTATAGATTTTTCAATCATGCTTGAAGTAATAGGTTTTCCTGATTCCATATAATCAAGAATTGCCGAATGACGGCCTTTTCTTAATGCACCTTCTATTCTTTTTTCAATAGCAGAACGGGATGCATAAGCCTCCAGACAACCGTGAGCTCCGCAGTTACACTGACGTCCGTTCAGGTCAACTATAATATGCCCGATTTCGCCGGCTGTGCCGGTTGCACCGTGGATTATTGTTCCGTTTTTAACAATCGCAGACCCGACTCCGGTTCCGACAAAAACACAGACAAAATCGTCACAACCCTTTGCCGCACCGAATTTCATCTCGCCTAATGCTGCTATTTCAACATCATTTCCCACATATACAGGTATATCAAAGTGACTTTGTATTTGTTGTTTTATATTCAAATCAAAACAGTCAAGATTCGGAGCCCCGATTAAAATACCGTGCTCTCTGTCAATCTGCCCTGCAGCACCCACACCTATTGAACTGATTTCGTCAATACCGGCTCCGCTATCCTCAAGAAGTTCTTCTATCCCGTCAATCATTTTACTCATAATCTTTTCGGGACCTTTTTCTTTTCTTGTCTTCTTCTTTACCGAAAGAACAACTTCTCCGCTAAATTTATCAACAAGTGCAAGAAGAATCTTTGTTCCGCCTAAATCAATTCCTATCGAATACTTTTTCATAAAAATAATATATAATAAAAATTTATCCGCGTAAATACATAAATGCCGTTTTTGATGTATAATCAAAATATGGAAAGACAAGATTTTATTAACACAAAACGTATTGTTTTTAAGTTTGGTACAAATGTTTTGAGAGGTGAGGACGGTTATGTTTCATTGCCGAGAATATATTCTTTTATTGAGGATATTGCACACCTTGTAAAAGCAGGGAAAGAAGTTATCGTTATTACTTCAGGTGCTGTTGGACTCGGGAAAAAACGTCTGGGGCTTGAAGGCACAAAAGGTACGGCTCTTAAGCAGGCCTGTGCTGCTATAGGACAAAGTAAGCTGATGTCTATTTATGAGAACGGGTTTGACACATATAATCTTGTTGCAGCTCAGATTCTTTTGACTGAAGATGATTTCGGTATAAGAACAAGATACCTTAGCTTGCGAACAACACTTAATAAGCTTCTTGAACTTGGAACTGTTCCTATTATAAATCAAAACGATACTGTCTCAAATGTTGAAATTGCTCCGCGTTATGAAAAAATGCAGGTATGTTTTTCTGATAATGATAAACTTTCAGCACTTGTTGCGAGTGAACTTGATGCGGATTTGCTTGTTATTTTATCGGATGTTGACGGTTTATTTGATAAAAACCCGAAGGATAATCCGGATGCAAAAATTATAAATGAAGTGCCGGAAGTAACAGAAGAAATCTTAACCCTCGGAACGGATGCCTCTGAAGGCGGAAGAGGCGGTATGAGAACAAAACTTAAAGCCGCACAGATGGTTACTCGCTTCGGCGGTAAAGTGTTAATCGCTAACGGCAAAACTCCGTATATTATAAGAAAAGTTTTTGACGGCGAAGAATACGGTACGATGTTTCTTCCGCAAAATGAAGGCCTTTCCGATAAAAAACGCTGGATTGGTTATGCCACAAATATTATTGGAAAAATTAAGGTTAATAACGGGGCTAAGAAAGCTCTTGTTGAGAAAACTAAAAGTCTGCTGCCAATCGGAGTTGTTGATGTTATTAATGAATTTTCAAAAGGTGATGTCATTTCCATTCTCGATGAGAATGATAACGAATTTGCAAGAGGTATTGTAAATTATGACTCGGAATCTTGCAAAAAAGTTATGGGCAGTCATTCGGATGATATTATGAAAATTTTGAATTTCAAGAATTATGATGCTATTATAACCAGAGATAATATTACTATCTTATAAGGAGAAATCATGGATTTTATTAAAATCGCCCAAACCGCAAAAGCTGCTTCTTTAGAAATTGCTGATGTTGAAATTGCTGTCAGAAACAGAGCTTTGCTTAAAATTGCAGAGGAATTGGAAACACGTAAAGAAGAGATTTTTGCGGCAAATAAAGAAGATTTGGATGCTTCTGCCAAGTATGTTGAGTGGGGTGAAATGCCTAAATCCGTTTTCAACAGACTTAAGCTTGATGAAAATAAAATGCATGATATGATTCAGGGTATTCGTGATGTCGCTGCACTGCCTGATCCTGTTAACAAAAAACTTTTTGTGCGTGAGCTTGATAAAGGGCTTTTGCTTTATAAAATTTCTTGTCCGATTGGAGTTCTCGGAATTATATTTGAAGCAAGACCGGATGTAATAGCTCAAATTTCAGCTCTTGCAATTAAATCTGCTAATGCAGTTATTTTGAAAGGCGGGAAAGAGGCGAAAAATACTAACAGGAAAATTTTTTCTGTTATAAATTCGGCACTTGCAAAAGTAAAAAAATTCCCGAAAAATGTTTTGCAGCAGGTTTACACACGTGAAGATGTAGGGCAGATGCTTGCATGCGATAAATATATTAATCTTATTATTCCGCGGGGCGGAAGTTCGCTTGTAAAATATATTAAAGAAAATACAAAAATTCCTGTTCTCGGACATGCTGACGGAATATGCCATATTTTTGTGGATGAAAGTGCTGATTTGGAAATGGCGGAAAAAATTATTATAGATTCTAAAACACAATATCCAAGTGCTTGTAATTCTGTTGAAACTTTGTTAATTCACGGCGGTTTTCCTTATAAAGAAAAACTCCTTGCAGCATTGCAGCTTGCTGAAATTAAATTAAATTATATGCCTGATAACTGGTCTGTTGAATACGGTGATAAAATTCTTGCATTTAAATATGTTGATACTATGGAAGAAGCAATAAACCATATTAACACTTTTGGCTCAGGGCATACTGATTGTATTATCACCAGAGATGCTGCAAACGGGGAAAAGTTTATGAACCGTGTAGATTCTGCAGGGGTTTATATGAATGCTTCTACACGTTTTGCAGACGGTTACAGATATGGTTTCGGGGCAGAGGTAGGTATTTCTACAAATAAGATTCACGCCCGCGGTCCTGTAGGTATCGAAGGGCTTACGATTTATAAATATAAGCTTATAGGAAACGGACAGATTGTTGCGGATTATATAGGCGGCGGCAGAAAATTTACCCATAAAGATTTAAATTAAAACAATTTATGTAATAAATATATACAAATTAACGCTTTGCAAATATAAAAAAATAATATATAATAGACCCACAGGAGAATTTATTATGGATGTTGGAGTAATTGGACTTGGTCTCATAGGTGGTTCTATATTTAAGGATTTATTACGTCTGGGGGTTAATACAATAGGTATATCCCAATCACAATCCGGTGAACACATATGCAAAGATTATGAGGTGTTAAAAACTTGTGATATTGTCTTTGTATGTTCTGCGATGAATAAAACGCTTGAAATTCTTGATAAGCTTGAAACTGTTTTGAGACCGGAAACTATTGTAACAGATGTATGCAGTTTGAAAAAATTTGTATCAGAAAAAGAAAGACCTTACAGATTTATTCCGTCTCATCCTATGGCAGGAACAGAAAACAAGGGTTTTGAAAGTTCTATGGAGGGATTGTTTAAAGGTGCAAAATGGGTTTTGACACCTAAGACTACTTATAGTGAAGCTACGGGTTATCTGTTGCCTTCAGGAACAAAAGAGCTTATTTCTCTGATAGAGAAATTGGGAGCTACTCCTATAATAACCACTCCCGAAGAACATGATAAGGCTGCTGCAATGATTTCGCATATGCCTATGGTTCTGGCTCAAGCATTATTTCTTTCTGTAAAAGACAATTCTCTTGCACTGGATATGGCCTCAAGCGGATTCAGGGATATGACCCGTCTTGCACTTTCAAATGAAGAAATGGCATGCGATATGGTTTCAATGAACAGTGACAATATTCAAAATGCAATTTTGCATCTTTATAAATCGGTAGGAGACTTAACCTCCGGTAATTATCCGGAAACAATATCAAAGATTAAAGCAGAGCGTGCTGATATGTTTAATAAATAAATTGTAATTAGTATGTGTAAAAAATAAGAGATACTCCTGGTGGGATTGGAATACCTCTTTGAAAGTTCAGAAAATAATGTATGCAAACTCATATATTAAGATTCTGATTTAATAATATTTTTTGCCAGCCCTACTGAAAAACCTATTACAGCACCCGGAACAAGAAGCCAGGAAAGTGGTCTGTTCTGTTTCAGGACACCCTCATAAGCTTTTATGTATCTTCCGGTAAGAGCTTTAGCTTTAGAATTTATATTTTTCAGCATAAAGCTGAGTTGAGCTGAATCTGACTCGGACAATTTGGCCTTTTTAACAATATTTTTCATCTTAAATGCTTTCTGTGTGCTATTTAGGCCTTCTTCTTTTGTCACATCAAGCATCTTGACGAAAGTATCCTGAGCAAGAGTTTTATTCGGAATATTTTTTATTTCATCAAGATATTTGCTCTTTGTTTTATTGGTATGAGTTCTGATTAACTTAACAGTTTCTTTGTACTCATTATCCATTTCTTCATCGGTTAACGGCAGCATATATTTTGCTGCATAACCTGCCAAACATCCGACGGCAGTGGATTTTAAAATAGTCGGAAAAGTACCTTTTTGTTCATTTTTTTGAATAGAATTTACTTGCATAGTTAATAAACCTTTACTTAACTAATGTGCCTCGTGAATATGTCCACATACACCTGCTCATTAAGGCTTTTAAATATGAAATTTATAAAGTCTTAATCGAAGTATATATAGGCGAATTTGCACTTAAATATTTTAAATAATCCTTAATAAACTACCTAAAACTGAGTAATCAAATCCACATCAAATAATATCATATAATTATTTTTTTGTCAATACCTTGATGAAGTTTAGTAACAACATTACGATAACAAGGGCTATAATGTATGTAAAGTAGTGTTTTATTGTATTTTCACCCATAAACAGTGTTGCTAAGGCTCCTGCAATTATTGCAACAGATGTCAGTATTACAACGGTTTTTTTCTGTGAAAAACCGGCATGGAGAAGTTTATGATGGATATGCTCAGCATCTGCAACAAACGGGGATTTACCTTTTGAAATTCTTCTTAAAGAAGAATAAGTAATATCCATAATCGGTACGGCCAGCACTACAAACGGTAGCATGATTGCAAATGTGGCGGCTTTCATAACTCCGGTTATTGAAATTGTTGCCAGTAAAAAGCCCGAAAATAAAGCACCGCTGTCCCCCATAAATATTTTAGCCGGATTAAAATTATAAGTCAGAAATGCTAGCATTGAGCCTGCAAGTATAAATCCTACAAGGGCAATAATCGGGTTTGGAGGTGTCATTGCTACTGCTATTATTGCAAGGGTTATTGCATTGACAGTTGTGACAGAACCGGCAAGACCGTCCACTCCGTCTATAAAGTTTAAGGCATTACTGATACCAACAATCCACAATAATGTTATCGGATATGACCAGAATCCCAAATCTATTCCGCCGAAAAACGGAACAGTATTAATTTGAACTCCAAGCAGATAAACAAGTGTTGCTATTGAAATTTGTATAAAAAGCTTGAATTTTGCATCGAGATTGTATATATCATCAACAAGTCCCAGTAAAAACATTAAAGAGCTTCCGAGAAGAATTCCCGAAAGCAAACTTCCGTAGGGATAATAACTTAGGAATACCAGACACAAAAATGTCAGCATTGTGCTTGTCCAGATTGCCACACCGCCTATTCTTGATATCGGAGTTGTGTGAATTTTTCGTTCATTTGGCAGATCCACAAGTCCTTCTTTTTTTGAAAAATTTATTACAAGCGGTACTAAAAATACTCCGAAAATGTATGCTATTATTGTGCCTATAATGTGGGCGTGTGTTAATTTAATAATCATCCCTGATTTATCCTTTTATTGATATTTATTTTTTTAATCTGCATAGAGCGGATATTTTTTACAGAGTTTAAGAGAACGTTCTCTCAGGTTCTGCAGACCTGTTTCATTATCAGATGCATAGATAGCCGAGGCAATAATTTTTGCAACTTCTACCATATCATCTTCTTTAAAACCTCTTGTTGTAACGGCAGGGGTTCCGAGTCTGATACCCGAGGTTACAAACGGACTCTGCGGATCATTCGGAACAGTATTTTTATTTGCGGTAATGCCGACTTTTTCCAGAACATTCGCCATATCTTTTCCGGTCTTACCCGTTCTTCTCAAATCTAGTGTCATAAGGTGGTTTTCAGTCATGCCGCCCACTATATCCATGCCTTCATCCATAAGCCCCTGTGCAAGAGCTTTTGCATTTTTAATAATCTGTTTTGCATATTCTTTAAACTCAGGTTTTGAAGCCTCAAGAAGAGCAACCGCTTTAGCGGCGATAATGTGTTCCAGAGGCCCTCCCTGAATTCCGGGAAATATAGCCTTATCAATACCTGCAGCGTGTTCCGCTTTGCACATAGTAATACCGCCTCTCGGGCCTCTCAGGGATTTGTGGGTAGTAGTTGTCACAAAATCCGCATAAGGTGCAGGCGACGGATGAAGACCCGCAACAACAAGACCTGCAATATGAGCGATATCCGCAAGCAGATAGGCTCCGACTTCATCGGCAATTTCTCTGAACTTTTTAAAATCAATTATTTTTGAATAATTGCTGGCTCCGCAGATAATAAGCTTAGGTTTATGTTCATGAGCCATTTCTCTTACATTGTCATAGTCGATATTACCGTCTTCATCAACACCATAACTTTTCACATCAAAATACAATCCTGAAAAATTCACCGGTGAACCGTGAGAAAGGTGACCGCCGTTTGACAAATCCATACCCAGAACTTTATCACCCGGTTTTAAGCAGTACATAAACACAGCCATATTCGCCTGTGCACCGCTGTGCGGCTGAACATTGGCATGGTCAACCCCGAAAAGCTCGCATGCCCTTTTTTGAGCCAGTTCTTCTATCACATCAACGTGTTCGCAGCCGTTATAAAATCTTTTGTGAGGTTTTCCTTCTGCATATTTGTTGGTTAAAACGCTTCCCGCAGCCTCCATAACTGCTTTTGAAGTTATATTTTCGCTTGCAATAAGCTCTATTGTTTCCTGTTGTCTTTTCAATTCCAACTCAATCTGTTCTGCGACAAGCTGATCAACTTTTTTTATATTTTCTAAATTCATACACACCTCACATTCCCTGAAAAAATTATAGTGGAAATATATTCCTATGACAATAATTTTATATTTATTTACTAATAGTTTATTACGTTACTAATAAATCTATTGTGGCAGCTGCTTTGATATAAAACAAAAACGGGATTATTTAAATCCCGTTTTTTGATATAAAATAAATTTATTAGATTTCCGTATTATTGTTTGTATCCAGCAGACTGGTTTGTTCAACCTGTGAGCTTTCCTCGGCATCAGCAGCAGCGTTATCTTTAATAATAGTTTCATCATTGTCAGGATTTACTATTTTGTTTACGGATACGACTGTATCGTTATCCATAAGGTTTTGTGCTCTGACTCCTGTTGCCGGACGTCCCTGACGGCTGATTGAACCTGCATTAAGTCTTGTTACAACTCCGTTTGCCGTTACCATCATAATATCATCGGAATCTTTTACGATAGTTAATGCAACAAGTCTTGATGAGGCCGATTTAAATTTGGTTGCAATAAGTCCGATACCGCATCTGTTCTGGGTTCTAAATTCTGACAGTTTAGTACGTTTTCCGAAGCCGTCTGAAGTTACAACCAGCAGATCAGCGTCATAATCCTGCGGAACAATATCGCATCCGACAATTTCATCGCCTGTTCTGAGTTTCATTGACGTTACACCCCTTGCACTTCTGCCAAGCGGTCTCAAATCAGCAATCGGAAATCTGATTGCCATACCGCAAGATGTTCCGATAATGATTTCATCTCTTGCTGTTGCAAGTTTAACCCAGCATAATTCGTCGCCTTCTTCCAGACCGATTGCAATAATACCGTTACGTCTGATATTTACGAAATTATCAAGTTCAATACGTTTAATGTAGCCTTTTTTCGTAAGCATAATCAAATTCAACTCGTGTGAGAAGTTGCTTACCGGAACGACTGCTGTAATTCTTTCATCCTGATCTATCGGTAGGACATTGATTATCGGAAGGCCTTTTGCCTGACGGCCGCCTTCAGGGAAATCATAGACATTCAGACTGTAAACAGTTCCTTTTGAAGAGAAGAACAGAACTTTGTCATGCATCATTGCCGTGAAGAAGTGCTGAATATCATCATCTTCTTTTGTTTTGATACCTGATTTGCCGCGTGTTGCACGGTTCTGGCGTTCAAATGTATCAAGAGAAATACGTTTCAAATATCCCTGATGAGTTATAAATACTGCCATCGGTGTATTAGGAGTTAAATCTTCTATTGTTACTTCTCCCTGTTCCGGAAGAATTTGAGTTTTTCTGTCGTCACCGTATTTTTCTTTATCTTCAAGCAATTCAGCTTTGATAATGTTAAGAATTTTCTGACGGCTTGCAAGAATATCTTCGTATTCAGCGATTTTCTTGAGAAGTTCGTCGTATTCTGCTTTAACTTTATCCTGTTCCAATCCTGTCAATCTTCTTAATTGCATTTCAAGGATTGCGTTAGCTTGATCCGCATCAAGCCCGAATCTGCTCATTAAGCCTTCTCGTGCATCATCTGTTGTTTTTGAATTTTTGATAAGTTCAATAACTTCATCAATGGAGCCGAGAGCAATGATTAAACCTGCCAAAATGTGGGCTCTGATTTTAGCTTTTTTCAAGAAGAATATAGTTCTTCTTGTAACGATTTCCACTCTGTGTTCAACAAATTCTTCCAATACCTGTTTAAGGTTGAGGAGTCTAGGCTGTTTGCCGCATAAAACTACGTTATTTACCCCGAAAGTTGTTGCTAATTGTGTATATTTAAACAGATTATTTTTGACAACATCCGGTTTTGCGTCACGTTTAAGCTCTATAACGATTCTCATACCTTCACGGTCTGATTCATCACGGATATCGGAAATACCTGTAATTCTCTGATCTTTAACAAGTTCTGCAATCTTTTCAATAAGCATTGCTTTGTTAACCTGATAAGGTATTTCGGTTACTACAATAGCCGTACGAGCCTGACGTCCGCCGCCGCCTGCAATTTCTTCAAAGCTGGCAACTGCTTGCATTTTAATTGAACCGCGTCCTGTTTCATATGCCTGTTTTATATCGTTTAATCCGATAATTGTGGCAGCCGTCGGAAAATCAGGGCCTTTTATATATTCCATTAATTCCGTAACAGTGATATTCGGATTATCAATTAAAGCAATAGTACCGTCAACGACTTCCGATAAGTTATGCGGCGGAATGTTTGTTGCCATACCGACTGCAATACCTGAGCATCCGTTCAATAACAGCATAGGGAGCCTTACAGGCAAAACTGCAGGTTCCTGCAGAGAACCGTCGAAGTTTGGTTCAAATTCAACTGTTTCGCAATCGATATCCGCAAGCATTGACTGCGTAATTTTATGCATACGGGCTTCTGTATAACGCATTGCAGCTGCACCGTCACCATCAACGGAACCGAAATTACCGTGGCCGTCAACTATTAAATATCTTGTATTGAAGTCCTGAGCCAAACGTACAAGTGCCTCATAAACGGAACTGTCGCCGTGAGGGTGGTATTTACCGAGAACTTCACCGACTATTCTGGCACATTTCTTAAACGGTTTATCCGGAGTCATACCGAGTTCATTCATAGCGTAAAGGATACGTCTGTGTACAGGTTTTAAACCGTCGCGGACATCCGGTAAAGCACGTCCTACAATTACACTCATTGCGTAATCTATATAGCAACGTTTCATTTCATCTCTTATATTAACCGGAACTATTTTTCCGTCTTCAAACATACTTTGCTGGCTCAAAATCTTCTCCTTATTTCCAAGTCACTCTATAGCAATATTGTAGCACAAAAACACCTGAAAAGGTATTTTTAAAATAATTGTTACATAATGTATGTTATATGAAGATAATCTCCTTTAATAAAAGAGGTGTCACGAAGTTACGGAGAATTTTTTTAGTTGTTCAGATGTTAGCTTTATTATTGTCTATATTCTCTTTTTGCCTCGCAACAAGAAGAGAATATGGACGGAAAAGAAAAAAAAATGCTGATATTACGGCAATGCTACGCATTGCACAATAAAAAAGAAGGAGTACCTTTAAGCCTCACTAGAGTGCTAAAGCACATGTTCGGTAAAATCCCCCTTAATCCCCCTTTACAAAAGGCGGCAAATAAGGAAGATTTTTTCTCAATCATTTAAAGTAAGACTTAAAAAAATTTAATACAATAATTACGCAGGTTCTGTTTCTTTCGGAAAATGAAAACGGTTCTGTAACCTTTTTTGGATATGTCTTTCAAGTCAGAATACTCTGTAAGAAAGCCGGTAAACAAAATGCATTAAACTGTTCGTCGCTTTTAGAAATTGATACCCGGGAGTTTAAAGATGATTATTCGTATAAATTATAATTTAAAAGCTTCTGCTATAGATTTTGTATAATCAGGTCTCAGAATTCCTTTTTCCGTAATAATTCCGCTAATCAATTCATTCGGTGTTACGTCAAAACCCGGATTAATTACATTTACGGATTCCGCACAGATAATTTTCCCGTTGATATGTGTAACTTCATCTCTTGAACGTTCTTCTATCACGATTTCGTCACCCGTTTTTATGCTTGTGTCAATGGTTGAAAGCGGGGCGGCTACATAAAACGGAATATTGTGATATTTTGCGGCAATAGCAACCGTGTATGTTCCTATTTTATTTGCGGCATCTCCGTTGGCGGCAATTCTGTCTGCACCTACCACAACCATATCAATCATACCTTTTTTCATAAAATATGAGCACATGCCGTCAGTAATTAGAGTTGTCGGGATTCCGTCCATGGTAAGCTCAAAAGTTGTAATTCTTGCCCCCTGCTGACGAGGTCTTGTTTCATCAGCAAAAACCTGTATTGTTGGATCATTTGCAAAGGCTGAACGTACAACACCAAGTGCTGTACCGTAACCTACTGTTGCAAGTCCGCCGGCATTACAGTGGGTAAGGATTGTTGCACCTTTAGGTACAATTTCTGCACCGTAATCCCCGATTTTTTTATTTATTTCAATATCGTCATTTTCCATTTTTATGGCATTTTGTTTTAATTCTTCAACAATGCCTTTAATATCGGAGGTTGAATTTTTAATAATATCTTTTTGTTTTTCGACCGCCCACATAAGATTTACTGCCGTTGGTCTTGAAGTTGCCATATAATCTGCTTTTTCCAGAAGTTTTTTTACAAATTCATCACGTAAAAGGCTGTCATTATTGCGGCCTGATTCTTTTTGACAAGCCGGCAGCAAAGATTCTGCAAGTTCTTGAGCATAAAGAACCACTCCGTGGGCTCCGGCAACACCTATGGCAGGGGCACCGCGGACTATCATTGTTTTGATAGCGTCATACATTTCCTGACCGCTTGTGATATTTACGTATTTGAATTCATACGGCAGAACAGTTTGATCCACCATTTTTGAGTAATTATTTATCCATTCTATTGTTTTGATTTTTGAGTGAAATTCTGCCATTTATTTTTCCCTTTTTATTTAAATATATTACGTCTTTTTTCTTCGTTTTTATCAAGTGTTTTTATAAATTCTTTTATGTAGAAAGTTATGAAACCTGTGAAAGCATTAATTGTTGCACTTAAGACCGACATAAATACAGACAGTATTAAAAGTATTCCGAAGTTAGCATTTCCCAGAATCATTGAAACCCCGTAGTTGGTAGAATAATTGAAGAACTTATAAAGGATTGCAACAATAGGAATATAGACTATGCAAAATACCATAAATGATACAAAACCTATAATTCCGCCGATTACTGCACTTTCATTAACCGTAAAAAGTTCAAGAAGTCTTACTTTCATTAAAAACAGCATTTCAATAACTGCAGCAAAACAAAGCAGAATCCAGAATGCGATTTCACCAATGTATGGTGTTGCAGTTAATATTCCGAACACTACCCCGAGAAATGCACTTATTAAAAGAATTAGTTTTAACAAAGATTTGTCCATAAGCTCTCCGTTTTTATATAAATAATAGCATAAAAATTTTATTTATTTAGTTTTATAGGCGGGTTATCCGGAAAATTTTTCCTGCCCCGTTCGTAAACTCCCATGGCGGCTTTAAAATTCTTTTCCTTTATATAGATATTACAAAGAATTTTGTATGCATTATAAATTTTCGGATTTCTGTTCAAAAGATTTCTCAAAATATCTTTTGCTTCCGAATAATTTTCAAGTTCGTAATAAAGTCCTGCTATATATAAAAGCCCGTTGTCATCCTGATTGAGTTCGTAAGAAAGGTTTGCATATTCCAGTGCAGATTTATAATCTTTCATTTTGTAATAAGCAACTGAAATTCTGTTATAAATTATGCTGCGGTTGGTATTTTCCGTTGCTATTTCAAGAGATTTCTCAAAACTTTTTATGGCATTGGCGTAATCTTCTTTTTGAAAATAGAGTTCGCCTATTTTTGCATATTCCGAATAAGCTGTGCTGCCGGAATATTTTACTTTATTTTGAAGATCTCTTAGCTGCATTTCAATTCGGCCCTGTTTATTTCCCCATATATCGTCGGTGGTAATAAGCCCTTGTTTTTCGGACTCCGCAAACGGCGAGTTTGATACATCAGGAATAATTGAATACACAAGTCGCAGGGTTCTTAAATCATTATCGCTGATATCATTTTTTTTAGAACTTACCGGATACATTAAATCTTTAGGGTTTGAACTGTGTCCGTTCAGCCCCAGTGAATGACCTATTTCGTGCAAAGCCGTTGTGTAAATTATTTCAGGTGGATAGAGTGTTCTCTGGCAGCTTACTCTGGCAAATTTAATCTCTGAATATTTAATTAAATTTTTTTCATATTTATAACCATGCCATGCCGCAATGTTACTTACTCCGCATTTTCGTTCAAAGCTTGCAGGGAATATGCAGCGAATGTCGGCTTTATTTTTTTCTAGAGTGTATTTAAAAGTTATGAAATTCCCGGAGGCATTCTGCCAGCGGTCAAAGGCTTTTCTTATCTGCTGATAATAATATGGCGGAAGGTTAGGATTATTTTCTATATAAACAACAAGCGGGAATGTCGAAGGATTCCATCTTATCAGCTTACCGTTTGAGAGTATGCTGTCTATATAGTTTTCGCCGACTTTTTCATTTATTATAGTACGATTTTTTCTTGCATCTTCATTGAGAAAACTGTCGTCGCGGTAAGTCATTTTTTGTTTGACTTTTTTTCTATCCGGTGTTTTGCCTGTATTACCACTATGTCTATTACTATAATTTTTAGGAGTTTTTTCCGGAGTAAACTCTGTTTTTTGAGTTTTTGGGACTGTATTTTCTATTCTCTCTTGTTCTTTAAAAGTCTGTTGCGGAGGATTTTGTATTTGCCATAGACTTAAAAGTGATATAAAAATTATAAGAGCTATTATAACGAATCTCAAAGCAGCCTCCCTTAGATGCAGGACCTTGAATGGCAAATTGCAATGGCAATGGAATCTACCGTGTCATCAAGCTTCGGAAGAGTATCGGTGTTTAATGCTATTTTTACCATTTGTTCAACTTCTTTTTTATCGGCTCTGCCGTATCCTGTCAAAACCTGTTTCACTTCCATCGGCGTGTATTCATAGATAGGAATCCCGTATTTCTCAAGTATTGCAAGTATAATTCCTCTGGCATGTGCAACGGGCATAACGGTTGTTCTGTTTCTAAAGAAGAAAAGTTTTTCGATTGAGGCAACATCGGGCTTAAAATCTTCTACAATCGTTGTTATGTCTTCAAGTATTTCAAGCAGTCTTGCGGATTCTCTGGTATTCTTTTTCGTTTGTATGGAGCCTGACTTTAAAAGCGTACAGTTTTTCCCGTCGTATTCAACCAGACTGTATCCCACTATAGCCATTCCGGGATCAATTCCTAAAATCTTCATAATTTAAAATTATATATTATTTGACTATTTCAGGCAATATTTTTACACGTGGCAAATATATTGCTAAAACTTTACAATTACTTGATAATCAAAAAAGCTCATGCTAGGATTTCGGTATAATCAATTTACAATAGTTGAAGGGTATGGGGTAACATGAAGAGTTCAACGGTAAGAAGATCAAATTTATCTAAGGAGAAAATAGCAGTGCTTGAAGCTTTAGCTAAATATAAACATGAGTCCGCGGATAATACTCCAAATGTTTATGTAAGAAATAATAAGGAAAAAGAATTAGACCTTTTGTGGCAGAACTTTAAGATTAATCAAAAGGGTGATAAATCCCCTGTTGTTTACCTTGCTACTGGTTTTATTGCAGGTATTGTTGCAACCTCTTTGATGTTTGCAATACTCGGGCTTTCAATACACAGTGCATCAGTTTCTGTTCCTGCAGAAAAAGTAAAAACACAGGCTGAAAATATTAACCTTGTTCCGGCTGCTGAGACATCAGCTTCAGCAACGGGTTCTGAAGTTTATACCGTTCAAAGCGGAGATACTATGGAAAGTATTCTTACAAGATTCTACGGCGGTTACAGCACAGAACGTATGAATATGGTTATGAAAGCTAACAATATGACTAACCCTAACAAGCTTTCTATAGGTCAGAAATTAACAATTCCTATGCAGTAATCAGCACAGAATTTATAAAAATAAAAAGCTCCCGTAAGGGAGCTTTTTATTTTGTTGATAAAATTATATTGCTAAAAACTTAGGAACTAACAACTAAGGCATCCTAAATATCTATTTTTATTGCCCCTTGCCGGAAAATTTTCATATCGTCATCAAACACCCCGACAACGGTTGATTCAAGTCCTTTACAAAAACAACCGTAATCTTCAATGATTAAATCAGCAAGGCCTTCCATATTTTCTTTTGCCTGTTCAAAATTTTTTGCGGACGGTTGATGAGAAAGGTTTGCACTCGTTGTCGCAAGAACATGACCCGGTGCTATTTCGCAGATTTCTTTAAAAACTTCGTTGTCAGGAACTCTTATTCCGACAGTATCCATATTTGATGTAATGTAATCCGGCGTCATTTCGGGATTTTTTTTGACTACAAGGGTTAAGGCTCCCGGAAAATATTTTTTTACTAATTTTTGTCCGGTTTTCGGGATTACCTGTACATAATTTAGAAGGTGGTATGTTTCATTTGACATTAAAATAAGCGGCTTTTGGGCTTCTCTTTTTTTAATGTTGTAGATTTTTTTTACGGCTTTTTCGGAATTCGGCAGACAGCCGAGTCCCCAGACCGTATCTGTTACGTATGCGATTACTCCGTCATTTTCCAGCACTTTTCTTATTTCGTCTTTGTTTTTTATCATTTTTTTTTGTTTCCTTTTAATTCGTACACTTGAAATTAATGTACAATATGTTATAATATTTAATGTAAGGGAGCCGGTTAAGCTCCGCATAAGCTCAACCGACTTGTCGCCCCTTATAAAAACAGATAAACTATCTTTATGAAAATCTCTAGTACGGCTAGAGATTTTTTTAATAGTTCTCTATTCATTTAACCTCCTTTCTGCCCTATTGTCGCTATATGGTTTTGTTAGCACATTGGAGGTTCAGGGCTGCCCTTATATTAAGTTGTCAATGTTCTTATTTCTTTTTAAATCTCTCAAGCAGTCTTTTGGCGAGTTCTGTTGCGTAATCCATTTTCATCATAATGTTTAGTTGGAAATATACAGCCATGAGAGCAAGCATTGTAAATATTTTTACAAGTTCGAATATGTATTTCGGCATGTGAATGTATTTGTCGTAACCGTATCCGGCAGCCAGACAGATTATAAATGTTATTGCTCCCGCGATACACATTTTTGCAAGATTTTTGAAAAGTTTTCCGTAGTCCATTTTGATTTTTTTGCTGATTAAAACGCCGAGCACAACTGCGTTGAAAAGAGTTACGAGAGAGGTTGAGAGTGTAATTCCGCCGATACTCATATGCATTATATTAATAAACAAAATGTTAAGAAATACTTTTAAAATTATGGATGATAATGCAACCGTAAATGGTGTTACAGAATCATTAAAGGAATAGTAAACTCTTGTAATTGAATCTCTGAAAACATAAGGCAATATAGATACTGACAAAAACCAGAGAGCTTCCGTAACCATAAAAGTTGCTTTGGCGTCAAATTCTCCGCGTTCAAAGACAATTCTTACCCCATCCAGTCCTACTGTTAGAATTAGAATAATAATCGGGATTGCTCCGAAAAAGAGAACCCCTACGCCTTTGTTGAAATAATTTCTAATTCCGTCATAATCTTTATCGGCAACGAGTCTTGCAAATATGGGAAAAAGCGGAACAAGAAATGCCGTAACGAGAATTCCGACAGGAAATTGGAAAACTCTGTTTGCATAACCTATTGCAGTCCAGGCTCCTTCTCTGAGGGCTGAGGCAAAAAACATATCAACATAAATATGAATTTGTCCGACAGTTGATGATAAAACCGCAGGGAAAAGAAGTTCACAAATATGTTTGTATTCAATATTATTAAACACATTCAGATTAGGTTTTAATCTGTATCCGAGCTGTCTTATTTTCGGGTACTGCATAACCCACTGGCAGACGGCCCCGATTGTTGTTGCCCACGCAAGAGCAACTCCGGCATTATCCTTGCCGTTTGCACCAATAACCATTGCGATTATCACAAGTGACATAATAATCGGAGAAAGATTCGGAAGCATAAAATATCTGTATGTGACAAGTATCCCGTAATAAATTCCTACAATTCCGCCGATAATGAGAACAGGAGACATTATTTTTAAATGTTCTGCCGCGAGTTTTATTAGTGCAGGATCTCCGCCCGAAGCTATTATTCCCATAATTTGAGGGGCAAAAAAGTAACATAATACAGCAAGAATTGTAAAGAATATTATGGTAGTCGTCATAAAAGTGCTGTATAGTTTTTTGACTTCTTCCTGCGGCTTTTCCCGTAAGTTCGGAATGAGTTTTGAAAATACTGCGACTGTCGCACTGTGAAACGGCCCGCCGACACCGCCCAGAAGAATTATTGAAAGTGCCGGAATCTGATATGCATAAAAATATGCATCAGATACCATTGACGCCCCGTAATAATTGGCGATTACCACATCTCGTATAAAACCTATAAGTTTGCTGAAAATCGTAACTACAGCAATCAGCCACGCCGCTTTTAAAAGACTCGGCGTTTTATCATCACCAGATGTCTGATTTGTCATCTTTTCCTACCAGTTCCACATATAATCTTAATGCTTTTGTCGCAAATGAGTTTTCTGTAAATTCAGGAGACGTAACTTTAATGGTATTTCTTCCCTGTTTGATAAATTTTGATATGTCTATTTCAACGAATCGTTTGTAGCCAAGTAATTCTTTCGGAAGCTCAAAAATATGTTCTTTCCCGTTAATTTCGGCAAGAAGCATACTTACTCCGAATTTGTTATCAATTATTAGTTTAGCTTCTTTTTTCGGTGCATAGAAATGCTGTGTTGCCGAAATCTGAGAAACATCTGTAGATATAATTACAGGTTTTGTAGTTAATGAAATTCCCGTATAATAGTGTTTTAATATTTTATCAAACGGTAATTTCAACTCCGTGGCCATAAAACCTGCTCCGTACTGGCTCATTCCGACACCGTGGCCGAATCCTCCGCCGTAAGCTTTTACAGCAACAAGATTTCCGTTTTCATCTTTTTCATTATCAAACACAACATTTGCACTCGGAAGAGCTTTGCCGTCTTTTGTTATTAATCTTCTGACAACAAGTTCTTTGAACACTTTGTAGGTTTGAGATTTTGTTACAACTTCCATTTCAATAATTTTTCCGCTGTCGCCGCGTCTTACGACTTTTAATTCAATCAAATCGTCAAGGGTGTCGCCTTTTTTGAAAGCAGGTTTCACAAATCCTGTAGCGGATTGGGCTGCAAGAGTTGATTGCAATGCATTTTTTAATTCATCGGCAGTCCATTCTCTTGTCCAGCGAAAGTATGAAGAACGAATATCATAGGCATCAGGTCTTGATTTATAGTAAGCTGCCGCTGCTTCTTCGGTATTAAGCGGAGTTTGCGAAAGGATATCAGGTTTTGCTTTCAAATAAGGTTTCTCTTTCGACGGAAATTCTTTTGATGACGGATCTGAAAATGCATTTGAATAACTTTCTGTATAACCGCCTGCTGTTGATGAGTATTGAGCAAGAATCAATTCCCAATCGTACAATGCCACAATTCCTTCTGTTTCTTCAACTGCACGGTTTGAAAGCGGTTTTTCAGTATTTGCTCCAAAGTAAACCTGACTTGCCACTGAATCCACTACATCATAATTCGGAGATGATTTTGTACGCGGTGAAAGTACGTAATTTCTTGCAGAAACACTTTGTGCTTTTAATGCCTCAAGACCGAAATGTACCGGCATTTCGTTGGGAACTACACCTTTCAGGTAATCTTCAACTTCAATTAAATTGACCAGATTAAAGTATCCGTTATTTGTTTTGGCCAGTTCAAAAGCTCCGTGATAAAGAGCCTGAGTACCTGCCCGTTTAAGGTCTTTGACTCCGAGAAGTCCGTTCGGACAAAGAATTCTGACTGTATTTGAAATTTGCGTAATGATAGTCCCGTCATCCTGAGTTACGGTAATTGTTCCGTCATTGTTGAGCGTAAATTTTAAATTAGTGTTTGCAGGAAAATTTGCAACAACCATATCCCCGTCACAAATTAAGATTTCTGCCGTGCCGAATATTGAAATATTTTTATATACCCATGTAGTAAAACCATTTGAACCTATTCCGACACGTACAACATCGGATGAAGGTGTTTTTGTAATCTGTCGCATTTCGGCTTCGCGGGCAATTTGTAATGTAGCTGCAGGAATGTTTGCAGGAACTGCATTAACAGGAAGTGATAATACAAATAAATTTATAAATAATATAATACCTAATCTCTTCATAAAAACATTATATGACAAAAATTATTCTTCACATACAGAAAAATTTTCAGGTAATTCCTTTTCAAGTTCTGTCATAAATTCCGATATAGAAAGGCCGAAGGCTCCAGCAAGTTTAAAAAGTGTTGTAAGCTGCGGGTCTTTGACCGCACGTTCAAGATCGCTTAATACTGAAGAGGGGATATCAAATTCCGCCCCGAGCATAAACTGGCTTTTGGTTCCCCGCAAGCGTTTAACCGTTTTTGCTATGGCGTTTAAAATGATTTTCTTTTTGGCATCTTGCATAATTTCAATTTTGAATGTAATATATAAATAACCTATCGCGAACGCGATAAGAGTTTTACATATTATCATAATTGTTATGAGGGGAATTTATGAAAAAAACGATATTTAAAAAAGCTTTTACTTTGGCGGAAGTGTTAATAACACTTGGAATTATCGGTGTTGTTGCCGCAATGACACTTCCTGCATTAATTCAAAATTATCAGTCTGCAGTTTTAAAGACACAGTTCAAAAAAGCATATTCAGATTTAAATAACGCAAGCACGCTATTTAGGGTGCATAATGGTATGTCTGTTAGTGAATTCGCCGCAGAGGATTCGCCTAAAGCCAAAGAACTTTTTAAGAAGGAATTCAATACCATTCTTAAAACAAATAATAATAGATATGATACTGAAGATGATGAAGGTAATCCGATAAATGCCAAGCCGTACAAAGGTAAGGACGGCAAATACCATGGGTGGGGATTTATTTATGATAAATCACAGGATTACAGGTCTGTATGTGATACGGGTGGAGCCTTTTGGGATGGTACCGGAAGAGTAATTTTGCTTGATGACCCGCCTAGCAGCGGCAAAAACGGGCCTAAAGTTTGTATTGATATTAACGGGGAAAAAGGACCCAATATTTACGGGATTGATTTTTTTATATTTTTATTTACAACTGACGGTTATGTAATTCCGTGGGGGCAAAAACACAAAGATAATCAATATGGTGGAAGTTTCGAGCAGAGCGGGGTGCCTGAAGATAACATTGCTAATTATTGTAACTACAATAATAAATCTTGGAACGGAGCTTTGTCGTGTGCAATTTATGCTATCTCAAACACTCACCCTTATTTTCAAGACAAAGATTACTGGCATGATTTTATTAAGGGGAGATAGACAGACTTAAAATTTTTGTACTGAATATAAATAAAAAGAGTTTGCTATATAAAATGCAAACTCTTTTTTATTGTTATCTTAAAAGAAAAAACTATTTTACTTCCCAGGTTGTGCCTTCTTTTGAATCTTTTAAAATAATATTTACTTCATCAAGGGCAATCCTGATTTTGTCCGCAACATCCCAGTTTTTGGCATCACGGGCTTCTTTTCTATATGCAATCAAATCTTCCATTGACGAAAATTCCCTGCCGAGTTTTTCCGATACGTGTTTGACGGCATTTTTCAGCTCATCATCGGAAAGTGTAGGTTTTTCGAATGAAAATCCGAGAACTCCGGCAAGTTTATACAAAATTGTGAAGGCGTCTTTGTCGTCTTTGTTTGCTTTATTGGCAAGTTCAAAAAGAACGGCAAGAGCTTTTGAGGTATTTAAATCGTCATCCATAGCCTCGACAAATTTTGCATATTCTTCTGTTTTTGTAATGTCCAAATCTTCATTAATTTTGGTACGTTTTGCGTTGAGCATTCGTTTTACACCTGCCTGTGCCGATGAAAGTGCTTCGTCAGAAAATTCAACGGGCATTCTGTAGTGATTTGTCAGAATAAAGAAACGAATTGTATTCGCGTCATATTTTTTCAACAAATCATCAATCGTTAAAAAGTTGCCCAGAGATTTTGACATTTTTTCTTTGTTAATGGTTACAAATCCGTTATGGAGCCAGTAGTTTACAAACTTGCAGCCGTTTGCACATTCGGATTGGGCTATTTCATTCTCGTGGTGAGGGAAAATTAAATCTGCCCCGCCTGCATGAATGTCAATGGTTTTACCAAGATATTTTCGGCTCATGGCAGAACACTCAATATGCCAGCCCGGACGGCCCATGCCCCACGGTGAATTGTAGCCGAATTTTTCATCTTTTTTCCAAAGTGCAAAATCAAGCGGATCTTCTTTATGTTCGCCGACTTCAATCCTTGCTCCGCTTTCAAGCTGGTCAATCGGCTGTTTTGAAAGATAACCGTAACGAGGGAATTTTTTTACCCTAAAATAAACATCCCCGTCTGCTTCATAGGCATAACCGTTTTTGATTAAATCTTTAACTATGGAAATCATTTCTCCGAGAGTTTTTGTCGCAAACGGCTCAATATCGGGTTTAAGGGTATTCAAAGCTTTCATTGAATTTTCAAATTGTTTATACCAGTATTGAGAAACTTCCTGCGGAGTTTTGTTTTCTTTTTCAGCTTTTTTTAGAATTTTATCATCCACATCGGTAACATTTCGACAATAAGTCACATCATAACCTTTGAATTTTAAATATCTGTACAAAATATCCCAGGTAATATAACATCTTGCGTGTCCCAGATGTGCAAAATCATAAACCGTCGGACCGCACACATACATTTTAACTTTGTTTTCTTCAATAGGTTTGAACTCTTCTGTCTGGTTGGTATAAGAATTATGTAATTTCATCAATCATCCCTCATCTTGTTCTCTTATTCTAACATAAAAATAGCTTAATAAAGTAGCAAAATTTTAATATTTTATGTATTATAACCTTTGTGAAAGGTAACCGTTAATTTATGGCAAAAATAATAATAAACCATTTAGGTCCGATATCTGAACTTACAATGGAAATAAATCAGTTTAATCTTTTAATCGGAGAACAGGCTACCGGTAAAAGTACAATCTGTAAAGCTATTTATTTTTTTAGAAGTATAAAAGATGAACTAATAAGATATCTATATAATATAGCAATCGACGGACAAAAAGAAGAACTATTTCCTAAAGCGATTAATTCTATAAGCAAACAATTATTTATAGGATTGTTCGGCTATAGCTGGAAGTTACCTGAAAATCTTAATATGAAATATATCTATTCTAAAGATATTTCTATAAAAGTTTCATTGAAAAAGTATTATAGAGGGAAAAAATTTATTAATCTTGAATTTAGTGAACAGTTAAAAAGTCGAATTAAAGAATTAGAGAAACAATCATTAAGTTATCATGATAATATAAGGTCTTATGATAATATTTCTAGTTTTGTTTCAACGGAGAGACTAAGATTACATCAAGATATAATAAAGAAAATTAATCTGCTGTTTAATGACGAGTTGGAAACCTATTATATTCCTGCAGGAAGAAGCCTTTTAACTCTGATGACCAATCAAAAAACAAAACTTGATTATGAAACAATAGACCTTGTTAATCGAAAATTTATGCAGTTTATTGAAAATATTCAGCCAAAGTTTGATATGGGAATAGCCAACGCTCATAAATATTATCCGGAAGGTCAAAGACGTTTTGATGTTCATAAAATTGCACAAGAAATTATTCAAGGTTTAAAAGGAGAATATACTTTTGAAAACGGACAGGAATATTTGAAAATTCCTGATTCGGATGAAAAAGTTTTAATTAATTTTATATCATCCGGGCAGCAGGAGATTTTATGGCTTTTAAATCAACTTTATATTTTGCTTTTAAGAAATGAAAAGTCTTTTATAATTATAGAAGAACCTGAAGCACATTTGTACCCGTCACTTCAGAAAAATGTAATTGATTTTATAGTTCAATTTATGAATATCACAAATAGTACAATATTTGTTACAACTCATAGTCCATATATTTTAAATAATGTAAATAATTTATATTATGCCGGTAAAATTAGACAGGATAAGAATTTGGTTGCTGATGTTGAAAGAAAGATAGGGAAATATAATTATATCAATCCTGATAAAATAAATGTTTGTAAACTTACCTCTGAGTGTAATTCTACAAAATGCCAAAATTTACTTGATGAACAATATGGAGAAATTAGTACGGAATTAATTGATGAAATTTCAGAGTCTATAGGAAAAACTTATTCGGAATTATTTTATCTGGAGAATACCTTTGAATAATATCAAGCAAGAACATAAATCGTATTTTAAATCCCTAAATACAGGTGACCGTCATACAATAGAAGATAATAAAACAAAATTGTACCTTCAAGCTGATAATAAGATATATATTATTAAAGTTGATAATGGTATTATTAAAAATTACAAAGAAGGTATAAAAAAATGTGATTATCTGAGTTATAGTGATAGTGATACTAATTTTATTGAATTAAAAGGTAGTGAAATAAAAGAAGCATATGAACAAATTGAAAAAACTATTTTGCATTTAGAAGAAGATAAATATTATAGTTACCTTATACAAAATAACAATGTTGCGGCATTTATAGTTTCTCCATTAAGACAAAATTGTCCAAAAAATATAGAGTCAAAAGAACGCTATTTGTGTAAAAAACTTGCAAATCTATGTAAAAATAAACCCAAAAATATAAATTCTCTGGTTAAATATGTTACGGTTAAACCTAGACTCAGAGAAAGTGAGCAGGTATTTTGCACTCAAAAGCTTGTTTGCTCTGGCAAAGTACCGCTACATATAAAATAATAATATCATTGTTAATATTATTTTCGCTAATTGCTTTGTCTATTTTGGCAGGACGGTATAGAATTATTATAAAAAACAACCCTTTTCTTCTTCTTTTTATAACTCTTCAAAATCGTAAATGTTAGAAAAATGGTGAGAAACCTAAATGTCAGTATAATCAAAAAAGCGTTAATATTAATTCTTATGATAATATTAACGCTTGAATTAATTTACTAACGGGCTTTTAATCGGGCAAGCCGGAACTTGCACTGCCCTTATTTTTATTATCTGTTAATTACTTCGGGCTTGATATACAGGCGTAACTATTTTTCGGAAGAACCAGCTTGTAGGACTTGTAAGATTAATGTTTTCTGCAGGAATCAAAAGGGTATCTCCTTCCTGCATTTCTTTATTTGAGCGGCTAAGCGGTTTCCCGTCATCTGTATAGCCCGGATCGTAATTTTTAAAGTATTCCGGATTATATTTTGAAAGTGTTCCGTCATCAACTTTTCCTATAAAATCATTTGCAAGAATTCCTACTTTAAAATTATCTTTTGCTGTCACTGCAACAAAATATTTTCCGTCTTTTTGAACAACTTTTGTTGAATAATAATCTGCATAGTCGCTGTTATTTGCAGCATCGGAAATTTCAGCTGCGGTATAATAATCTGCTTTTATTTGTGTTCCGTCTTTTGCAAAAAATTTAGTTGTTTCAACTTTTGCACCGTTTTTGGTTTCTGTAGTTGTCACAGTGTATCTCCCTGTTGCAGGGCTTACATTTTTAATTTCATTCGGCATAGTTTATCTCCTTATAAATATGTAGCACACAAATATTTTATATTTTGTTATGAAAACATGTCACGTAATTCTTGCGGTGATTTGCCTGTTGCTTCAGCTAAATCCTTTTCACTGACGTTCACGTATCTTCCTCCGTCCGGTCCCATAGGAGCTTTGCAGTTTAAATCCGAACCGCCGCCTATGATATTATCCATTACCATTTCCGGAGAAAGCCCCATTTTCTGGCTGAATTTCGCAAGAGTTTCATCATCTCCGACTTTGAAATTATAACTGTTTCCAAAATTTAAAAATCCTTTTTTAAGTGAGACATTTCCATTATTTACCGCATCTGTAAAATATGTGTTTTCACCGTTTTGTGCAGCACCTTCTGCCGCAGAGGTTTTATTGGAGTGCGTAAATACACTGTTAATTTTTGTTTCCTGTTGAGCGGCCTGCACACCTCCTGTTTGTCCAAAAGGATTCACACCATTCAGCTTGTTAATCTCTAACGACATTGGAACTATCTCCTTCATATTAATTAAGTTATATATAATTAAAAAAATTTGGAGATATAAAATTGCTATAATTGTTATATATTGTTACAAACTTAATATTCTTCTAACAATCTGAAGATTTTATGAACCGGCTCTGTTAAATTTTCAACAGGGCATTCTTCATCAAGTTCAAGAGTGATTGTCGGAATTTTTTGTTCTATACCTGCATATGTTCCGAAACTTCCGGGAGTCGGATATCCTATAGAAGGTTCGACGGGGTAATTTATTATTTGGGAAATTTTTTCGCTGATTTCTTGTGCATTCCCATCGTAATTTACTACTTTGAAAGGGGCGTGGAGTGTGAGGATTAATTCCGGATTATATATTTCGATTATTTCTGTTATAAATCCGGTTTCTATTTCCGAACCGGCACTTTCTCCTCCGAAAAATTCATTTCTTTCGGTTAACTCCCAGTTTTGTGTGGGGAAATTCCTGTTTAAATCAACGCCGTTAGCATTTGTACGGGTGTTTTGAGCCATTCCGTCAGGGTTCAGGCATGGTATAAAAAGTAAACGGGTGTCATTGTTTTCTTTTAAGTATTGTTCTATTAAGAATTTTCCCTGCGGTTCGTCACCGTGGAATACTCCGATAACCAGAATGTTTTTAAAATTATCATTACCAAGTAAGACTATTTCGTTGTGATTTTTGGAGAAAGTTTTTTTCAGTGTTTGCATTTTTACTCCTTAAACAAGTTCCGCTGCACGATATGAACTTCTGACCAGCGGGGCTATTTGATAATGAAATATTCCGCATTTTTCCGCAAGTTTTTCCAGTTCTTTGATTTCTTCAGGGGTATAATATTTTGCAACCGGAAGGTGCTGTTTAGACGGTTGAATGTATTGACCTATTGTTACAATGTCACAGCCTGAATTTTTTAAATCAGATAATGTATGTTCAATATCCTCATAAGTCTCACCGAGTCCAACCATTAAGCCTGATTTTGTGATAATGTCACTGTTGTCTTTAACATATTTCAAAATTTCCAGTGACATATCATAATTTCCTTGCGGTCTGGCTATTTTAAATACTGAACGTACAGTTTCAATGTTATGATTAAAAACATCCGGATGTGCATTAATTATTGTGTTAAGAGAATCTTTATTTCCTTTAAAATCAGGTGTAAGAATTTCTATTCTAACATCAGGAGCAAGTTTTTTAATATTTGTTATGCACTCTGCAAAGTGAGAAGCTCCGCCATCAGGTAAATCGTCACGTGTAACGGAAGTTATAACAGAATATTTTAATCCTAAATCTTTGACGGCCTGAGCAACGTGTAACGGTTCCATGCTATCAAGCGGCTGCGGTTTTTCACATCCTATATTACAGTAGCGGCAGTTTCTTGTGCAGACATTTCCCATAATAAGGAATGTTGCAGTCTGTTTTGTGTAGCATTCATTTTTATTCGGACATCTTGCATTTTCACAAACAGTGTTTAAACAACGATTTTTAAGTATTCTTCGTACCGTTCTCGTGGTATCGGTATCAATTACAGGTCTTTTTAAATATTCGGGAAGCCGTTCTCTCATATATTTAATTATACAATAAACGTTACAAAAGGATTGCATTTCTTGAAAAATAAAATTATAATATAGATATAGTCGAAAGAAAAAGGAGTAATTAACTATGAAAAATATTTTAATTTTATTCTGCATGTTAGCATTTGCTCCGGCAGTATTTGCAGGCGGAACTATGATTTACACTACTCCGCAGGATGCAACAGGACAAAATAACTGGTATGGCAAAAGCAACACTACATTTTACAGTGAAGATCCTTATGTTCAAACTATGAAAACCCAGAATTTGAGAGAACAAAATCAAACAACGGTTACAAATGAATCTTCTTACGAAAAGAGATACAAAGCCGGTCACGAATCTACTTATCGTACAAGACAGGACAAATATTATAATCACGGCGGTGTAAAATTCGGAACCGGATTTTCTAATAACGGTTCTACAGGACGCTGGTAATTACAGGCCGAAAAGACATTCAAATATTCCTTCCGAATATGTCGGATGGGCAAAACAAATCTCTTTCAGCTTGCTGACGGAGATTTTGTTTTGCATTGCAATGATTATCTGCTGAAGCATAGCCGAAGCTTCTTTTGATACTATATGAACACCGATAATGTTATCTTCCTGTGAAAGGATTTTTATAAAACCTTCTGTTGAGTTATCACAGTGAGATTTACCCAGTGCGGATATAAGGACAGTTGCTTTTTGATATGTTCCTTCTTCTAAATCCTGCTCGCGTTTTCCTGCCCAAGCAATTTCTGGATTTCCGTAAACAACAAAAGGAACAAAATTTTTGTTAAACACAATATTGTCAACACATTCTACTGCCTGTTTAGATGCATAATGTGCAAGCTGTATTTCTCCGCAGGCATCACCTATACATATTACTGAATCGCTGTTGTCTATTCTGCAAATTTTTCTGCCGATAGCAACAAGAACAATTTCAGGTTCAAGAATTTCTCCGCCTGTAAGATAAACTTTTTTATTTTGAATTTTTTCAACACCGTTTGACTTATATATCTTAATTTTTCCGGATTTAAAAATACGCTCAATTCTTTTTGAAACGTCAATATCGGCAGCAGGCAAAAGATAATCTGCAGCTTCAATGATTGTTACATCAGTTTCAAATGCAGAAAAAATTCTCGCCCATTCAATTCCTATTGCTCCTGAGCCTACAATAACAATATTTTTCGGAAGTTTTGACAGATTTAATATATCATCGGAATTCAGCACAAATATCCCGTCACGTTCCATTCCATTAAAATTTTTTGGTTCTGAACCTGTTGCGATAATGATTTTTTTACATTCGAAAATCTGTCCGTCAGCTTCAATTTTATGTTCTGATAAAAGTCGTGCTTCTGTATTTAAAACTTCAACTTTACGGTTTTTGAGCGAGAGTTCAAGACCTTTTCTTAATTTTTCAACAACAAGATTTTTATGTTCCATAACTTCTGCAAAGTCAAAAGTTACATTATCTGCATGAATTCCAAGTGATTCGGAATTTTTAATTTCTTCATATAATTCTGCCGAATGCAGGATGGCTTTTGTCGGAATACAGCCTCTGTTGAGACAGGTTCCGCCAACTTTATCTTTTTCAAACAAAATGACTTTCTGTCCTTTTGTGCCTGCATGAAGTGCTGCTGTATATCCTGCAGGTCCTCCGCCTATAATTCCTAAATCATACATGGATGTTCTCTCCGTATTATCTTGTGTAAACTCTTGGAAGTCTTACTTTCAAACGGCAGGTTAATTCATAATTAATTGTTCCGAGAATTTGTGCCCAGTTGTCGATTGTATTTTTGTCGTCAATAAGGCTTATGATATCTCCGATTTGAGCATCAACTCCTGTGATATCAAACATCATCTGATCCATGGTAATGTTTCCGACCTGCGGCACCTGTTGACCGTTAAGTGTTCCTGAAATCTTATTTGACAGCCCTCTTGAAACCCCGTCAGCATAACCTATCGGAATTGTTGCAATTTTTCTGTTGCCTTTTGCCGTATATGTATGGCAATAACTTACACCTTCTCCGTCTTTTGCGGTATGAATATTCACTATACGTCCTTTTAATGACATTACCGGTCTTAAATCAGGGTGAAATCCATTATTATCAGGTAAATCGGTTAATAACCCGTATAGTGCTATTCCTACCCGACGCATGTTTGATTTCGGCACATTATAACACATTGTTCCGACAGTATTCTGGATATGGAGCAGCAGTCCGGTTGTGTCAATCTGCGATAGAACGGAATTCCATTTATCAATTTGCATTTGAGTTTTTTCACGGTTTTCCGCATTTGCAAAGTGGGTGAATATTCCCTGTAAATCAAGATAATCGGCTTTTTGTGCCTCCTTTATGAACTCAACGGCATCTTCAAATGAAACTCCTATTCGGTTCATTCCGGTATCTAATTTTATGTGAACTTTTGGCTTTGTCCCAGTTCTTTCAAAGGCATTTTTACAGGCAGTAAGATGTTCTTTAGAAAAAATAGCTATAGATAAATCTGCCTGTACTGCACTTTCCACTGCCCAGACAGGAACTGCTCCGAGAACCAGTATATCGCAATTTATTTTTGCATTTCTTAAATCAACACCTTCATCTATTGAGGCAACTCCGAGCATATCAAATCCTGAGGCCAGAAGTGTCGGGGCAAGCATGACGGAGCCATGTCCGTAAGCGTCAGCCTTTACCACTGCAAGGAGTTTTGTGTCTGAGGGAACATGTTTTCTGAATTCTTTTGCGTTATGTGCAAGGTTTTCTATATTAATTTCGACCCATGAATCTCTTAGTATATTTGCTTTTGTTTGTCTTATATTTTTCATAGCCCTAATATTATATTACTTTAAATTTTTATATGCAAATAATTAAAGGAATCTTATCTGACAAAAAACTGTGCCTGTGTTAAAACTTTTTGTGGATTATCTTTGGAGTAAACTTTCATTATATATGCTCCTGATTCATTAAGTACAATATAATCATTGTAATAATTGACCTGTTCATCTTTTAACCTGAATGTGTTTGCCCAGTATAATTTGTAACCTAATTGTGCATAATCATTGTCTTTTTTGATAACCTGTATATAAATGTATCTTGAATGCACTGTTTTGGGCATCAAAATCAAATAATAAATTCTCTCATTACGTTCAAATATCGTTGAGTTATTAAGTACGTTTTCTTCCGTTATGGGATCTCTGTTAAAAAGGATTGCCGCTTTATCAGTGTTGCAGGCTGAGGTTGTAAGTGTTAAAATTAACAGTGTCAGTGCTAAAATAAGTTTTTTCATTTTGTCATATTCTTAATTTTGTCTTTTACCTGATTAACGGTTTTTGAATCTTTTCCGTATTTAACAAAAAGTTCGTAATTTTTTAATGCTTCCTGAGTATTTTTTTCTGATTCATATGCAAGTCCGAGTGCATAATATGCATATGCGTACTCAGGATTTAGAGAAACCACTTTATTGAAACATTTTTTACTGTCTTCAACTTTCTTCTGACCTGCGTAAACAAGCCCTAGGTTAAACCATCCGTCAGCATATGCCGGATTTACAAATATTGCTTTTTTATAAAAATCTATGGCGTTTGTATCATCATTTTTTATTTTATAAACATTGCCTATTTTTAAAAGAGTAACCTCATCGCTCGGATTTATTTTTAAAGCTTCTTTATAATTTTTTATTGAATCGTCGTATTTTTGTTTTTTATAATTTTCATCTGCTATTGCAATAAGGCTTTTGCTTTTTTCAAGTTCAGAGACAGCATTTGTATCGGTACTTGCTGATGTCGCAACATTAGCCGGACTATTTGTTGGTTTCGTTGTAGTTTCAGTCGAAACGGAGGTTTCTTTTGCAGCCGCTGTATCACTTTCAGTATCAATTTCTTCTTGTAAGTCCTGTTTCTCTGTACTTACTGCCGGTCGGGCTGTTGTATCGGTTTTATTATCCGTTAGACTCGCAGCTGCCGTTACGGCTCCTGCTCCCGTTTCTGCCGCTGTTGCAGTTGTGGTTGTGATTGTTTCTGCTGTTGCAGCTACAGCAGGATGTGTTACTGTTGCAGAAGTCTTTGAATCTTCCCCGATAGAAAGCGTAATTTCGTCAAGTTCTTCCGATGTGGAAAGTGTAGGAAATTCTTTATTTTTATTTTGTTCGGCTTCCACAGCATTAATTTCCGCAATAAACTCTGCGAATTCGTTGCTGTATGCCGTATTATCCGGTGCCATTGCTATGGCTTTTTCATAGTATTCCGTTGCCTTATCATTAATTTGGCAGGCTCTGTAGGCTTGGGCCAGACCAAAATAAGCCTTGCTGTCTTTTGTTCCTCTTGAAATGGCTTTAATAAATTCGTCGGTTGCCTTCGAGTAGTTATGAATTTTTAAATCTTCCAATCCTTGTGATACCAGAGCTTCGGTTAAATTGTTCTGTGCAATATCACTGGGTTTATCCGCAATAATTTCATTATATAAGCTGATTGCATCTTCGTATTTATGGATTGCCTGCAGGGCAATAGCTTTATTCAACTTGGTTCCGTAGTCACTGTTGTCAACTGCCAGAACTTCATCGTAATACTTAATGGCATTGTTATAATCTTTTTGAATATGATAACAAAAAGCTAAATCTTTTTTTGCATCCGTATTCGCCGCATTCAAAGCAATAGCCTTTTCAAAATTTGTTATTGCCATATTATAATTTTTTAATCTCTTATAGACAATACCTAAATTCTGATAAACTCTGCCGTCGTTAGGGAAACTTGCGGTATAAATATTATACTGCTCAAGAGCTTCAGTATTTTTGCCCATATCTGCAAGAAGATTTCCGTAATCAAATCTCAGCCATTGTAATTTAGGATTCTGTTCAAATACAACCTCAAATTGCGGCAGAGCAAGATCATTTTTTTCAAGTTCCTGATATGTCAGAGCAAGACGTACATGATCTATTGTACTTTCAGGATTTGTTTCTATTGCCCGCTCCAAAATTTCTGCGGCCTTTTCATAATTTTTTATTTTGAACAATGCCATGCCGTAGTTTGAAAAATTATCAAATGTCTTCATATTTTTCATATATAATTTTTCGTATTCTGCAGCTGCATTTTCGTAGTTACTGTCTGCAAGATATGAATTAGCAAGGCTTTTTCTTGCATCAGTATGTTGTGAGTAAGTGGATAAAAACAGATTATAGTTTTCTATTGCATCCTTATATTTTCTCATCTGATACTGAACATTTGCTATATTAAGATAATTGTATTTGTATTCAGGAAAAATCTTCAACGCTTCATTATACGCCTCAAGGGCTTCGGCATACTTGCTTTGTGTTTCATAAATATTTCCGAGGCTTATATAAACGAAAGCATCATTAGGACGGAGGGTTACAACTTTTTTATAAGCTTCTACAGCTTTGTCATATTCATCCATGTCTGTGTATAAACCTGCAAGTTTTGTATAAAGCATTGCTTCATCACCCGCAAGTTTAATTGCTTCAAGCAGTTTTGCAACGGCACCTTGAGCATCATGCTGATATTCAAGGGTACAGGCTTCCTGATATAAAGTATTTGCCTCAGGAGTCATTGCTGCCTGCACTGATAAGGCTGAAATACTGCATAAAACCAAAGCTGATATGATTATCTTCTTATTAATTGTCTTACTCCTAACAACTTTTTATTTATACAACAGTATTTTAGCAAAAAATTATATTTGTGTAAAGCTGTGAGAATAAATTTTTTTGCCTAAAAGAATATTAACCGTCTTAATAATTTGGTTTTGTTCCGTGTCTTCGGAGTTATATTTTATGTCTTCAATTTCTCCAAAGTCGGATATCATTGAGGCAATATCAATGTAGAGTTTATCAACTTCTTTTTCAGGAGTTGAAGTTTCAAGCATTCTTAACACCCTGTAAAGTTCGGTATCTTTTGCATCAATTATAGCTGCATCAAGGCCTGCTCCGAATGCCAGAACCGCAAAAACTCTGTTAATAAGAGGTCTTAATTCAAGAGGACATCCGTTTGAAATATTAGAGAGCCCGATTACAGTATTAACCTGAGGGTCAAAACTCTCTTTAAGCATTTTTATGGTATTCAATGCTTCTGCGGCTTGTGATTGTTCAACGCATACAGGCAAAATAAGCGGATCAAAATAAATTTTTTCGTTTTCGATTCCTTTTTCTATACATTTTTCGTAAATTTCAAATGCGATTTCTAATCTGCCGTCTGCTGTTTTTGGTATGCCTGTTTCTTTACTCAATGTCAGTGCTATGACATTGCTGTTATATTCGGCGGCGAGATTTGTAACTTTTTCAAGTCTTGGTTCGTCTTTACTTGTGCTGTTCAAAAAAGTATCCTGCGGATTTTTACAAAGTTTAAGTGCATTTGTCATTTCATCCGTATTGGTTGTATCAAGTGATATTTTAAGATTTGAGTTCTCCTGAACAAGCTCGACAAGCCATTGCAGAATTCCTGCGAAATTTCCCTTGGCAGGACCTGCGTTCAAATCAGCATAATCCATATTTTTCTGGATATTTATCAGGGAGGTAATATACTCTTTATCCTTTTCAAGAAGGGCTTTTTGAACATTCTTCGAAATAATGTGTATGTTTTCACCGATTAATTTCATAACTGTTATACTAGCATAAAAAAATTAATATGAAAAGATAATGGAATAGTTGATTTGTGAGGAGTTTGTTAATGTTTTTTATATTTTATTGTTCATAAAATTAACATTTTAAATGCCATAATATTAATAAAACAAATACACTTAATAAAAATTAACGCCTAAATGTCGGCTTGGAGTGGGAATGTCGGAAAATTAATACTTTTAGGTAGTAGTAATTGTGTCAAGAAAAAGTTATAATGCAAGAATAAAATAGGGGTGTGTAAAATAATGGTAAAGGAGTACGTTCTATGAAAACTATGACAAAAACTGAATCAAAAAAATCAAAATCGAAATTTAATGACGAATTTGAAAATTATTTAAGAAAACAATGTCTCAAAACTACATTCAATGGTATCGAATTGGAAACATTCAGCTGGTATAAAAAAGTTTTAGGACTTGTATAAAAAAGAGGCTTTTAAAAGCCTCTTTTTTTTGTTCTGTTATTTATGATAAATTTTTTATATGGATAGTTTTAGTTCGCGTGTGCCAATTTGTTTTATAACAGATAAAAAGTATTGTTTCTCTGTTGCCGCGGCGATTGTTTCCGTATTGGAAAATTCAAATGAAAATACTTTTTATGATATTTTTTGTATTGTTGGCTATGACGTTGATAAATCAGATAAAGAAAAGATTCTGTCTATTAGTAAGAATTATGATAATTGTTCAATAAGAATACTTGAAGCCGGAGATTCATACAGGGATAAAGTTTGTAAGCACGTATATATTTCAAATGCATCTTTGTATAAGTTTTTGATACCGGAATTGCTCCCTCAATATGATAAAGTCCTGTATATTGACACGGATGTTATAGTAAATGAGGATTTATCATCCTTATACAATATAAATCTTGGAGCAAATTATTTAGGTGCTGTTTTAAGTTTATACCATTATATTGAGCGGAAAAAATATTATAAAAGAATTAATTTGAAAGATATGTCAAATTATTTTAATGCCGGTGTGCTTTTAATGAATTTGAAACTTATGAGGGAGGATAATTTACGAACACAACTGGAGGCTTTAATCGGTAAATTTGATGATTCGGTGGATCAGCATATATTTAATATAGTGTGCTATGGCAGAGTAAAACTGTTACCATGTAAGTATAATGTTACTTATACAAATTACCCTATTTATAAAAGTAAAAAACATACAGAATTATTTTTTATGGAAAAAGAAATTGACGAAGCTGTAAATTCGCCTGTGATTTTTCATTATACCGGATCATTAAAACCATGGCAATACAAAGATCTCCCGTTTAGTCTCAGATGGTATGAGTACTATTTAAAATCTCCATATAAAGATTGCCCTCTTCTTCTTGTTGAAATGCCTAAACGAAAAAAGACAAGTCTTTTGGCTTTTTTGAAAAGGCAGGTCGCATTATTTTTGAATATATTTATTAAAACAAATAAATGTCAGGGCAGAAGTTATATTGATTCTTTAATTCAAAGAAGTGCATATTTGTCTAAACTGGTCAATATAATACGAATAACTTTTAACGATGATGGTTTTATATTACTAGAACGTATAAAATATGCTTTAAAATATATTTTTTCAATAAATTTATATAAAGATTATTTTGTCATAAAATTTTTTGGGAAACGTTTTAGTACGGAAGCCAATGGGCTTTCCAGCCCGGATAATGTTCATATATCCGGGTTTGCTGGCTATTCGCACATTATTGATGCACCCGTCAGTAATAAAAAAGTAGTATATACATGTAATACAGATAATTATGATATATTTTTTAAGCTTTCATATACCAATCCGGAATGGGATTATCTGTATTTTACGGATAATCTTGAGTTGATTCGGGCCGGCTATGCCGGAGGCTGGAAAATTTTACCCGTTACATATTATCAGGAGAATGGTATTCTTACAAACAGATTTTATAAAATAAATCCGCATATTGTTCTGCCTGATATATATACAGAAAGTCTTTATATAGATTCAAATATAAATATTTTAAGTAACAAAATATTTGAAGATATTGATAATTTACAGAAAAATTTTCTTTTACAAAAACATTATGCACGGGATTGTGTCTTTCAGGAAATAGATACTGTTATAGATTTAGGTTTGGATGATTTTGTTAGAGTGATGAAACTGAAACAGTTTTTATTAAAATCAAAATTTCCGTATCATTATGGTTTGACGGAAAATAGTATTATTTACAGATGTCATCATAGTGAAATGATTATAAAACTGATGGAAGAATGGTGGCAAATGCTGGAAAATTTTTCACACAGAGATCAGTTAAGTTTTATGTATATTTTATGGAAAAATCAATTACTTCCTGAAAGTTTTATGATTCCTAATGTTCGTAAAGATTCTGAAAATTTTAGCGTGTATGTTCATAATAAAAATGTTAACTTATCTTGAAATTTTATGTCTTGATTGTTAAGCGTTTTGTTGAAAAAAAACATGTTTATGAGATAATTATAATGAGGCTAAATTTATAAATAGCAGAAGTACACAATTATAATAAAAAAGGAAAAACAAAATGGCAAGAAAAACTCCATTGGAAAAAATCAGAAACATTGGTATTGCCGCACACATTGATGCAGGTAAAACCACTACTACAGAGCGTATCTTGTTCTACACCGGAAAAACTCATAAAATCGGGGAAGTTCATGACGGTGCTGCCGTAACGGACTTTATGGAACAGGAACGTGAAAGAGGTATCACAATTCAGTCTGCAGCTGTTACTGCAGAATGGAAAGGCCACCAGATTAACATCATCGATACTCCGGGGCACGTTGACTTTACTATTGAAGTAGAACGTTCTCTTCGTGTATTGGACGGTGTTGTTGCTGTATTTTGTGCCGTAGGCGGTGTTCAGTCTCAGTCTGAAACTGTTTGGAGACAGGCTAACAGATACGAAGTTCCTCGTATGGTATTCGTTAACAAGATGGACAGAACCGGTGCAGATTTCTACAGAGTTGTTGACCAGATTAAAACAAGATTAGGAGCAAATGCTGTTCCTATACAGCTCCCTATCGGTGCTGAAGATAAATTTACAGGTCTTATTGATTTGATGACAATGAAGGCTGAAATTTATACAAACGATTTGGGTACAGATATCAGAGAAGAAGAAATTCCGGCAGATATGGCTGATAAAGCTAAAGAATACAGAGATGCTATGGTTGAAGCTATCGCATCAGAAGATGATACTTTGATGGAAAAATTCTTTGAAGATCCTGACTCTATTACTGTTGATGAATTGAAAGCAGGATTAAGAAAAGCTGTTTGCGAAAACAAGATTGTTCCTGTTTGCTGTGGTACAGCTTTCAAAAACAAAGGTGTTCAGTTGCTGTTGAATAACGTAGTTGACTATATGCCTTCTCCTGTTGATGTTAAGGCTATTGAAGGTGAGCTTGAAGACGGTACAAAAGTTGAAAGACATTCTTCTGACTCAGAACCTTTCTCAGCTCTTGCATTCAAAGTTATGACAGACCCTTATGTAGGTCGTTTGACATTCTTGAGAGTTTATTCAGGTGTTATTACTTCAGGTTCTTACGTTCTTAACGCAACTAACGGTAAAAAAGAACGTATTGCAAGACTTGTTCGTATGTACGCTGATCAAAGACTTGAAGAACAAGAAGTTTATGCAGGCGACATCTGTGCTGCAGTTGGTTTGAAAGATACCACTACCGGTGATACTTTGTGTGATGAAAAAGCACCTATCATCTTAGAAAAAATGTCTTTCCCTGAACCGGTTATCTCTGTTGCTATTGAACCAAAAACAAAAGCGGATCAGGATAAAATGGGTATTGCTCTTCAGAAACTTGCTGAAGAAGATCCTTCTTTCCGTGTTAAATCCGATACGGAAACAGGTCAGACAATTATCTCCGGTATGGGTGAGCTTCACCTTGATATTATCGTTGACCGTATGTTGAGAGAATTTAAAGTTGAAGCTAATATCGGTAAACCTCAGGTTGCTTACCGTGAAACTATCAGAGGTACTGCTGATCAGGATTCTAAATTTATCCGTCAGTCAGGTGGTAAAGGTCAGTATGGTCACGTTAAAGTTAAAATTTCACCTGCTGAAGAAAATGCCGGATTTGTATTTGAAAACAAAATTGTCGGTGGTGCTATTCCTAGAGAATACATTGAACCTGCAAGAAAAGGTATGGAAGAAGCTCTTGAAGGCGGTATCTTAGCAGGATTCCCGATGATTGACGTTAAAGTTGAACTTTATGATGGTTCTTATCACGAAGTTGACTCTTCTGAAATGGCGTTTAAAATTGCTGGTTCTATGGCTATTAAAGAAGGCTGCCGCAAAGCTCAGCCTTGTATCCTTGAACCGATGATGAAAGTTGAAATTGAAATTCCGGATGAATTTACCGGAACAATTATCGGCGACATTTCAAGAAGACGCGGACGTGTTGAAGGACAGGAACCTCAGGGTAATACCGGAAACGTTATTATCAGAGCTATTGTTCCGCTTGCAAACATGTTCGGTTATGCAACAGACTTGAGAAGTAATACTCAGGGTCGTGGTACATTCTCTATGGAATTTAACCACTATGAACAGGTTCCTGCTAATATCGAAAAAGAAATTATCGAAAAAGCAGGTGCAAGTAAGGCATAACGTTATTATTGTTGAAAAGGACCTCTTTTTAAAAGAGGTCCTTTTTTTATTTATATAACAACTTTCTATTTTTTTATATTTATGTAATTATTAATAAATACAGTTCAATTAGCAGGAGAAAATATGAAAATTACCCCGATAAAAATTTACAGTCAGCCTTCCCCAAAAGTGGTTGTTCCTAATTCCGGTGCAAATAAAAATGTTCAATATATGTATAATAAAGTTCTCAGTGTGGTTAAAGAAAATCATCTGCTTACAAATATCAAGAATGATGGTATAGAAATTTTTCCTCATAAATCGGCAGAAAATAAACTTTTTGAGAGCTTAAAAAATCTTGGCATAAACTTTACTGTTAATACACATAAATAAGAAAAAACCACTTTTATCTGAAAAGTGGCAGGGGAAAAGTTACGAAATTTAAATTTAAGGAAATATAGGAAAAGGAATCGCTTAAATCTTTTATGAGAAAATATTGAATGTTTTCTCAACATTCTTTTCGATTACCGATTTAACTGCATCATATTCAGTTTGTAGTGCGTTATGTTCGGTATCAAGTTTCTTAAGTTCAAGGTCAAATTGATTGTCTTTTGCTTCCAAATCATCAAGTTTGTTATTATATTCCTGTTCAATCAACGACAGTTCTCTTTCATCTTCAACTTCCTGTATTGCAGTATCGGAATCGATAGAAGTTGAGACAAATTTCTTTTCTGTTGTTGAATAGTATTCAAGCAGAAGTTTGCCGTCTCTCAACTGTTGCTCAAACCAGGCATTGTCTTTAATTGTTTCGTTAGGTTCATCTTCCGTATAGTAACCTGCACTCAACATTTTCTGGAATATGTTTGTAAGGTATTTTACGTATCCTGCATTTTCTGAATCGGCAGCTGTTTTTAAAGTGTTTATAGAATCTGACGTTCCGTAATAGGCTTCAGTCAATGCAACAGCGTAATCATAAAATTCCCGTTGTTCTTGAGTTGAACCTTCGTACACCAGAGCTTTTGTACTTTTTTCTCCTGTATTCAAATCAATAAGTGTGTATGTCGGATAACCGTTATAAGGGTCATTTCCGAAAGATGTGTATCCGAATTCAAGACCGTGTTCGTCATCACCATAATGAAGTCCTACTGATGTCAGGTATTGATCCCATGCTTCGTGGACTTTCTGTTTTGCAAGAGCTTTATCAGTATCTGAGGCACCACTGTTTTCTGATACATCAATAGTAGCCTGTGAATAACCCAATTCAGCCAAAAATTTATTTAAATCTCCGTTTCCTGCTTCAAAGGCCGCTGCATATTGTGCAGTTACAAGAACTCTGCCTTTTGCATCAGTAACCACATATTGTTTTCCTGTAGCTACTGTATTATAACCTGTCATAAGTCCGTAGGAAATATCGGTATAAACCTCTTCAGAATTATTAAATCCTGTTAATACGGTAAGTTTTGTTGCGTCAAGAGCATCAAGATATTCATTATTTAATTCCTGAGTTTGGTTGGCAAGCCTGATTTTCGAATACGTAATATCCTGAGCGGAATTTTCGTTATCGGTCATTCTTGCTGTCAAACTTAATAATCTGGCTTGTGACGCAGACATTCCCATAGGTCTGAAATAATCCTTTCTTGTGTCGTAACTCTATACTTCTTATTACGGCATTTCTTTTCAAAACCTTTAAATTTACGAAAGAATTTTTAACAAAAGTTTACAGATTATAAATAAACTATTTGAAATGAATGCTTCTCATTCTCAACCGCAAGTCTTTTACTTATTAAATTAATATTAAAATTCTTGAGGGGAGCGTTAGTTTGTAATATAATTAACCTATTGATTAAGAAAAGAGAGGTATAGAAATGATTGACAAGACAGCGGTTATTCATCCTTCGGCACAAATTGCTGATGATGCTATTATCGGACCATATGTTATTATTGGTGAAAATGTTAAAATAGGAAGCAAGACAAGAGTTATTGCAAATGCTTATATTGAACATGCCGAGATAGGGGAAAGATGTACAATCTCCCCGTTTGCGACTATAGGTTCCGAACCGCAGGATCTGGGTTACAAGGGTGAACCGACTAAAGTTGTTATAGGTGATGATACCATTATTAAAGAAAATGTAACAGTTCACAGAGGAGCTGCCTGCGGTGATTTCACAACAAGAATAGGTAACAAATGTCTTTTAATGGTCGGGTCTCATGTCGCTCATAACTGTGTACTTGCAGATCAGGTTATTCTGGCTAATCTTGTAACGCTCGGCGGACATGTTCATGTTGGATTTGGAGCATTTGTCGGAGGAATGAGTGTATTCCATCAAAATATAAGAATTGGTGATATGGCTATTATAAGCGGATTCTCAGCATCACGTCAGGATATTCTGCCATATTCAAAAGGTGAAGGAAGACCTCCGGTTCCACGCGGAATTAATGTAATTGCAATGAAACGCCGCGGTGTGCCTCAGGAAATCAGAACGGCAACAAATGAAGCATTTAAACTTTTGATTTCAGAAGATTTGAATACAACTCAGGCTATTGAAAAAATCAGAGCTGAAATTCCTACTAACGAATATATTGAAAATATGATTAATTTTATTAAGACTTCAAAACGCGGTGTTCTTTTGAAATCTCACAAAACAGGACACGAGTCACTTGAAAGCGAAGAATAGTTTTATTTGAAAATTATAATATAATTAGTCCCTTTTCACGATGTGTGATAAGGGACTTTTGTCTTAATATTAAAATATTGAGAATAGAACAAAATAAGAGAGGGGAATTTTTATGAAAACAATTTGGGATAAATACGCAGAAGTTCTTGTTGATTATTCTGTTGACGTACAAAAGGGTGATCTTGTACAAATAAGAGGGACAAGTGTTTATACAAAAGAGCTGGTTAAGGCTGTTTATAAAAGGGTTCTTGAACGGGGCGGGCATCCGATTGTGAGAACTTCTATTGAGGATCTGTCCGATACTTTTATTAAACTTGCAACTGATGAACAGCTTGATTATGTTGACCCTGTAACAAAGTTAGAATATGAAACAGTTGATAAATTTATCTCTATTGGCGGACCTATGAATACTAAAAATATGGCAAGGGCTGATTTACAAAAACTTTCAAGACGGGGTAAGGCAACTAAATTCCTTTCGGAAATGCTTATGAAACGTTCTGCTGAAGGTTCGGCAAAATGGGTTATTGCGGATGTTCCAACGCACGCACTTGCTCAGGAAGCTAAAATGTCTTTTGATGAATATTCAGACTTTCTATTTAAATCCTGCTATCTTGATTTAGATGATCCTGTTGCAAAATTACGCGAACTTGACGAAAAACAAACTAAATGGGCAAATTATCTTGACAGAGTTAAAAAGTTACATATTATCGGTGAAAAGACGGATATAACATTCGGAGTTGAAGGCAGAAAATGGATAAGCTGTTCAGGCTTAAATAATTATCCTGACGGTGAAGTTTTTACCTCACCTGTTGAAGATGACATTAACGGTGAAATATACTTTGATTTCCCTCAAATCTATAGAGGCAATGAAGCCCACGGGGTACATCTTTTTATTGAAAACGGAAAGATAATAAAAGCAACGGCAGAACGCGGCGAAGATTTTCTGAATGCAATGTTAGATATGGATGAAGGTTCACGCGGAATCGGTGAAATCGCAATCGGAACTAATGATGAAATTCAGGATGTTACCGGTAATATTCTCTTTGATGAAAAAATAGGGGGTTCGATTCATATGGCAGTCGGGGCATCGTATCCTGAAACAGGGGGTAAAAATGTTTCGGGACTTCACTGGGATATGATTAAAAATATGAAAAACGGCGGAAAAATTTTTGCTGATGATGTTCTGATTTACGAAAACGGCAAGTTTATTATATAATAGTAAGCGGGAATTTTTCCCGCTTTTTTAAGTTATTCAACAACACAGGAAAAGATATGACAAAAGGCTTATTTATTACGTTTGAAGGTGCTGACGGGTGCGGAAAAACTACCCAGCTTATGCTTTTGGCAAAATATTTAAAATCAAAGGGGCGTGATGTAATTGTAACGCGGGAACCGGGTGCAAGAGGATTGGGTGAAAAAATTCGGGAAATTTTATTAAACTATGACGGAGAAGTTTCATCACAGGCTGAAGCATTTCTTTTTCTTGCTGACAGAGCCCAGCATATTGATGTGATTGTTAACCCTGCTGTGAAAAACGGGAAAATTGTACTCTGTGACAGGCATACAGATAGTACGATTGCCTATCAGGGATACGGCAGAGGGCTTGATATTGACCGTATAAAAATGTTGAATAATCTGGCAACAGGTGACAGAAGACCTGATTTAACTTTCGTTTTTGATATTGATGTAGAAACATCAATGAAACGTGTCGGAAATGAAAAAGACCGAATGGAAAGTGCAGGAGTAGAATTTTTTAATCGTGTGAGAAATGGTTATCATAAAATTTCTGAACTTGAACCTGAAAGAGTAAAAGTTCTTGATGCATCAAAATCTATTGAGGATATTCATAAAGAAGTAGTTGCCTTATACGAATCTCTTAATTAAAAATTGTACGGATAATCTTGTGGAACTTTCCAGCCGTTATGCTTGATTATTGCTGTACAATAAAATCTGGGCTAATGATTTAGCCGGCTTTAAGCAGATTCGGATTTCTGATAACATCTATTACCGGCAAATCTCTGAAATCGCCGATGACTTTTATGTTGGATGGATTTTTTGAGTGCTCTTTTGCAAGCATAGCTCCTACTATTGCCTCAAGCTGCGACATCGGCATCATATTTGCAGGTAAATCAAGTCCCCATTCGTTTGTTAATGCCTGCTGAAGAAATTTACAATCTGCCGGTGAACGCTCTTTAAAACACGAATTCAAATGCATGCTCTGACGTGTCAAATACAATTCAAAACGATTTATAACAGTACCTTTTTCAGTAAGTGATTTAAAATAATCACTCCCTCTTGTAGCATAACGCTGAGTCCAGTTATCCTGATTAGGAATATGAGGATTTGTTGCAACCATCTGGTAAGGTTTTGAAAGTACACGCCATTTTCCGTTAAGCATTGTTCTGTCCCACGCCAGAGATACACAAATTTCTGAATTTGCGGTTGAAGGATAGTTATCAAAAAAGTATATTATGTCATTTACTTTGTAAAGTTTATCAACCATAATCAGGGTATTTTCTTCGTCAAATATTGCAAGCCCTGAATCCATACTTGAACCTGATGCCAGTGATAATCCTATGTAATATTTCATATTTATTCCTTATGAGTTTAATTTTACCGTAATTACACCTGTTACTATAAGTAAAATACCTGCTAATTTTGCAAATGTAATGTTTTCGTGAAAGAATACAATTCCGATAATGGCAATTAATACAATTCCCACAGCACTCCAGATTGCGTAAGCAACACTCATGTCTATGGTTTTTAAGGCGAACGACAGAAATATAAAGCATAATACATACCCTGCAAACATTGCAATCGTAGGCCATAAAACGGTCAAACCGTTTGAAAGTTTCATCATCGATGTGCCGAACAGTTCCAGTATAATTGCCAGAATCAGATAAAGCCAGCCCATTACTACTCCATTAATTTCGTAGTAATCAAAGGCCCGTCTTCTGTTGCGATAACCGTATGTTCGAAGTGTGCTGAAGGTTTTCCGTCAACAGTAGAAACTGTCCATTCATCATCGCCTACAACAACTTCATCACCGCCCAGATTCAACATAGGCTCTATAGCTATTGCATAACCCTGTTTAATAACGGTTTTATCGCCTACTCTGTAGTTAAACAGAAACGGTTCTTCATGCATATTATGACCGACACCATGGCCGCCGTATTGTCTTACTATTCCGAATTTGTAACTGTTTGCAACATCTTCCACCGCTCCGGAAATGTCGTCAAGTACATTATCTATACGCATTTTATCAATTCCGGCGTAGAGGGCTTCTTCTGTAGCCTTCATAAGACGTTGTTTTTCTTCGTCAATTTTACCGACAGCATAAGACCAGGCACTGTCCCCGACAAGTCCGTGGTATGTTGCTCCTACATCTATTGCGATAATATCGCCTTCTTTAAGTTTTACATCTTCATGAGGAATTCCGTGAACCACCTGCTCATTAATTGATGTGCAAATGCTGGCCGGAAATCCGCTGTAACCTAAAAATGTTGGAACCGCACGGTTTTCTTTGATAATATGGTATGCTATATCATCAAGTTCTTTAGTTGAAATTCCCGGTTCTACAACTTCCTTCATTTTCTGGTGAACAAGGGCTACGATATGCCCTGCGTGTCTCATTAATTTGATTTCTTCTCTGGATTTACGTTTAATCATCTTGCTATAGCTTACGGGGATTTCGGGGAAACTTTTAAGTTTCACCCGAAAGTTTCCGTAATCCTTTCTCTTTACTTAATTACTTCTAACAATCTTTCCCAAACTTCATCAATAGTTCCGTTTGCATTGATAGTTCTCAAAACACCTTTTGATTTGTAATAATCAATGAGCGGAGCTGTTTCTTTGAAGTATGTATCAAATCTTGCCTGAGCAACTTCTCTTGTATCGTCTTTTCTCTGAGTGAGTTCAGCACCGTCTTTATCGCAGTGGCCTTCAACTTTCGGAGGTTTAAATTCAAGATTGTAAATTTCTCCGCATACAGGACAAGAACGGCGGTTTACGATTCTTTCAACAAGAATATTTGTATCAATATCAAAATAAATTGCTCTGAAATCCTCCTCAGTGCCTTTGTTAATTTCTTTTTTTATTTCTTCTAATATGTCGGCCTGCTCAACGCTTCTCGGATAACCGTCAAGGATGAATCCATTTTTACAGTCATCCTGTAAAAGTCTGTTTTTAATAATCTTAGCCACTAAATCTGCAGGAACCAATTCTCCTTTGTCAATAAACGTTTTTGCAAACTTACCTTCAGGGGTTTCATTTTTAATTTCTGCTCTTAAAAGAGAACCCGTGTCAACGTGAGGAAAATTCAAAAACTGTGCAAGTTTGTCTGTTTGAGTACCTTTACCGCATGCAGGCGGTCCTAAAAAAATCAATTCTTTTTTTGTCATTTCTCGTCTCTTTTCTTCTAATTAACCCTTTACAACAAAATTATACTACAACAATGACTCTATCGCAATCATATAATCTTGCATGGCTGAATATATAAAACCCCTCCCTTTAGAGAGGGGTTATCTTTATTGCTGCCAATTTACTCTTAGTTTACAGCCTATGTATCAATGTTAGTTGCGTAAACCGCATTGGCTTCGATAAAGTCTCTGCGTGGTTCAACCTTATCGCCCATTAATACATCAAACAGCTGGTCACAAAGCATTGCATCCTCAATGCTTACTTTAAGCAGTGTTCTTGTTGCCGGATCCATTGTAGTTTCCCAGAGCTGTTGCGGCATCATTTCACCTAACCCTTTGAAACGCTGGATTGTCATACCTTTTTGACCTCTGTCATCAATAATTTTTTGTAATTTTTCAAACGAATTTATTTCAAATTGTTCGGTATCTGTTTCAAGCAGAAGTCCGTCGGATTCTTCAATCAAGAAATCTCTGATTAACGGATAAGAGGTTTTTAATCTCTTGTATTCAGAACTCTTGATGATGTTCTGGGTGAGTATTACGTATTCTTCTTCATTTGTATTTAATTGAATTGAATATTTTGCGTTTTCAGGTGTATATTTCAATGAAGCAACGTAATTAGCCGCATCATGTATATTGTAATTCTCCGCATGGTCTTTCAGGTAATGATTTAAATATTCAATAATTTCATTCATTTTTGCCTGATCTTCAAAGTCTTCCGGAGTTATGCCCGAACGTACCAATCCTCTTAATACAACTGCAGGGAATAGGTTCAAGATAGGGTTGTTGTATGAATTGTAGAATGTTGACATGTTTTTTATTAATTCCAGTAATTCATCTCCTGTTTTAACTTTTGTTTTCGACTTATCGGAAAGGCTTAATGACTTGATACCGCGTTCTTTCAGCATTTTATCAAGTGCATGTTCATCGTAAAGGTATTCAATCTGCTTGCCTATTGTAACTTTGAACAGCGGAGGCTGTGCAATATAAACATACCCGTTTTCGATTAATGGTTTTGCATAGCGGAAGAAGAATGTCAGAAGTAATGTTCTGATATGTGCTCCGTCAACATCAGCATCTGTCATGATAATAATTTTATGATAACGGAGTTTTTCAATATCAACATCATCTTCGTTTTTCGAGATATTAATTCCGAAAGCCTGAACCATTGATTGAATCTCATTATTTGCATAAATTTTATCAAGTCTTGCTTTTTCAACGTTAAGAATTTTACCTCTCAACGGTAAAATAGCCTGAAACATTCTGTTTCTGCCCTGTTTTGCAGAACCGCCTGCGGAATCACCCTCAACGATATAAATTTCGCATTTTTCAGGTTCTCTGTTTGAGCAGTCTGCAAGTTTACCCGGAAGTGTGGAATTTTCAAGAACAGATTTTCTTCTGGTTAATTCTCTTGCACGTCTTGCAGCTTCTCTTGCACGTTGTGCCTGAAGAGTTTTTTCTAAGATAGTTTTTGCAATTTTCGGGTTAAACTCCAGCCATTCCTGTAATTTTTCTTTAACGGCATCCTGAACGGCTCCCATAGCTTCCTGCGAACCTAATTTTTCTTTAGTCTGCCCTTCAAATTCCGGATTAGGAATTTTGACTGAAACTATTGCCGTTAAACCTTCTCTTACGTCTTCACCCGATAGGTTCTGGTCTGAATCTTTAAGAATATTATTTTTTCTCGCATAATCGTTAAATACACGGGTGATAGAGTTTCTGAAACCTGTTAAGTGTGTTCCGCCTGAATGAGTGTTGATGTTGTTTGCAAATGAAAGAACACTTTCGTTATAAGCGTCGGTATATTGCATAGCAACTTCAACCTGCATGTTATCAACAACTTTATCAATATAAATCGGCTTGTCGTGCAGAACCGTTTTGTTTTTGTTCAAAAATTCAACATAACTTCCGATACCGCCTTCATAGTGGAATGTTTCTTCACTACCTGTTGCATCAACGTGGAAAATTATTTTCAAACCTTTGTTCAGGAATGCCATTTCACGTAATCTGTTTGCAATAACATCACAGTCAATTTCTGTTGTTTCTGTGAATATTTCAGGATCAGGCCAGAATGTTGTTTTAGTCCCTGTTTTATCGGTAGGTGCAACTTTTTCGACTGGAGAAAGCGGCTCGCCTCTCATATATTCCTGTCTCCAAACAAAGCCCTGTCTTGAAACTTCTACGATATATTTTTCGGAAAGAGCATTAACAACAGACGCACCAACACCGTGCAATCCTCCGGATACTTTATATCCGCCGTCGCCGAATTTCCCGCCTGCGTGCAGAACCGTGTGAACAATTTCCAGTGCTGATTTACCTGTTTCCGGTTTAATATCAACAGGAATGCCGCGGCCGTTATCTTCTACGGTAACGCTGTTATCTTTGTGAACGGTAACGTGAATATCCGTACAAAAACCGGCAAGGGATTCATCGATTGAGTTATCAACAATTTCGTAAATACAGTGGTGAAGACCACGTTGAGAAGTTGAACCGATATACATACCGGGTCTCATTCTTACAGCTTCAAGCCCTTCCAGAACTCGAATATTGCTTGCATCGTAACTTGCCGAGGTTTTGGTTTCTATAGCTTCATTATTGTCAGGAATATCAACTACTTCAACCTTTTCAACCTGAGTAGTTACGTTTTGTGTATCTTCAGCCATTTATATATTTCTCCCCTTATTAAAAAGTCTTTTACTATACCAGAATTATAGCATAAACAAATCATTTTGGCTATTTGTTAACATCATTAATTGTTACATTTTCTGCTTTTGTAATTTTCACGATGTCATTTTCAACTTTTACTTCCAGATAATCTTTTTCAGGGTCAACATCAATAAGTTCAAGAAGCGTTTTAGGCATAAATAACGCCCATCCGCTGCCTGAACGTGAAAGTTTTTTCTTCATAGTATATCTATCTCCATGATTTTGTACTTATAAACACTTTACAAAATCAGTTAAATAAGTTATACTAATATAAAATAATGATAATATAATTATTATACTATTATATTATATATTTATTATAAGGAGATGAAATGAAAAAAAGATTTACCACAATAACTCGTTTTTGTCTTTATTTTGTTTGCAGTAAACAAAAAGCGTTTACATTAGCAGAAGTTCTTATTACTATTGGTATTATCGGAATTGTTGCTGCTATGACATTGCCCGCGCTGCTGCAAAATTATGCCAACCATGTTGTGGAAACTCGACTGCAAAAATTTTATACAATATTTAATCAGGCAATCCAGCTTGCAGAAACTGAATACGGAGATAAAAAATACTGGTATCTGGATGCTTCAGGTGTAGATTTGGATGAAGACGGTAAGCCTATTTTAGAAACATCAAAAATTGACCAATGGTTCAAAAAGTATCTATCTCGATTTATTGTTTTAGAAAGAAAATCAGACACATCAGGCAGAGTTTTATATTATTTAAGTGACGGAACAGCTTTTCAACTTGGAACTAAAGATAATCCATCCTTAAGGGATATTTATTTCTATCCGGGAAATCCTGATAAATGTCAAGGGGGAAATTTTGACAGTTTAAAAGGAATTTGTGTTTTTAATTTTGAATATATGCCAATCTCAAAAAATTTCTCTTGGAAATATCATTATGATAAAGGTGTAGAACCTGCTAAATATAACTGGGATGGTACTTTGAATAAACTGTTTAATGATAATGAAAGAGGCTGTGCTACTGCTAATGGCGTTTATTGTACTGCATTAATTCAGTATAATGGCTGGAAAATTCCAAAAGATTATCCTAAAAAGGTAAGGTATTAATATTGTATTAGAATGTTGTCTAATTTAAATAATTGACAAATCTCTTTATAATTCAATCGTAATTATTATAAGGAGATTTTTTATGTCAAAACCTATTTCTAAATCTATTTACAAAATTGCAGAAAAGAATGATTCTTCAAGAATTGTTATTTTTACCGAATATTTAAAGATTGACGGAGAAGTTCTTACCCCTGAAAAATCCTGCGAGGAGTGTCATGAGGATATTTTAACAATTAACAATGCACTTGTATGCCGTTTAAAAGACTATTGTGAATGTGAAGGTGAAGATTGTGACTGCAATGATTACGTATGTTTTAAATATGATTGGCTGAATGTCAATATTGATGAAATTGTAGCATTTACTATATTGAAATAATTTATCCGCAAAACCGATGCAAAAAAGCCTGCATGTGCAGGCTTTTTTTATTAATTTGTTACTTTTTGACAGTATTATACTTATTTAACAACCATTTCGTTGAATTCCTGTATTGAAATAGATTCTACACCTTCAATTTTTTGAAAATCTTTATAGATGGTCTGCATAGGCTTTTTCGTATTTACGTCTATAATAATACTTATTTTAGTAATATTTTCGTCCTGCTTGCTTTGTTTTTTGGTAATTTCACGCAGTCTTGAATATTTTTCAACTATGTAATCATAAATGTTATTAGATGCGGAATTTTCACATGTAAGATTTATTTTCAGACGCTGAAGATTTTTGGTACTGTTAGTAAGAACATTTCTTTCAAAAAATCTTATAGAAACAAGGACTATGATTGTTAAAATGGTTGCAGTGACTGCAAGTCCATACATTCCGGTTCCGCAGGCCATTCCGATTGATGCAGCCATCCACAGTGTTGCTGCTGTAGTAAGTCCGAATATAGTTGCACCATGACGCAGTACGGCACCGCCGCCGATAAAACCGATACCTGTTACAACCTGTGCCGCAACTCGTGCAGTATCTCTTATCCCTGTAGCATTGTCAACGGAAACATTATCCCCTGTTGCAAATGTCGGAAACCCGTAAATGGAAAGAAGAGTAAATACGCATGCCCCGACGCAGACAAGAATATTTGTCCTCAAACCGGCATATTTGTTTGTCATTTCTCTTTCAAGACCTATAGCAAAACTCAGCAGCACAGCACAGAGCAATCGAATTGTAACTGTTATTTCCGTTTGTACAATCGGGTGATTTAAAAAATTTTCCATTATCTTACCTTACTTTTCGGATCCAAAACATCTCTTATTGTATCACCTATAAGGTTAAATGCCAACACCGCAATAAAAATTAAAAATCCGGGAGTCAAAAGCCATGGTCTGTAGATGATGTTTGTATATTCCTGTGCTTCTTTAAGCATATTTCCCCAGCTTGCGTCCGGCTGTTGAATTCCAAGCCCCAGAAAACTCAAACCGGATTCCGACAGAATGTAAGAAGGAACTGATAATGTCATAGCAACGATTACAAAGCTTGCAGTCTGAGGAAGTATATGTTTTACGATTATACGAAGTCTTGAGGCTCCGATTGATTTTGCTGCCTGTACAAATTCCTGATTTTTAACTGACAAAACCATACCTCTGACTACCCTTGCAAATCCTGCCCAGCCTATTAACGCAAGAATTATAACAATCAGCATAAATCTCTGAATACTTGTCATTCCTGAAGGAAGTATTGAGGCTAAGATTATTAAAAGATAAAAACTTGGAATCGACATAACTGCTTCTGCAAACCTCATCATCACAGTATCGACAACACCGCCGAAATATCCCGCAATGCCGCCGTATAACAATCCTATCGGGAACAACACAAACAATGCAAGAAATCCTATTGTCATAGAAATTCTTCCGCCGAACAAAAGTCTTGAAAATACGTCACGTCCGTTTATGTCCGCCCCGAGAAGGAATAATCTGCCGCCACTGTCTGTTGTGATAAGGTGGCGTTTCATAGGGATTAAACCCAAAAATTTGTACGGCTCGCCTTTTGAGAAAAATTTTAAATAATGCTTTTGGCTTCTGTCCAAATCATATGTTATGCGTAAGTTTTCAGGGTCAAAATTCCTTATGTAATTGTATGTGTATGGCTTTGAAAGTTTTCCGTTTTCATCAATAACAAAAATTTTTGAAGGCGGAACATAAGCCATTGTACGATCGGAGAAATCTTTTGTATAAGGTGCGATAAAATCAGCAAGAAACAGTGCAAGGTAAATTATTCCTAAAACAATAAGAGCAATTTTTGCAAATTTATCTTTCATTAATTGATTGAAAACTTCTCTAATCATGCTTTCACCCTAATCCTCGGGTCAGTTATAATGAGAAGAATATCGGCAATTAAATTACCGAGAATAAGCATTATTGCTCCCATCATTAATGACGCCATTACTAAATTTATGTCAGATTTTAAAACCGCTTCAAGTATTAAACGTCCGAGTCCCGGATATTGAAATACGTATTCGGTTAATGCTGCTCCGCTTAAAAGTCCTGCAAATTCAAATCCTAAAAGAGTAATCATCGGGTTAATTGCATTTCTCAAAGCGTGTTTATAAACTACATCAAATTCACTCAAGCCTTTAGCTCTTGCAAATTTTACATAATCGCTGTCCAGAACATCTAGCAGATTTGCTCTCATCTGTCTCTGCAGTCCTGCCAGTGAAAGAGTAAACAAAACAGTAACAGGAAGAATTAGATGATGAGTGATATCCCAAACCTGCTGCGGGAAAGTCATTTCCAAAAAGTTTGAGCTTGTTAATCCTCCTATAGGGAACCAGCCTGTTTTTACCGCAAAAATCAACAGCAAAACCGCAAAGAAAAATGACGGAATTGCCATCCCTATACTCGTCAGGATAGTTAATATTCTGTCAAACGGGGTTTTCCAGTTCAAAGCTGCAGCAACTCCCAGCGGAATTCCAACAAGCCAGGTCAGGGCAATGACTATTGTTGTCAAAAGCAATGTGTTTGGAATTCTTTCTTTTAACTTGGCAGAAACCCGCTCTCCATTGGAAGTTATTCCAAGATCCCCTTTTACAAACGATGCTGCCCATTTACCATACTGAACGATGATAGGTTTATCAAGCCCGAGGCGTTCAGTCTCTTTCTGCAGTGTTTCCTGAGAAACGGAAGGATTTAACCTTAATTCTGCAAGCGGATCTACAGGACTTAATCGTATTATAAAAAAACTTATGATTGATACTATTATCAAAAGCGGTATAGATTGAAGTATTCGTTTTAAGATGTAGATTAATATTTGCATTAAGACCCCTTACCCTTTTGCCCGTTGTCGAGATAAATTTCTTCTATATTATACATAATTCCGCCGAGTGATGTCGGATAGACATTCCGGAATTTAGTTCTGATTGCTGAAATAATTAATGGCGAATATATGTAAACAAAAGGCTTTTCTTCATAAGCTATCGCCTGATATTCGTCATAGAATTTTTTCCTGCTTTCAAAATCAGTTGCCAGAGCTCCCTGAGTATAAAGATAATCAATTCGTTTTTCCCAAGGGTAACGGTCATCTTGTGTGTAATCAGCAGGCCGCTGATTGAACATATGAAGTGTTCCGTTTGACATCCAGACATTTTTCCCGCCGTTCGGTTCAAGAGGAGAACCTGTCAGACCCATTATGACCATATCCCAGTCAAGAGAATTGACAAGTTTATTGACAAGAGAATTAAATTCTATAGGTTTAAAATTAACCTTCATTCCCAGATCTTCCAAATCCTGTTTGACCATAACTCCGATTGCTTCACGTTCGGTATTCCCTGCATTTGTATAAAGGTCAAATTCCACATGGTTACCGTATTTGTCAAGAAGATGTCCTTTTTTACTCCAGTTATAGCCTGATTTTTTTAATAATTCTTTTGATTTTTCAATATTCCTTTCGTATGCGGGAAGATTCTCGTTTAAGAAAATGGAATTAAGGCTTTCTGCGGTGTATAATGGTGCACCGAGTCCGTTTGCAATATTCATAACCATATTTTTTCTGTCTATGGCGTAATCCACTGCCTGCCTGAAATTTTTATCCTGAAACCAGCGTTGTTTTTTTATATCTACGTAAAATTTTCCGTCTTTGTCTTTTCTGTTGTTCAAGTTAAAAGAAATAAACATTGTTCCTGTATTCGGTCCGAGGTTATAAATCTTGAAATCGGAATGTTTTTCAAGTTCTTTGAATCTTGCCACATTTGCACCCTGAAGCCCTATTACATCCAGCTCTCCGCCTTCAAATTTTAAAACTTCATTATTTATGTCACCTACAATCAGATACACAAGTTTATCCAGATACGGCAGTTTTTCATCTTTTGTATTGATTATATAATAATTCGGGTTACGCTCAAACACCACACGCTGTGCAGGAACATATTCTTTTAGCCTGAATGCTCCCGAAGTTACAAAAGTTTTCGGATTGGCATTTGTTGACAAAAATGTATCAAAATAGGCTTTTCCTTTTTTTACGGCGGGTTCAAAGACATGTTTAGGTGCTATGGGATTTGACAGCATTCGAATAAACGGTGCAAAAGGCTGCGGAGTTTTAAATTCGACGGTGTAGTCATCAATTTTTCGGACTGTTGGAAGTTTGCCGTCAATAACTATAGAATCTCTGATTGACGTATTTCCAAATCCGTCAAAAACAATGTTCTGCCAGGTAAACACTACATCATCGGCAGTAATAGGCTTCCCGTCAGACCATTTTATCCCCTTTCTTAAATGTATTAAATAAGTATCTCCGTCAACAGTAAAATCTTTTGCAAGTTTCGGTATAGGTTCACCTGTTACCGCATTGGTGGTCAAAAGTCCGTCATACATTATTTCTGAAAGTTGAGAAGAGATATTGTCTTTTGAATTAAACGGATTAAATGTTTTCGGACCTTCTCCTATAGTTGATGCAACAAGTGTACCTCCGAATTTCCCGACGGGTGCCTGTGATTGAAGATAATCAATACCGTCTATGGTAACATTTTTTTGCGGTGCCGGATAATTAATATTCTCAACCGACGAATTGTTTATTTCAGGTTTGGATGTTGTTTCCGGAATATCTGCATGAATACACGCTTTTGCCAAAAATGCAAGTAATATTAAAATTAATACAACATAACCCGCTTTTTTCATATAAAAAGCTTACCATAAAAAATAACTTTTTTTATAGCCTGTAGATTAATTTATGCCGGAGTGTTAAAATAATCGCATATTCTGTCTTTTTTACGCGGAAAAAGATATCTTATTTTGTTTGTAAAGCTCTTTTCAGCTAAATTGTCGATTTCTTTTTTTAGGATTGCTTTTTCTAAAACGACCTTATTGTAGAGTTCGGAACAAATCACACTCTTATCAATATGTGCTTTTAATTTCGACAGTTGTTCCTCTTTCTCTTTTATTGCTTGTAATAGTTCCTTTTTCACCAGAAAAACCTCTTAAATAATATAAATAGTCAATGAAAAATTGTTTCAAATTTTATATCATTATCTACATTATCAGGATAAGCGTATTGTGAAATTTTTAAATCGACTTTTTAGGTGATTTTATGCTTATGCAGGCAATAAATCATACTCATAGCCTATTTTTAAAGCTTTCAAATTAAGCGGCAAAAGGTGTTTTCTGTGAGCCGGAATGACATTATCAAGAGCTTCTGCCAGAGTTTCAACAGAAACCAGTTTGCTCACTTTTGCAGCTAAACCTAATGCAAGTATATTAGTCATTTTTATGTTGCCTAAATTTTCAGCCAGCTTTGTTACAGGTGCAAATAAATAATTGATATCCGCTCTGGTTCTTATTTCTTTAGCAAGCGATGAATTTGCAATCAACCAGCCGCCTTTTTTTATTTTTGAGATAAATCTGTCAACTGATGCCTGATTTAAAGCAATAACAAAATCTGCTTCTTTTTTGTTAACTGCACTTACGTCCTCGCTGTCATTTACAACAATTTCGCAATTAACGGTTCCGCCTCTCATTTCTGCACCGTAACACGGATACCATGTTACGTATTTATTTGCAAGCATAAATGCATTGGCAAGCACTTCTCCCGCCAATAATACACCCTGTCCGCCAAAACCAGCTATTACAAAATTTTTTTCCATAATCATCAAAATCCTTTTTACTTAAACTGTTTTCTCTAAAGTTATATCTTTATATACACCAGGTTTGAATACTTCCATCATCTGAGTTCTGACACGTTCATGCGATTCTTGCGGTGTCATTTTCCAGTTTGTCGGGCATGTTGAAAGTATTTCTATGAAAGTAAAGCCTAAACCTTGCATTTGTATTTCAAAAGCTTTTTTTATTGCCTGTTTTGCTTTTCTTATATTCGCAACAGTATCAAGAGAAACTCTTGCACTGTAAGCGGTGCCGTCGCAAAGAGCAACATGTTCGGCAATTTTAATCGGGTAGCCGTAATATTCAACATTTCTGCCTGTCGGAGAAGTGGTTGTTTTTTGTCCTAGAAGAGTTGTAGGCCCGAGCTGGCCGCCCGTCATTCCATAAGTGGTATTGTTAATACATATTGCAGTGATACTTTCGCCTCTGAGGGCTGCGTGTAAACTTTCAGCAAGTCCTATTGACGCAAAGTCTCCGTCTCCCTGATATGTAAAAACGCATTTGTCGGGTCTTGCTCTTTTTATACCGGTAGCCTCTGCCAGAGCTCTCCCATGCGGAGCTTCAACGGCATCAATGTCAAGAAAGTCATAAATAGTAACGGAACATCCTATAGATGCCGCTAAAATTGTATTTTCTGTTAATCCCAGTTCATCAAGAACTTCCGCAACCAAACGTACTGCAACACCATGGTCACATCCCGGACAAAATGAAAATTTTGCCCCTTCTCGTATAGATTCAGGTATTTTAAATGTTTGTACTGCCATTTTATTCCTTTATAATTTCTTTAATTTTATTTACTATATCATCAACTTCCGGCGGGTTGCCTACAGGTCTGTTGAAAAATTCAACAGGTGCCGCACCGTTTACCGCAAGTTTTACGTCACGAAGCATCTGCCCCATATTTACTTCCACAACCAAAAATTTCTTAACTGACTGTGTAAGTTCATAAATTCTCTTAGACGGGAACGGCCATAGCGTAATTGGTCTTAAAATTCCGACTTTCAAACCTTCTTTTCTGCAAATTTTCATTGCTGATTTAACATTTCTTGAAGGGCTGCCGAAACTTACCACAACAATATCTGCATCTTCAGTATTAATTTCTTCCCAATCAGTTTCGTTTTCTTCTATTTGTTTATATTTGCCGAACAGTTTATTTAAAAATACGCACTGGTCTTCAGCAAGAGGAGCGTAGGAGCGTATAACTCTTCCGTGTCTGCCTTTTGCTCCTGTTAAAGCCCAGCCTGAATTGTCAATTTCCGGATACGGATATTCTCCGAATTCAACTGGCTCCATCATTTGACCTAACAGCCCGTCAGCAAGAAGAATTGTAGGATTTCTATACTTGTGTGCAAGATAAAAAGCTTTATAAGTTAAATCAATACATTCCTGAACTGTTGACGGAGCAAGAACTATATTCTGATAATCTCCGTCGCCGCCGCCGATGGTAGCCTGATTATAATCTCCCTGAGAAGGATATATATTGCCTAAGCCGGGGCCGCCTCTCATTACACTTACCAGAACTACAGGCAGTTCATCTGCGGAAGCATAGGAAATTGCCTCCTGCATAAGTGCTACTGCACATGAAGATGATGATGTCATTGCTTTTGCTCCGGTGGAGCATGCTCCTATTACCATATTAATTGCGGCAAGTTCACTTTCTGCAGAAACATATGCTCTGTTTAATTCCTGCATTTTTCCGCTCATAAATTCTCCGATTTCGCTCTGAGGTGTAATCGGATACCCGAAATAACATTCGCATCCTGCCATAACTGCTGCGTTTGCAATGGCATAATTCCCCTTCATTAAAACTTTTTTATTTGTTTTTGTTAAGCATTCCATAAATTATTTTATCCTCTGTAAACCTCGGTGATTGCCATATCAGGACATCTTGTTGCACACATTGCACATCCTATACATTGATTATCCGGGTCATCGAATTCAACCAGATGATCTCCGAGCTTATTTGTCTTTGAACTTTTTTTTATTAACTTTTTAGGGCATTCTTCTATGCACAAATAGCATGCCTTACATTTTGTTTCGTCAATAACTATTCGACCCATACTATCCTTTCTTTCTCACCATGCCTAAATACTATTATAGCACTTCATAATGAAAAAGAGCCTTTATGTTTACAAGTTGTAATAAATAAAGTTAATATTTTTGCGTAAAGTTACAATTCTGCTAAAATATAAAAAGGGATATTTTATTTTTAAAAGAAAGTGGAAATTAATGGCTTATAATGTTGATGATTTTAACAAAATTCTTGCGGATATAAATGCAAAGATTGACAATTTGGCATCTGACAGCGAGGAGAAATCAGTCCTGATAGAAAGTATGAAAAATGCTTTTGACAATAAAAGCAGTGTTGAAATTGAAAGGCTTGAGGAATTTTCTGAAGATTTGAATAATATCAAATCTATGCTTGATAACGGCATGAATGCAGGGGATTCCGGACAGATTCTTGACGCATTGAGAACACTTGAACAATCTTTTAAAAATGAAATTCTGAATGTTACATTTGATAAAGAGCGTCTTCTTGAAGGCCTTAAGGACGATATTGTAAAAGTTATTGAAAAATCGGCTTATCTTGAGGAATTATACCCGAGTAAAAATTCGGATTATTTGGATGATATTAAAAAAACTATAGGAGATAATCTTGCTAATGTTCAAAATAATATAAACGGACATATTAAAGAAGATTACGAAATGTTGGCACAGGCTATCGGAGCTTTATACGGTTATCTGGAAAAAATTAAGAAAGATATAACTGCAAACGGTTCTGACGGGGTTGCTCAAATTGCTTCCAATATGCAGATTATGAGCGGAAATACAGCAGGGCTTGTTGTTAAAATTGACGAACTTATGTCAATGGTTTCTGCCCGTATTAATGATAAAGATGAATTCGTTAATATGCTTAACTCCGCAAAATCTAAAGTTGATGAGATTGAATCTCTCCTTAGTGCAAATTTTGCGGAACAACTTGATGATTTGAAGATGGATATAGCTCTTATTACTACAAGAGTAGATTCTGCAAAGGAAGATTTGAAAAAATCTTACAAAAGTGAGATTGCCTCCGTTCTTGAAAGTATTCAAAATTCTACAGAATTGATAAGTGACTTTAAAGAAAATGTTGCATCAAAGCTGGCTGATTATTTAAATTCTATAAGAGAGGCTCTCGGGTCTTTTGTTGATGACATGAAAGCTTCTCAGGAAAGTTTTAACTCCGAGCTTTATGACAAAAAGTTAGAAGAATTTCAAAAATTATCTGACGATTTTAATAAACTGGATGAGGGTTTAGTTGCCAGAGAAGCAGATTATAAGGATTTTGTATCTCATAAGCTTGAAGAAGTTTATAATTCAATGGAAACCGTCAAAGAGTTAATTTCTTCCTCTAATTATGAAATTAATTCATCGCTTTCTGAAAAAATTGCGGTTATAGAAGACATGATTCTCAAAAAGAGTCTTTTGAAAGATGAAAAACTTGAAACTCTTGAGAATACGCTTAATGATTATTTATCTGTAATTAAAGATAATTTAAACCGCTTTGATGTGGAATTTAAAACTTTTGATGACAGTATAACTTCAAAAGTAAATTCAGTATCAGATGTTTTGAACAATGTTTCAGGTAAAACTGATGAAATTGCATTAAACATAAGAACAAACCTTTCAAATCAAATAAGCGATTTGAAAACTGATATATCCGTTGCAGGTGATAAAGTAGATTTACTTAAGGAGGAAATGAATCAGGTTTCCACTCATGCACTTTCCCAGATTATGACCGGACTGCAAAATTCATCTTCAGAAATCGGTGAATTTAAAGAGAATGTTTCGTTGCATATGAGTGAATATTTGACGGCAATTAAAGATGCACTTGAAAGTTTTTCCGATGATATGAGGGCAGTTCAGGATTCATTTGATTCCGAAGAAATAGAGCAAAAATTAACGGAATTGCAGCATATTTCTCAGGATATTCAAAAATTAGATGCAGATCTGAATTACAAGGAATCAAATTATAAAGGCTATATTGATGAAAAAATAGCAGAAATACATAATTATCTCGTTACATTGGAAGATATGATTTCGTCTTCAGGGATTGGAATTGAAAATTCGGTTGTAGCAAAAATTGCTGCTATTGAAGAATTGATAGCTCAAAAAGATTATACAGAACCTCTTGGAAAAATTTCAGAGACACTCTATGGTGTTGCAGGCAAAACCGATGAGCAAATAAGTAATATTAAAGAAATAAAAGAATTAATCAATTCCGTTTTTCAAGAGATTCAAACTAAAAATGAAAATCTGCAATCTGTTATTTCTGAAAACGGTTCTCATACAGAACTTATGGAAGCAAATTTTCTGAATCAGTTGAAAGAGCTGGAAACAAGAATTCAGGATTATAGTGCTAAGCACAAGCTTGATACTTATGAAAAAATTTCTGAAATAAGCGGACTTATTTCTGCAGTAAAGGGTTCAGTTGACAATTTCGGCGGTAACAGTCTTGTAAAGATAGAAGAAAAATTATCGGCTCTTGAACTGGAACTCAGTGATAATTATTCAGCTTATGATGAAAATTTGACGGTTCTTCAAAATAAACTCGGTGAATATGTAATTTCCGCCGAAAAAATTGCGTCTGAGACCGGTTCAAAAATAGAAAATTCTTTGCTTGAAGTTGTAGAAATTAAGAATGAACTAAAAAATCTGTATGAAAAGTTTGACTCTTTAAGTGTTAATAATAATGGCGATACGGAAAGACACTTTGAGATTGTAATTAATAAGTTAAATGATGTTATAACTGAAATAGATTCTTCGCGTGACGGAATCGGTGAAAACTTTAGAACCTCGATTCAGGACAGTATTGAATTTGTTGATAAGGGTTTGGGATATATTTCTGCAAATCTCGGTGAGATTAAGTCAGGTCAGACAAATAACCTTCAAAATATTACTGAAACCGTTGATGAGAAGATTAATGAATTAAAAGAGCAGCTTTCTCTGATTAATACGGATATTATTCAGGCTCTGGGTGAGAAAGGCGAATTTTTACTTTCGGAATTTGCACCTTTAAAGGATGCGATAAGTAAATTTACTTCATTTAACTTTGAAAATATTATTGAAGAGATTAAAAATCAGATTCAGCTATCGTATTTGAATTTGCTTTCCGAAATAAATGATAACCTTACGGATAATCAGGACGCTTATGTAAAAATAGAAAATACATACAGAGATATTGTGTCCCGTTGTACTTCTCTGGAAGATTATTTGAACGATTTTACGAAAAATAATCTTGAGTTGATGAGTTCAACAATAGCAAATATTGATAATAATGTAAAAGTTAATTTAGATAAAACTAATTCATTTTTTGATGACTGGAGAAACTCCGTTGAGGAGTTAAACTCATGTCTTCGTGACAACGGAAAAGAATTTGAACATTCACTGGTTGATATCCTTGATCATATTGACAGAACTCTTGATGAGAAACTTCTTTCAAACGAGAAAGACATTCAGGACTATTTCAGTCGTATTCTTCAGGAACAAAATTTTGTACAGTTGATTGAAGGTGCAAATAAAGAACTTGCTGATAAAATCGAAGAACTAAAGTTTGGTATTACTGATGGGCTTGAATCAGAGTTTGTTCCTGAAGATTTAATTGATTCAATCAGAAAAATTTTACAAAATTCCATTGCTATATTGAATGATAAATTCGATGCAATCGATGCAAGACTGGATGTTATTGCCCGAAATGATAATACTGAAATGATTGATGGTATTACCGAGTCTTCCGAAAAAATTATAAGTTCATTGGATGAACTCGGTATAAAGATTGAAAATTTTAATATTAAAGATAATGCACAAGATTTGCAGGCAATTAATTCAAATTGTGAAGAGATTGAAAAATCTATATCAGAACTGCATTCGAAAGTTGATATTCTGGCAATGACAGATACTGAAGATAACGGACTTGATGAGCTGTTTGATTCATGCATGGTTATTCAAAAAACAGTATTGGAGCTTCAGGATAAAGTTGACAGAATTGTTTCATTTGAAGGAAATGATAAAGGTAATGAACTTTCCGAATCTTATAAAAATATTCAAAAATCTGTTGAAGAATTGCATTCGAAAGTTGATATTATTGCAATGGCAGATAATTCGGAATTGCAGGACGAGATTTCTCAAACTTCGGATAAATTGATGCACTCGCTGGAAGAACTTCATTCAAAAGTGGATATTATTGCTATGTCTGACAACAGTGCTGATAATGATGAGATTTCGGAATTATCGAATAAGGTAGCTCAGTCAGTTGCAGAGTTAAGCTCTAAAATAGATGTTCTTGTTATGAGTGATGATTCGGATTTTCGTGATGAAGTGTCAGAATCTTCTGAAAAATTATTGCATTCTTTGCAGGAATTGCATTCGAAAGTTGATATTATTGCAATGTCGAGTGAATCAGCGTTGAGTGATGAACTTTCCTCATTATCGGATAAGATATCTAAATCAGTTGCAGAACTAAATTCAAAGATAGATATTCTTGCAATGAACGATGGAACTGAGTTGAAGGATGAAATTGCCGATTCTTCAGAAAAAGTTTTAAATGCAGTCAATGAGCTTCATAAGAAAGTTGATATTCTTGCTCAGGAAGATAACTCAGCTATTCAGGATGATATTGAAGAAATCAAAGAACTTATACAAAACGGACAAAAAATGGCAGGAACTGCCATTGATGATGAAGTAGCATCAAAACTTGATGATATTCTTCACACACTGGATAATTCAGAGGATAAGATTGCCAAAACTCTTGAACTTTTGCATAACAAAGTCGATATTTTGGCAATGGCTGATGATAATGATATAAAAGAAGAAATTCAAAATATAAAAGAATTAATTGAAAAACAGAGAGCTTCTTTTGAAAACGATACAGATGATGCAAAATCAAAAGAAATCAGTACTCATCTTCAAAAATTAATCGGAGAAATTAATAAAATTGAGAAAAATGTTTCAGAGCTTGATCTGGAGAAAAATTCTCAAGACATAAAAGATTCTGTTATGACAGCAATTCTTTCGGCAATGGATCAGGTGTCGTTTGTAGAAGAAACTGAGGAAATTAAAGATTTTGTAGAAGAAAAAACAAATGCCATTAACCAAACATTGCTGGACGTAAAAAAACAGCTCAGTAATATTTCAAGTTCAGGCAGCGATATGGATTTTTATTCATATACTCTTCAGGATGTAGAATCTGATTTTGCGAAACTGCGTCTGACATTGAATGAAATTTCATCATCATCAACTTCTTCAAATGAATTTGGTGTTATTTCCGCCAATATTAACAAAATGGCTAAATCAATAGAACAGCTTCAAATTAATATGGCATCGCATAACAATGCAACTCCTAATCTGAAGGCTGATTTTGATAAACTTAGTGAAGATATATTAAGTTTAAGTGCGAGAACAAATAAAATTCTCTTGAATTCGACAGAATCCCAGCGTATAATGAGCTTGAGTCTGGAAGATTTTTCACGCCGCAGTACGCTGCTTGAAAACAGATTAAATGAACTGGATAACAAGCAGATAGATTCAAGATTATCGCTTATTGAAAACAAAATTGATGAAACTGTAAGTTCAGGTAAAGTTTTACAGAATGTTATGATGTATCTTGGTGAATGGATGGACGGAACTTCTGAAACCATTTCCAGTATTTATGATAAATCAGTCAAGGCTGCATCAGTACATGAACTGTTGGAAAATATAAAACTTACGGCACCGGAGCAGACTGATTTGTTAAAAGTTGTTGAAGAAAGATTTGAAGAACAGCAGACGAGAATTGACAGACTTGAACAGAAACTTGAAAAGGCTCTGGAAATGCTTTCTGAATATGATGAAAATATCATAACTGCAAAAATTGACAGACTGGACAAACAATTAGGAAAATTAACTGAAAATATAGAAAAGCTCACTGCATATGTTGATGAAGAATAATTTAATAAAGGATTTAAAAAATACATTAACCCCGTACAATGTATTGTCGGAGCTTGAGGAAAGGTATGCCTATGCACAGGATGCTGCCAATTCCCGTTCTATAAAAAATCTTCCTGATGTTGTTGTTTTTGTTGAGAATACAGAGCAGGTTCAGGATGTTGTAAAACTTGCAAGAAAATATAGAACCCCTGTAATATGCCGGGGTGCGGGCACTAATGTCGTCGGGGCATGCAGAGCGGAACATGGCGGTATAATTCTTAACTTTTCTAAAATGAATAAAATTCTGGATTTAAGCCGTGAAAATATGACGGCTACTGTGCAGCCGGGTGTCATTGTGGGTAATTTGCAAAAAGAGGCTGATAAACTTGGCCTTTTTTATCCTCCGGATCCTTCTAATCTGGCTGTATCAACAATCGGCGGAAGTATCGCTCAGGCTTCGGGCGGAGCTAAAACATTTAAATACGGCTCTACAAAGGATTATGTTATTGATTTGAAAGTTGTTACCGCATCCGGTGAGATTTTAAGAACAGGAGCAAGTACTATTAAAAATGCTACAGGATACAACCTGAACAGTTTGTTTGTTGGTTCTGAGGGAACTCTCGGTATTGTTGTAGAGGCAACTTTAAAACTTATTCCGAAACCTGAAGCTAAAAGAGTTTTGATGGCATATTTTGATACTGTTCAAGATTCGGTTGATGCCGTTGATGCAATTATTGAACAGAGAATTTTTCCTGCAACTCTTGATTTTATGGATAAAAATGCTATTCAAACCGTTGAAAAATTTTATCCCGCAAATCTTTTGTGTGAGAAAGAAGCGGCACTTGTTATTGAGGTTGACGGCTTTGAATCTGCAATAGAATACCAGCAGAAAGCAATAGTTTCCATTCTTGAACATTGTAATGCTTCAGCTATCCAATATTCAACAAATGATGATGAGTATGAAAAAATTTGGACGGCAAGACGTTCATCTATGGGGGCATGTGCAAAATTGAAGCCGAATGTTACCACTGATGATGTCATTGTGCCGAGAAAAAATCTCGCAGAACTCGTTCTGGGTATCCGTGCAATTTGTGAAAAATATAATCTTGATGTCTGTATGGTGGGACATGTCGGAGATGGCAGTGTTCATCCTCAAATTCCTATTGATTACAGAGATGAAGACGAATATAAGAGATTTAAGAAAGCTAAATCAGAGATTTATGAATTAACGGCTTCTCTTGGCGGAATTTTATCAGGCGAGCATGGTATCGGAGCAGATAAGAGAGCTCATATTCATATGGTAATTAACGAGACCGCATTGAATTATATGCGTCAGATTAAAAAAACTTTTGATCCTGATAATATTCTTAATCCATATAAAATTTTTTAGTTTTGTAAAGTGTTTTTGAATTTATGGCAATTTATTATATTTATGGGTTTTACTTTTTTTGTAAACAGTAAGGAATAATAAAGTTATGCAAGTTGAAAAAGTTAAATTTACCCATGTAAACTCACAAAATAAATTGAAGATGAGAAATAAAATAGATAATCAGCAAATTACATCTGCTGATGAAAAAGCTAAACTTCCGGTACCTTCTGCCGCTCAAATTTTGAGTTTTACAGGAGGCTATAGTCTTAATCTGGCTGAGACAATAAAACATTTAGATAAGCTTGCTTCAAAAAAATCAGATGTTTACCCGCCGCAAATCCGAGAATGGGCGGGGATTATTCTTGAAGAGGGTAACAAAACAAAAGAAACATTAATCAGTGTTCATAAAAAGTTTTATGAAAGCTTAAAAGACTGTTTTACACTTGATGAAGCAAAGAAAAAATTTCCGGAATTTAAAGATGTTATTCCGGCAGAAAATGTAAAGGTTCATGAAGGTAGTTTTATTGATGATTTCCAAAAAGGTAAGCTTGAATACTTTGACAATGATGAAGATTTATCGCTTCAGCTTTTAAAATTATACTGGGGTGAAGGGTTTTCTATAAACGATTTACGCAGATATTCTGACGGGAAAAACTTAAGCCATACATTAAATAAATTGAATATCCCTACAGTTGACAGAACCTACGGACAGTTATTAAAGCTTTCCGATCCTGAATATAACGAACGTCTCACAAAAGAAATGACAGCAAAACGATTGGCGGCTCTTGACAGAAAGGCACAGGAAGCTTCAGGAGAACCTGTTTACATAAAAAGAGGACCGCTTTCTGCCGAGCATAAAAAACATATTTCAGAAGGATTACAAAAATATTACGAGCAGAATCCTGAAGCAGTGTATAATCTTTCAGAGCGTCAGCGTAAATTTTATGAAGAAAACCCTGACAGGGCAAAACTGCTAAGCCGTGTGACCACAAAAGCTTGGTATGTATTCGGGGCCGATAAAATTAAGGCTGCCATGTCAGCTTTTATGAAAAAGCAAGGTGTAAAAACTTTTGATACATCAAAACTTGAAACGCCTCTTGCCTTAACTAAAGAAGAAAGTTCTGTAATGAAAAAATTCTGGGCATCTCATGACTGGGCAAGAAAATCTTTTTCAAAAAATATGACATATGCCTGGAAAAAGGTAAAAGAAGAACAAACTATTGTTTATGATGTTCGGCTGGCTCCGCAGAACTTTATAAAAAGAATGGTTAAATGGGCAGAAGAACAGGGGATAAATCTTAAAGAAGAAGATTTTATAGGTAAATTTGATCCTAACGGAGGCGAAAAAAATTATAAAAATTCGTTGCTTGATAAATATACAAGAGCTTTTGTTGACAGTACCCCAGGCGGAAGTACTATGATGGCTAATTCATATTTTCTTGCACTTTTGAATATAAACAGAGAAATTTCTAAAATGGATTTGTCAAAATTTGATAAGGAAACTGCAGCTACATGCAGAGCTATTCAGAGAATAATAAAAGAATCATTATTTGAGCATCCGGATTTGCCTTTTGAAGAAAATGCGTTCAAAATTCTTGATGCAAATGATGTGCAGGCTGTTTTTGGAATTTTAAGAACGAGCTGTCTTGAAATTTATAATCCAAAACTGTCAAAAATGTTTGAAAGACATATGGATAAAGCATACGATTATATTACAAAGAATTGGAAACCCGGACAGCCAATAAGAATGAATCCTTATGGTATGGATTTATAAGGCTATTTACATTTCTGAAACAGAAATGCTCTTAAATCCTGAGTTTCTTGCAGAATCCATAAGTTTAACGATTGCACCATGGGTTGCATCTCCGTCTGTTGCAATCATCATTCCGTCAGGGTAATTTGAAACCTGTGATTTTAATGAATTTTCAAGTTCTGCTGCTGAAACTTCAGAACCGTCAATGAAATATCTGTTATCGGCAGATACATTTACTGTTAAAATTTTGGTATCTTTATTTACCTGTTCTTCGGCCACATTTTCCGGAACTGTCAGATTTAATCCCTGTTGATCAAGAAGCGGTGCAATTACCATCATGATAATTAACAGTACCAGAAAAATATCTGTCAGCGGTGTTATGTTTATTTCATTAAAAGTATCACGTTCGCGTACCATTGTTATGCTCCCTGATTATCATTTTGTTTTTCTAAATCACGTTGTTCTTTTTTTGTAAGCGGCTCGCCTGCAACAATAAGTTTTTTGTATTCGGCATCCTGAGCCGCATTCATCACTTTCATTATTTCGGAACTTTTTACTTTCTCATCAGCTTTTACAACGACTTCCGGTTTTTCCAGAGTCGGTTTGAGGGCAATAAGTTCATCGGTCAAAGTTTCTGCGGGAATTTCACGGCCATTAATATACATCAAGCCTTCTTTTGTAATGGAAACAGTTGCATTTTTTTCTTCTATTGCTACCCCGCTGTTTATTTCAGGAACCGTAATTGCATTATCCATTGACTGGAATGAAGGTGCAACTACCATCATGATAATAAGCAGTACAAGGAAAATATCTGTTAAAGGTGTGATATTTATTTCCGTGAACATTTTTGCTTTTTTGTTGGAAGAACCTATTGCCATTTTGTCTAATCCTTATTTTTACATTGAAACATTACTGTTTTGTGTTGATTGATTTGAAACAGTACCTTCAGAATCAACAAAACTCAGGAACAGTAACTTGATTAACTGAAAATCATCTTCGTAACGTTTTACGATTGATTGGAAAGAGTTATAAAATACAACCGCAACAATCGCAACACCAAGACCGAAAGCCGTTGCGATTAACGCAGAACCGATTCCCATTGCAACTGCGGCTGATTGATTACCCTGTTGAGCCAGATCCTGAAATGTATAAAGAATACGGACAACAGTTCCAAACAACCCTAAGAACGGAGCAACACCACCGATTGTACCAAGGATTGTCAAATGACTTTCCAATTTTCTGGTTGCAAGAGCTGCAGCAATATCAAAAGAACGAGAAAATCCGTTTCTCTGTTCCGAGAAAATTCTGACGGCCTCTTCCGTAACTTCGCCGATAACTCCGCCGCATTGTACGGCAAGATTTTGAGCTCCCTTAAGGTCACTTTTTGCCAATTCTTTTTGTAATCTCGGGATTAGCAACACAACGTCTCTTTTATTTCTTTTATAAAAAGAGAATCTGTTGAGTACAACTGCAACAACGAGAATTGAACATACCAGAATCGGTAATAATACCGGCCAGTCTAACTGAATTGAGTGTAATAAAAGTTCCATAATTTTAATCCTCTTTATTTTGTAATTACTTAGTTTTTATTTTAGTATCCTGATGCTCCGAATACGTTGTAATCAAACGTAAACTGAATATCAATGCTTTGTCCTTTAAATTCTGCAGGAAGCGGCTTAAACGGTGCTGTTAATTTTACCGCGTCTATCGCTGCTTTGTCTGCACTCGGCAGACCTGACGATTTGAACACGCTGCATGAAAGGAGTCTTCCGTCTTTTGCAATCTTAAATAAGAGTACAACACGTTTACTTTCGTTTCCTTTAGGCGGATTCCAGTTCATTTTAATACGTCTTTGTAAATCTCTCATATAAGGTCCGAAATCCGGTTCTCTGATAGCGTCAATGCCCGGTCTTCCGTTAGGATTGCCCGGACCAGGATTCCCCATTCCTGAGCCGCCGGCACTTCCGCCGGTTCCGGAAGCTGATTTACCGAGTTTTGAGCCTGAAGAACCTGTAGGAGCCAAAACCGGTGCAGGTGTATATCTTCCTGAGCTGCTGCTGCCGCCGGCTGAGGAACCTCCGTTTGCGAGTTTACCTGAACCGCTTACAGGACCTGTTGAGTAATGCCCGCCGTTTGACGGTGTAGTTGCCTTCGGAACAGGAACCTGAAATCCTGATGTAGGTTTTGACACAGGTTTTGGTGTATTAGGCGGTTTTATTGAAGGTCTTGCTGTTGGAGGGTTCGGTTTTGCAGCTTGTTTTGCCGGAGTCGGAGCTGGCTGCTGGGCCGGTTTTGGTGCAGGTTTTTGGAAAATTTCTTTTGCAATTTGCTGAACAGGATTTTTTGCCGGTTGTGGTTTTACCTGTTGCGGTTTTTGTGGCTGCACAGATTTTTGGGGAGTAGATGCCTGTGAAGCCGGTTTTGGTTTTTGTGTAGCCGCTGCAGGTGCTGACGGCATTGAAACTTTTCTTGTCGGATCATGGTGTCCGCCTGCACGTGAGTTTCTATCAGCTCTATATGGCGTATTTTTATTTATAGGAGTATCTTCTTTATCAACAAGAACAAATTCTATGTCATTTTTTTTAGGTGTCGGTTTGTCAAATATACTGAGATGAATGCCCAGAAGTGCAAGTATAATTAATATTAGCCAAATTGCTCCGGCTACCGTCGGATGGAGTAATGTTGAAATTACAATGGATTTTTTCAGGGTTAAGTCATCTTTGTCTTCACGAATGACTGCAGGTGTTTTATAGCCTGAAGTTTCCTGTAAGTCCTCATCTTCAATTAAATTACTATTGTATTTTCCTAAGATTGACATTCTTTTTTCCCTAATCTGATTTCTCAATAATCTTATTTTAAATTGAAAATAAAATTATTGCACGGCTGGCTAATAATTTGAGTTATAAATTGCGGGATTAACTGTAATTGGTTGGGTAAGAACCAATTCTATGCCGGAATTTGCCGGAATTTCGACATCATCCCCTTTGTCCCACAATGACTTAACTAGCCCTCCGCCGGCTCCTACTGCTGTACCGAGAGCAGCCCCGCGGCCGATATTTCCGCCTGCCAGAGCTCCGAATACAACTCCGGAAACTGCTCCTGCACCTGCTCCGACAGTAAGATCTTTTGCATAATCTTTAGTTACATCCATTTTGGTTCCGCCTACGAGCGTACCTGAATTATCTTCGGTTTTAATAACTGCCGAAATAGGAATTTGAGTTCCGTAAGGTGTTGTTATTTGAGTAAATCTCAACGTTAATTTCCCGTTCATGCTTCCGCGTTTTGCTTTTGAAACTTCAAGAACAGAACCTGTAACAGTACTTCCTGCAGGTGCTATCATTTTATTGTTGTAATAAAAATCAGAGCCGAGTGCGAGTGTTACGTTTTGTCCGAGTGTTAGCGTTGCGGAACTTATAGGCATCATTGCTACGGCCGGAAATGCCTGACCTGCCGGAACCGTAACAACACTGCCTTTTAAAGTCTGGTTGCCCGAAACTGTCGGGCTGTTGTAATAACCCGGTTGAAATGAAGGTGCGATAGTATTTTCGGTATAATTATAATTGCCTGCTGCATTTGCACTACAACCGGCAAGTACTATTACTGCCGCAATAAGGCTGATTTTTTTATTCATATACGTACCTTCCTTTCTAAAACTATACACTTATTTTATAATATTATATTTTTATAATTTAATTTGTCAATTTGTTACGGTATGTGTAATCCACGCAGAGTCAGTCAGGATAATAAGTTCATCCTCTCCTGCAGGAATTTTTGTATGTTTTCCCATTTTTCTTGCTCTGCCAGGGCGAATCTGAAGGGTGATATTATTCCCGATATCTCTTTGGTAATGCGGCATTTTCCTCCATTCGGCAGGTTCAGAAATTCCACCGCCGATAATATTATTGTTTGATGTATAAATATATCCTCTTATCGGAACTTCATAACCGTCCGGAAGAATCATTTTAGTAATTTTAATTGTCATAGCTGCGTTTGTACCGATAACAGGTTCGTTGAGTTTTTCAATAAATCCGTAAAATGTTGTATTTTGCGGAATTATATTTGTTTCATACATGTAAAGATCGTTTGTAGATGTGAATCTTACTTTGAACCCTTCGGGACAGTATTCTGTTGAAATTTCCTGTGAACTGGAGACAGGTATGAAGGTCCCTGCAGGAACTTCTACTAAATCATATCCACGTGTTTCAAGCTGGACATCCTCCATCACGGGGGTCTCTTCGGCTATACAGGTTAAACCCGTTCCGAACATTAATACTGCTAAAATTACCAACCATTTTTTCATAAGTTTTATTATAACATTTTTTTTTGATTATTCAACAAAAACTTTATGTTTTGTGTATAATTTTTAGTTGTAAGAAAGGACGTGACAATTATGAAAGAAAGAATAGTTTCGGGAATGAGACCAACGGGTAAATTGCATCTGGGACATTATCTCGGAGTAATTCAAAATTGGGTTGAATTACAGCATAAATATGACAGCTTTTTCTTTGTTGCAGATTGGCACGCTCTTACGACAAAATATGATAAGACTGAAAGTTTAAGAGATGATGTTATTGATGTTGCAATAGACTGGCTGGCATCAGGCATTGATCCTGAAATTTCAACAGTTTATGTTCAGTCTATGGTGCCGGAAATTGCTGAATTAAATGTTTATCTCGGTATGATTACTCCGCAAAATTGGGTTGAGCGTGATCCATGTCTTAAAGATATGGTTAAGATTCTGCGTACAAAAGACGGTCAGGATTCTCAAATGAGTTACGGTCTGCTCGGTTATCCTGTTTTGATGAGTGCTGATATCATGATGATGAATGCAACACATGTTCCGGTCGGGATTGATCAGGTTGCTCATATTGAGATTACACGTGATATTGCAAGACGTTTTAATCATATTTATAAAGAAGAATTTTTTAATGAGCCTAAACCTCTGTTGAATCACTGTTCTTTGATTTGCGGTTTGGACGGAAACAAAATGGGTAAGTCTTTCCAGAATGATATAAAAATTTCAGATACGGAAGAAGTAACTGCAAAGAAGATTATGACTGCAATTACAGACAGAAGCAGGTTGAGAAAAACAGATTTGGGACATCCTGATGAATGTGAAGTTGCATTTAAATACTGGGAAATTTTCGGAACAAAAGAGCAGATTGAAAAAGTCCGTTTTGAATGCGAAAAGGGTGAAAGAGGATGTGCCGACTGTAAACGTCAGCTTGGTGCATTGATTAACGAAAAATTTGCACCAATCAGAGAGAAACGAAGATATTACGAAAATCATATTGATGAAGTTAAGGATATTTTGAATGAAGGTTCAAAAAAGGCACGCATAGAGGCCCAAAAAATTCTAACAGAAGTCAGAAGACTTGTTAAAATGTATTAATCAAAATATAAAAATTGAAATTGTATTGTTAAGCCGGCTTGTGGCATACTTCAATCCAAACTGTATAGATAACCATTGACGGGCAATATAGGGCTTTGAAATCCTTTAAAAGATAAGTTTTACTTAACACACAATTCACAGCACATCTGGCAAGCTCCGAATACTTTTGCGGCTTTAAGATTTTTTCGAAAACATCTGTAATGCGGAAGGTTGAAGGCTTCTTTGATGCTCATCTCTTTTACGTTGCCTATTTTTTGAGAAAGACACGGATATACGTCTCCTGCAGGTGTAATCATCATATTTGAATACGGATAAATACAAGGTTTATATATTTCAGAGACAGGTTTGTCACTTGGAGTATTAAAAAATTCTTCAATTTTTGCAAGCGGATTTTTTGCATATTCAAATTTTGGAGAGAATCTAATTTGGACTTTTGACTTTTTATTTAGACTTTCCAGTTCTTTATAAACCTCTTTGAAATGTTCCATATCAAAATATTTTTCTATCGGATAATTCGCATTAAATTCCGGAACAAAACTGTCGAATAAAACAGAATTTTGTTTTAAATTATTATTTCGCAAAAAAGATATGGATAAGAAGTTAAACTTCATTTCATCACACATTTTATAAAGTTTTACGAGGTCATCAAGGTTATTTTCAAGAACAATGGTTTTAATATCAATCATAGGGCGTTTATTACGGGCATTCATTCTTTCGAAATTATTCATAATTTTATCCCAGATACCGGCTCTGGCACGGTTTTTGTCGTGATTTTCCCCGTAACCGTCCAGCGATACTGACAAAAGCATCATTTTACTTTTAATAAATGCATCAATAATTTCATCATTGATTAATATCCCATTTGAGACGACATTGAGCTTTCCCATTGTTTTTTTAGCGGTTTTCATCAGAATATCTGTAAAATCTTTTCTTACCAGAGGTTCCCCCCCTACAAGGGTTACAAAAGAGTAAAACGGAATCTGGTCAATTATGCTGAACCATTCTTCCGTTGTTAATTCTTCTTTGTTTCTGTCTTCTCCAACGTAACAATACGGACATTGAAGGTTGCAACGATAGGTAAGTTCAAAAAAGTATCTTAAAGGTACTAAAGCTTTTCCTGAATTTGACAGGTAAGAAGGCATTGCATAAAGATTTCTGCCTATATCAAATAGTTCTGATAAATTAGTCATTCTCCCTCCGGCTGAATTAATTTATACAGAAATTATACCTTAAAAGTATTGAGATAGGAAGTATCTGCAGTGTAGTAGAAAAACATTGTAGTAAAGGCGGAAGGAATTTTTCCATAATATGGTTATGAGCAATAGTCTGCGGATGAGAATCCAATTTATTAATCATTATTTTTGCCCTTTACGGCATTAATAATAGACTTGTCCATATGAACAGCATTCCGGAAACAATTCCGACCATTGAAAGGTGCCAGTTTCCGTATTCTTTTGCAAGCGGAAGCAGTGTATCAAAAGATATGTAAATCATAATTCCGGCAACGGCAGCCATTGATGCTCCCACCATCACTTCAGGCAGAAACATATGAAGTAAAAACATTCCTATAACAGCCCCGATAGGTTCCGAAATTCCTGACAACGCCGCATAAAGCATTGCATAACGTTTTTTCCCTGTAGCCTGATAAACAGGTAACGCAACGGCAATACCTTCCGGAATATTATGTATTGCAATAGCAAGTCCTACAGACAATCCAAGTGTTAAATCCTGAGTTGAAGTCATAAATGTTGCCATACCTTCCGGAAAATTGTGCACACAAATTGCTATGGCCGTTAATAAACCTGCTCGTTTAATCATACTGTTATGTTTTGTAGGCATATCCGGATGAAGCAGCTCTTCCTCATCGACGTGATCAGGCAGAAAGTAGTCAATTAATATTGCAATAGTCAGCCCTATAATAAAACTAAAATAAACAACCCAATCGTGTTTTTGCGGAAAAATTCCGTTAAGCATTTGGTTTGCAGCAGGAATTATATCAACAAAAGATAAAAATATCATTACACCGGCAGAAAACCCAAGCCCTATTGATAAAGCCTTCATATTATCTTTTTTCACAACAAAAGCTACTACTGCCCCTATTGCGGTTGCAAGACCGGCTAAAAATGTTATTAACAGTGCTATTCCGTAATTTGGCGGCATAATGTTTTCTCCGATTTTTATATTACCATAAATAAATTTTGAATGTATATAGCGTATTTGAAAAAAATTTTGTTCTTGTTATAATCGGGGTATGAAAGATATGTTAGATAAGATTTTACAGATAGAAAAGAAATATAAAGAGCTCGGAGAAACACTCTCTGATCCGGCTGTAATACAGGATTATAAACGTTTCCGTGATTTATCAAAGCAGAGAAAGTCAATGGAAGAGACCGTTCAACTCTATTATGACTGGAAAAAAGCAACAGATGCCATTGCAGAGGCAAAAGAAATGCTTCATTCAGAGTCGGATGAAGAAATGAAGGCTTTGATAAAAGCTGAAATCGAAGAAAATGAAGCAAAAATTCCGGAATTTGAAGAAAAAATGAAAATACTTCTTCTTCCGCGTGATCCTATGGATGATAAAGATATTATGCTTGAAATCAGAGGCGGAGCCGGCGGTGACGAAGCCAATATTTTCGCCGGTGACCTTGCAAGAATGTATATGAGATATGCAGACAAGCAGGGCTGGCAGACTCAGGTTTTGAGTAAAACTGAATGTGAAGCGGGCGGTGTTTCGGAAATTATTATTTCAATCAAAGGTGATGCTGTTTATTCAAGATTGAAATACGAATCAGGGGTACATCGTGTCCAAAGAGTTCCTGCAACTGAATCTCAGGGCAGAGTTCACACATCTACAGCAACCGTTGCAGTTATGCCTGAAGTTGACGATGTTGAAGTTGAACTCAATATGAATGATATTGAAATTACAACTGCACGTTCGGGCGGTGCAGGCGGTCAGAACGTTAACAAAGTTGAAACTGCGGCAAGAGTATTTCACAAACCTACCGGAATTATGATATTTTGTACGGAAGAACGCTCACAGCTACAGAATAAAGAACGTGCACTGCAGATTTTGAAAGCAAAACTTTATGATATGGAAGTTCAAAAACAAATGCAGGAGATTACTGATCTTCGCCGTTCACAGGTAGGTACCGGTGACAGAAGTGAAAGAATTCGTACTTATAATTTCCCGCAGGGTCGTTTGACTGACCACAGAATTAATCATAACCTTAATGTGTGGACTGTTATTGACGGTGATTTGGATGAACTCATCAAGCTTTTGATGGAATATGACCAGAAGTTAAAGCTGGAAAAATTAGCAGAAGTAAATTAGGGATTGATAATGGTTGAAAGAAAATGTGTCGGATGCGGAATAATTAAAAATCGGGATGATTTAATAAAAATTACTAAGCAGAAAACACATCAAGACCTCGTTATCAACGGTGATTCCAAAATATTTGGCAGATCCGTATATCTTTGTTATAATAATTCGTGTATAGAAGCGGCATTTAAAAAAAATAAATTGCAAAAAACATTAAAAACTCCGATACCGCAGGAGTTGAAAGGAAAATTACTAAATGAGTTTTGAATCAATAAGAATAAATGAGTTAGCAAAGGAATTGAAAATGACAAGCAAAGAAGTTATTGAAAAGCTTGCCCAAATTTCAATAACAGGAAAAACTCATTCAAGTACTTTAACTGTTGATCAAGTAAAGAGATTAAAAGATTTTATAAGTGCCGGCTCTGTAAAAGAGGTTAAAAAACCGAAAGCGTTTATTGTTAAAAAGGCAAAACCGGCGGAACCTGAAGTTAAACCGGAAGAGAAAAAAGAAGTTGAACCTGAAAAGAAAGCTCCTGCTGTTGAAATACAAAGACCGCGTGTAGAGGTTGTAAAACCGCAAAACCGTTTGGAAATTGTGAGAAAAGCTCCGCGTCCGCAGCCTTCCGCAGAAGGTAATACTGCAGCTGCAAAGCCTCCATACAAAAAAGATTCTGAAGGCAGAAAATTCCCGCCAAAAGGTCAACGTCCGGAAGGTGAACGCGGTAAAAGACCTTTCCCGCCAAAAGAAGGACAGGATGGAAAACCTGCTTCTGCAGTTAAACGTCCGGAAAGACCTGACGGTGTTAAAAAACCTATTCAGCGTCATATTATTTCACAGGATATCTATGAAAATAAAGGTTCAGGTAAAAAACGTTCGGATAACAGAAAAAAAGATAAAGATTTTAATTCCAAAAAAGAAGAACAGGAAAGAATTTCATTAGAAAAAGCTGCTGCTCAGAAACATAAGAAAAAAGTTCATAAAGATGAAGAAGTAAAAGAAGTTACATCAATAGTCGTAAATCATGCTATGACTATTTCTGAACTTTCTGAAAAAATTCAGAAAACTCCTGCTGAAATAGTTAAGTTTCTTATGATGAACGGTATTATAGCTACAATTAACCAGCTTATTGATGTTGATGTTATCAAAAAAATCTGTGCGGAATATAACCTTGAAGTTCTTGACGAGGATCTGGATGCTTATATAGAAGAAGAACTTGAAAAAGAACAGGAAAAGAAAGCACTCAGTGAAGTTGATAAAAAATTACTTAAAAAACGAGCTCCGGTAGTAAGTATTATGGGTCACGTTGACCACGGTAAAACAACATTACTTGACAGTATCAGAGCATCAAAACATAAAATTGTCGCAACCGAGGTCGGTGGAATCACACAGTCAATAGGTGCTTATACCGTTTATCTTGATAATAATAAAGAGAAAAAGATTGTATTTGTAGATACACCGGGACACGAAGCATTTACGGAAATGAGGGCAAGAGGTGCAAAGGCTACGGATATTGCAATTCTTGTTGTTGCTGCGGATGACGGTATTATGCCTCAGACAATAGAGGCTATTAACCATGCAAAAGCTGCAGATGTACCTATAATTGTTGCTGTTAACAAAATTGATAAGCCGGGGGCAAATCCTGACAAAATTTTACAACAGTTAACGGAACACGGTCTTGTGCCTGAAGAATGGGGCGGTGATACAATTACTGTAAAAGTTTCTGCTTTGCAGGGTACGGGTATTGATGAACTTCTTGAATATATTCTGCTTGTTGCTGATATTCAGGATTTAAAAGCTAATCCTAAAGCAGAAGCTTCAGGTGTTGTTATTGAAGCTAACCTTGATAAGGGCAAAGGGCCTGTTGCAACACTACTGGTTCAAAACGGTACATTGCGAATAGGTAATTGTGTTGTTGTCGGAACAGCTTGCGGTCGAGTGAGAGCATTGCTATCCGACAGCGGTGAAAAAATTCAAAAAGCAGAACCTTCAACCCCTGTTGAAATCTTAGGGCTTACTGAAGTTCCGCAGGCTGGTGACAGGTTTGAAGTTGTTAAGAACGAAAAAGAAATGAAAGCAATCGTTGAAAAACGTAAAGAAAAAGAACGTGATAAACGATTAGAGGCAATGCTCCCTGCTCATATACGCCGTGAAGCAGTTGCAGGTGATGATAATATTCCTCATCTTAATTTAATTATAAAGGCCAATACGCATGGTTCTGCGGAAGCTGTTTCTCAGGCTATTGCCCAGCTTGAATCTAAAGAAATTACTACAAAAATTATTCACGTTGGAGTCGGAGATATTTCTGAAGCTGATGTAATGCTTGCGTCTGCATCGGGAGCATTAATTCTCGGATTTACAGTAAAAGCCGATAATAATGCAGCAGCAGCAGCAGACAGAGAAGGTGTTACTATCAAGACTTACGATATTATTTATCAAATTCTTGAAGATATGGAAAAAACAATGCTTTCACTTTTACAGCCTGAAATTAAAGAAGTTGAACTCGGAAAAGCAGAGGTTCGTCAGGTATTTACAATCGGTAAGACTACGAAAATTGCAGGATGTTATGTTACTGAAGGTAAGATTGTAAGAAGTAAGGCTGCAAGACTACTGCGTAACGGCGAAGAAATATTCAAAGGTGCGATTGACCAGCTTAAACGATTCAAAGATGACGTTAAAGAAGTTGCTCAAGGATTTGAATGCGGTATTTCGTTCAGCAAATGGAATGATATTGAAGTTGGTGACGTAATTGAAGTTACCACAACAGAAGAAATTGAACGCGACAGCCTGTAATTAATGTTACCATGGATAATCATCTTTGATTGTCCATCCGTCTTTCATTATTTTGTCAGCACAGGTGTATCCTCCGCCCTTGGTGTTTGATTTTATAGTTCCGCATTCTTTTTCACCCATATAATCAGTAAGAGGTATAACTTTATTTTTTATTTTATTAATAGAAAACCAGAAAACATCTCGTCCTGCTTTATTGGGTTTTTGTGGACCATTTAAATCAACAATTATATTGTTATTCATATCAACTCGAATAAAAATGTTATCTGTGGTAATAAAATCAAATCCTACAGTTATACTTAAATTTTGTTGACCATATAAGTCATACCATGGAGAACCGTTAATGGTTGAGAATGGCCCTTTATAACCATATTTTTTAAATAAATCCGCATCATAATATCTGTCAAATTTTACCGGTCCTTTTGCAATTTGTATATATGGTTTCCAATATTTGTTATAATATTTTTCACAATTATCATTGTCGTTGTAAAACGGATCCCAACCATTCATATCTCCATATTGGGCAACACCCCTTTCGGTAACTTGAGAGATTATGGAGTAAGCTCTTTTAAGTTTTACGACAGTTATGTATTTTTCATAATTTCCGATTAAATTAGGAATGGTTAGTGCTGCAACAATGCCTATTATTCCAAGAGTTATTAAAACCTCTGCAAGTGTAAAACCTTTTTTCATAACTTCTCCTTCTTTACAAATAATCTAATTATTTCATTTTTTATGAATATTATTCATGAATATGCAATTATTTTCACGAAATGTCAATACAAAGGTATAATACTGCTATGAATGTACGGGAAGAAGTAAAAATTATGCTGGGTTCTAAATGTATGACAATTACGGAACTTGCAAAACGTATGAGTGAACTCAGCGGAAAAAATTATACCCAAAGTCTTATTTCCCATAAACTTGCAAGTGAGTCATTAAAATATACTGAAATGAAATTAATCTGCAAAATATTAGGTTACAGAATTTATATTGATATAGATGAAATTCGTCTCGGCAAATGATACGGTAATTGAAATTACTATTCAGTGTTGATTAATAGGATAATTGAGTTATATTATTTTATGTTATAATCTGAATACAAGGAGATGATTATGACTCTTAGAAATGAACGAGTAAGAAAAGAATTAATGCGAGATATATCTGAAATATTGAGAAAAGAAATTCGAGGTCTTGAAGGCGTTGTGTCTGTTGTGGATGTTGAAGTTTCTCATGATAACTCTTTTGCAAAGGTTATATACAGTGTTCTTGGAGCCGAAAATCAGGTTGAAAAGACAAAGGAAGTTATAGAACGGAACACTCCGAAAATTCGTTTTGAAGTCGGCAAACGTATAAGACTACGTCTTACACCTGAATTAAAATTTGTTTATACAGATTCTCTTGAGAAGGGTTCAAGAGTCAGTGAACTTATTGATAAAATTTCAAGAGGTGAAATCTAGGATTTACGATTATGACTGCAGGTAAGGATGAAAAAGCTTACGGCATTGAAGCTGTTTCTGCCGGCAATGGTAATTTATTTGGATTCTTAAATATTTATAAACCCAAAGGCATGACGTCTCACGATGTTGTTGCGGTTTTAAGACGGCTTACAAAAATTAAGCAGATTGGACATACCGGAACTTTAGATCCGTTTGCACAGGGAGTGTTGCCGGTTTGTATCGGAAAAGCTACCAGATTAATAGAATATCTTGAGGATGACAAGGCTTATATTGCCACTATTCAATTAGGTTCTAATACCGCTACATACGATATTGAAGGTGAAATAACCGGAACATATGACAAAAAAGTTACGAAAGAAGATGTCATTGCCGGATTGAAAAATTTTGAAGGTGAGATATCTCAACTTCCTCCTATTTATTCCGCAATAAAAGTAAACGGTAAAAAACTTTACGAATATGCCAGAAAAGGTGAAGAAGTAGAGATTAAACCAAGAAAAGTTATTATTTATAATATTGAATTGAAGAATTTTGATGAAAAAACTCAAACTGCCGAAATATTTATAAAATGTTCTAAAGGGACTTATATTCGTTCTATTGCGTATGATTTGGGCAAAACACTTGGATGCGGCGGACATTTAATAAAACTTGTGAGATGTCAGGCAGGAGGTTTTGAAATAAATGACAGCACAGATCTGGTATTTTTGAAAGAGCATCCGGAAAAAGTCAGAGAACTTTTGATAAATCCGGTCGATGTATTAACGCTGCCCAAAATTGAACTCAATGAAATTGAGCATGAAAAAGTGCTTCATGGTATGGCTATTCAAAATAACAGTGATTGTGCCGGTTTTATTATTTTGATTTATAATAAGAGTGTAAGTGCAGTAGGACTTATAGATAATAAGAAGATTTTAATTAAGAAAGTGTTTGAATAATATGAAAAAGTTACTTATATCTGTAATTACGATAATGATTTTCGGACTATCCGCAAATGCACAGTGCAGTTACACCGATTTTCAGTGTCCGCAAAATTACAAAACCTCTAGCGGATTTTCAAAATTTATGGGTTCTGTTACCGGTGCCAATTTTATTGCAAGAAAAGCCGGAGAATCCATAATTAAAAAGTCAATTAAAAATGATGCGGAAGGTGATTTTGATGTAAAACTTGAAAGTTTTAGTGCTGCAGATCTTGCGGCAGGAAGATTTAAATCGCTTTCTATTACAGGTAAAAATATTGTATCGGATGATGTTTATTTAAGCTATCTCAATCTAAAGACAATTTGCGATTACAATTATATTGTGCTTGATAAGAAAAACAATACCGCAACATTTAAGGAAGATTTCGGCATGACATTCGGTGCGGTTATGACTGAGAGTGACATTAATAATTCTATGCAGAACAAAGAATATAAATATTTGATTGACGAAATTAATTCTCTCGGAAAAAGTATAAGCCTGTTTAATATTCAATCTGCAAAAGTAAAAATTAAGAATAACAAATTCATGTATGTTATAAAGATAGCTTTTCCTATGTTTGGAATGAGTAAAAGTGTTGTCATTACTTCTGACATTAATGTCCATAACGGAAGAATAATCTTTACACAAACTAATGTTATGAATGATTATGTAAAAATGGATCTAAGCAAAATAACGTATTTACTTAATTACTTAAATCCGTTAAACTTTTCATTAAGAATACTAGAAAACAAAGATGCAGACATGCAGATTCAGGAAGCTGTAATCAAAAATGACAAAATCTATGTTAATGGTATAATCACAGTGGATAAAGATGTAGTTACCGAATGTAAGGAATAGAGTTTTATGCAGACAGATCAAAAGGTATTTTTAGGACTTGTTGGTGTAGCAATGATTGCTGCATCAGTATATTTGGGTTTACAAATGCTTTCGCCGGGAAACATGGAAATAGAAGACCCTTCAACGCCTCCACCGGTAACTACACCGGCTGAAGAACCGCAGCAGCAGCCGATTCCTGAGCAGCCAAAAGAAAAAGAATATGCAGGTATTGTCTTTATAGGACAAAATGATAACCATGAAGAAATTTATAAAATTGTGAAACGTGAATATTCTCCGGAAATTGATGGCTCAAAGATTAAATTTGCAATAAGTTCACTGATTCTCGGGCCTACTAAGAGTGAAAAAACTGCTGGTATTTATTCCGAGATACCTGTAGGTACGGAAATCATTGATATAGACGAGCGTTCAAATGTAGTTATAATTAATTTGTCTCGTCAATTTGAATACGGCGGCGGAACAGACAGCGTTTATAAAAGACTCTATCAGATTATAAAAACAGCAAGACGCAATACAGATAAACCTGTTTATCTGTATATTGAAGGAAAACAAGCTGATGTTATAGGCGGTGACGGTATTATGATTTCACAACCGTTAACGGAGACTTCTCTGGACGAATAATGGAAAAAGATTTAGAGTATTATCTTAATTTGGATTGGACGCTTATAGAAGGCGAGGATTTGGATTTTGAAGGAAAGCCTTATCATTACATTATGATTGAGGAAATCCCGAGTTTCTGTTTTTGTGCCAAAAGTATTGAAAAGGCGAGAGAAAATTATAAAAAGCAGCTTCGGCTTACTCTTATGGTAATGCTGGAGAGCGGTGAACAGATTCTTGAACCGGGAGAAGAAAAAGAAGAAATTAACTGGGAAGATATCTGTCCGTAACGGTTTATGCTATTCATTCACAAGCATCTTATACAATTTGTACAGAAGATAAATATTGGATTCGTTTTGTATGTCAAAGTTTAATTCGGTCTTAATATCATCAACAGATTTATAATCTTCAAAGTCAAATAAATATTTTACTTCAACATTCAAAACTTCTGCAAGTTTTTCCAGAGTCGGAGCTGTGACGAAACTTTCTCCGCGTTCAATTTTGTCCATGTTTGTTACGGCAATACCTGTTCTTTCTGCGAGTTCTTCCAGTGAAAGTTTATTTTTCATTCTGAACTTTTTAACTCTTTTACCAAATAAAACTGTTAAATTAGACATAATTTTCTCCGTTAAATTATTATTTATTTAAGTTGTTAAAATATTCTTGCGTATGAAAGGAAATAATCGCATATGACATTTAAAAGCATAGGCAGAATCCATACCATAATTGCTGCACCGAGTACAGGTTTGAACAGGAAGCTCAACTGAAAAACGTTAACCTGCGGTGCCGTTTTTGAAATTACCCCGAGAATGATGTCCTGTCCCAGAGTTGCCAGCAGAATCGGAGATGCTATCTGCAGACCCATGTATAAAACATTTGAAGTCATTTTTATAAGATAATCCATATTTATCAGCTGGGAAAGCGGTACGGATGTTGCAAATAGCGGAAATATTTCAAAACTTCGCATAAAAGCTTTTATCAACCAGTACACTCCGCCAAGATGAATAAATATTAACACCCCGAGTAATGAGAATATTTTTGTGAGGATTGATACCTGCGAATTTGAAGTCGGATCAAGCACCATAGCCGATGACAAACCCATCTGCATATTTATCATATCAGCTCCGGCATCTACCGCGATAAGTATCAGTTGAGCCATATAACCTATCATAGCACCTACGGCAAAATTCAGAATTATTGACAGAAGTAATGAATCATTTGTTCCGGCAAGTGTTGAAGGAGCCAGAAGCATAGTCATTATTATAGTCATAAGTAATGCAAGTGACAACTTTACCAGAGTAGGAATTTCTTTTCTGTTGAATACAGGTGCATATCTGAAAAAACCGAGCATTCTCGCAAAAATATATATGCCGGCGGCTAAAGCGGCATTAAGCTGCGGAAAGATTTTGGCTAATTCTGCAAGAATCGGTTCCATGCTGTCTCCTAATTACCCATAATTTTTCTTGTTTCAACCAAATCAGGCTGCGGATTTGGAGTTCTGTTTGTTTTTATTGTACGGAGACGTTCTTCATTCCTGATAAAAGGAACACGTCCCGGATTTTTCATTATGTAATCTATTTCATCAATATTTTTGAATTTATTAGGAGCAAGTCCTCCATAGGTTGACGTATATTTACTGTAGTCAGCCGCAAGTACGTAGTCATCATGTTTAGGCACAACATTAAAGGCAATCGCCATGCCATCAGTAAATAAATTTGTTAAAAGTCGTATAAATCCAAAACCTCCAATTACAATAACTAGAAATACTCCGAGAATTTTTGGAGCTGCAGCAATAGTTTGTTCCTGAACCTGCGTAACAGCCTGTAATATACCAACTACAAGACCGATACCGGCTGCAACCAGTACACATGGCATTGAAATTGCAAGCATTATCAGAAATCCCTGTGCTAAATATTCTACTAAAACTTCTAACATGTATTAAACCCTCATTAATTATAACTTGTAACAAGTCCCTGAACTATTAACGCCCAGCCGTCAACCGCAATAAATATCAATAGCTTAAAAGGCAGTGATATAATTGTTGGTGATAACATAAACATACCGAGTGCCAGCAGAATGTTTGCTACGACCAAATCCAGTACAATAAAAGGTACAAATATCACAAATCCTATTTCAAATGCTGTTTTTAATTCACTGATTATATATGCAGGTGCAACTTCCCATATTGTTATTTCATCAGGTGTTGCAGGAGGCCGCTTTTTTGATAGTTCTACAAAGAAGGCAAGGTCGGATTCCCTTGTTTGTTTCATCATAAATTCTTTTAGCGGTTTTGAGCCTTCTTCTATTGCCAGAACTATGTTCTGGTTTTGCTGATACGGAACACTTCCCATTTCATACATTTTTTGGAATGTCGGTCCCATGGTAAAGAATGTTAATATAACTGCTAATCCGATAATAACGGTTGAAGGAGGCACCTGTTGCGTACCAAGTGCGGTTTTTAACATTGAAAATACTATGACAAATCTTAAAAAACTTGTCATGCAGCAAAATACAAACGGCAGCAGTGAAAATACTGTCATTACTATTAAAAGCTGTATTATCGGGTTTATATCCTTTAAAACATTATCCATATTAATTGTCCTTTATTTATTGATTAATTTTCCTTACCATATTGTGGAGTACATTATTTTGTGAATTTTTTGAATATCTCCGAACGGTTATATCCGGTAAATCGTCCACAGAGTTTCTTTGTTGAAAGTTTTGTATTTCCTGAACTGTGGATTGTGATTTATGGTTATCATCAAGTTTTGATATTAAAGTCGTTTTATCCGTGTCTCCGGCAATCAAAAATCGTTCGTTACCTGCTCTGATTACATAGAGATTCTTTCTGGGAGCTATACTGATTGATTCTTCCACCTTGAGAAATTCTGATTTTTTTTCAAGAATTCCCATCCCCGAGAATTTTTTATAAATCATAAGGGCAAAGAAGATTAATCCTATCATTGCCATTGTATAAACCGAAAAGTTAACTAAGTATCCACCCATAATTCCCTCTTTTTAAATTTTTAACAAGTAATATTGTTTTTTATAATGATGTGATTTTAAATGTCTTCGTCTTCTAATTCAAAATCACTGTAATCAAATTCTTCATCATCACCTTCCGTAGGTTGTGTTGGCGGAGCCGCTTCTTCTTGCTGTAAAGGAGTTTCTTCGGAAGTCTCAGTTTCTATTGTCGGAGCAATAGGGCCCTGCTGCGGATTTTGAATATCATCTTCTATGTCTTCCGCACCTTCTGCAATATCCGTAATTTTTACACCGTACCGGTCGTTTATTATTACCAGCTGACCGTGTCCTATTACTTTATTTTCAACTCTCAGTGTTACTCTATTGTCATAAAGCCCTGCAACATCGATGACAAGTCCGTCTTCTATCTTTTTCAAATTACCGAGAGTAATTTTTACGGGATCAAGTTCGGCATACATATCAACCTCAATACTATCCCATAAATTTGCTGCCTCGTTTGTATTGCCCATATCATTACCTCCGTTATCTTCATCAAATGGAATAACCAAATCCATATTTGGTTCCAAAAGCAAATCATTTGCTTTATCCTGAATAAATATTTTCCAGCAGTCAAGTCTGCTGTTTTCCAGTACTACAACATCTTCCGGTTCAAGTTCTTTAAGTGATTTTACTGTTAATCTTGTCCAGCCGATTCCTATTTTTGCGGTAGTATTGCATTTATAAAAATCACTGTATTCAAATTTATCCTCTTTACTTATTACTTTATTGGGTTTGAGTCTGCCGTCAGGTACTGTTATAATAAATCTGCCCATTGTACCTTCTTCTTCATCTTTTATTATGAAGGTTACATGAGTCATATCAAAATTTGTTCTGGTAAAGTTTACAAGTGGCGGCGGTTCAAGAAACTGGACGATAATTTTATAAACATAGTCATTAAACTGGGTTAAAACTTCACCTTCAAGATCGGTCATTTTGTTAATGTTGAAGCCTCTGTTTGATTTTCCGAGGCCTTTATTCAACAGTAAGGCTACAGTGGGTTCCTCAATTCGAATGAACATATCGTAAAATTTATCAATACGGACTTTTGTTACAAAGTGGGATTTCGGACTTTGAAGCATATTTATATTTTTGCTGAGGCCAATCATTTCGCATTTTAAACCGGGCATGAAGAAACCATCGCTTGATTTTTGCAGAGCAAGCGGAAACAGTTTCTGAAACCAGTCATATTCTTCATATAATACATCTGATGTATCTAATGTTGTTTGTTTTGTCATTTTTGTACTTTAGACATTCCCTTATTAAAAGTCCGGTTTATTGAGTTTTCCCCAACTCTACAATAGAATATTTCCCGACATATCACATCAACCTTTTAATGGATTTTTTGCGAAAATCAACATTAAAAATATGATTTTTATTCTGTATGTCCGGTTGTTAAATTTTAAATACAGACAAATATAAAAAATTAAGGGAGTATTCGTTTTTAAATTTTTATTGAATATTGTAAACTTCGGCGTATTGAGGGTTAACGGCAAGCCATTTAAAGGTTTCTTCTCCTGTTTCAGGAATGTCAACAACAAAGGTTCCGCCGTATCTTCCCCTTGAAAATGCCAGATATCCTTCTTTTGCAAGATTTTGATAAGCTTTTCTTATCGTATTCGGGCTTAAATCAAGAGTCTGGGCAAGTTCAAGTATAGATGGAAATTTATCGCCCACTTCATAGTTTTTTGCAATCATTTCCTTTATACGATTTTGTGTCTTTTCGTAGTAATAGAAAGCCGTCTCCTGTGCAGATGCGAAAATTGATCTTTCTTTTTTCTCATTTTTTTGTTTTTCGTACGGCATTCTTATTACTGTTGTGCCGTACCTGCCTCTGTGCGGCAGCAAAATTCCTTCTTTTATCAAAACGGAAAGTGCATCATGAACGGTTTTTATGCTGGCTTTCAATATATTTGAAAGTTCTGAATGCGACGGAATTTTATCTCCGATTTTATGATTTTTGGCAATAAAATCTTTCAAATCACAGCTTACTTTTTCTACAAGAGTCTTTTGTTTGACAGATTCATTCAATTCATAGTTAAAATCGGTGGTTACTATTCTCCATCCTGATTCTCTTGAATTTTTAAATTTATGTTCCAAAATCCCTTCACGGCATAGATATTCAAGAGCAAGTCTTGTAGTATTTGCCGAACATCCTATAATTAAGGCTACGGTTCTTGATGGCGGCAGATTTTGTCCTGCTTTAAACTTGGTATTAATAATATATTTTTTAATTTCGTTAATTGCTGTTTCTCTTTTGGATGTAAGCTTTCTTAAAGCTGAGGAAGAATTGCTTCTGTCCTTAATCATAGTACCTATACACTGTTTTGATTCAAGATAGCCTTGATCTTCTGCATATCTGAATGCATTTTGCATTGTACCGACGCTGACACCTAAAAAATATGCGAAATCTGCTTTTGATGGTAGCAGATTGTTAATCTCAACGGATTTATCCGCCAATCCTGATTCTATCCAGCGAATAATCCATTTCCCTATGACAATCGCTTTAGATTCGAAAATGTTTTTCAAATCAGGAGTCGGAAATATAATATCCGAAATTTTAATCTGTTTTAATTCGGACTTTTGAGGAAGAATATAATTTTCCTTCATACACACATCCTTTTTGTAAAACTAATATTACACTATTTATAAAAAAACATCAATATTTTTTTTGTTAGTTTGTGAAGAACATTTTACAATAGCTAAAAAAATGTATGATAAAGGATTCCTTTTTATACCAAAAACGGCACAGTTATACTGTGCCGCAAAATCTTCCCAAATCTTTTAAGCCGTTATACAAGATTATTATTCAAGTAATTCTTCAAGGATTTCGGCATTTTTTCCTGCAGTGGTTGACTGACGGACTTTCTGTTTATAGATATAAGTCCTCAAAGCTTCTCTGATTAATTCACTGCGTGAACGATTTTCTCCATCGGCTACCTGATCAATCTTGTGCAAAAATTCTTCGGGCATTGAAATAAGTACTCGTGCCATATATTCTCCTTTTCTTACTGTGATAATTTTCTCGTATATTATATTAAAAACTTTGTGATTGAAAAAAATGCTACGATTTATATTCTTTTTATATATTAATTTGGAAAACTATTGCTAACAGCGGGTTTAAGGCTATATATTTAAGTTTACATAACTTAATATATTTCTGCTTTCCAACGCTTTACAATCAGATTGCTTTAATATATGATTAAAAGAAGAGGTCTTTTATGGATAATTTGAAATATAAGAGGGTATTAATAAAGATAAGTGGTGAAGCACTGTTAGGGTCTCAGGAATTTGGTATTGATCAGGCTCCGGTGAGAATGATTGCAGAAGAAATTAAAAAAGCAAGAGATTTAGGTGCGGAAATAGCCGTTGTTGTGGGCGGCGGAAATATTTTCCGCGGAATGAAAAACAGTGCAAAACTTGGCATGGATCAGGCTTCCGGAGATTATGTCGGAATGCTTGCAACGGTTATGAATGCTATTGCTTTACAGAGTGCTTTTAATCAAATCGGAGTTCCTTGCAGAGTACAGAGTGCACTGGCGATTAATCAGGTGGCTGAACCTTATATCAGGCATCGTGCAATCAGGCATCTTGAAAAAGGCAGAGTTGTTATTTTTGCTGCAGGTACCGGTAATCCGTTCTTTACTACAGATACTGCCGCTGCATTGAGAGCATCAGAAATTAATGCAGAGGCAATGCTTATGGCTAAAAATGGAGTTGACGGCGTTTATACGGATGATCCTAAAGTTAATCCTGATGCTAAAAAACTCGAAAAAATTACTTATGATGATATTATCGTAAACGGCTTAAAAGTCATGGATACATCGGCATGTGCTTTATGCAAGCAAAATAATATTCCGATTGTTGTATTTGATTTTGATGCAAGAGACGGTATTTCGAGAATTCTTCATTCCGAGCATATCGGTACTTATATAGGTGTATAATAAATCAGTTATAAAAAGAAAGAGGTTACAATGGCAGAGCAGTCAGATTCATTAGAAGAATTATTTTTATTCGGTGAAGAAAAAATGGAGAAAGCTGTGACACAGCTTAAAAAAGAATTGGCTACCATCCGTTCCGGAAGAGCTAATCCGCTTATTCTGGATAAAGTTGTAGTTGATTACTACGGTGCTCCTACTCCGTTGAGACAAATGTCGCAGGTTACGGTTCAGGACGGTACCACTCTTGTAATTACTCCATACGATAAATCAATTATTAAAGAAATTGAAAAAGCAATTATAAAGGCTGAAATCGGGATTACTCCTAACAGCGACGGTATCTGTATAAGACTGGCTTTTCCTCCTTTAACGGAAGAAAGAAGAAAAGAAATTGTTAAGGATGTTAAAAAAATCGGTGAAGAATCTAAAGTTGCAATCAGAAATATTCGTCGAGACATGACAGATGATTTGAAAAAAATTGAGAAAGAAGAAAAATTGCCTGAAGATTCTGTTAAAGACAATCAAGATAAAATTCAAAAACTTACGGACAAATATACCGGTATTATAGATAATACTGTTGCAGATAAAGAAAAAGAGGTTATGACCGTATAATGAATAATACAGAAGAAGAGCAAACAGGAGGCGGCTTAAATAAAAACGCCACAAGAATGCTTACCGGATTTGTAATGGGTACCATTGCAATGTCATGTATTATCTATGGTAAATTAGCCATAGTCTTAATGCTTTTGTTTATAATTTTTGTGGCATCTAAAGAGTACGTTAAAATTCTTGAAAATAAGGGATTTTTCCCTAGTTTGAAAGTTATGTTTCTCGCTCAGCTGATTATTGCGGCTGCTGCGTATTTTCAACGATTTGATCTTGTGACGGTAGCACTTACCTTTTCCGTTATCGGAACATTTATGTGGGTGCTTTTCAGAGGACGTCAGCCTTACATTGCTAATGCTGCAACTACGGTTTTAGGAATTCTTTATTGCGGCTGGTTTCCTTTGCATTTAATCTTTTTGCGAAATTTAAGTTCCGAAAGATTTAATGACGGTCTGGGATTTGTTGTGCTGATGTTTACGGCAGTTCTTGCTACGGATATTGGCTGCTACTATGCAGGAAGGCATCTGGGAAAGCACAAGCTGGCCCCTGTAGTCAGTCCGAATAAAACGATTGAAGGTTCTATAGGCGGTGCTTGTGCTGCGGTTGTCGGAGCTTTGGTTATCGGATATTTTATAAACCTTGAATGGTATTTTTCTGTTATGCTCGGGCTTTTATGTACTGTTTTCGGACAAATAGGTGATTTGTGTGAATCACTTATTAAAAGAGATGCGGGGGTTAAAGATTCGGGACATTCTCTTCCGGGTCATGGCGGTTTTCTTGACAGAACTGACAGTTTTATTTTAACTATTCCGGTTATGTACTACTTCTGTAAGCATGTTGTGTTTTCTAATGAGCTTTTAGCAGATTTGATAACGTTTTTCAGAGGTTTGTTCTAAATGAAATCCGTAGAAGATATTTTTGGAATAAGTATTAGTAACGGAGATTTATTCAGGCCGGCTCTTACTCATCCTTCTTATACAAAGGAAAACGATCTTGAGTATGCTGAATGCTATGAAAGATTAGAGTTTCTCGGAGATGCTGTTTTGAAATTGCTTGTTTCCGATTTGCTTTACGAAAAATATCCTGAAGCAGCTGAAGGCGATATGTCAAAACTTCGTTCTATTGCTGTTTCAGATAATATTCTGGCGATAATTTCCCATGATATAGGATTAGATAAATTGATTATTGTCGGAAGTCATGATAAAAAACTCGGGGTTCAAAAATTAGAATCGGTTACAGCTTGTGCTTTTGAGGCGGTTCTTGGTGCATATTACCTTGACGGAAAACTGTCGGAACTGACGGTTTTTATAAAAAAGACTTTTGAACCGTATCTTTGCGAGATTGAAAAAAATTACAGCCAGTATAATGCAAAGGCTATTTTACAGGAGTTTACGCAAGGCCAGAATAAGACTATTCCTGTTTATAATGTTGTAAATATGGAAGGGCCTGCTCACAACCGTGTTTTTACAGTTGAGGTTAGCTACAATGATGAGGTTATTGCTTCCGGATGCGGTAAAACAAAAAAGGATGCTGAACAAAAAGCTGCTTATGAAGCTTGCAAAAAACTGGGGGCAATATGAAAAATATAATTATTTCACCGTCAATTCTTTCTGCTGACTTTGCTAATCTTGAAAAAGATATAAAACTCGTTGAAGATGCAGGTGCAGATTGGCTTCATATTGATGTAATGGACGGACACTTTGTGCCTAATATAACTATTGGCGTTCCTGTTGTTAAATCTATTAAGCAAATTACACAACTTCCGCTGGATATTCATTTGATGATTGAAAATCCTGAAAAATATATTCAGCCGTTTGCAGAGGCCGGTGCGGATATTATTACGTTTCATTACGAGGCCGCTTTGGACAGGTCTTTGGATATTATAAAACAAATTCAGGCTCTGGATGTGAAAGCAGGAATTTCAATAAAGCCGAAAACGCAGCCTGAAGTAATCAAAGATATTCTTAATTATGCAGATATGGTTCTTGTCATGACTGTTGAACCGGGATTTGGCGGACAAAAATTTATGAGTGATTGTGCGGATAAGATTCCTTATATAAAAGAAAATTCTCACGACAATATGATAATTCAGGTTGATGGCGGAATTAATGCTGATACTGCAAAAATCTGTGTCTCAAAAGGGGCAAATTCGCTTGTTGCCGGTAATTATATTTATAAATCGAACGATATAAAAGCTGCTGTTGAAAGTTTACGTTAAGCTTCGCCGCGTTTCATCTTACGTTTGAGAATTTCATTCGGATCCGTAAGTATTTTTTCGTCTGCGAGTGTTTTTGTTTTTTCTTCTTTTGTTTTTTGCGTGCTTTGTGCCTGTTTTTTCTTTGTTTCTGCAGCTTTTTCATCGGCTTTTGCGGATGCTGACGCAGTGCTTGTGTTATCGCTGCCGTCTGTACCCGTATTTGTAGTATCTGATGATATATTGGTTTCGGAGCCGGGAGGTATAAATTGATTTGCACTATTCCCGACGTCACTCTTATATCCGCCTACAGTTTCTATATTTTGATCCTGTTCTTCGCTTGCAGATTTGAAATCTCTTGTATGTTCTTTTGAGAGTTCTTCTAATTCTTTACTGTATTGTTTAATTAGTATATTGCCAAAGATATGATTTCCGCTGTATGAAGTTAATGTTGATGCGAGGCCTTTTGCACCTCTAATCATTTCGTAGGCGTCTTCTACTGTTCCTCCTATATTTTCAAGAGAGATTAATCTCATATCCATTGTGGTTAGGCCGCCTTCTCCAGCAAGTTTAATCTGGTTATTAATATCAATAATTTCCATAGGAGCTAGAGGATTTTTCTTGTCGTCTTTAAGCTGTGATGCCCGTGTTTGTAGTGTCTGTATCCTGTCAACAATGCCATCTTTACTGGATTCGGCTTCTCCCACTTCTTTTTCAGCTTCATCCATAATCTGTTCCAACTGGGCAGCCATGGTTTTGATATTATTTATGGTATCTTGTCCTAATTGTTTATAAATATCTTTTTCTGCAGAGCTATAATCACCAAATAATCCTCCGTTTAGTGCATAATTGGAGACTCCTGCATTGTCTGTTGCATAACTTTCATATGTGACATCGTCAGGAACATTTGCAAGATTCTCTACATATTCTGCCCATTTTTTTATATATTCCGGTACTTCCTGACCCTGTTCTTCATATTCGTTGATTTCATCAACAGTCAGTTTGTTCCAGTTTATAGTCAAATCAGTTTTAGGATTTGTAGGTTTGTTCGCATTGAATGCTGATATTGCATCTACCATAAACTATATCTCCTGTTATTCACTTAATAAAACGGCTATATGGTAGGAAATCTTTAATAAAATCAAAATATGTAAATATTTGTAACAAAAAATATATAAATAATAAATAAAAAGTCAATAATTTTAAATAGAAATTTTTTATATAAGTACGAGAGATAAATAAAGAAGAGAGGTTACCAAGATGGCAAGATTAGTTTTATTTTCTAATACTGTTAATGATACATATAAAAATACAGCAAAAGCTTTGAATGAAATTGATTTTAATAAAAAATTAGTAATCAGAAAATCTTTGGTGGATATGATGAAACTGTCATTTTTCCACGGTGCAACAAGATTTGGTAACAACTTTATTGCTTAAATCATTGGAATATAGGAAAAAGGAATTGTTTTTAATCTAAACATGAAATAAAGCCGGCTTAATGCCGGTTTTTCTTTACAAAAGTATAAAAATAGTTGAATTTTTGTATATATTTAGTATATAATAAATATATAATAAGATTTGGGAGTTGTATATTTTATGTCGATGAATGTAAGTTCAATAGGTAATGCAATGTATTCTGTAGCTGCAGACAGTGAATATCAGAGAATAGTGCGTGAGTTGAGAGCTCTGGGGCTTGAACCTACGGGTGATAAGGCTGCAGACAAGGCTAAGCTTGAGTCTGCTAAAGCCGCACTAAAATCCGAAAATAATCAGACAGTTATTATGCAGCCTGTTGATGCAAGTAATGAAACAGATAAAAATCGAGCATTTTGTTCTCAAGATGAGGTGAAATCCGGCATTGCTGCAAGTGCTGCAAATATGACAGGTGCCGATCAAATCGGACAGTTAAATAAACTTAAACTTTTGGGTATGTTTTAGACAAATTTTATTTTTCAGGGGCGTTAAGTTTCTTGAAAGGAAATTATATGTCGGACATATCTTTTACATCTTTGATAAGGCCATTATCTTCTGCGGCTTTTGACAGAGAGGCTGCATCAATCATGAATAATGTTAATGAATGGAATTTACGCGGTGCCAGAAAAGGTGTTTCTGCAAAGACTGACAGAATTTTCGACTGTACGGCAATGGGAATTACTGATGGACAGAATGTTTTCCTAATGCATATAATTCCAGAATTAAGTTCGAATAAAATTTCTTTTGCAGTAATCGCCGATAAAATAAAAAATTCCATCAATATGACTTCTCAATATCTGCAAGCATTAATTGTGGGTTCTAAAAGCTATAGCAGAGAAAGTGTTATTGGATATAATAATTTTGCGTTATTTTTACAAGAGAATAAAATTCCTTTTTCGGAACTGAAAGGCGGGAACAGTGTTCATAAAATTGCTTATAATAGTGTAAAAGATGAATGGTTTGTTTCAAATTTTGATATAGACAGTTTGATAAGAAGCGGGGTAACTGATTCTAAAAAGCTCCTTGAATTAGGATTTGATAAAGTAAGAATCAATAAGCTTGATGAAGTTGTATAAATAAAAAATTAATTTGCATTTTTATGTAATTAAATAGCCAAAATGGAAAACTTGATAAAGGTGGTATGCTGACTGATTCTTATTCCAGTTTGCTCAAAGTTACACTATCTTCAAGTTTTGAGCAAAGAAGTTTTATTATATTACGTGTGGACTTTCTGGTTCCGCTTTTACCCATTAATTCAGGGGTTTCTGCATCTTTTATATAATAAATATTGTCATCAATTTTGCGTAAGGTTATAGTATCTCCTATATGAATGGAACCCATATTGTTTTTGACATTGTGATATGAAAGTCCTAGAGGTACGACTTTGACAGAGTCTTTGGAATCCAATATATGTTTTATAATTTTAGCAACTCCGGGTTGAAATTTTTCTTCTAAGGTCTTGTCTTTGTATATAGAATTATTTCCTTCGGGAAAAATAAATAGATTACATTTTTTGTGAACAAATTTTGCAATTAAATATTTTACAGGAATTACATTTTTATCAATATTTCGATCAGTTAATGAGGCATCCACAGGTATAAGTCCCATTTTTTTGTAGATATTTTGAAATTTTTTGCTTACAAGATTTATAACATTTTCACTGACCAGAATATTAGGACGGGGACAGTCATTTTGTTTACCGAATGCTGTATATGCATAGTTTAAAAAGGAATTAAAAATAGGGTAAACAAACTTATCTTTTTCCGGATTGTCATGATTTAAAATAAAAATATGTGAATCTCCTGCTTTGGCAATTTTTTCAATTTTTCCATCCTCAATATTCATATCAATAAATTTGTTATGTACAGAGTTACCGATTTTTGCCCATTCTTCTATGTACTGAGGAGAGGCAGGAGTCATTTTTTTGATTAGTTTGAATGATTTATAAAAAGAACCTAAATGTTCAACAACAAGAATTTTACTGGCAACTGTTCGCAGTTTATTAGCGGCTATATAACTTTTATTGAGGAGTTTATTTTTAATATCGGAATTATCCGGTTTTGCTTGTTCTTCTCTGATTTTTTCTTTAATTTTTATAGATAAAGCATCAAGTCTTTTTTTGTTTTTTGATTCTTTGTAGAAAAAATCCATCGGACTGGGAGAATATAATATATCCGTTTTCTGCGGTAAGTTTAAAAGCCCTTTATCAGAAAGCTTTATGCGTATTCCGAAACTTATCAGGTTATTTCTGTCTGTAATATTATTGTACATATTTTGAATAAACCGTGTAAAGGATTTTTTTTGCTACTCTCATTATGGTTAAAATATAAAAGATTTTTTGAATTCTAAAATTCTTTCTATACTCATTACTGATGAAAGAATAAAACTTAACAAAGCAGTATCTTGCTCTGAACGAAGAGCTGTTTATGATGGTGTTATTGCTTTAAATAATGATTGGACTTTTATAATAGAAAATAAACCTGCACATTGTAATGTATGGGAAGAACAATTATCTGTAGGTAAAATTTTGGGTAATTATATTATTAATGATGACTATTATCTGGTTAAATTTCCTGTTGTCTTAACCTGGAGAGAAATTTTCAAGCGTCTTTCAAACCTTAAATGTTCAAATATTGAAAAAATGTTGATAACAGATTTTCAAGATTTTGTTTTTATAAATTATCCGGAATTATTTCCGTACGAAAAATTTAATCAATGTAAATTAAATAGACAATTATTAGATTTAAGAATTGAAAAACTATTACAATCATTTATCGATGACAACGAAAATAAAAAAATTATCTCATATCAAACTAATTGGGCAAATAAAATCATATTAAATTATGATTGTATTAATCAAATAGATTATCGTCCGGTACTTGAAAATAAAAGCATAGCAATCTTTTTTGCTTTTGGTTTTAAAGTTTCGCAATCCAGAGCATTTATTGATTGCGTTAATTTAAGTAAATTGGAGAAATTATCCGACTATGACAAACAATTAAAGATTCGGATAGCTGATAGTTATGGTCGTGAAATATACAGCATTTATGTTAAAAAGGGTGCAGAAATCGAGTTTATTAATTATTGGAAAGAACACAAGATGTCTATAGGTCAGAAATCAACATCCGATTTTTATAACAATCTTCTGCAGGGGTTATGCAAATTAAGCTTTTTACAACAGTTTGATCAAGACGAATTAGTTGAAAGCATAGGGAAAAATAGAAAACAAATTCGTATAATGCCGGCAATGAATATGGAATATAATTTTTCGCTTAATGACGTGTATGAATTTGAGCAAAATAATATACTGGAAAGAAAATTTATTGATAAAACTTTACAAGGATTATCTATTGTTCAAAAGGAAGAAGAGTTTAAAAAATTATTAAAAAGACAATATAAAGAAGATATGGTAAAAATTTAACAAGAATTTATAACCCCGCACAACTTGTTCCCACGACAGATTTTGACAAAAATACATAACATGTCAACAAATTGCTAAAATAATCCCCGAGCCTCTTTTAATGCTTTTTCCAGGAATGCCTTTTCTGCAATTTCTAATTTAGGTAAAAAGTTCAAATCAAATTGTTTTGTCCAACCCATCAGTTTTTTATCATTAACGGTTAATTTATCATATAAATTTCTCAGGCAATCTGCCTTATAATAATCAAAAAACTCCAATTCCCTTCCATCTTGCGGATTAAAGGCTCTATTTATATAAACTAATGCATCACTTGTAGTATTTGTTCCAAATTCGCAGCCGACATAACAATATCCTTCCTGCATGCGTTTGACAAACCCGACCAGCTCATCTATCGGACCTCTGCAATCTCTATCATAAGCCTCCAGGCGAATTTCTATAGCATTTTTATCATCACCAAAAATTCCCTTTATCAGATTTTCGTACGTCTGCTTTGACCTGCAAACATTAGTACACCAAAGACCTTCAATGCCTTCTGCATTTCCGCGTTTCATATCGAAACAGTGATAATCTAAACCGGTCTGCTTTACAGCCTTTTCGTATTCAGGTGAATAATACAAACTGATGACGTGCTTTATTCCGGCATCTTTTAATACTTGCAAACATTCAGGTTTATCAACCATGGAGGCCCCGCGATAGGAATTATTTCCGATATATCTTATATTTGGAACAGGTAAACTGATAATTGAGCTATAATCTACTTTGCGAGGTTTGTTAGTTAAAGTATTAATTAAATTATTTAACCTGTATTCACTCAACCGGCCTTCTGTTTCATATATGCTCTGATAGGGCATTTTATATGAGTCATAATGTTCACGTATAAAATTACGTCTTGATTGTGAGATTTCATCATCATATCCCAGAGTATTATCTTCATTAAAATTGTTAGCTTTAAATGTAAAAGACTTAATTGGATTTACTTTCATTAATGATTTCCTAAAAATTATACTTACAACAAATCTAGCACAAAAGTTTTATAAATAATTTGCTATATTGCAAAATTTTTACATATTATTATACGGAGAATAAACCGGACATAAAAATACACCGTTCACGCAATACGTCCGCAAATCCGCCGAACTCGCAATCTGCACTTTTGCCACTGGCATTCTGCTATTAAAAAAGAGCCTCTTAAAAAGGCTCTTAATTTAAATGGCGGGAACGACGAGGCCGTCTTGACCTGCTCGCATTAAACGGGTCTACGGTTGTCTGCTTATATGGCCAAAGCCATAAGCAGCCAAGCCTTCGCCCTCTGCTCGCAGGTCGCTCGAACTTTAAAAGTTCTCACCTCGAAACCTTCGCAAAATTAAATAACCACCGGTAATACCGGTGGTTATTTAATTCGGGAACGACGAGGCTCGAACTCGCGACCTCATGCGTGACAGGCATGCGCTCTAACCAAACTGAGCTACGCTCCCTTGTTTTGGAACATCTGATTTGTATCAGTGCTGCCCCGCAAGACCTATTATAAAATGCTGAATTTTTTTTTGCAATACTTTGAGCAAAAATTTTTTTTACGGGTTTTCCTATTTATATGATAAACAATATTAATTCAAAATATACATTTACCGGACGCCCTAAAACTCATAAAATTCTGCCTAAATTAAAATTTGTCTTCAATGAAACTCTTCCTGATTTAAGATCGCCTTCTAAGGCTTGCTTCCTTTCTCCTGAAGAGTTTGCAGCTAAACAACCGGAAATTAAAGACCTTGAAGACAGGTTAAAATTTGTCAGATATTTTATCAAATCTCTTTATCGCGATGGTGGGGTTTCTGAGCATTTCAGAGGCCTTATTGGATGTGTTAAAGCTTTTAAGGTTGCTAATTGTGATGAATTTGCAGAAATTACTAAAACTATTTGCAGAATGAACGGGATTAAAAATTGTGATATGTTTGCTGTCTATGCCAAAGAAATTAATTCCCGTAAACCTCCGCGTTCCCTTGATCATGCAGTAGTTGCTCTTAATGTTCCAAAATCAAAAAATAATAAATTAACCTGCAAACCATTTTTACCTGCGAAGCATACCGTTTTTGTTGATATGTGGCTGGATGGTTTTATTGGAAAAACTAAAGATACTAAAGCTTTATTTAAAAAAATCGGATTGGGTGATAATGAAACAATAATGCTTAAACCGCTCAAAACATATGAACCTGATAATAAAAGTTTTGAAAAAATAAAAGAAGAGTTTCCGAAATTGTCAATAAAAGTTTAGCAATAAAAAATACGGGTTATGTAACCCGTATTTTTTATTTATTTTCATATTTTAATTATATAGCGGTGCAAGTTTTGCAGACTGCTGCGGTATTACACCTTCTTCGATTGATTGATAAACTCTGTAATCAATTACAGGGAAACAGTTATCAATACTTTCTATTTTTTGCAGTTCAGCATCATCAATATTACCGCTTTCAATCATGTCACAAATTTTTTCAAATCTGTCAACATGTTCTCTGAATCTGTCTGTTGCATAATCTTTTGCCTGCCATGTTGTAATCAGGAACGGCCAGTCGGAACTTTGCAAAAGCAAATTCTCTCTTGCCATTTGATTCAATGCTCTGTGCAAAAGTTTATCTTCCGGAATTTCCGGATATTTATCCGCAATTTTGTTTATACGTTTTTCGCAAGCATGGATAATAGGCCACATCCATTCTGTTAAGTGGTTGTTCCATACATAGAAATGACCGCCCTGACCCCATGAGCTTTCCGGAATTTGAATAGCTTCCGTAGGCGGATGGGCGTGCAAGTATTCACCTGCTGTCATTCTCTCTACTTCAGGAAGATATGTGTTGAATTTTTTGATTACTTGTTTTATGAATTCTACACCTTCAAACCACCAGTGTCCGAATAACTCTGTATCAAACGATACCATTACAAGCCCTTCTTTACCGTTGTGAGCTTTTTTGTAATCATTTAATAGGTGGTAAATTAAAGTTGTGTAGTGGTCTGAATTTTCATTAATTTTGTTTAAAGCCAAAACCGGATCATACAACATTTTATCGCCTAAATCTGTTGTAGGGGATGTAATTCTCCAATAGTGCATGCCCGATTTATCATCTTTTTTATGGAATTCACGGAAACAGCCGTCTCCCGGGTACCCGTCAGCAGCAGACCAAACCTGATAACCTGCTCTGTCATTTCTGCCCATAACAGCAACCTGAGCATCAGGAAGCCAGTAAGCTGAATATGTATCATAGCCTGTTGCAGGACGTTCAGGAAGCGGAATATATTCAATATTTCCGTAAACTCCGATTACACGTCTGTTACCTATAGAATTTCCGCCTTCAATTACATGAGATTCCGTAAAGAAGTATTCAATGTCATTATTTTGAAGGGTAACTTCAATAGCAGGTCTCCAGTGTTTTTTACCGTCTTTACCCACATATTCGTAACCCTGTCTGTAAGCACATTCAGGAAGCCAGCAGCCGATGGCTTTTTTGCCAAACAATCTTTTGGTTGTATCAGAACCTACTTTGAACTGGGCATTCAGGTTGCTGTCAGTTGCAAGCAACGGTGAAAAACCATGAGTTGCACCTGAAGTTGTAATTTCAATACAGCCCAAATCCTGATATTTTTTGAATTGTCCGATTAAATCCATTCCGTATTTATTAACATAAGAATCTTTGATGTGGTTAAACCAGTCAAAGTAATATTTAGCCAAATATTTTAAATGCTGAGAATGAGCAACTTTCGGATCCGGATACCTTTCCAAATCTTTGGAAACCTGTTCTATTCTTGAGTTAAGATATTTAACGAATCCGTGTTTCAGGTGTTCATCATTAAGCTGTTCTGCCAAAATCGGAGTAATTCCGACAGTCAATTTTGCCTTAATACCTTCGTCATAAAGTTCCGAAATAGCATTAAGTAAAGGAATGTAAGTTTCTGCCATACATTCATAAAGGTTTTCTTCCCCGAAAGGCCACATGCCGGCTTTTCTATAATAAGGAAGGTGGCTGTGTAACATAAATACGAATTGTCCTACTGACATTTGTGCCTCCATATCTCTCTTACTTGAATTATTATTTACTATAATCCAGTTCTTCTTAATTAATATATAGCACAAACGGGTAAAAAATATAATCCTTAAGAACTAGTTCTTATGAATAATGTTACAAAAGTTAAAATATATTCTTTATATTAGTTTTACATATTATTTGTCGGATAAAAGTTTATTAAGAATCTATAACATTTCTCTGGAATACTATAGGAATATTATTATCCTGAGCAAATTGTAAAAGTTTGTCGCTCAGTATATCTTCAAGCTTTCCATCCGCACTGTTATCTCTTATGTATAATGCTTTGATTTCAGGATTATAAACATTAATTTCATTAAATCCTTTTTTAAATTTTTTGCCGTTTATTTCTGCCTGCATTGTTAATAAATCATCAGTACTTTTATCCAATGCGTTTTGTATTTGTTCGGTGCTGAACTCTTTACCGTTAACCGTTAATGTTCCGTTATCCGACATATTTTCTAATTGTTTTGCCGTCATTTTTTTGTCTTTGAACATATTAGAAAGTGCTACATAATCTTCGTCGGATATTTCTACGCCGCCGGCTTTCATGTTTTCAATGAAACGGTCTTTTATAAAGGTGTCTGCGGAAGATTCAGTTTCTTTTAATTTAGATTTTGCAAAATTTGTCTTATCTTTTACGAAACCTGTACCTGCGGCATAATTAGAGGCATAACTTACTGCTCCCTGATCATAGTCTAGAAGGATACCTATTTGCATGTCACCGTAAAGATGGTTTGTACCGTCAGTCATGGTCGCGGAAAGATTTAAATCTTTGCTGTTCATCATTCTTCTTACAGTCATTTGCGGGCTTTTATTAATATCGTCATTCATATGTACTGTCAGGCGTAAATTGTCTGCGGTTGTTCCCGCTTCAAAGCCATAGTTATCCAGATGTGACATAACATTAGCATCCGTAAGATCAATTACTTTAACATTATACTCCCTTCCGTTTTTGCTAATTGTCTGAGTTGGGATTTGTTTAGGATTGGTAAGGTGTGACTGCTTAACCATAAAGTTTCCGTTTGCTTTTGCCTGATTAACAAATCCGTCCATCTGAGACAGTTCTTCATCGCTTATTCTTTGCGGATTTTTTACATCATTAAGTATTTTGAATGTTTCATAATCTCCGTCATGGTATAGTGCAGCTGCACTCTTTTTGTCAACTTGATTGTCCAGACAGTATTCAATATCGCTTATACGGCGTTTTATTGATATAGGAACTTTATTTTTTGAATAAAGCGAACCTGCTTCAATTCCATTATCTTTTAATATTGATAATTTTGCCATTGTTTTATTGACATCACTCAAATTTGCATAATCAGGGTGATTGACAAGAGCTTGAAGCTGGCTTAAAGTTTTTTGTTTTCTCGGATATTTTGCAAATTCCGGAAACTCTTCAGCTATTCCGTCAATAAAACTTTGTCGGACTTCCGGATTGTTTAAATCCGCATTTTTTAGATTTGCTTCAAATTTTGCATTATTAGACATGATTCCATGTTTGAAATCTGGTTTATTTGTATTTCCTGCAGATAGTTCAGGTTGAGTTTGAGCTTTATCTGCAGTTGCATTTGTTTGAGAAGTTTCGGTTTGCACACTTTCGGCTGGCTTTGTCGTTGTAGTTGAAGAAGCCGCCGGTTGAGCCTGTTCAGACATATTTTGTACAGCCGGAGTCTCAGTAGTCTGAGAGGTGCTACTGTTTGTTTGGGTGGTCGTAGCCGGTGTATCTGTTGTATGCGGAGGATTACCTGTCGTTTGAACATTAGCCGGTGTGGTATCAGGAGTCTTAATGGTTGAACCTCCAGCTTCTGGACTTATGGAATTTTTTATTTTTTGTCCAACTCTTGTTAATGCTCCGGATTCTGCTGCAATACCGACGCCTCCGAGAGCTGCATTAAGTGCGGTGCCTGCAGCTGTAACCTGCCCGGTTTCCGCATATTCCTGAGCTGCCCCAATAGCCGTATCACCTGCTGCACTAACGGCAGCTCTTCCTGCTTTTGCTGCTGTAGTTGCTCCTTTAATAGCCGTGCCTGCAATTTTTCCGACCGCACCGCCTGCCAGTACTGATGCTCCGTCCCAGGCTGCATTTTTCATTATTTCAGTCATTTCTCCATCTTGCAGACCTACATCTGAGGACAGTCGGTCAGAGACGTTAATGGCAGCACTTGATGCTGCGGTTCCTGCTGCTGCGACTCCGACAGCTGCAAGTCCTACCCCTCCTGTAGCAACACCAACGGCAACGCCGGCAGCAACTGTTGCTGTTCCTTTAACAATAACTGCTCCGGTATCTTGTGAATTGTTATAATTTTGTACTCGTTCTGTAATATTGTTTTTTGTCCCGAATGCTTTTTGATAATTTTCTTGCGTAGGATTATTTACATAATCAGCCATTGCATTTTGATTGTAATCAATCCCGTAAATTTCTTTAAATTTCGCATTAAACTGAGCGTCACCCTGCTGTGCCGCTTTTTGCAAATCGGTTATATTTTTATTGTAGGCTTTCAAATCTTTTCGGACTCTCCATGCCTGATTACCATCTTTTTGAGCCCAGCCCCATAAATTACTTACCCCGTCGGCAACATCTGCAGCCCAGCCGTCTTTTGCAAGCTGTGCGTCAAAAGCTTCCTGAGCATTATCCATTTGTGATTGCATAAGCTGAATTGTAGTATTCTGGGCAATTTTGTTGTTGTGTCGTATATTATCAACAGTATTGCTCTTAATAACATAATCTTTATTTAACAGAGTTCCGTCTTGAGCCACTACCTGAAAGTTTCCTTTTGAATCTTTTACGATAGTTCTTCCGTTTGTTGCAGCACCTACCACAGTATATTCATTGCCGTTTCCAGCTTTAAATTTCCCGCCGGCCCCTTCGGTATTTTGAAGTCCGAGTGCCTGTAATTCTGCATTTTGTTTCTGTTGCAGAGTTTGTGCTGGAGACGGTGTATTTTTTGATGTTGTATTTTTATTTACGTTATTGGATTGGTTATTATTCTTTTTTGCATCAAAGATTGTTTCGTTTCTACCTGTGTTTTGTGAAGGTAAATTCGTTTGGCCTGCTGACCATGAGTAACCGGAAGACTGAAAAATGGACGCGGTTTGTCCGCCCTGTTGTTTAATCATGTCAACAACAGCCTCGTCAGATATGATTGAAGCTATATTATTTTGTTGTCGATAAGTTTGTATTGCCTGTTGCTGTTGAGGCGTGAAACTCAACGGTGCCAATGAACTATCTCCTGTTAGGTGTATTTCGCTGTTTTATTTAACGGTTCATTATGCATAATTCTTTAGAATTAGTTAATATAATTTTACAATTCAGGTTTATATTTTAACAAAATGCTTGCAAATATAGTGTCTTTTTTTTATTATAAGTTTACTCACATCCTCGAGTATGGTGCCGTCATTAAGCACCGCAAGATACAGAAAAGGAAAAATTTAAAATGGCAAATATTAAATCTGCTAAAAAAAGAGTACTTATTGCTGAAAGAAACAGAATCAGAAATGTTGCTTTCAAAACTTCTATTAAAACTGCTTTGAAAAAAGTTTTGGAATTGGCTAAAGGGGAAGATAAAGAAGCTTTAAATGCAGCTTTATCCAAAGCTTACCAGTTATGTGACAAAGCTGTTTCTAAAGGTATTCTCCACAAAAATACCGCAGCAAGAAAGAAATCAAGATTAACTAAAGCCGTTAATAAATTACAGGCTAAATAGTTTTTTTGACACTTTTTTATGAACCTCCGTAAAAACGGAGGTTCATTTTTGTGAACTTATATTAAATACATTAAATTATGTATGGAAAAAAGCCGGAAAAAGAGTTAAAATATAATTAAGATGATAACGTTTTCTGTAATATTATTTTTAATAGTCTTATTGGTTTCATGGTTTATATTTTTATTCTGTAAGAGAGTGATTTATAAGCTTAATAAACGTGTGCTGGCGAGAAATATGGCTCTTGTAAAAAACGGGCCGTATATGGCTAAGTTTGATGAATTGAGTGAAGCTGAAATTCGGGAAAAGTTAATTTTTCCGTTCTTTATGGTTTTAGGGTATAACACATATGATATGAGAGAGTTTCAGAGTTATATAAACCGTGCAGCTTTTTATCCTGATTATGTAGTAAAAAAATGGGATAGCAGCAAATTATGTAAGAGAGCTCTGTCTATAAAATATATTCCGTTTAAGGACAATGCGGTAGATTTTGATAAAAAGATTTTTGATGATTCTGCTGCAGGCTGTAAACTTGACGAATTAATGGATAAACTCTATTTTAAATCTGATTATTATGTTATTACAAACGGTTATTTATATGTTTTCTTTAATAAAAAACGCAGAACGGGCAGCAAAAATTTTGAATTCTGTTTTAATCTGAAAAATTATTCCAAAAAAGACGCTGCTCAACTTGCATTTTATTCAAAACAATACCTGTTTTTAGAAATTTCGGATGTTTATCGCCCGTAGTTAAAATTATGTAAAGATACTGGTAATTATTTATTTTGTGAGTATAATAATTCTATTATCAGGCTAGAGAATTATTGAAACACAGGTATTTAATTATGCAGGAAATTTTAGAGAGAAAACAGATTAAAAATATTGATTTTAATATAGATTTGGCACAGAGTTTCGGAATATATAAAAATAATGCGGAATTTTCTCTGCTGGATTATGCAAGTTCTGTTAATATTTCCTGCGGGTTTCATGCAGGAGATCCGATGACTATAAAAAATGCTCTTTTAAAGGCCAAGGAAAAAGGCGTGGTTGTCGGAGCACATATCGGTTATGATGATATTCAGGGATTCGGGTATCGTCCGGTTGAACTTTCCGCCGATGAGCTTGAGGCTCTTGTTATTTATCAGGTAGGTGCTTTAATGTCTTTTGCCAAAACCATGAATATGGAAATAGAACACGTTCGTCCGCACGGAGCTATGTACAGAAGGGCTGCAGAGGATTATGTGTTTGCTAAGAATATAGCAAAAGCAGTTAAAAAATGTTCACAGTGGCTGGTATATTATGGAGCTTCAGGTGATGTAACCGCTTCTGTTGGAGATGAAGTTAACATTCCTATTGCTCATGAGGTGCATCTTGAAAAAACATATAACACTGACGGTACAATAGATTTTGAAAGAAAAGACAATGAAAATATCTTTGCATCAATAAACAGATTAAAAACTCTTCTTGCAACATCTCAAATTGATAATGCAGCAGGCGGTAAAACTTGTGTTATTGCGGATACAATTCATTTTTCAAATAAGATAGCAAACGCTCAGGCTTTAATTAAACAGTCAAAGGACTTAATAGTTCCGGTTCCGGTTAATTATAAAAATGCGTGTTTGTCCGGATGGGTTGAGTAGGTGATGAAGATAATGAAAAATTTCAGAAATAGTATGAAAATGCCAAAGGAAGCAGGATGGCTGATTCCGGGTTTACAGGTAAAAAGATGGTTTGCACTAATTTTTGTCGGTGCAGTCTTTATGGTTCTCGGATTTTTGATGTTATGCGATATCAAGCCGATATTTTACACTATGGAATTTATACGTAAAATTGCAAGTAATATTTCCACAGAGTGGCTTGCTCTGGCAATTATAATGTTTGGCGGAGCTATATTTTTTAAAGGCTGGCAAAAAACAAACCTTTCAATTCTGGATTTACATAACGGAAAAGATCAGGAAACTATACTGGAGGCTTTGTATAGAAGAAGAAAACTTAACCGCGGCCCTAAAATTGTTGCAATCGGTGGTGGAACCGGTTTATCTATGCTTTTGAAAGGTATTAAGCATATTACAAATAATATAACTGCGGTAGTAACAGTCGGTGATGACGGCGGAAGTTCAGGCAGATTGAGAGAAGATATGGGTGTTCTTCCTCCGGGTGATATCAGAAACTGTATTGCAGCTCTTGCTGATGATGAAGATTTGATTACAAAATTGTTTCAATATAGGTTTAAATCGGGTGAGGGGCTTGAAGGTCACAGTTTCGGAAACTTATTCTTAACTGCATTATGTGCAATCACAGGTGATATGGTTCGTGCTGTTAAAGAATCTTCTAATGTTTTATCTATAAGGGGAAGAGTTCTTCCTGCAACTCTTGATGATATGAAGCTTGTTGCTGAAATGGAAGACGGCAGAATTATTCACGGGGAATCCAATATTCCGGAAGCTCACGGCAGAGTAAAACGATTATACACGGATCCTGTACACTGTAAAGCTCTGGAAGATGTTATTACGGCAATTAAAGATGCTGATTTAATCATTATGGGACCCGGAAGTTTATACACAAGTGTTATTCCTAATCTTCTCGTTGAAGAGATTGCAAGAGAAGTTGCAGCTTCAAATGCCAAAAAGATTTATGTCTGCAATATTATGACTCAACCTGGAGAAACTGATAATTACAAAGTTTCTGACCATATTAATGCTTTAATGCAGCATGCTAACAGCAGAAAAATTCTAGATACCGTGCTTGTAAACGATTTTATTCCGTCAAATCTTGCATCAAAATATCAAATGGCAGGTTCTTATCCTGTTAAAGTCGATGTTGAAAATGTCAGAAAATTAGGTGTTTCGATATTTTCAAGGAAATTAATTGAAGACAGCAAAGAAGGTTACGTACGGCACAGCTCAAACAGAGTTGCAAGAGCTATTCTGTACTGGTATAAAAAAGAACATAAAGGTGTTAAATCTTCCTTTTTTAATCATAAAGAAGCTGTAGCAGAAAGTTCAAAATAGTATGACAAAGAAAATAACGGTCAATACGATTAAGAAATACAAAGCGGAAAATGAAAAGTTTTCCGTTTTGACTGCGTATGACTATTCAACAGCAAAGTATATTGATGAGGCGGGTATTGACGTAGTACTTATCGGTGATAGCCTTGCAATGACGGCGTTAGGATATGAAACAACCCATGCAATAGGTGTTGATGAAATGCTTATTTTTACAAAAGCTGTTGCAAAAGGAGTTACTCATGCAATGGTTGTGACAGATATGCCTTTTTTAAGCTACCATACGGATATTGCATCTGCAATAAGTAATTGCGGATTGATGATTAAAAACGGGGCAAATGCTGTCAAAATTGAAGGGTATGGAGATTATATTACTGATGTTATTAAACGTCTAACGCAATCCGGAATTCCGGTTGTCGGGCATCTCGGGTTTACTCCGCAATTTGTGAACACTCTTGGCGGTTATAAAATTCAGGGAAAAACACCTGAAGCTGTGGAAGAAATTTTAAGTCAGGCAAAACAGCTTGAAAAAGCAGGTGTTTTTGCCGTAGTGCTTGAAATGGTTCCTGAATCCGGTGCTAAATATATTACGGAAAATCTCTCAGTGCCTACAATTTCATGTGGTGCAGGCAGATATTGTGATGCACAGGTTCTTGTTTGTGATGATGTGTTCGGAAAATTCTCTGATTTTAAACCAAAATTTGCAAGAAAATATGGTGATATGAAATCCCTTATTCTGGAATGTGCTAAAAAGTTTAATAAAGACGTAAAAGCAGGCAGATTCCCTTCAGATGAAGAAGTATTTTAAAAATTAAAAGGAGTATAAAAATGATTAACGGAGACGATTTCTTAACATTTATTGTAATGGCATTATTATCCGTATTTTCTCTTCTTGGAGTTATTTTGATAATTATTAAACATATTCTTGCATTTATTAAAACGAAAAATTTCAATTCAGGAGTAGTTGAATATATTTTTATAATTGTTTGTTTGGTTTTTCAATATTTGGCTCTTCCGTGGTGGCTTACAAGTGCAGCTTTTAATATGAAAGATTATGCAAAAGCTGAATGTTTTTATAAGGCTGCGGTAAAAACAGCATTAATACCGTCAGTTAAAGCTTTTGCTTATGAAAATCTGGCTTATTATTATGGAATTAGATTTGAGGGGCAAAAATCGATTGATGCATTTGTTAAGTCAAATGCAATTAAACCGAATCCGGGTAATAATGCTAAATTATGTCTTTTATATTCTTTTAAGGGTGATACAGAAAATGCCATAAATTCTTGTCTTAATTCGGAAAGTTATCGCCTCGCAGCTGTAAATTATTCTATGACAAAAAATTATAAAAAAGCCCTCGAAACTTTAAACAAGAGGTTTGATGAAAATCCGGGATGCTGGGATTATGCCGTGAGAGGATATATTTACGGGAAAGCCGGAGATAAAAATGCTTTTAAAAAAGACACGGATAAGGCTCTTGAGATGTGTCCGGATTATAAACAACTTAGAGACTTTACGAAAAATCCGGATTACTATGAAAAGTTATTTGCCAAAAATAAGAAAAAATATAAATTTTAATATCAGTACAATTTCATGATATAATCTTTATAAAAGAAAGTGTGGAGAGAGAATGTTATTACATACAATAGCTGAAGTCAGAGAGCAGGTTAAAGAGTGGAAAAAACAAGGTTTGACTGTCGGGCTTGTACCTACAATGGGTGCTTTGCATAACGGACATAAGAGTCTTATTGAAAAAAGTGTAGCGAAATGTGACAAAACGGTTGTTTCTGTTTTTGTTAATCCTATTCAATTCTGCCCTGGTGAAGATTTGGATAAATATCCCAGAACTCTGGATGAAGATACAAAACTGTGTGATACCATAGGTGCTGATATAGTTTTTGCACCGTCGCCTGCAGAAATGTATCCGGATGCACAAATGCTCAGCAATGACTTTTTGACTTATGTTATTCCGCCGTTTTTCTATGTAAATAAGCTTTGCGGAAAATCCAGAGTCGGGCATTTTGACGGTGTTTGTACCGTTGTAAACAAACTGTTTAATATTGTTCAGCCTGATTTTGCTTTTTTCGGAGAAAAGGACAGGCAGCAGTTAATAATTCTTAAAAAAATGGTTAAGGATTTGAATATTCCGGTTGATATAATTCCATGCCCTATTGTAAGGGAAGAAAGCGGACTTGCACTCAGTTCCCGTAACAAATACCTTAGTGCGAACGGTAAGAAAGAGGCTCTTGTTTTAAGTAAAATTTTGAATAATATAAAAATATGCTATAATAAAGGCATAAAAGATATAAACGCTTTAAAGGAAACAGCATATTCTATGTTGAATGAAAATCATTCGCTTGAATATCTTGAATTTAGAGACAAAAATAATCTTGAAGAAAAAGAAACTGCTGATTCCGATACAATAGTTTTTATAGCTTTGAGAGTGGAAGATGTCCGTTTAATCGACAATATAGAATTATAATATGAGGAATTTCGATGGTTAAAGTGTTGGAAAAACAAAGACAATTATTCAAATTGCTTGAACAACTGCTTGTCTTAATTCAAATAGTAACAATATTTACAGTATTTATTGTTTCTTTATACTGGTTTCTTGAACTTATCGGAAACGATTTTCTAAGTTTTATGGATCCTTTTATAAAATCCATTAAAGATGTGATGATGGCTCATTTTGCTGAAGAATTGAAAAAAGGACAGGCAGGGTTGGATGGTTCCTTATTTGTTTTTATAGCATTGCTCGGGGTTACTTTATATGTAGTTTCTCAGGTGAAAATTTTCGCTAAATATAAGGTTACGTCAATCGATAAGCGGCTTATTGTTAAACGTCAGCAAGAAGAAGAACGTTTTAACCAGGAATTGAAAGCTGAAGCTAAAAAACAAATTATGGAATATCATAATATAGTTGTTTTAATCCATGTGACATTAAAAACCCTTTTGAAGGACATTTATCAAACTCATAATGATGTTAAAAATATTGATAAAAAACAGGAAGAAATTGTCATTGTTGCATTGTTTAATATGCTTAAAAGTCTTCCGGGATGCAGGTTTTCAAAAGACGGCAGAACCCTTATTATTACATCTCAGAAATTTGATATGGTCGATACAATTCTTGCTACAGTCTCAGATGCAATCAGTAAGTTGAAGGCCCAGCTAAAACCTAGAAAACTTACAATTTCGACTAATATGGCCATAGATGTTTATCCTGACAGCGTAAAGGTTAAGGATATTTATGCAGATATAAAAACTCTGTTGCAACTTAATATGCCTGATGAAATCCTTTGTTACGGTAACTTCTGCAACAGATACCAGTATGTTAAAAATCCGAAGTTTACTGCCTATTTAAAAGGTACTTACGAAATTACTGAAGATGAAAATGTCTGGTCGTTGGTTAAGAAAGATTAAGTTTTTTATTGATTTTAAAAATTTTTCTGATAAAATAAGATTTGTAAACCGCAGACAATTAGTCCGGGGTTAGGCAGAAATAAGATGAATGCAGGCAATATAAAGTAACTTGTAAGTCTTATTTTAAAAGACATAAAGTCTTTAAAATGCCGTCCGGTTAAATGCAGAAGACAGCTAATCGAGGTTACACAGGTCAAATATAATAATAGCTTATATGTCTCGTGTAATTTTGCGGTTCCAAATATTAGAATTGCAAAATTTTTGTATTTGGACATATTAAGGTCGATAAAAAAGTTACAATCAAAGGAGCAAAAATGTCAACAAAAGCATTTAAACAAGAAAAAATAGATGCAATGAAGGAAAACTTCGAAAAAGCTCAGGTAGCACTTGTAACTGAGTATAAAGGTTATACCGTAGAAGAAATTACAAACCTCAGACGCAATCTTCAAAAAGAAGGCGGCGACTATATGGTTACCAAAAATACTCTTGCAAAAATAGCTTCTAAAGGGACTGCTTATGAAGCTATTGCTGAGTTGTGCAAAGGACCTATTGCAGTGGCATTCGGTTTTGATGATCAGGTAAGCCCTGCAAAAGTTGTATCTAAATTTATTAAAGACACTAAAAAAGGCGAAATCCTCGGTGCAGTATTGGAAGGCAATTTATTGTCAGCAGATGAAGCTAAAGCACTTGCAGCTCTTCCTTCAAAAGAAGAACTTTACGCAAAAATGCTCGGCTCTATCAATTCCCCTGCTTCAGGTATCGTTGGATCTGTCAACGCAGTTATGGCATCTCTTACACGTGCCGTTGCAGCTGTCAGAGATCAGAAAGAAAAAGCCGCAGCTTAGTTTTTGCTTTCTGCGGATGATGATTTGATTTAGCAAATTATCAAAATTAATTAAGTACAAAATAAAAAACTATAAAAGGAGAAAATTAATGAGTAACGTAGAATCAATTTTAGAATCAATCGAAAAATTAACTTTATTAGAAGCAGCTGAATTAGTAAAAGCTATGGAAGAAAAATTCGGCGTATCTGCAGCAGCTCCTGTAGCAGTTGCAGCAGCAGCTCCTGCAGCAGCTGGTGAAGCAGCAGCTGACGAAGCTACTGAAGTTAGCGTAATCCTTGCAGCAGCTGGTGCTAACAAAATCGCTGTATTGAAAGAAGTTCGTGCTATCACAGGTCTTGGCTTGAAAGAAGCTAAAGATTTAGTTGATGGTGCTCCAAAACCTGTTAAAGAAGGCATCAAAAAAGAAGATGCAGAAGCTATCAAAAAACAGCTTGAAGCTGCTGGTGCTACTGTTGAAATCAAGTAATTGCTTTCTTCAAAAATTTGAAAAATCCTCTGTCATTCAGACAGAGGATTTTTTTCAGTGAAATATAATGTTGTAATAATTAACATTTGTGTAAAAGGTTGGAAAAATTAAAAAGAAAGGTAATTTTAACAGATGAAAATAAAAAGATTAGCAATAGGATTGCTTTGTATTGGAATTTTTGCATGTGCTTTCGGGGTTGTTGGGGTAAACACATTTATGAACAAGGCAGTATCCGCAACTGATGATATTCCTGTAATATATAAAAAACGTGCTACCTGCAGCCCTTATAAAGAGGTAGTAAATCTTTCGGATGCAACTGTTACCGCACAAATTCTGGGATGGCAGAACGGTAAATGTGTAGAGATAAATGAAGTCAGCAACCATCCTGAAAATAAAATGGTTTGTTCGTATTCCAAAGAACAGCTTAAAGAATTGGGCGATGCCTTGAAAAGAGATCCAAATTCTCGCGAAACAACTTCCACCGGAGCATTAGTTATTGGTGGAACTCCTGCTGAAGCGACGTTAACTAAAATTTGGAATGAAGCAGGAACATGTGTATATCCTAACGAAAAGTAAAAATTAATAATCATTCATAAAACATAATTTTGAATATTCGCAAAAACTACAGGAATCAGTTTTTTGCGGGTATTCTGTTTCTTCGGTAATTCTTTTACAGATCTCAGTCAGAGCTTTTTCGTAGAGTTTTTTTCGTTCAGTAGTTAATTCGATTATTGCATTTTGGTCATTTCTCAAATCAATATAGACAAATTTCAGGGAATTGTAATTTTTTAATTTTTTATCCGCACACATTAGATAGACCATTGTTTGAAAATCTGTTTCAGGATTTTTAGGAACAGAGCCTGTCTTGTAATCCAGTATAAAGTAGTCATTACCGTCTTGCATAAGTGCATCAAGACGTCCTCCAACCCAGAAATCTCCGATTTTGCAGGATAGATTGTATTCTGAATTCACATAAGTTTTTTTGAAAAATTCGTTTTCAAAGAGTTTTTGCCATACCGGTTTTTCTTCATCATCAAGTTCATTAATCATATTGGAAATGTCTGCACCGCGAAGGTAATAATTTGCAAGTGCGTGGATTTTTTTACCCTTTTCAAAGAAGCTTGCTGGCTGCGGCATTGAAATATTTTGAATATATTTAAAATAATACTTTTTCGGACAACTTATGTAAGTTTTCAGCATATTTGGTGAAAAGTTATTCATTACAAACCTCCACTACGTCAAAAATTGAGGATGGTTCCATATCAACGATTTTTTCAAAAGATTTTACTTTTCTTGATACCGTAAAATACAGTTTCAATTTTGCTCTGGTAATTGCTACATATAAAAGTCTCAAATTTTCTGCAACAATTTCCTGTTTCATTTCGAATTCATTTTTTTGTTTATAATTCGGATTCAGACATTTGACATTCTCCATAAAATCCGATGATTTCAGTTTAATTTTATCAAATTCCAGCGGAAGATTTTTTTCTGACATTTCAGGTAAGAATACATAGTCAAATTCATCGCCTTTTGATTTATGCAGGGTCATAATCTGTACTTTGCCTTCAAGAAAACCTCTGTCGTTTTCATCCTCTTCCGAGAAAAATTTGAAACCGCTCAGACTGTTTCTTTTTGCAAGTTCAGCGAGTCTTGCAACAACTGTTTCAAGATTTTTTGCAGTTGCACTCAATCGTTTAACAAGAATTGCAATAAGATAAATATTTGATTTTTCAATTTCACTTGTAAAATAGTGAAGTCCTATTTTGATGACAAGTTCATCCGGTGTAAGATGCGGTGAATAGAGCCAGTAGTCAAAATCCCAGTAAAATTGACAAAGCGATGTGTTGTCTATATCGTCAGGATTTATTGTAATAAACGGTTTTTCACTTTTTTTTATTTCAAGTCCGAGACGTTGTTTGTAAAAACCGAGTTCGGCAAGGATTTCATAACTTTCAGCAACAACATTGTTATCAAACGGTTTTAAAATCAAATTTAATACTGCAAAAATCGCACGAAAAATGGATTTCTGCTCAAGGCATTCGCTCCTTGTAATACTTTTTAACCCGCTGTCATTGATAAAATTCATCCACTGTGCTACCTGAAAATTATTTCTTAAAAGGATTCCTACCGTTGCTTTAGGATTTTTTCTGAATGCATTTTTAATTTCTCTCAAAACAAAATTCCGTTCTTCCAGCGGTTTTTCAAAAATATGACCGGAAACGGAATTTTCGCTGACAGGGTTTCTGCCTTCAACAGGGTTCATAAGTATGTGAAAGAATGCATCTTTAGTTTCTTCTTTTTGTTCAGCGGATAAAAGAAGTTCGTTTGCAAGTTTCCATACACCTTCACAGCATCTTTGAGAACAATTCATGCTGACGTTTTGGCTTTCTGCTATAAATTTTCTGAAACCTTTAACATCTGCATTTGTAAAAGTTGTAGTAATTGCCTGATTTATGTCGCCGCAGCGGATTAGGTTTTTGTGTTTTGCACTCAAAAGATTAATCAAACGCTGCTGTACAGAGGATGAATCCTGAGCTTCATCTTCTATAATATACATGCAAATATCCTGATAGTATTCTCTGATATCATCGTTTTCCTCCAGAAGTTTCACGGAAGAAATCAGCATGTCGTCGTAATCTATGAGATTTAATTCGTGTAGGATATTTTGATATCGTTCAAAGAACAGTTGAAACTTTTTCAGTTTGTTATCAGTAATTTCTGATGAGAAATTTCCCTGACCTATTTTGAATACTGATATAGCTCTGTCAAATTCGTCCAGTTCGGTTTTCTTAAGTTTTAAATCGGCAGAAGCTTCTTTTACTATTCTGGAACGCTGGGTATCATCGCAGATATCAAAATCCGAGGAAAGCCCAAGCCTTTCGAAGTTTCCGTTTTCTTTCAGAATTCTGAGTGCAAGCCCGTGGATTGTGCTTATATTTGGAAGTTGTGTGGAGTTTTCCCTGACAGCTTTAATTCTTTCTCTGAAATTTCTTGCTGCGGATTCCATATAAGTCATAACAAAAATATTATCCGGATTGATTCCTTTATCAAGCAGTTTCAGTATCAACGCGAGAAGGATTGTAGTTTTTCCGGCACCCGGAACCGCGGAAATTGCCATCTGTCCTTTTTCATATTCCAGAACCGGTTTCTGGTCATCACGGGGGATAATAGGGCGTGCTTTTGAATTTTCATTTTGTTCCCGTTGGTTATTTTCATCAACTATAACATATTCTTCTATACCGCCGAAATTCTCAACCCCGTTTCCGTCAAAGAGGCTTGAATATGTATAAATAAACTCATCTGAAAGCAGGGTGAGTTTCCGTAGAATACGAGCCGTTTTTTCTTTACTTAATTCTATATTATCTTCGATTGTATATTCATCTTTACTCCAGCCCCGCTGGAAAACCCAGGCATTATATAATGGACCTGTATCTGATTTAACCCATTCATCACTGGATATATCAAGCCAGAACTGGTATTTTGTTTTTATCTGATTGTCAATGATTTTTTGCGGAGTTCCTATTATAATATTGTTTTCTCCTATTTCCAGAGTGGAGTAAGGATTCTCCGCAATGATTGAATTTTCTATTTGTGTAAGAATTTCATCTTTTCTGGAAATTGCTCCGGAGCCGAATATGTTTTCAAAATCCTGCAGCTGCTTAATAAAGAAATTAAATTTGTTTATTTCATTCGGATTTATTATTTTAAAATCAATTAGGTTGTAATAAATTTCATAGACCTGTTCGGACATTTTCTTGTCGGAATTGGCTAATTTTTCAAGCAGATTCTTAAAATTATTATATTTTTTATTATGTTCTTCATTTTCAAATTCGTGTTCGGGGATAGTTTTTTCATTATCAAATAATTCAAGAATGTCTCTGCAATATTTCACCGGAATATCCAGAATATTCACAAGAATATTTCTTAAATCAAAACCTGTTAAGTTATCTTTGTGTACTGAATTCATTTTTAAAATGGTCATTGTTGCCAGTACGAGTTTGTTCTGTATAAGTTTTTCGCTTCCGGAAAGGTAAAGCGGAGTTATAATTTTGTTTAAACTCTTTGAAAGTGTGAATTTCAACATCTCATCAATTATTGGTGTAACTATTGAAATTTCATGCGGCAAAATATTTTTCTTCAAAAGTTCATTAATTTTTTCCGCAGCTTTATCAATCATTGATGAGCGTTTTGAAGGCGATTGTATTGAAAAGTTCTTTAGAATTTCTTTTTTATTTTCAGTAATATTTTTATAAATATTTTCAGCATCAAATTTTAATTTTGTTTGTGTATCAAGTACTGTTACCGGTTGATTAAAAAGTTCTTCAAATTTCCAAACGGCGGTTCTGTCGGCACTAAGATAGCCTATTCTGCTTGCTCCTTTTGAGTCAAATGCAATGAAAACCTCTTTTAATTGTTTGGATAAATATTTTATAAAATCATAACAAATCGGAGTGATTTCATCGCCGTCATCAAGTATTAAATATTCAATATTTTTAAAGTAATTCGTATTTTTATATATATAATTAAATACAAGCCCCTGTCTCAAATAGTCAAAATCACGGAGCTGTAGAGTGTCTTTTAATAGCTGTTTCAATGTTAGTTTTGCATCGTCTGCAAATCCTTCATCTAACACTCTGGAACGCCATTCCACATCTTCATCGGTCAGATTATTTTGTACAATGAGGGCGTATCTTCTGAAAAGTTGATGGAGAAGTGATTTTTTAGAATTATATCCTTTAAAAGGAATTTTTTTCAGGATGTCTTTCAATATGAATTGTGAAACTTCCAGACCGGCAAGATTCGGGAGGATTTTAGGATTATTCTTGAAAGGGTTTCCGTTTTCAATAAAAGCCCAGTTATCTATAATAGTGTTATAAACAAGTCCGAAAAAAGAATAAACCTGCATTTTTTCCAGAGATTCAATCTGTAACTTGTCAAGAGTTCTGTTAATAAAATTATTTTTTAAATTTGAGTTCTGGACCAGCACAAGAATCCTTGAAGAATCAATGCCGGAGTTAATCAAAGCAGAATACTTTTCAACAAGAATATCCGTTTTATTTGATGAAACACTTCCGTCTATAATCACAAAAAACAATCCTCTTTTTAAAGTATTTTAGCACAAAAATAAGTGTAATTTTTACAAATAAAATAATCCTTCTATACTATTGCAAAATATTACAAAATGGACTAATATCTATTTATAAATTAAAATACTCAGTATAATGTGCATTGTAGAAAGTAGGAGGTATTAAATGCAAGAATTACAAGAACAAATCGGAATGTCAGCTGGTCAAATCTATAACTATTTGAACAACAACGGCGAAACAACTTTTTCAAAAATTAAAAAAGAATTAGATCTTAAAGGAAACTTTGCAGATTTAGGTCTTGGCTGGTTAGCAAGAGAAGACAAAGTTGAAATCTCTAAAAAAGGTACTTCAGTTAACGTAAGACTTAAATAGAAAGTTCTTAAGATTAGACAAATTTCAAAAACACTCTCATTATTGAGAGTGTTTTTGTTATGATATTCACTTTTCCTGTTTTTTGCGGTATAATAATTTTGCACATATTTTAAAGAGAGGGATATTTTTAAATGGATAAAAAACAATCTGCGGGTATGTATATAGTGTTAGCTATTATTGCGATGATTTTTATATCATCGGTTTTTATGGCAGGTCCTGTTACAAATACTCAGGAAATTTCATACTCGGATTTTCTTCAAAAGCTTGATAACGGAGAATTTAAAAAGATAGAAAAAGCGGATGAGTATCTTATAGCAATTCCAAAAAATCAGCCTGAAAGTACAACGGCCGTAACTACGGAGCAAAGTTTGTTCGGACCGGTGGAAAAGAAAGTTCCGCAAAATCAGTATAAAGTTTTGACTCCAAAAGATTCAAATTTAATGCAGAGATTGGAGGATGCAAAAGTTGATATTGAAGTTAAAAAACCGAACGAGTCTTCACAACTGCTTGGTATTCTTGGAACTCTTGTATTCCCTCTTCTGTTAATCGGATTTTTGCTTTTGATGATAAAAAGTATTCAGGCCGGCGGTTCTCAAGCAATGTCTTTCGGTAAAAGTAAAGCTAAAATGCTTTTGGATAGCAAAGTTAAAACAACATTTAAGGATGTTGCCGGTATTGATGAAGAAAAGCAAGAACTTGAGGAAATTGTTGATTTCCTTAAGAACGGAGACAAATACATAAAACTCGGTGCTAAAATCCCTAAGGGTGTCCTCCTTGTAGGCCCTCCGGGAACAGGTAAAACATTGATGGCAAAGGCTGTTGCTGGAGAAGCCGGAGTTCCGTTCTTCTCAATAAGCGGTTCCGATTTTGTTGAAATGTTTGTCGGTGTCGGAGCAAGCCGTGTAAGAGATTTGTTTGATCAGGCTAAAAAACATCAGCCTTGCATTATATTTATTGATGAAATTGATGCTGTAGGACGTCAGAGAGGTGCCGGCATGGGCGGCGGACATGACGAACGTGAACAGACTCTCAACCAGCTGCTTGTTGAAATGGATGGTTTTGACGATAATACTAATATTATCGTAATCGCGGCAACCAACAGACCTGATATTCTGGATAATGCACTTTTAAGACCTGGCAGATTCGACAGACAGATTGTAATCAACAAACCTGATATCCTCGGACGTGAACAGATTCTTAATGTTCATGCAAAAAATAAACCTCTGGATAAAGAAGTTGAGCTGAAAATACTTGCAAAACGTACCCCTGGTTTTACCGGTGCAGATTTGCAGAATCTGTTGAATGAGGCGGCTCTGCTTGCTGCCCGTCATGACCAGAAAACAATTACAATGGCGAATCTGGAAGAAGCTATTGACAAAGTTATGGCAGGTCCTGAAAAGAAAAGCAGAATCATTTCGGATGAAGAAAAAGAAAATACAGCATACCATGAAGTCGGTCATGCTCTGCTTGCAAAATTGCTTGACCATACAGATCCTTTGCATAAGGTGTCGATTATTCCGCGCGGAATGGCTCTTGGTATCACTTTAACTCTTCCGGAAAAAGACCATTTGACAATGAAAAAATCTCAAATTCTGGATACAATAACTATGATTCTCGGCGGAAGAGTTGCGGAGGAAATTGTTTACGGACCTGATTCAATCACAACGGGAGCAAGCAATGACCTTGAAAAAGTTTCGACTCTTGCAAGAAATATGGTTACAAAATACGGTATGAGCGAAAAAATGGGTAACATGGCTTACGGTAAAGACGAGCAGCACATTTTTATGGGGCGTGACTTTGGTGTAAGACGCGATTTCTCCGAGGAAATTGCTGCAGAAATTGATAAAGAAGTTAAGAAGATTGTTGATGAACGCTATGCAACTGCAAAACAACTTCTGACAGAAAACAGAGATATGCTCGAATATATTTCAAAAACTCTGCTTGATAAAGAAACTCTTGACGAGAAAGAGTTTGTGGAATTGATGGAAAAGGTTAAAAATGACAGACAACAAAACTGCTGATTCGTTGAGAATTATTGATTTTAACAATATAAAAATAGGGGACATAAATTGTCCTCCTATTTTTTGTCTTGATGTATCTATATTTAATACCGATGACAATTTTCAAATTGTGAAAGATTTTTACGGCACCAATGACAGAAAAGAAATTCTAAAAAAAGCACAGGAAACAGACTGCGATATTCTGGGGCTGAAGTTTAATATTGAAGGTGAAAATCAAATTAATGAAGCAGTTTCGCAGCTTAAAGACCTCTTGCCTTTTATCAGCAAGCCGCTTATGATTCGCGGTGTAAATAACGATGGTATAGACCGGATATTGCTGCCGGAACTGATAAAAATTCTTGACAGAGAATGTATAATTTCTTCTGTTAATGAAAATACTTATAAAGAAATTGTACCGGCTGCAGTGAGCGGCAATCATGTTCTTGTTTTGAAAAGTCCTATAGATATAAATCTTGCCAAAGAATTAAACATTCTTTCGTCGGATTTAGGTTTGAGTCTCGATAAAATTCTTATAGATACTGATATCGGAGGTCTCGGCTACGGGCTGGAATACGGATATAGTATTATGGAAAAAATAAAGCTTGAGGGCCTGAACGGTGATGAATATCTTAATATGCCGATGATAAGTTTTGCAACTGAAGAATCGTTGAAAACTAAAGAGGCTAAATCTGATAATTACCCGTCAAGTTTCGGAAATTTGAAAGAGCGTGCTGAATTTTTTGAAATCTGTTCGGCATCTGCCGTGATGGCTGCCGGTGCAAGTGTTATCGTTTTGAATAATCCGTTGAGTATTGATGTTATGAAAGGGTTGATGTAATGGAACTTTCAGGACTGCAAATTTTTAAATATCTTCCTGCGGCTAAAAAAGCCGAACATTCAAACTGCAAAGAGTGCGGCTGTCCGACCTGCATGGCTTTTGCCCTTAAACTGGCAAAAAAGCAGATTGAGCTTTCAAAATGTTCTTATGCTCCGGATGAGTTAAAGGAATTTTTTGAAATTAACAGTAAACAGCCGCAAAAAACTGTTGAAATAAACGGGCTTAAAATAGGAGGAGAAAACGTTCTCTACCGTCATGAAAAAACTTTTGTAAACAGAACAGCCATTGCAGTTATTGTAGATTTAAAAGATAATGACTGGCAGAAAAAACTGGAGCGGCTGACCTCTTTTGAAATTACCCGGGTCAGTGAGACGATGAAGATTGACCTCGTAATTTTGAAGAATAACACTTCAAACTTTGTTCCGTCAGGTATAAATTTTATAAATTATGAAGATTTTGAGAGGCTGCCTTTTATCTTTCTTGAAGATGATTTTTCAAATACAAAAGAAAAACTTGTTGAAATCCGCACAAAAGCGGTTCTTGAAAAAGATGAGGCTTGCTCTTATCCGGTCTGCGTTAGTATGAAAACAACGGATGAGCTTTCCCAGTGTGCAAGAGCGGCGTATTATCTTTGTAAATATGCAAATATTCTTGTTTTTGAAAATTTTTCGGAATCTATGATTTCTTCTTTAATGACTTTGAGGCAGAATATTTTCACGGATCCGCAAAAGCCTCTTCAGGTGGAATCAAAGATTTATGAGTTTAACAATCCTGATGAAAATTCTCTGATATTTATGACAACGAATTTTGCTCTTACATTTTTTGCGGTTGCAAATGAGCTTGAGGGGCTGAATGTACCGTCATATCTTATCGTAACTCCTGCAGACGGCATGAGTGTACTTACGGCATGGTCAGCGGAAAAATTTACCGCAAAAATGGTTGCGAATACCCTGAAAAAATGGAATTTCGCAAATAGAGTTAAGAACAGAAAAATCATCATTCCGGGACTTCTTGCCCACATGAAAGAAGAGCTGGAAGAAGAAATCAAAGATTTTGAAATTGTTGTCGGAACGGTTGAAGCCTATGCAATAGGTGATTTTGTAAAGGATTATACTGCTAAATCAGTGCAATAATATTTTTAATATAAGTTTTCTGCTGTTGAATAAGCATAAGATGCGGCTGGATTTCGAATTCGCTGTCAAGTTCTATTAATGAAAAAGCTTGTTCCAAAAGTACCTGAATATTATAGATATTATAAATTTCGCTTGAAATTATTTTGAATTTTTCATCCAGAGTTAAATTTTGCATAATTTCTCCTTAACTTAAAACTGTATAAATAAAGTTTAAACCGTATAAACATGGATAATAGTAACAAAATAAAGTTTAAATGTCAATATTTCAAGTTATTTAATATAATAAATTTATGGGCATAAATGAAGATTTTCGAATTTTATTGCTAAAGGAAGCTTTAACAATAAAAGAACTGGCAAAGAGAGCAAGCAAAATATCAGGTAAACGGATAAATCCTGATAGTATTTCTGCGAAATTACTTCGGGGTACAATGAAGTATGATGAAGCAAAGTTTTATGCGGATATTCTGGGTTATGATTTAGGATTTACAAGACGAAAATAAAATTTATGATACTGCCTCCTTTGTAAAGGAGGTGTCACAACGTGACGGAGGATTTTATTTTTTAACATTCCTATGCAGAAATTTTTCCTTGCAAAGCATGGAAAATACGGCTATAATATGCATGTAAACATATGTTAAGAAAGGAGAGTTTTCTATGTGGGAAAAGGATATTAACATTAACGAAATTAAGGAAATCCGCACAAGAACAACCGTTTATTTCGGAGTTGGAGCTATCAAAAAGATTGATGATATTGCAGGAGTTTTAAAAAACAAGGGCATAGATAAGGTTATTGTAATGTCAGGCCGCAATGCTTATAAAGCAACAGGGGCATGGGATTATGTTGAAAAAGCGTTAAAAGATAATGGTATCGGTTACGTAAACTATGATCAGGTTACGCCAAACCCTACAACTGATCATGTAAATGCTGCTGCTAAAATTGCGAGAGATTTCGGTGCAAAAGCTGTTATTGCTATAGGGGGAGGTTCTCCGACAGATGCAGGTAAATCTGTTGCAATTCTGCTTGAATATCCGGACAAAACTGCTGAAAATATTTACGATTTTGAGTTTGCTCCTGACAAGGCCGCTCCAATCGTATCTATTAACCTGACACACGGTACAGGTACTGAAACAAACAGATTTGCAGTTGTTACAAACCTTGCCAAAAACTTTAAACCTGCAATAGCTTATGATTGTATTTATCCGATGTTTGCTATTGATGACCCGCAGTTGATGACAAAGTTGTCGCCAAAACAGACAAGATATGTTTCAATCGATGCTGTTAACCATGTTGTAGAAGCTGCAACATCTGCGGTAGCTTCACCTTATTCAATTTCGCTTGCAAAACAGGTAATTGAGCTTGTTGCAAAATATTTACCAAAAGCAATCGAAAATCCTGATGATTTGGAAGCAAGATACTATCTGGCTTATGCAGCAATGATGGGCGGTGTAAGCTTTGATAACGGTTTATTGCATTACACTCATGCACTTGAACACCCTCTTAGTGCAGTAAAACCTGAACTTGCACACGGTCTCGGCCTTGCAATCTTATTGCCTGCTGTAATTAAAGTTATTTACAAAGACAGACCGCATGTGCTGGCAGAAATTCTTGCACCTATTGCAAAAGGTTTGACAGGTGACCCTGCTGAAGCTGAAAAAGCTGCTAAAGAAGTTCAAAGCTGGCTTGCTTCTGTTGGAGTTCCCGAAAAATTAGCAGACGAAGGATTTACTGAAGCTGACGTAGAAAAACTGGTGAACCTCGTTTATACAACTCCGTCACTCGGCGGTCTAATCGACATCGGTCCTTCCGGCAATGGAAGAGAGGTTGTTGAAGCTATTTACAGAGATTCTATAAAACCTCTGTAAAAAGGTATAATATTATTCTAATACCTAAAAATACGCCCTTTTATCAGGGCGTATTTTTTTATGCAAATTTATTTATATAAGACTGTTTTCGTCTATAAAATTAATCATCCATTTTTCTATTTTTGCAGTCGGTGTAGTATTGTGTTTATAACAGGCAGTTTTAAACAAATCCCAGAGTTCTTCATTTATCATGATACTCATTTTTTTTGTTTTATTTCTGGTTAAATCAATAATTTTGTCAGTCTTACTTGTCATAGGCTCCTCTTGATAAGGATAATATGATTTATCCTTATATTTCAACCACATATTGACTATATTTAAATATCATGATATATCATGGTAGTAAATAGGAGGGTATTTATGGAACATAAAGCGTTTACTTTAGCAGAGGTCTTAATAACTCTTGGTATTATTGGCGTGGTCGCTGCAATGACACTTCCTGCCTTGATTACTAAAAACAGAGATAAAGAACTTGTATCAAGAGTTAAAAAGACATACTCAAACATCCAAAATGCTACACTTCTTGCACAGAAAGAATACGGGGTAATTGGAGACAATTCTTTTCTTTTTGATTCTGCAAGAGGCGTGGCTGCTGTAACAACTGATTTCGCAAAGTATTTTAACGGTGCAAGAGTCTGTCAGAGTAAAACAACAAAAGGATGTGAGCCTTATTATTACAAATTAAAATATACGTCTAAAAGAGAGGCTTCATCCGGCGGTGGTGTTGCTGCCGAGTTTGGTATGAACGGACCTAAAATAATATTGAATGATGGAGCAATATTATCAGTTACAGAACTTACTCCGAATTGCGATAATATAAGAACTGAAAATAAATATAATTCGGACGGAACCATACAAACAGATAAGGATGGAAATGTTGTAACCGGTCAAAATCATGTTACATATTGTGCAATAGTGCGTTTTGATGTTAACGGGCCTAAAAATCCTAATCAATTTGGAGCTGATGCTTACGGTATAAAAATATACAAATCAAAAATGGGACCTGATTTATGGAGTGCAGGCGGAGGCGAAAGTCTGGAAAGCATACTGACAGGTAAAGGAAATTTGACTTATACACCTTATAATATTGGTCAGCAATATGATTTTTAAATGATAAAAAAAAGAACCGATACATTTGTATCGGTTCTTTTTGCTTTATATAGATTAACAAATTACTTGTCATCCAATGCTGCAACACCCGGAAGAACTTTTCCTTCAATAAATTCAAGAGAAGCTCCGCCGCCTGTTGATACGTGAGTGAAATCTTCTGCGTTGCAGAATTTTTTTGCTGCAGAAACTGAGTCACCGCCGCCGATTACTGATACTGCACCGTTTTTAGTTGCTTCAACGATTGCAGATAATACAGCTTTTGTTCCTTCTGCAAATGCAGGGTTTTCAAATGCACCTACAGGACCGTTCATAAGAATTGTTTTTGATTCTTTTAATACATCTGCAAATGCTTTTCTTGATTCCGGACCTGCATCAACACCTTCAAATCCGTCAGGAATTTCAGCAATTTTAACGAATTTATTTGTTCCGTTGCCTGAGAAGTCATCAGTTGCAAGAACATCAGTTGCCATTACTAATTTAACACCTTTATCTGCTGCTTTTTTCTCAATAGCTTTTGCAACTTCAAGCTGATCATCTTCACAGATTGAGTTACCGATTTTACCGCCGTTAGCTTTTACAAATGTATAAGCCATACCGCCGCCGATAATCATGTTATCAACTTTGTCAAGCAAGTTTTCCAAAACACCGATTTTAGAAGAAACTTTAGCTCCGCCTACAACTGCAGTGAATGGACGTGTTGGGTTATCAAGTGCCTGTGACAGACATCTGATTTCTTTTTCCATTAACAAACCTGATACTGCAGGTTTTAAAACTTTTGCTAATTTTGCTGTTGATGTGTGGTTTCTGTGTGCAGCACCGAATGCATCGTTTACATAGAAATCACCCAGTTTGGCCAATTCATTTGCAAATGTCATATCATCATCTTTTGCTTCTTCAGCTTTGTAGAAACGAATGTTTTCCAGTAATGCAACCTGTCCGTCTTTCAATGCTTCTAATGCTTTATCCGCACCTTCACCTACAGGTTCTTTTACAAATAATACGTCTTCACCAAGAACTTTTGACATATATTTTGCAACCGGTTCAAGTGAAAATTCAAGGTTCCATTCTCCTTTTGGTCTGCCAAGGTGAGCCATTAAAATAATTTTTGCTCCTTTTTCCTGTAAAGCTTTTACTGTAGGAATAATTGCCTGAATTCTCGTATCATCAGTTACGTTTTTGTCAGCATCCAAAGGTACATTTACGTCAACTCTTACTAACGCTCTTTTACCTTTGATGTCTCCTAAATCTTTAATTGATTTTTTCATATTTGCATCTCCTTCTTTCAATGTAGTGCATGTTAATTTTATCCGAAACAAAATTTCTTTTCAATTCAATTATTTAAAAGTATAAGAAAAAGAAGCCGATATGTTTTCGACTTCTTAACTTTTCATACTTCCAAGCTATTAATTATGTTTATGAAACCTGTATATCTTTTTCAAATCCGAATAATGAACTTACAGATTCATCATCATGAATTCTGGAAATTGCCTGTCCCAATAACGGTGCGATTGATAATTGTTTTACGTTAGGCGGCATTTTGTCCATATCAAGCGGAATTGTATTAGTTACAATGCATTCTTTTATAGGTGCGGCAGCAATTCTTTCAACCGCAGGGCCTGAAAATACAGGGTGTGCTGCACATACATAGATATCTTTTGCCCCTTCACGTTTTAATAATTTTGAGGCTTCACAGATAGTACCTGCCGTATCAATCATATCATCAAACATAAGGCAAACTTTATCTTTTACATCACCTATAACATGTGAAGCTATTGCCTCATTATGTTTATCACGACGTTTGTCAATGATAGCGAGCGGACAGCCGATTTGTTTTGCAAAATGTCTGGTTCTCTGAACACCGCCTGTATCAGGGCTTACTGCAACCATATCTTCAGGATTTATCTGTAAATTTTTGATATAATTTACCAGAATCGGTGTAGCAAAAATATGATCAACAAGAATATTGAAGAATCCCTGAATTTGTCCTGTATGTAAATCCATAGCCAGAACCCTGTCGGTTCCTGCTGTTGTCAGCAAATCTGCAACAAGTTTTGCAGTAATGGCTTCTCTGCCGGATGTCTTTCTGTCCTGTCTTGCATATCCATAGTATGGAATAACTGCTGTAATGGTTTTTGCACTTGCTCTCTTGAAGGCATCAATTATTATTAAAAGTTCCATCAGGTTTTCATTCACAGGATTACAAAGCGGCTGAATAATGAAAACATCATCACCGCGGACGCTTTCTTTTACCTGTACATAAATTTCACCGTCTGCAAAATTCTTTACAACCATTGGGCCTATCGTTGTACCCAGATAATCCGCTATTTCCTGTGCCAATTTCGGATTAGAACGTCCTGCAAATAATTTAATATCATGTGTAGGATTAATCGCACGTTCCAACTGGGGAAAAGCTAATTCTGAAACCATTTTACTCTAATTGTCCTTTCTGTTACTCACCGCATAGATAATTATAATCTCCGAAAGTTTAAATTTCAATATAAATTTTAAGTATTGTAAATAGGGGATTAGGTTTCTGTCATTAACTTAAGAGATTATGTGAGCCTGCCGGAAATACACATATAAATTTTTTCTACTGCATATGGAGGATATTTAGGATAAATATTTAAAGTTTGGTTTTTGCCTTCCGTAATAAAAAATATAGATATGAAAAACGCAAGTTTTTCATACCTCCTCCCCAAGTCTGGTAGCCGTTCTTATTCCTAAGACGGCTTTTTTTTACGTATATTAACCTAAATTTGTTATGTATGTCGCAAAAATCTTTAATTCTGCTATAATCTAATTATGAATGATTATGAACAGAATTATGAAGATTTTATTTCTACTGTAAGCCATGAGTTGAGAACTCCTCTCACATCCATAAGAGGTTTTTCTCAAACAATGCTTGCCTCTTGGGATAAACTTGATGATGACAGCAAAAAAAAATTCCTGAAAATTATTGAGGAACAATCCAACAGACTTATCAAACTTGTAGAAAACATGCTTTCGATAACAAAACTTCATTCGGTTAATGAAAATTTTATTTATAAAGAAACTGATATTAAACCTGTAATAAACACAGTTGTTTCTATTGTCAAAAGTCAGTATAAAGATAAAATTTTTGATATTGACATAAAACGGGATACTCCGACTATTCTTGTTGACAGAGACAGATTTCAGCAAATAATGACAAATTTGATTGAAAATGCCGCTAAGTATTCGGATGAAAATTCGACAGTATATATAACTTCCGGATTTTGCAACAACTGTGAATTCGTTTCAATAAAAGTTACCGATACCGGTTTAGGTATTTGTGAGTCAGATTACGAAAAAATTTTTGAAAAGTTTTCCCGTATAGATAATCCTCTTACCAGAAAAGTTCAAGGAAGCGGGCTCGGGTTATATATTACCAAAAGTCTTACCGAAAAAATGGGAGGAAAGATTTCTGTAAAATCCGAGGGAAATAAAACTACATTTGAAGTTCAGTTTCCTGTTTGCAATATTGAAGTTCAAGCGAGGTCAAAATGCAGACGGTAACTCTTATTATTGATAAAAGACGCGAACTCTCAGTGAAGTACAAAAAGCTTCTTGAAAACGAACACTCCAAAGTAATTATTTCAAAAAATTTGATTTCTGCTTTGAAAACAATTCAGGATACGGAACCGGATTTAATTCTTATATCAGATAGTATTGATAGTGATATTTCAGACTACTGTAAAAAAATCAGAGCCCTGACATATAATATGCGTCCTATTATAGTTGCACTGTCAAAATCCGCAGAAACAAACGACAGAATTAATGCCCTTGAAAGCGGTGCTGACGATTTTATTAGTGAACCCGTAAATTCAGAGGAATTTTTGATGCGGATTAAAGCTCATTTGAGACGGGAATTTGAATCGAATCTTGATTCAAAAAAATTTTTGCCGAATAAAAATTATTCACTCCGTTCAATAAAACGAGCAGTAACGTCGCGTAAAGATTGGGCTTGTTTATATATTACAATAGAAAATTTTAAAAATTACAGGGAAACTTATACTGAACTGGCCTCCGATAAACTTCTAAAGACGTATTCGGCAATTATAACATCAGCTTTGAACGGAGAAGATTTTTTAGGTAGTTTTTCAGAAGAGGGCTTTCTTGTTATAACAGATTCTTATAAAGCGGAAAAACTGGCAAATTTTTTGATATTCGCTTTTGACACAGTGGTCAGAAAATTCTATTCAAAAGAGGATTTGCAACGCGGGTATATAATGATGCACGGTGATGAACAGGCGGGAAGACGCTCCGGTTTTATGCATACAATCATAGGGATTGTGAGTTCGGAAATCAAAGAGTTTAGCCGGGTGGATGAAGTTACATCCGCAGTAATTAATGTGCATAATATAGCCAAATTAGCCGGAAAATCTAATTACCTTTCGGTGCGTATGCGTCTGGCGGGCGAAGATTCCATTCTGGAAAAAAGGTATAATAACAGAGTTCTGATTATTGAGCCTGATGATTCCATGGTTATTCTTTTATCAACAATTCTGGATATGCAGGGGTACAAAGTTGAAACAGTTAGTAATTTTAATAAAATGACCGTTTCATCTCAAACACCTGCCGTTATTATATTTGATACCGGTAAAGATGAATTGAGGACTGGATTAGAGATATGCGGTTTAATAAGAAATGATGAAAATTACAAAAATTCAAAACTAATAGTAACATCAATTTTTCATGATAAAGAGTCTGTACTGAATGCAGGAGCAGATTTGTATCTTCCGAAACCGTACGAAATTTTCGGGATGGTAAAATGGGTTGAAAAGCTGGTTGAGGAGTTCAATGGTTAGTCAGAAAGGAAACTTACAGTTTAAAACCTGCGGTGTTGAATTTAGTATAGAAGAACTTGAAGTTGCAAGATTTATCGCTAACGGATGGAGCAATAGTGCTATTGCAGAAAAATTGCATATAAGTATTCATACAGTCAAAAGCCGTATGAAAAAAATTATAGCAAAAACGGATGCCAAAAACAGAACTCAGGCTATTGCCATTCTTACAATGCTCAATATTATTTGATTACCCAAGTAAATTTTCAAGAATTTTAGCGTCATCAGCGGCTTTTTGAGTTTGCCTGAAAGATGCTCTACGCATATAAGTTCTGAGAGCTTCGCGGATTAGTTCGCTGCGTGTTCTCTGTTCGTTTACCGCAAGACCGTCAACTTTATTTAAAAATTCATCTGGCATTGTAACTAAGATTTTTGCCATTTTCCTAACCCTCCATGTTGACAGTATAACATATATTTTACTATTTCGCAACTATGCCATGACGGGTTAGTTAACTGTGTAATAGACAAAGGCTTATTTCTTGAACTATTATGTCAGTGTTAATAAAAACGAAAGGAGTGCAAAATGGATGAAAATAGAGATTGTTTCATGTGTCATCATCCTGTTTTGAAGGTTATTTTAATTTCATTGCTTGTATTTTTCGGGGCATTTGCTGCATTTTATGTAGTTACTGACTGGCATTATAAGAGAATGCTTGATCCTGCGGTTCAAATGAGAAAAATGGAAAAAATGATGATGCATGATCAGCGTCAGATGGATAGAATGATGAACCGTGAATTCAGAAAAAATATGGCTGCCGAAAAGGGGGTACAACATTTCATAAAGGTTGAAAAAACTCCGCAAAATTATAAAGTGGTAATTGATTTAAAACCTTTTGACAATAATGAAAAGAATGTTGAGGTTCTAACCGATGGAAATTCTCTAACAATTAATGCGGCGGGAGAACGTGAAAAACACGGACATAATGAAATTATAAAACTTTCACAAACTTTCTCATTTGACGATGATGTAGATTTGTCTAAAATTAATAAAATCAGAGAGGGAAATGAATATATTATTGTTGTCCCGATTGAGTAGTATTGTTTAACAGGTTGAAAGATATCCGATACATTGTCGGATATCTTTTTGTATATAAAATTTTTTATTTATGATAGAGTTGCATTATGAAAAGAATTTTGATTGTTGACGATTCTCCTAAATGGGTTCAATATCATAAGACTGCACTTTTAATGCTGTTTAAGGAAAATGTATTTATAGAATGTGCAAATTCAGCCAGAGAAGGTGTAGAAAAGTTGATATATTCTCTGGATGATCCTTTTGATATTATTCTTACGGATATGCAGATGGAATCCGATTTTTTGCCGCTTTATGCCGGAGAATGGTTTATTAAGCAAATTCAGTTTTTTAAAGAGTACAAAGATAGTAAGATAGTAATAATTTCTGCGGCGTCAAATCTTGCAATGATTGCGGAAAAATATAATGTGGATTATATTCCGAAATATAAATGCAGAGATGAAGACGCTTACGATAAGATAGGAGAAATATGATTAAAAATTTATTGGTTAAGGCTTTATCTATTCTTGTATTGCTCTGCGGAATATCTTATGCTTCCGCAATAGATTATGGTGAATCTGCTGATGATACTCAAATTGCAGCAAGCCATATTCTGGTAAAAACTGCAGCTGAAGCTATGGAAATTAAAAAGCAGCTTGATAACGGCGGCAGTTTTGAATATTATGCAAAACTATACTCACTGTGTCCTTCAGGACGCAATGGCGGTGCCTTAGGATATTTTGGACACGGACAAATGGTACCGGAGTTTGAAAAGAAAGCCTTCGCATTGAACGTCGGCGAGGTTTCAGAGCCTGTACATACTCAATTCGGCTGGCATCTTATTAAGGTGACTGACAAAAAGTAAAATCAAAAAAAAGAGTTAAGATTTTAATCTTAACTCTTTTTTTAACTTTCAAACATTGTGAATGTTTTTGTTATATTCTGGGTTAACATATTCTTGACGGAATCATATTCTGTCGTAAGTGTTGATATTTCCATGTCAAGATTTTTCATATCCAGTTCAAGTTCTTCTTCTTTATAATTGATACGGCTTTTGAGTTGTGTATATTCACTTTCTGCCTGTGTGACAGCATCTTCATCCGTTACTTCCATCAGGTAAGGATTATTGTTGAACCTCTGCTGATAATAGAAACCGTCTTCTTCATTTAATGTGGTTACGAATACCTGGCCGTTTTTCAATGCATTTTGCAGATAATCTTCATCATCAATATATCCGTTTTCGTACCAGCCGTTTCTGCATATTGTATTAAACAATATACTGTAGTATTCTGCGTTGTACATTTCCTCCGCAGTGGATTCAGGTGTATCTGAAAGATCAACCGGATAGAGATAGCCCTGATCGTCTGTTACGTAGAATGAATCTACTGCAGAATCTGTAATATAATACGGTATATCATTGTTACCATAGGCCTTAAATCCGTTTTGAGCTGAAGCGTATAATGTTAAGAAGGATTCAGCTAATGAAGAAAGGCTTATTGCACGGGTATTAGAGTTATTTAATTTTGAAGAATTTTTGTAAACCCAGCAGTTATAATCATTTGAACCGTCAATACAGGCCTGATACGTATCAGATACATAGTTTGCATTGCCTAAATCTTGCGAACGAGACAACAATGCCAATGTTTCAAGAATTGCATAGTTAAATGCCTGAACTTCAGCATCAGAATTTCCTATATTAAGAATGTTTTTGAAGCCTGTAACCATGCTGTTTACAGCATCTAATACAATTCGGTCATCTTCTTCAAGTTCTTTACCATCATAAAAGTACTTCCCGTCGTCATGAACTTCTACCCCGATAAGGCTTAATAAATCAGCTTTACCATCAAGCATAGTTGAAGCGTTAAGGAAGGAATCTGAGTTTCCTAGAACTGTTTTCCAGAATGTTGTCGGATCATCCTTTTTATTAGTTTTAGTAAATGCAAGAGTGATATCCTGAGTTAATAAATCTGAAAGGGTGTATTCAATAGCTCCGTCTTTGTTAGAGACTCTTATTCCATCAATACTCAAATAATTAGTATCTTCTTTAAAGTTTAAGTATTCAGAAAATTCTACAGGGTAGTCGCCACAATTTTTTACATATACATGATCACTATCCCAAGCATAGAAGTCATCGGTTTTTACTTGATCGTTTCCTGTATCATACTGCGGTATATGAGTTATTAACTCATAGTCTTCAGAAAACTTAAAGTTAGTTTCGTCAACAGGAATTAATGAATAGCCGGAATTCTCAGCCTTCAAATCAATATAATTAATTAAATTTCCTAAATTCATATCAGCGGTTTGGGTTTTATCCATCAATGCACCGCCAAGACCGGCATATCTCTGGTAGCCCCAACCTCCTTGCTCTGTTGGTGCACAGCCTTTTGCAGCAGTGGCACTCATGCCGCCGGTCGCAACCATTGCTTCAATGAATCTGTTGAACATAGTTGCATCGTTGGCGTTGGTTCCTTCTTCTGGTATGCCAGCCAGTTTTGCAGCCTGAGCCATAGTTGCGTTCAGGGCAATTCTGCCGTCTGATCTTGAAATCATAAACGGTGTATAATCGTTTACCTCTGAAGAATACATTATTAAATCATAAGAAAGATCGAAGTTAACAGTACCGGAACCATCAGGATCCCATACAATTTTAGTGGTATTTAAGGCACTCTGATAGTCTTGAGTTGCCTGTTCAAGTTCACGTGTAAGCGAAAGCTTCTGCTGAGCTAATTGCATAGACTCATATTCACATCTCGCTTTTCTGGATGTTATGGCTAAAAATCTTGCTTGTGTTGCAGCCAATCCCATTGTTTACGTGATTTCCTTTCTTATCTTAGTAACATGTTATAGTCCTATTATTCATGTTTTCGGCTGTTTTATGCTTAATCTTTAATATTATGACAGCTTTGTTAAGAAATATTTACATATTGTTTTTTATAATACAGTCATAAATTTTATCAATTTTGTCTTTCATTTCACAGAATTGGTCTTTCAAATCATGAAAACTGTGTATTGAAACGAACTTTTCTTCGACATCTTCTATAATTTCGCGGTGTTTTTTCTCAAGTTGTTCCGGAGTCACGAAGATTTTGTATTGTATAAAAAATATTATTGCAGCTATTAGTATTGGTGAATATTGTAAAATTTGTTCCATAATTATCCTTACAGTGTTATGGGCCAGTAAAAGTCAACCAGATAGGATGCCGCATCCATCGGATGTGAAAGAAATTTCAACTCTTTTGACTGTTTAATCTGCTGGTATGTAGGAATATCTATTCTTGATGTCCCTTCTTTATATTTGAGGTTGTAGATATTGTAAAGAAGTTTTTCACATTTTTTATCGACATAAAGACAGATTTCCCCGTCGGCGTTTCTGATTTTTGCGTTGAATGCAGCAATTCTGGTTTTTATAGGAGGGTTATAAGCTTTTATTCTTATTTCAACATCATAACCGTATTGTAGGAGTTTCTTTTTTATAATGACGTAATTTGTGTATTCACTTGTACAGCTCCTGTTATCGCCGGAAGCATCGCCGTTGATTATGATTTTGCCTTTATGGTTCGGGTATCTGCGGCAAAATTCTTCACAGGCACGTGCTGTTGTGGTATTTTCCATTGCGATTTCATCAAAGTAGAATACTTTATCTTCTGTTTTATGTGCCAGTACCCAGCACATCGGATCAACGTTAAAATCGCATGAGATATGAAGATCCATTTCAGGTTGATAAGATATGTTTTTAATATTTTCATCGGTAAAATCTTTTACTACAAGCCCGCTTGAGTAGTCTCCGTTTTGTGCCAGCACAAAAATTTTGTAGTACTGCTCATCATAAACTTTTTTTAATTCGTCACAAAAACCTTCGGGTAAATATATATTCTGTGTTGTAGGTGCTGTTATAAGCCTGTAATTTACGGCCGGATTTTCGACAAAAGTCTTGTAAATCCAGCCGCGTTGAAGTTCCGGGTTTGTATGTCCGAAGATACGGTAGGTAAAATGTTTCCAGTCCTTCCTGGGTCGTTGGCGCATTCTTGAAAGGAGAACTTTGAATGTATCATAAGGAATATCTGACATTTCTTCAATTTCAACAAACCCCAGATTTAACGATTTTAATTTATTCGGTTCATCGAAATGCCGGAAAAGGATTTCGGATCCGTTTTTGAAAGTGAGTTTCTGCAGTGAGGATGACCATTCATAATCTTTGCCCTCAGCAAATCCAATCTGTTCAAGGTGTTCAAAATAGGTCTGGAGTGTTGTATCTCGTACCAGAGTGTAGGTTTGTGCTCCTACAAGACCTCTGATTCCCGGATATTTCAGGGCGAGAAGTATTCCGAGAAGCGAACCTGCAAAGGTCTTTCCCGAACCATAACCGCCCTGATAAACCGCTACATCAAGTGTATAGTTATGCGGTATCTCCAGAAATTCCCGTTGTGCTTTTAAAAGTTTATATTCCATTTTTATTTTTTGTCCTGAAGTAGAAAGTTGCTTGAATTTTCTATCCCGTATTGTTCAAGTGCAAATTTAAAACATTCAATCCAATCTATTTGTTCTGCTACATCCTGAACCTGTGCAAATGCCTGAACTACTTCAAACATTTCTTTTAATCTGGATTTTCTTTCAAAGCTTGCTTTTCTGTCACCGTAGCGATAGATATAGTTTGCAGTTCGAACATTATCATCAACGGTTTCAAATTCATATTTCCCGTGATTATCAATTCTGATAAGTTCATTGCCCAGTTTGAAGTTTGCAATGATTTCTGCAGTTTTTTGAACCATAGGGATGATGATTTTTCTGTTGATTGAATCCAGCATCATATTCAATCGGGCTTCCTGACCGCTTACTGAATAGTTAAGTTCAGTTGCAGTACGTTCTGTTGTCTGAAGATTTCCCGCCATGTTTTTGAATATGCCGGTTGCACTTTCTATTGTTGATTTAAAGTAACTCAGAAAGTCCCAGCCCTGCATAGCTTTATCAAAACTTAACGGTGCCGGTGCCGTCGTCATCAATGCTGAATCATACTCAATAATTTTGCCCGGTCTTACGTCCTGTTGACCTTTAAAGCATCCTTTCGGTGCAAGGTAAGGCGGATTTATCATAAGTGCAAGTGCATCAATTTGTTTGTTTAATATTGTTGAAGATATGTCATTCAACACAAGTGCTACTCTTAAAGGTGAAATTCCTCTGCCTGTCGAAGGACATTCAATTATATTTGCATGTATAAACGGATTTATTACAAAAGGATTGGTTTCGAATCTTATGATTTCACGGCGTCCGGCAACTGTTACTAATCTGTTTTTCAGGACAGTTCCGTCTGTAAGTTCAATATCTCCCCAGTATTCAAGAATTTCCAGTCTGTTTCCTTCATAACCTTTTTCTTCATCACTTCTTAATCTTTTGTTTGCCACCACTCCTTTCAAATTAGCGAGTTTTTCTTCTGTTAATAAGTTATTTGATTTGTCGCAAAATATATCGTCAAGAGTTTGGAATGTTCTGTAAATTTTTGCACAGCTGTCCCAGTTCTCTTTGTTTGTTTTGTCAAAGACAAAGTCTTCGGGTTTTATGTATTTTATTTTTGCGTTGTCATAGACAATTTTGTCTTCCAGCACAAAGTTTTTGTTATCTCCGCTTGTAATCTGTTCTTCCTGAGTTTTTGCTCTTCGGATTTGTTTTATATTTGTTTCCCAGCCGACAAACAGTGTGCATTCTCCGGTTTCAACAATACCGTCAATAATTTTTTCAATCTCATTTTCAAGATGCATTTGTTCAAATGTGTTTACAAGCATTGCTTTTTGACGATTTGCATAACCCTGTGTTTCCGGTGTGGTACCGGATACATCAAACATTGCATCCGGATGTGAATATAAATTCTCACTGAGATGTGATTTTAAAGTTTGAGCAAGCTCATATATATCAGGAAGTTCAATTTTGCTGTTCCATCCGTTTTGTCCTTGAAGGTGCGAATTGTAAACGGCATTTCTTACAAGTTTTATATCTGTAAGCTGTTGATTTCGTAAATCTTCAAAATCATCGTATTTACGGCATATTTCGGCAAGAAGAACTGTTTCTTCTCCCGGATTTAATTTTGCCGTTGTGTCTTCTTTTTCTATAATCATTTTTTTACCTTTCTTTTATAAGAGAATAAAGCTCAATATCCTGAAGTTTCCCTCCGGATATGGTTTCTGATTTCAGATAGCCCTCTTTTTTAAATCCGCATTTTTTTAAAATAGTTTTGACCATAAAATTTTGCGGATAAATTTGTGCTTTTATTTTTATTAATCCCAGTTTTTCAAAACAAAAGTTGAAGAATATTTTTGCCGTTTCATAAGTAAATCTTCCCCAGAATTCTTTGTAAAAGCAGGCACTTACTTCCGCATTGTGCAGTGTTTTTGAATCTCCCGTGATTTTATCCAGATAAACAAAACCGGCGGGTTTTCTGGTTTCGTCATCAAAGACAATCCAGAAGTAAGGGGAAAGTTTATTTATGTTGTCGGTAAAGTATTTCAAAAGGCTCCTGCCGTCGGCGGCAAAATCATCGTCGAGATATTTTGAATATCTTAAATATAGAAAAAACAATCTGGTGAGGTCTTCCGGATTAATAAAATTTTTATCTTCAATATTTATGAGCAGAGGTTTAAAACTACTCATAAACAGTAACCCTGTCAAATTTTACATAAGCATCATCCGTTGCAAAAGAGGATGTTTCACCTTTTTTCATCTTTTCTCTGACAGAATCCTGTATGCCGAGAAGAGATTCTGCCTGTATCCCGTTGATATAGGTTTCGGATTTTGTTTGTCTGTTAAACAGTTTGAATACGCTTTCTTTCGAAAATATCAAATTTTGGGGAACTTTTGAAATGTCTGTTATTGTGACAGGTTTTGGTTTCTTTTTGCTTTTTTCTTCGGCTTCTCTAAATTCCTTTTCAATTCTGGCTTTGATTAAGTCATCTAAAGACGCATTATTTAAAAGCATTTGTTCAATATCTTCTTCTTTATCTTTCATAAAAAATCTCCTTAAATTTTGCTGTCATCAAGATTTGAAATGGTAATGATTTTTACTGTTTTGTAACTTTCAGTGTCTTCCGAATTATTCAGACCCAGATATTTACAGAGGCTTTCAAGTGCTTTCAGGGCTGCGGAGGTGTCACGCAGTTTCTTTTTTCCGGTAAAATTCCCGTCTTTGTCGGTTATATCTTCTTCCTCAAGAGAAAACTCGGCAATCTGTAATAATTTTTGTATTACATAGCCTTTAGGTACTGAAAGTGCATCAATTTGTCTGTTCAGCGATTGTTTTATATATTTTATTATTTTCGGATCAGATAAAAGTTTTTCGGATTGGGATTTTAAATCTTGTGTTTTATAACCGGCATTTCGGGCGGCAAGTTCACCATTCAGAGTTTTAATATATTCTTCCGTAAATTTTTTTTGTTGTAGAGTAAGACTTTTCATTGTTGCATATTATTAAGATTTATTCTGATAGTTGAAATTTTTTTTGAAATGTGTTATAATATACATGCTATTTATATTTCGGCTAGTGTAAATCTTAACAGGGGGGAATGAAAACTTCCTGTTTTTTTTATGTTCTGAAAAGATTTACCTGCGGTGCGACATTTGCGTCAACCGCCAGTTTAGCTTTCATATTAGCAAGAGCCTCTTTGTACATTCCATACCAGTAATTGAACCGGGTATGCTGAGGGTTTCCCTTTAAACGCATGCAGCTACCGTAAACAAGAAGCGGTTCTGCATATACTTCCGGAATTAGACTCTCATCAGTTTCTTCCTCAAATGTTTTCTTTTCCGTTCCGTCTTCGGATACCGCACAATCTGCGGTATAGTATATAATTTTAAGTTCTTTTTCACTATCGAAAACAGGAAAGAGTAATTTATCATTAAATGATGTATAAGTCTGTTCAGGCTGAGAATTTGTGAAAAATTTTTCAAAATCGTCATGGTAACGGTACTTTTTCCCATCCAATATTACTGATGCAATTCTGCCATTTATCGTATTTGTTATTTGTCCTGTTTTGGCCGGCAGCATAAGAGTGGTTTCTCGCAGCAGGAAATTCCATTTTTCAAGTGAACAAATTTCCGTATTTATTATATTGATTATATTTTTTAATTTTTCGTGTTCATTTTTGGATAATTGGCTGAATGAACTCTCCTGTTTGTAATTTAATTCAACAAGGCATTTATTTATTAATTCAAAGTAATTCATTTTTTGTCTCCGTTTTTTTTAAAGCGGGAGGTTTCGCATTAATAATGCGTACTCCCGCTTAACGATTAATTTTACGCTTAGCGGATAAGCCCTTTTCTAAGCTGTTCCATGATTGCTTTTTCATTTCTGGCAAATTCCGCACCGCTCATTTTGCCGATTTGCTCGCGGGTAAAAACCCTGTTTTTATTATCGTCAAATGTTGAATTCTGGGCGTTTGCCCTTAATCTTTTTTTGGCGATTTCGTTTTCGTCATTTAATGTTTTTTCGCGGGCAATTTGTTTTAAATATCTGTCAACAGCACTGGTTTCCAGTTTTTCTATTAACTGTGATATTAAGGAGAGTTCATCTTTATCAAAACTTACATTTGAGTTTTTCAAATATTCCAAAACTTCACTTCTGCCTGAAGGTGTAAAGAAATTTGCTCTTTCTTTTTCAAATTCAGCAAATCCGTCCTGCATTACAGGAGCTTGTAAAACAGGCTGAGCATTCTGGTTTTGAACCATGTTATACGCCTTATTTAATACATAGTTTACTAAATATTGTCCTTGGTTATAGTCAATTTGACCTGATTCAACCATATTTTGAATTGTCATCAAGTCTCTTTGGGCTATACTTTTTACATCATACTGCCCTGTCTGTTCCTTCTGTGTTGCAGATGGCATTTGTTGGTTTTGAATATTTGCATTTCCTGCAGGTAAGTTTTGAATATCGGCATAAGATAAATTCCCCTGCTGCATATTTTGTAATCTTTTATTGTTCATTTTTTTCTCCGTTATTTTTTAAACCGTTCATATACATAACTGCATATTCTACGGCATTATCAATAAATCCCGATAAAACAAAAGCAATGAACCCTTTGAAAAAAGGATTTAGCGGAAGATGTTCAACAACATAGGTTACCGCCATTTTCTTTTTTTCTTGTCCTTTTGAAGAGCCCAGAGCCTGTTCGGCTATGGCTACGGCACTTTGAGCAAGTTGTTTTATCGTGTTTTTTAAATCGCTAAACATAGTGTCCTTTCTTCCATTGTGTATTTGAAAAAAGCACCCTTAAACACTAATAAACGGAATAAAGGTGCTTATCCGTACGTAAGAGAGATTATGCCGTAGGTTTTTTTACTACCATTTTTGCGAGTGCTTTTGGTTGAACTGTTTTTGCACCGTAAAGGTATAAGCCTCTTACTAAATCAGAGAAGCTGTTCTGATCTCTCAAACTTTCAATTTTTGCTAATTGGGAAGCAAATGTTATAGCATCATTTGTACCGGCCAAAACGTAGTAATTACCTGACGTATCTGTTAAGTTCGTACTTACCAGAACATCCATACCTGCGATTCTGCCGATAGCACCTTCTCTTAATGTTTCGTCTGCTACATTATGTGCACCGATAAATTCCGTACTCTGAAGCAGATAAGACTCTATTGTAGGGTTAATAACAACCCAAGGACGTTTTGCTGCTGATACTGCGTTGGAATTTTTCAGGCACAACGCAAGGTTTACGAAATTTTGATATATTGTTGTTTTATCAAGTGTAACCGGGGCGGAATCACTGCCTACGACGTTGTTTGTGTCAACATTTGCATGCTGACCTAGAAGATAGGTATCCTGAACTTCTTCGATTGCTTTTTTAGCATTTTCAAGATGAGCCTCCATAATGTCTGCATTTGACTGAACTTTTGCAACATCATTAATTTTGAAAGCAAAGAATTTTTTCTGATCTATTACAAGGTCTGTTGATGTCGGGGAAAGCTCCTTGTATGTAAGTGTATCCGTATCTAAAGTCGAAACGCTTACTGCTGCAGGTGTAATAATTTTTACTCTGTCACCCTGATTTTTAATTTCACCTTCATAATTTCTGTTAACGCATTGAAGCATTACGCATTCCTTTTGGAGCATTGCATTGAGTTTATGGCTCCAGATTTCGGGAATGAATACGTCGTAAGCATTTGTTGTACTGCTTAAAGTTGAAGTGTCTTCGCTCATAAATTGTCCTTTCTTTGTTTGAGTGTAACGTTTGCGGTGCGTTTTTTATTAATCGTCGTTATAGATTTCTCTGAATTGTAAACCAATAATTGCACAGGAGTTTGTTTGTTCTGTTCCTTCTATGCATAGCTGTATTGAGTAGTTTGATTCTGAAATTTCAACTTTTTCCAGTGTATCGGAACTTATTGACCATATAGGAAATGATTCGTCATCTTTTGCCCAATGGCAGGGTAGTGATTCTGAGGTGTCATCATTTGCCCAGATAAGATGTTCATAATGTATTGCATAAATTTTTTCGCTGTCATCAGCATATTCACTGTCATAGTCTTTATAAACAGAGAAATTAAAATCATTGTCATATGAAGCATCAAGTATAAAGTAAAACTCGTCGATAATTTTTCTTTTATGGGCTGATGTGAGGGCAAGAAAAGGAGATTTCCACATAAAACTTACAGGAGTGCCGTTGAATGTAGTTCCGTAATCTTCCCTGTAAATTTTTCCTTCGGTGTCAGCCGTAAGAAGATAATCATCAAATATACAGGCAGTAGTTATATCCTGAGGAATCTTTCTTTTGTACCAGGACTTATTCACATAATCATTTATCCAAATTGTGTGAAAGTAGTTGTCGTCAGTATATGGAAAGAAGAACCAAACCTGATTTTTGGTCTCGTAATGCAGTGCAAAAGCATTATCCATTGATGATTTATTAAAATTATCAAATTCGGGATTAATATTTCTTGATATTTCGGAACCCAGTTGTATCTGGTTTAATTCCCCTACCTGTTCAAGGGCAAAAATCCCGCTGCTTAAGAAATATTGTTTGTTTTCAACATTTACAATACCGCGGGAAGATAGTGCACCTTTGTCGGCAAATTGTGTTACTGCAAAATCTTCATCACTTATACCTGTTAAAAGATATACTGCATTTTTCTTATAAATTGCCAGATAATCTTTATATGTATAAAGTGCCGTGATTGTGTCGGTATTGGTATGAAAATTCCTTATGTATCCTGCATCTCCTTCGGTTGTAAAATCATTGTATGTTCCGAGAGCAGAATAATATATTGTGGAGTTATCCGCAACCCAGACACGACCTTTGTGTATTCCGATTACATTGCTGTAAACGGGATTCCCTTCAGAATCTTTAAGATTGCATTCTTCAACATCATTTGTATCGTTATTTTTTATATAAAACAAACTGTCGGATTTGCTTGATATTAATACCCCGTCAAGAAATTTTGCAAAAACAGGCATTTGTCCGTTAATTGTTTTCTCAAGAAGTTGTAAGTTTTTTGTAGTTTGATTATATATGTAAATTTTTCCGGAAGCCGTTGTTATGACAAGCTTCAATAATTTATCATGTTTCATTTCACAGAGACCTGTGATTGTTTCTCCGTCAGGCAGTTCCAGAAAAAGAGTGTTTCCCTTCTGTTTAACTATGCCTCTGTTTTGAAGAATTTCAATGTTTTCTGAATCTGTCCAGTAAAGTTTTTTTGTATCCAGACCGAGTTCGGTTTTGGTCAATGCCATATTGATTCCGCCGGAAAGATCATAGTATGAAACTTCCATATTTATTCTCCTTGCAATTTCTCTTTGTACCATTTGATTTTTGAGCGGATAAATTTCCCGACATCATTTTTCTCTAACCACGGATATGACGGGATAAATGTAATATCAATCTTGCCTGCACTTGTAGTCTCGGGATGTTTTTTCCCGAATTCATAATGTGTCATAACCGTTTCAGGTGCAATAGGAATACGATATTTAATTGCGAGTTTTGCACAATATTCCATTGTCGCTTCAAATTGTTTTGCTGTAATCGGATAAGCCCCCTGACAATTTTTATTCTTAAAACCGTACATTCCGCACATTGCAATTCCTATAGAACCTGTATTCCCGCCTCCGGTATGTGCGGCATAGTGGCCTTTTACACAGCGTAAATTGTTTTCCGGTTTGAACTTCCCTTCAAAAATATTACCATCTTTATCTATTAAAAAATGGTAAAATTGTTTTTCATAATCAGATGGGAAGTAATTACCGGCAGTCCAATGAATAATAATTTTTTTCATAGTTGCCCCTTATAAAATTTATCGGATACTGAGCATCCATTCAGGATTTTTTTGTCCGTATAACATAGCCGCATGAGTTCGGTTTCTGGCTTGAGTTTTTAAAATAATTTTATCAATGTAATCCCTGACCGTTCCGTAAGAAATATTTAATTGAAACCCAATCTCTTTATCCGAATATCCGGCCGCGACCAAAGTTATAACATCAGTTTCCTTTGGTGTTAATTTCATTATTAAATCTTCCTTTGTGTAAAATCTTTTGCTATTCTTTCTTTATAATACATAAATAATAGTTATTAATTATATATATTTTTTAATAATATTTCCTCATTAATTTTTTTTAAGAAAAAGGGATGAATAATTCATCCCGCAGAGAGTAAGATAATTTTAAAAGGATTGTACGTGATTGTTTAGATTTTTGTTTTCATAGAGCCCTATTTTTAAAGAGCTTAAATTTGAATAACACCTTTTTAGCACCCCGTATTCGTTGTAGTTCAGATAGAACTTCCCGCTATTTTTAGGAATTTTTAACGGAACTTCTTCATACAGGATGAATTTTTTTAGTTTATCTAAAAATTGTTTTGCTTTTTGATTAACTTTTCGAACGGTGGAAATATTATCATTTTTATCCACTCTTGTTAGCTGAACGACTGTATGTCCACATACCGGACATTGTTTGAGATAATCCAATTCGCACAGCACAAAATTCGCTTGCGGAACAAGCTTATAAGACCTTGTCTTACGCAGGCCTCCGCAGCAATGTATGTACCCCATACACAATACCTCTTCCCTTCAATCGGCAAACAGTTTTACCATCTTCGGGTGTGAACCTTAACCGATTACATATTCAGTATAACGTGTTTTAAAAATAATAAAAGACGCCATTTCAATATAAATGACAATGACGCCATGATTTCATGGGGTGTTGTAAATTGTAATACATTTATATAGAAAAACAGCCACCCGAGGGCGGCCTGTCTTATTTGTAAAAGGTTAGTATGTAGGAGAAAATAAAGAAAATGGTTATACATATATTATAACTCTTATTATATTAATAGTAAATATATTTAATATATATTTTACATATCTTAATAAGTTTTTATTATAACATTATTTATGTTATAGGGAACAAAGCCTCCTTTAATAAAGGAGGTGTCACGGAGTGACGGAGGATTTTCTTTAATTTTTTGAATACTTGCTTTATTGTTGTCTATTTTCTCTTTTTGTTGCGAGGCAAAAAGAGAAAATAGACGGAAAAGAGAAAAACCCGCTGATAAAACTGCAATGCGTTGCATTGCAAAATCAAAATGACGTAGTGAAAAACTATGTTTTTCACCTTTGAGCCTCGCTATCGTGCTAACGCGAACGCTCGGCAAAATCCCCCTTAATCCCCCTTTATAAAGGGGGCAAAGAAATAGGCTCCTTTCGTACAAAAGGTTCTGTGAATCGGTGGAAGATTTAAAACAGGAAGGTGCGGAAACGTAGTTTCTGCTGACTCGGTTTATTTAATCGCATGTTTTTCTTTCTTTGGTTCATTTCTTTCTTTTTGCCTTGCAACAAAAAGAAAGAAATGAACATTAAAAGGACATTTTGCTTATTAACAAAAGGTTCCTATAACATACATTATGATAAGAAAAATGTTTATACTATAATAATCTTGTTATGGAAAAGAAGAGAAAAATAAGCATTATAGGTTCGACAGGTTCTATAGGAACTCAGGCTCTGGAAGTTATTGATAAAATTCGTGATAAGTTTGAAATTATTGCTCTTGCCGGCGGCTCAAATGTTGAACTTTTGAAAAAGCAGACAGAGAAATATCAGCCTAAATTAGTTTCAAGTTCAGCTAATCCCGACTTGTTAGAGGGTAATCATAACGCAAAAATTTTAACCGGTATGAATGGTCTTGAAGAAATCTGTTCAAATAAGGAAAACGATATTATTCTTATGGCTTGTTCGGGTAAAATAGGTCTAAGACCTACCTTGAAAGCGATAGAAAACGGAATTGACATTGCTCTTGCTAATAAAGAAACACTGGTTATGGCCGGCGATATTGTCATGGCAAAGGCAAGAGAACACGGTGTAAATATAATTCCAGTTGACAGTGAACACTGTGCAATTCATCAGTGCATAAAAGATATTTCACAGGTTGATAAACTGATAATTACTGCCAGCGGCGGGCCGTTTTTACATAAAACAGTTGAAGAAATGAAAAATGCAACGGTGAATGAAGCTCTTGCTCATCCAAGATGGAATATGGGAAGAAAAATTACCGTTGATAGTGCAACTTTGATGAATAAAGGTTTGGAAATTATTGAAGCTCATCATCTTTTCGGTTTTGATTATGATGATATCGAGGTTGTTGTTCATCCGCAAAGTATTGTGCATTCGGCAATCGAATACAAAGACGGAAGTGTTATTGCTCAGTTAGGTTTGCCAAGTATGCATATACCTATACAATATGCAATTACATACCCTGAGCGTTATGAAGGGATTAAGTCTAAGAGTTTTAGTTTTGCTGAAATTGCAAGATTGGATTTTGAAAAACCTGATTTTGAAAAATTTCCGACAGTGAAGCTTGCTTATAATGCAGGAAAAATCGGAGGAACCGCAACAGTATGCTTAAATGCAGCAAATGAAGAAGCTGTGTTTGCCTTTCTCGATGGAAAAATTAAGCTTTATGAAATATATGAAATAACAAAAAAAATCTATGATGAGCATAAAGTTATTCAAACACCGACGATTGATGAAATATTTGAAGTGGATGAAAAAATAAGAGAGAAAACTAAAGATTATATAGCACATCTTATTCAAAAAGTGCTGTAATAATTTTATGAGCCATACGAATTTTTGAACTTGGAGCATTTAGCATTAGTCTGTTAATGTCTTCAATGAGTTCTTTATTATCTGCATCGTATGAAAAAGTAAAGAGTTCTTCCGGCTGAATATTGAATGCTTTTATTATTTTTTCTATATTTATTGTTCTGCCTCTTCAACTAATTCAATGAACGGTGCAGGGTGTACTTACAAAGCTTTAACTGAAAGTAATTTCTTTAAAAATTACCTAAATAGATTATGCAAGAAATATTTGTAAAAAGATACGGACTGTATTTGCAGTCCGTATCTTTTGTACTTATTTTGTTTGTTCGGTTTTTGATTCTTTTTGGGGCTGTTGTGTTTTTTTATTTTCTTCTGCGGCTATGTCAGCAGCTTTTTCTCTTTTTTCATTTTGTTTGTTGTCATAAATTTTTCCTGCTAATAAGCCTATACCTGTTAAAATTAATGCACTAATTCCTGCGATAGTAAAAGCTACACCTTTACCGATTTTTTTACTTGTAGTAAATGCTTGATTAAGTTCCTGCTTATCAGCCTGGGATAATTCTTCTTTAATTTCATTTCCTATTTGTTCACTAAAATCTTTTACTTGATCTAATGCTATATTTATTTTTTTGTTTGTACTCCATATATTGTAACTACCCAAAGCAGCACCGATGGTTCCTCCTGCTATTTTCCCTGTATTGCAGGTTTCATATTCATTGCCTTTTTCTGTCTTTGCTTTTGCCGTAAAGTTTGGAACGGCTCCGATAGGTCTGATTGCCATAATTTTCCTTTCTTTTTTATTTATATAATAGTTGTGAAGAAAAATTTTTGCTATTTTCTGCTTATTTTGTTACAAAATGTCAAGCGGATCAACATCGATAGCAAGTTTAATATCTTTCGGCATGGTGATTTTGTTCAGGAAACTTGAGATAAAGTTGTGGCCTTTTTCGTCGAGTTTATTTTTAATGATGATTTGAAATCTGTAATAGCCGTTAATCCTTTCAATAACGCACGGTGTCGGACCGAGAACTTCCAGTCGTTCAGAGATTCCGTATTTGTCTATCATAAGACACATTCTCATTGCAATTTCCTGTGCGGATTTTTCGGCACGGAAGTTGTTTGTTGAACTTATAATCAGTCTTACCATCTGGCTGAAAGGCGGATAGTCGAATTCTTCACGGGCAGCAATTTCTGTCATATAAAATTCGTTGTAATTCTGGGATTTTGCACTTGCAAGTGCGTAATAGTCAGGGTTGTAGGTCTGGAAGAAAACTCTTCCCGTAAATTCGCCTCTTCCTGCACGGCCTGCTACCTGTGTCAAAAGCTGGAACCCTCTTTCAGATGCTCTGAAATCTGGCAGATTGAAACTTGCATCCGCTGATATTACGCCGACAAGTGTAACATTAGGGTTATCGAGTCCTTTTGCAATCATCTGGGTTCCGACGAGGATATCAATATCGCCTTTCTGGAATCGTTCAAGAAGCCTGATATGTTCGCCTTTTCTTACTAATACATCGCTGTCAACACGTTCTACATTGTGTTCGGGGAATAAATCTTTTATGTATTGTTCTATTTTTTGAGTACCTGTCCCGCTGATTTTTAATGCATCTGAGCCGCATTCAGGACAGACATCGGGAAATGGTTCAACCTGATTGCAGTAGTGGCATTTTAAACGCTGGTCTTTTGCATGCCAAATCATCGGGATGGCACAGTTCGGGCATTCTATGACATGTCCGCAAGCCTGACACTGGGTGAATGTTGCAAAACCTCTGCGGTTTATTAATAAGATTACCTGTTGTTTCTTCTCAAGCGTTTCTGTTATTGCAACCTGCAGCGGTTTTGAGATTACACTTTTGTACGCTGCACGGGCATGTTCCTGCATGTTTATGACAGTTACCGGTGCAATCGGGGCGTTTCTGTAGCGGTGTTTCATCTCAAAAAGGCTGCCTGAATTCACTGCCCTGTAGTAAACAGAAATGTCAGGAGTTGCAGACCCGAGTAGAAGCGGGCAATGATGAAACATTGCAAGTTTTTGTGCAACGACTTTTGCATCATACCGCGGTGCAGGGCTTGTTTGTTTGTACGCTCCCTCGTGTTCTTCATCGATTATGATAAGTCCGATATTTTTTAACGGTGCAAAGACGGCCGAGCGTGCTCCGGCAAGAATTTTAATATCGTTTTTGTAAAGTCTTTGCCAAACATCGTATCTTTCACCGTCAGAAATACTGCTATGCCAGATTGCGACATCTTTTGTGCCGAATTTTTTTGCAAGACGCTTGGTAAGTTGTGAGGCGAGAGCTATTTCAGGAGCAAGAAACAGGACATTTTTTCCTGCCTTGATAGTATCGTCAATAAGTTTGAAATAAACTTCTGTTTTGCCGCTTGCAGTGACGCCGTGCAGAAGCAGCACCGGCGGTGTTGTCTGTTGAGTGGTTTCTGCTGAACCCCTCACCCTGCCCTCTCCCGCAAGGGGTGAGGGGGTAGTGTATTCCGTTATTTTTTTATTTATTCCCTCATAGGCTGCCAGTTGTTCTCCTTCAAGTTTATAAAGTGGTTCTGTTGAATCAATGTTTAAGATATCAAGCGGGTTTCTGTAGATTTCTTCGGTTGTAAGTTTTACACATCCGAGGATTTCAAGTTTTTTTATAGTCTGGCGTGTTGTCTTTGCATATTTTTCAAACATAACAAGCGGCATTTTTCCGCTGTTTTTTAATTTTTCCAGTACCTCTTTCTGTCTTTTGGTTGCTCCGTCAAATGTTACAAACTCAACAGCCTGCTCTGTTTTTGAAGCTTTTTCAATGAGTTTTAAAGGTATTGCAGCATTCAAAACGGTCACCAAATCACAGCAGTAGTAGTTTGCTACCCACTCGAGCAGTTTAAGGTAGTCTATTGAAAACAGCGGTGTTTCATCAAGAATTTTGCTGATTTTTTTTGCCTTAATTTCTGCCGGCAGGTAATTCGAAAACCCTACACAAAAAGCATTAATTAATCCCTGTCTGCCAAATGGAACAAGGATTGCCTGACCTATTTGAATTTTATCTTGCATTTCATCAGGAATCAGATAACTAAATGTCTTAACGCCAAGGCCGGTAATATTTACAAGGGCAAGTGCATATTTGGGAGAAGTTCGGGACAAAGAATCTTCTTCAAATAGTTTTAAATTGTTTGAAGATTGTTCCATAATCTTTGTCCCTCGTTTTTCTTAATTATTCTTCTGCCATAAATTCTTTTTTAGCTTCTTCGATTGCATCAGCCAATAAGTCAAGCTGATCCGGAGTGAAGGTTACTCCTTTTTTAGTCGGAAGCCATGTCGCACCGTCATCGGTTGTATAGAATATTCTCATATTCAGGTAGCTTCTTCCTTTATATTCACTTATTGAAATTTGTAATTGTTCGGTATCGCTTCTTTCAATAGTTGCTAAAATTTTTGCATCAGCCATTTTTAATCTCTCCTTATTAAAATAATTACAGACTATATAATACCACAGAAAAATTATTTTTATGATAAAGTTAATACATAATAAAACTAAGGAGAGAATTTATGATAAGAGTTGCAGTATGCGGTGCATTAGGGAAAATGGGCAGAGAAGTTGTTGATGCTGTTCGAGATTGTAACTATACTGAACTTACTGCTCAAATTGATATAGCAGGCGGAGAGTATAAATCAATAGAAGAAGCACACAAAGCTTGTAAAATTGATGTGCTTGTTGATTTTACCCAGCCGAAATCAATTTATGAAAATGCTCTTTACTGTTTGAATAACGGAATAAAAATAGTTGTCGGAACCACGGGGTTAAAAGATGAACAGATTGATGAATTGAAAAAGCTTTCAAAAGAAAAAAATACAGGATGTCTGATTGCTCCGAATTTTTCGACCGGAGCTGTTTTGATGATGATGTTTGCACAGCAGGCTGCAAAATATTTTGATAATGCAGAAATTATTGAACTTCATCACAATCAGAAAAAAGACGCCCCTTCAGGTACTGCAATAAAAACAGCTCTTATGATGTCTCAGGCAAAAGATACTTTTAAAAAAGGCAACTGTCCTGAAACCGAAACAATAGAAGGCAGCCGTGGCGGAACTTCTTATTCTGATATCCAGATTCATTCTGTCAGAATGCCCGGTTATATTGCATCTCAGGAAGTTATTTTCGGTTCATCAGGCCAGATTTTTACAATAAGACATGATTCAATGGATAGAAAATGCTACATGGGCGGAGTTTTGCTTGCTGTAAAACATATTGCAGCAAACAATGATTTTGTTTATGGCCTTGAAAATATTATGTAGCTAAACATTTTTTATAAGTTCATTTATATCTATATCCAGAACCTTTGCTATATCTATAATTTTTAATATAGTAGGGTTCTGTCGTGCTGTTTCAATAAAGCTTATTGTTATTCTGGAGGTATCTACCAGTTCAGCAAGTTCCTCCTGTGATATTCCTTTTTTCATTCTGGCAAATTTAATGTTTAAGCCAAGTGTTTTCAGACGTTCATTAATCATAGTTTTTATTCTATAGAGTTGACAATTCCAACTCTATAAGATATAATAAAATTATGATTAATATATTAAACAAAAATAAAACATATATAACAAGGTTTGGTTTTACATTAGCTGAGGTTTTAATTACGCTGGGTATAATCGGTATTGTTGCGGCCATGACAATGCCTGTACTTACCGAAAAAGTAAACCATATTATTTCGGTAAATAGATTAAAGAAAATGTATTCAACGCTTTCTCAGGCTATGTTATTTACTCTGGCCAAAGACGGTGATTATTCTTCTCTGGGTATTGTTGATCAAGATACTTCAAGTATAGAAAACTGGTATAAAAATTCCCTAAAACCTCAACTGAAAATAACGAAGGAGTGTATTGACAGTTCAGGGTGCTGGGCAAAAACAACAAAAGCCCTTAACGGCGGTACACCAAAATGGCACAGACCCGGAATAGGACTGGGGTATAATGTTATGATAGCAAGTACTATTGACGGTTATACCATAGATATCGACGGATATGCAAAAAATGATACTACATTCGGTGTGAATATGAAAAACGATTATGTTGCGGTTTATGTTGATATAAACGGGTTAAAAAATCCTAATGTAATAGGAAAAGATATTTTTGTATTTGTTTTTGGAGAAAAAGGTTTTATTCCTGCCGGCAGAGATAAATCTGATGCAGAGGTTAATGCAGATTGCAGTTCCTCCGGTACAGGATATTTCTGCTTTGAAAAAATAATGCGAAACGGCTGGGAAATTCCTAAGGAAAACAGGTGGTAGTTAATTTTCTTTACAAAATTATCCCCTGAAAATTTTTGTTGTTATAATAAAAGAACACAATAATTTTGAGGAGATATAATGAGAAAACCTAACATTGCAATACTCGGTGCAACAGGTGTTGTCGGCAGAGAGATTACTAAAATCGTTGATGAATTAAATATCGAATTTAATGAAATAAAATTTCTTTCCAGTGCTAAAAGTGCAGGAAGCAAAATTGAATTTCGAGGAAAAGAATATACCGTAGAAGAGGCTAAACCGGAAAGCTTTGACAGAGTTAATATAGTTCTTGCGTCAGCCGGAGGCTCAACTTCTCAAAAATTCGCTCCGGAAATTGTAAAACGCGGGGGCGTTTTGATTGATAATTCTTCAGCTTTTAGAATGGACAAAGATGTACCGCTTGTTATTGCATATGTTAATGATGAGGATTTAAAGAACCATAAAGGTATTATTGCAAATCCAAACTGTTCGACTTCACAATTAATGCTTGTGTTGAAACCGCTTAATGAAACAGCAAAGATTAAAAGACTTATCGTCTCAACTTATCAGGCTGTTTCCGGTGCTGGGCTTGCTGCAATTAATGAATTAACGGAAAATACAAAGGCGGTTCTTAATAATGAAAAATTTGAAAACTCGTGTTTTAAAAAGCCGATTGCATTTAATGTAATCCCTCAGATTGATGTATTCTGTGAAAACGGTTATACAAAAGAAGAGATGAAAGTTGTAAATGAAACTAAAAAAATTCTTCATTTGCCGCAAGATTTGCCGATATCGTGTACGGCAGCAAGAGTTCCGGTGTATAACGGACACTCGGAAGCTGTTGATATTGAGTTTGAAGAAGAAATTTCACCGGAAAAAGTTAGAGAAATTCTCAAAAATTCTTTTGGTGTAAAAGTTATTGATAATCCTGACAACTACGAATACCCTACAACACGTGATGCGTCAGGAGTAAATCCTGTTTTTGTCGGAAGAATTCGTAAAAATCTAGCATTCAAAAACGGTATTACTTTATGGTGTGTTGCAGATAACCTCAGAATCGGTGCAGCATTAAATACTGTGCGTATTTGTCAGAAAGTAATTGAAATGGATTTATTTTAATATTATTATAGATTTTAGAGGAGAAACTTCAATGACAAAAATCCCCGGAATTGGAAAAATTCCAGTCAGAAGTGTTTTGGAAAATACCCCGAAACGAAATATAAAAATTGGTGAGAGCGGATTGCCGCTTGAAATGCCTTTAGATACATTTCAAAAGGAAAAGCAGCTTATAAATAAGCTTGAACCCTCTACACCATATAATAACGCTTTGAACAGTATTCAAAATAAACTGCTTTCTTTAAAAAAATAGTTTGGAATAAAAATATTACTGGCTGGTTTCCCCTGGATACCCCGGCTCTGGAAATTAAGGAATAAGAATATGGAAAATGAAAAAATAAGATTTTCGGATTTAACTGACGAACAACTTTATCTTGAATTGAATAACAGGTTAAAAGAATTGGAAGCTGAGGAATACGATTTCCCTCACTCAAGTGTAGAAATGGTTGAGGAAATTTTACAAACAGCTTAATAATATTTAATATTTTGTCTGTTTCAGGCAATTTTTATATTCATTCGCATTAATTATGGTAGGAAAGGCGGATTTTAAAATGGATATAAAAATAGTTAAAAGTATTACCGGTAATATTTCGGACAGAATTCCTACCAGATATGATGATATTACAAAAGAAATTATGCAGGATAAAATGACAGCAATGTTGAAAGAGTATGAAAAATATGTATCTTCTCCTGCTGATAAAGAAGTGACATACTACAAACTCGGGGATGTCCTCGGTGAAACTCTTAACAAACTGGGTTAGCCTTTAAGTTTTGATATGAATATTAAAATTTCACAGTGTAAAAATTTATATGCTTCTTTGGATAAAAAGACACAAAAGCAAATTAGAAATTTTGCAAAAAATACTTTTAGGAATAAGGAAATAAATTTGCAAAAGAATAATTTAAACAGCAGCATTCAACATAAAGGTTCAATGCCTGAGAATAGTCCTGTTTCTGATTCACGAGGCATTGTAGAAGATGTTAGAACCTTTGGCGGTTACGGCTCTTTTGATATTTTGATGTAAAAATTTTTGTTTTCAATAAACTGTAAGTGTATTGAAAATAGATTAATAATCTTTCTTTTTTTATTACTTTTTGTTAAAAAATAACGTTGTTGCTGTTATTTTTTGGTAAAATATACACATAGATTATTTTAAGGGATAAGTATTGAATGTTAGTCAAAAGAGATGATATAAGAGCTTTAATAGATGCTATACATCATGCGGGAAAGACTGTAGTTTGTACTAACGGTTGTTTTGATATTCTGCATGTCGGTCATGTGAGATATTTGGAAAAAACAAAATCTTTTGCCGATTTTTGTATAGTTCTGCTTAATTCCGACAAATCTGTTCGCTCAATAAAAGGGCCGTCGCGTCCGATTAATAACGAAAACGACAGGGCTGAAATCTTAAGTGCATTAAGATGTGTTGATTATGTGGTTATGTTTGATGAGGACAGTCCCCGGAATCTGCTTGACGAAATTAAACCTGATGTTTATACAAAAGGCGGTGATTATACTATTGAAACTTTGCCTGAAGCGGATATTATGCGTAAAAATAATACCCGGGTTGAGTTTATCAGTTTTGTTGAGGGCAAATCCACAACAAATATTATTGAAAAAATGAAAAATAATTAATTAAGGAGTATATTAATATGAAAACTTTTACTGTAGAAGAAATTTCACAAATCGTAGGCGGAATGCTTACAAAAGCAGCTGATGTAAAAATTTCACATATTGCACCTCCGCTGCTTGCAGATGAAACTACTCTGGCACTTGCTCTGGGGGAAGATGAAATTGCAAATCTTGCAAAGTCAAAGGCAAAAGCTGCACTTGTTCCGCTCGGTGTTCAGATTGACGGATTGACCACTATTGAAGTTGAAAGACCGCGTCTGGCAATGATGAAGTTGTTAAATCTTTTCTATGTACCGCCTGTTGTAAATAGCGGGGTTCATCCGAGTGCTGTTGTTGATGCTACCGCTAAATTGGGTGAAAATGTCCAAATAGGTCCGAATGTTGTCATTTCGCATGATGCTGTTATAGGTGATAATACAAAAATTCTTGCAAATTCTTATGTCGGCGGCGGTGCAGTTCTCGGTAAAAATTGTTTAATCCATCCGGGGGTTAATATTGGAGACAGAGTAAAACTCGGAAATGATGTAATTCTTCATCACGGTGTGTCTCTCGGGGCTGACGGGTTTAGTTTTGTAACAGAAAATCCTGATAATATTGAACAGGCTAGAAAAGAAGGAGCAATTAAAGAAGAAAATGTTAAACAAGTTATCTTTAAAATTCCTTCAATCGGTTCTGTTGAAATCGGCAACAATGTAGAAATCGGTGCTAATACAACTATTGACCGCGGAACTATCGAAAATACAACAGTCGGCGACAATACAAAAATTGATGATCTTGTTATGATTGGTCATAACTGTAAAATAGGTAAGGGTTGTCTGATTGTTTCTCAGGTAGGTATTGCAGGAAGCTGCGTTATCGGAGACAGAGTTGTTATTGCAGGGCAGGCAGGGCTTGCCGATCATATAGAAATCGGTTCTGATACCATTATTACCGCGAAAGCCGGTGTAACAAAATCATTCCCTGAAAAATCTATAGTTGTAGGTATTCCTGCTGTTCCGAGAAAAGAATTTATCAAACAGCTCAAGACAATGAAAGATGCTCAGGAAATCTTTGCTAAATTCAGAAAATATGAACCAATGTTAAAAGTATTTGAGGAAGAACATCAATAATGGTAACACTGAAAAAAGAAACTCAGATAACAGGCAACGGTTTGATGAAAAACAAACCGTGTACGGTAAAATTTTTTCCGTCGGATTCTGGAAAAATTCGCTATTTTGTCGGTGGAGAAGAATTTACTGCCGATGCTGAGAATGTTGTTTCAACAGAGCACTGTGTAGTCCTGGGAAAAAATAAAGCAAAAGCAATGCTGACCGAACACTTGACAGCAGCACTTGCATTTTGTGGTATTGATTCTCTGGATATATGTATGGACGAAATGGAAGTGCCGGCACTTGATGGAAGTTCTAAAGAATGGGTAAAACTTTTTAAAGAAGCAGGTATTGATAAACCTATTTTTTACAATCCTAAAAAATATACTGTTTCAGAGCCGGTCTATTATTTGAACGGAAAAACAAGCCTTGTTATTCTGCCTGATGATGACTTGTTTATTTCATATGCCGTTAATTATAACCATCCGGATTTAAGACAGTGCTGGATTAATTATAATCCAAAGAATCAGGATGAGATTATTGAAGCAAGAACATTTGGTTTTTATAAGGATTTGAAAAAATTCCAGATGCTCGGTTTTGCTCAAGGTGTTACTTTTGATAATACTGTCGGCTTGAAAGAAGAAGGTTATACTACAGTTTTGCGTAGTGATAAAGAACCGGTTAAGCATAAAATGCTTGACTTAATCGGAGATTTGTATCTGACAGGAGTAAATCCTTTAAATATGAGATGTCAGATTCTTGCAAAAGAAGCAGGACATGCTGTTCATATTAAAGTCGCAAAAATTTTGAAAGATAAACTTATTGAATGCAAATAATTTATAAAATAATAAAGTAAGGAGAATATAGATGACAGAAGAAAAAGAAGTGTTGAGTTTTGATACGTTAGAAATTATGGACATGATTCCTCACCGTTTTCCTTTTTTACTTGTTGACAGAATCACGGAATGTGTACCGGGCAAGTATGCAAAAGGTTACAAAAATCTAACAATGAATGAGCAGTTTTTCCAGGGCCATTTCCCGGGGAATCCGATTATGCCCGGAGTTTTGCAGTTGGAGGCACTTGCTCAGTGCTCTGCTCCTGTATTGATGACTATGCCTGAATATAAGGGAAAATTGACTTTGTATGCCGGTATTGATGGTGTTCGTTTTAAGAATATCGTAAGACCGGGAGACAGATTTGATATGGAAATTGAACTTACAAAAGTAAAAGGACCTATCTGTAAGGCTCACGGTAAAGGTTCCGTTGACGGCAAACTTTGTGTGGAAGTTGATATGACTTTTGCATTAAAATAATGAATGAATTTAATTGAATAAATTTTTATAAAGCCCTGCCGCTATGGCGGGGTTTTTGTATAAGTAAATTCCCAAAATTTAATAAAATTTTAAATATGAGAAAATATTGAAAGCGGATTATAATTTCTTGCAGTGTATTTGTAGGGCCAATATTTTTAGTCTTACATGAATAGAGCTTCAATAAATTCTTCTCGGTTAAAGTCTTTGAGGTCTTCCATTTTTTCGCCGATGCCTACAAGTTTTACCGGAAGTTTTAATTCTTTTGCTACCGCAAGGATTACTGCACCTTTAGCTGAACCGTCAAGTTTTGTGAGAGCAACTGATGTTATGTTTACGGCTTCAGTAAAAACTTTTGCCTGTTGAAGTCCGTTCTGGCCCGTGTTTGCATCCAATACAAGAATACATTCTCTCAAACTTTCCGGTGCATTTTTATCAATTACTGTTTTAATCTTGGCCAGTTCTTCCATAAGATTGAATTTATTTTGGAGTCTTCCTGCAGTATCAACAAGGATAACGTCGTAGTTTTCCTGCTTAGCTTTCTGTATTGATTCATAAACAACGGATGCCGGATCTGCTTTGTCGCGTCTGACAATATCAGCACCGGCACGTTTCGACCAGATATCAAGCTGTTCTTCAGCAGCAGCTCTGAACGTGTCTCCTGCTGCAATAAGTACTCTTTTGCCTGAATTTTTAAATCTGTATGCAAGTTTCCCTATAAGTGTAGTTTTTCCTGCTCCGTTAACGCCTGTAATGAAATAAATATTCAAAGCATTATCACTATATTTTAGTTCGTTGCTTCCTGCTTCATTCAGAATTTTTGAAAATTCATCTTTTAAATATTGCTTAACTTCAGACGGCTTAATTTTGTTTTGATTACGTAATTTATCAACAAGTTCAGAGGCATAATTCACTCCCAAATCGGCACTGATGAGTAAATCTTCCATATCATCAAGCACAAATTCAGAAAATTCTTCTTCCTGCTCAACTGATTTTACGACATTTCCCACAAGTGCATTTGCAGTATTTGATACCGCATTTTTGAGATTATTAAAACCTTCTGAAAAGAATTTAAACATTATTTAAGTCCGTTTTCAACAATAACTTTTGCAAGGATGCCGTTAATGAATGCTGCACTGTCGTCTGTAGAATATTTTTTTGCAAGTTCCAATGCTTCATCCACAACGACTTTCATCGGAGTATCCTTTATGTATAGAAGTTCTACGATTGCAATTCTTAAGATATCTTTGTCCATTTTTACAAGACGTCCAATATCCCAATTTTTGGCGTGTTTCTGAATAATTTCGTCAACTTCTTTGTGATTTTTTTGGAAGTATTCTGCTATTTGAATTGCAAAATCTTTTACTTCACTTTGAGAATCAAGAGTTGTAAATTCTGCAATTTCCAATGCTAACATTGCTTTTTCCGCAATATCTATCATCTGGTTAATTCTGCCTGTCATATCAGATGTCATAGGCAGAGGAACCGGAATATTTGCAACTCCTATCGGACGATTTAAGTTGGTTTCGTGTTCAGCTTCATAATCGTCAATTTTATTACGCATATCAATTAATGCTCCGAGGGCAATTCTTAACTCATCACTTGCGTTGCTTGTTAATATACGTACTGATTTCAAAATGATATTATTTAAATCTTCTTTTGTATAATTTGTAATTTTTTTATCAAACTGTGAAAATAATATAAAAGCCAATTCTCTGGCTGCTCTGCGGGCCTGCATATTTTACCTCATTAATTTTATATCTACAAGGCTAATGCTAGCATGAAAAATCTATGACTACAAGTGTATTTTAACGAAATATTTATCTGAGTTTGTTACAAAAACTTCTCCCTATTTAGGAAGGAGTTTTTGTTTTTGGACTTACTTATAATTTTTGCAGTGAAAATATTCTGAATTCACCCGGTTTCAATTCTTCAAAGTTCAATTCCTGCTGCGGGTTGTCAAAATATTTTGGTGAATATTTATTATCTTTTAAAATGTATTCTGCAAGAGCTGTAAAATCTCCGGGCAGTTTTATATTTTTGTCGTTAACCGGCTGCCCTTTTTTCCACTCCTGTCTTGAACCCTCGTCATCATTTACAGTAACGAATTCAGTCGGATAGTGATAATTTGAAACGATTAAAAACGCTTTTTTCAGAGGTTCTTTTGATATAAGCCATACGGCAAAACCGTCATCATCCTGTGTTATTATTTGAGCTTCTCCGTCGGTAATGATAGTCTGTGATTTTACAAATCTGTCAATAGCATCAAATTTGTTATAGAAATCGTAATTCTTTTCTCTCGGCATTGACATTTCTTCTCCGATAACACTTTCCATTCCTCGTTTGGTGAAACTTTCATCTCCGTCAATATAAAGCATAGAACGCTGAGCATATTTCCCTCCGGGCAATAGTTTATATTTTGCCCATTTATATAAGGCTCCGTCAACGCCTAACTGCCCCGGATACTGGTCTATACTTCTGAATTCTCCGTCCTGATTGTTGTATGTCTTTAGGATTGATAATTTTTCACCGTCTTTGAAATTGATATTATAATTTGTAAGATTTTGATTATCTTCCATTATGCACTCTGGAGTCTTGCTCTGCTGGCTTACTATATCATTACCCCAGAGAAGATCAAATTTCATATCCTCGTGATATTCTTTCAGAAAATTATCCCAGAGCATATATTCAGCAAGAGTTCCGAAATAAGGGATTTTCGCTTTCATTGCGGAATTCAATTTGCCCAGAACGGTTCTTGGTGCTCTGTAGCTGATAGGAACACCATCCTTTTCCGAAACTTTATCAACAATGTGGTCAATGTGATCAACTCGGAAACCGTCAAAGTTATAGTCTTCCTGAAGTTCTTGCATATAATTAATAAAGTAGTCTATTACAGGTTTGTTGTAAGTTCCGTTTTCCAGATAAACAAAGTAGTAAGGCGTTTGGCAGTCAAGATTTGCAAAATGTGTGACATCTTCACCTTTGTAATCGTAATGTTTGAATAACGGATATCCGCCGCATTCACTCATTTTGTCATATACAGGAACCCCTGCAGAACACCATGCCCCGCCCGGTGCCGGCCATAATCCTTCTTTTATAAGTTCCTGAATTGTGTCAATCTGTTTTGTTATATCATGTTCGGTTAATTTTTGATTACGTTTGAAACCGTGTATTTTTTCAACTATTTCTCTGACGCGTTTATGGATTTTTTCTTGAGAACTTTTTTCAGTCATATTCTTGCAAAGTTCTTTTTTTGTTTCGTCCATTTCTTTGTCAAATCTGTCAAAGATATTCTGGTAATGTTCACTCAGAGTTCCTGCCGAACCTTTTAGAGTTTGTTTATAAATGTCTCTTATAACTTCAATATCTTCTTTGTCATATTCATCGTGAAATTTTTCGGCAATAACATCAATTTGTTTTAGAATCTCTTCATCAAGTTTCGGGATGTCAAACCATCTTGCAATGAATGGATTCGCAAGAACAGCTTTTGAAAATCTGCCGGTTTGCGGAAGTATATCATATATAACAGGATGGCCTGCTAGTTGTGCAAGTTCTATAAATAGTTTTACCTGTCCTTTTGCATCTAATCCGGTTAAATCCTCAATGTTTTTATCCAGTAATGCCCCGCTTACTTCCGAACTCTTCGGAAGATATGCACAGCCGAATTCTCTTGGATGAAATGGTATTAAATAAATTGTTGTATTAAAAATATTATTATTTAAGTCTCCTGTCGGAAGTATTAAAAGCTGTGTCAGCCAGTCAAAAAGTTTTCCGGTATCTTTAGATTTATTACCATTGCCGAGTGCAGCCAGATTTATTAATTTTATGTTATGTCCTTCTTTCTTAATCCAGTCTGAATTTGTCACCCCGTTTCTTTCAAGAACACTTATTTGATTATTGGTAAATTCAAATTTTCCGTCTTTAAAAATTTTGTTGTTTTTCCATTTGATTTCAAGACCATACAGAACTTCTTCGGGAGTCAATTCTTCAAGAGCTTTGATATGTGGATACGGTAAGTATCCGTATTTGCTTATGAGATTTTTCAGTTCGGTTTTTCTTTTTACCGAAATATTTTCAAAGCTGTATTTTTTTTTCAGTTTTGAATAAATACAGTTTAAAACTGCGTCTTTTTTTTCTATATCTTTTTTCTTTCCGAACAGAAAATCTAGCATAATGCACTCCCTTTCTCTAGTTTCTTTATTATATCATAAGAAATTATCGCTCAATATAAACATCTTAATAAAACTTAATAATTATACCCGATCGGGTAATGGACTAATTAATTTGGCTATTATTAAATTATTCTGATGAGAGAAATTCTAAGCAAGAAGAAGGGTGCGATTATGACAGAAAAAGTTTGTTCAGTGGTTGAGAAAAAAGTTATTAAAGTTGCTATTATAGAAGATTTTAAATTGACAAGAGTAGGTCTCAGATGTGCTTTAAATGAAAATGATGATTTAAAAGTTGTAGCAGAGGCTGAAGATGCTGTTGAGGGGTTAAAGTTAGTAGAGAAAGAAAAACCGGATGTTATCTTGATGGATTTGGGGCTTCCGGGCATGAACGGCATAGAAGCTACAGTGAAAGTAAAAGAGATGATGCCGCAGGTTAAGGTTATTGCATTAACTTCTCATGACAGAGAAGAAGAAGTTATTGCAGCATTAAGCTCAGGGGCGAGTGCATATTGTTTGAAAGATATTGACCCGACAAAACTTGCCGATGTAGTGAGAGATGTTTCAACAGGGGTATGCTGGATTGATCCGATGGTATCACAGATGGCATTAAATTCTTTCCCGAAGGTTGAAAATATCGGATTTCTTCCGGGAAAATCACAGAGCGAAGGCCGTGTTCCGCTTACCGAACGTGAATATGAAGTACTTAAGCATCTTGTTGCAGGGAAAAGTAATACGGAAATTGCAAAGGAACTTATTGTTAGTGTGCATACCGCGAAAGCTCATGTATGTTCTATTTTACAAAAAATGTGCGTAAACGACAGAGTTCAGGCTGCGGTTAAAGCTGTTAAAGAAGGTATGGTTTAGCTATATTTATTTAAAATTTACTGCATAATTCTGTATAAATTTTTATAAAAAAGAGGATTTTTTAATCCTCTTTTAATTTTTTTATAACATCGTCAACCTGACGTTCAAGATGTTCGTAATCTTTATTATTATCTATTACAAAATCCCAATCTTTTATGTGGTCGAGTCCAATTTCTGTTATGTCATTTTCTCCGACAAGATTACCTCTTTTTGCTCGGGTCTCTCTGTCAGCTTCAACTCTGATTGTTTTTGCACCGGCAGATTTTAGCATATCATATTCATGTTGAACTCTTACATCAGTTACCATAATATTACCCGGTTCTTCTATAACTTTTTTTAACCAGTAATCAGGATCTTGAGCTCTGCCCCAGTTACCGAGTTCAATTAAATCTTTGCGGTACATTGCTTTGTTTTTTTCTATTTCTTCATAGGTTAAATTCTTCTGTCTTCCGTATTCAAGTTTAATAGAATCACCTATTGCACATCTGTGAAAATCAGGCATTTTTTTTAGCATCAATTTCGCAACAGTATCTTTGCCTGAATATTGTTTGCCCGAAAATAATAATATTTTTAATGCCATTTTTTACTCCTTTAATGTAAATATATTTTATAAGAAAATAGTTCGTTTTGAAATCCTTATTTTCTATTTCTCTTAATATTTTTAAACATAAAATTTGCAATTTTGCTATGTTGGTCGTAGTATGAGAAAAGCTCGTGCCGAAGAGGTGATTTTGTGCGTGAGAAATTAGTGTAAATAGTACAATATTGGAACATGTTATGGCTTTAAATTTTCAAGAACTGGTTTTTAATTTACAAAAATATTGGTCGGATTACGGTTGTATAATTCAGCAGCCTTATGATATTGAAAAAGGTGCTTCAACCATGAATCCGGCAACTTTTTTGCGTTCACTCGGACCTGAACCATGGAATACAGCAATGATTGAACCTTGCAGACGTCCGACTGACGCCAGATATGGTGAAAATCCTAACAGATTAGGACATTATTATCAGTTTCAGGTTATACTGAAACCATCTCCTGATAATGCTCAGGAACTTTATTTGAAAAGTTTGGAAGCTATGGGGATTGACTTAAAAGAACACGACGTAAGATTTGTTGAAGATAACTGGGAATCTCCGACTCTCGGTGCAGCCGGTGTCGGCTGGGAAGTTTGGCTTGATGGTATGGAGATTACACAGTTTACTTATTTTCAGCAGGTTGGCGGATTGGAAGTTAAACCTGTTGCTCTTGAATTAACTTACGGTCTTGAACGTATTGCCATGTATCTTCAAAATAAAGAATCGGTTTACGATATTATGTGGAATGATACAATTAAGTATGGCGAAATTTTCTTACAAAATGAAATTGAACAATCAAAATATAATTTTGAAGTGAGTGATGCAAAAGCTCTATTCACTATGTTTGACCTCTATCAGAAAGAAGTTGATAATTGTGTTGAGGCAAAACTTGTATTGCCTGCTTATGATTACGTTTTGAAATGTTCTCATACTTTCAATTTGCTTGATGCAAGAGGTGTTATCAGTAAAGATGAAAGAATTAATTTTATAAATCGTGTAAGAACTATGGCATCTGCAGTTGCAAAATTGTATGTTGCCCAGAGAGAAGAAATGGGATTTCCTCTCTGTAAAGACAACAAGTAAGGAAATTGGATGGCAGAGAAATACAGTCGTGCGACATTGACTCGCAACTTTTTGAAAACTATTACCCGTATTAAAAATCCGGATGAAATGTTAGAAGAAGCAAAAGGCGAGGGTTTGGAAAAAACTCTCGGCGTTTGGGATTTAATTATTCTTGGCGTTGGTGCGATTATCGGATCGGGAATTTTTGCTGTTGTCGGTATTGCCGCAGCAGGAAGTGCTGACGGTTCTGCTCTTGGTGCGGGGCCTGCACTTATGGTATCTATGATAATTGCAGCGATTGCGTGTATATTTTCAGCACTTTGTTATAGTGAATTCGCGACAATGATTCCTGTAGCAGGGGGTGCTTATACATATACTTTTGCAACTCTCGGGGAATTTGCGGCGTGGATGGTCGGCTGGGTTTTGATGCTTGAATATGCTATCGGGTTTATAGCTGTTGCATGTGCATGGTCAAATCACTTTGTACAGTTTATGAGCGGGTTTGAAAAGTTCTTGCCGGCATGGCTGGCTCATCCGCCTGTTTGGCTTGTGAACGATGTATTTTCGGCAGGTAAAATTGTTGCTGACAATCCAGATGTTTTTGTGCCGAGACTCTTCGGTGTGCCTATTTGTATAAACCTTCCGGCTATTTTAATTGTTCTTTTGATTACAGCAATTCTTGTTAAGGGAACAAAAGATTCTACAAAAATGGCAGGTTTGATGGTATTTATAAAACTTGCAGTCATTGCGTTATTCGTGGTCGCAGGTGCCTTTTTTGTAAAACCTGATAACTGGACTCCGTTTGCTCCAAACGGTGCTGCAGGAATATTTGCCGGAGCATTTTTGATTTTCTTTGCTTATATCGGTTTTGATGCTCTTGCTACTGCAGCAGAGGAGTGCAAAAATCCTCAAAAAGATTTACCAATAGGAATAATTGGTTCACTTGCTGTTACTACAGTTGTATATGTGCTGGTGGCTCTCGTTTTAACCGGTATGCAGGATACTTCGGGTCCTGTACCTGCTGCATTTTTAAAAGCTCCAATGGCTTATTGTATGATGCTTGCTCATCAAAATTGGGCTGCAGGTTTAATTTCAGTAGGTTCGCTTGCCGGTTTGACTTCAGTTCTTCTTGTTTTGGAAATGGCGGCTACCAGAATTTTATTTGCAATGAGCCGTGATCATTTTATTTCAAAAAGATTCCAGAAACTTCATCCTAAATTCCATACTCCGGCTTTATTAACATGGACTGTCGGTCTTCTTGCCGTTGTCGGAATTTTGACGTTGAATCTGGATGTTGCTGCCGAATTGTGCAATTACGGAACATTTACTTCTTTTATAATTGTATGTGTTGCAGTTTTGATTTTGAGAAAAACTGATCCTGACAGACCGAGACCTTTTAAGGTTCCGTTTTCACCTGTAGTTCCTTCGCTCGGGATAATCTGCTGCGGCGGATTGATGATTTATAAATCGATGCAGCCTTCTGGTTCTGCATTGTTGTTCCCTGTATGGCTCGGTGTTGGAGCAATGATTTATTTGCTTTACGGTTTTGTCAAAAACAGAATGAATGAAAATAAATTACATATTGAAAAAGTAGAAAAAAGAAAACAGGAATTAGCAAAATAGATGGATATTAAAAATATAATAGCAAATATGCTGACTAAAAGAAGCCCCGATGAACTTATTGCAACAAGTAAAAAGTCAGAATTAAAAAAAACATTGAATGTTTTTGATTTAATTGTAATCGGTATAGGTGCGGTGGTTGGTACCGGTATCTTTACAATTATAGGTACTGCAATTCAGGGCGGTCCTGAAGGCGTTGGTGCAGGACCTGCTATTATAATTTCCATGGTAATGGCTGCAGTTGCATGCGTCTTTTCAGCACTATGTTACAGTGAAATTGCTGCAATGATTCCTGTTGCCGGAAGTGCTTATACCTATACTTATGCCACTATGGGAGAATTTATGGCCTGGATGGTCGGATGGATTTTAATGTTGGAATATGCCATCGGGAATATTACCGTTGCATGTGCATGGACCGGATATTTTGTTCAATTTTTAAAAGGATTTAAGCATATCCTTCCGGCATTTATAATTAATTTCCCTCTGTGGCTGAGAAACGATTACAGGTTTATGCTTTCATACTGTGATAAATACGGGCTGGATCCGCATACACAAATGCCGTATTTATTTGATAAAATTCCTGTTGCAATCAATCTTCCGGCAATATTTATTGTGCTTGCATTGACTGTACTTTTGATTAAAGGAGTTAAAGAATCAACCCGTTTTGCGAGTGTTATGGTTGCGGTGAATATGTTTATGATACTTTCTTTCATTGTTGTCGGTGCTTTTTATGTAAAGCCGGAAAATTGGGTTCCTTTTGCACCGAACGGGTTTGAAGGAATTTTTATGGGTGCATTTTTGATTTTCTTTGCATATATCGGGTTTGATGCTATTTCAACTACCGCTGAAGAAACGGAAAATCCTCAAAGAGATTTGCCTATTGCAATTCTTGGAACTTTGATAATATGTACAATTCTTTATGTTTGTGTGGCTCTTGTTTTGACCGGAAATGTTCCGCTCGGACATATCGATATTCAGGCTCCTATTGCTCATGCAATGAGAGCTATCGGAAAAGATTGGTTTGCCGGATTGATTTCTATTGGTGCATTGTGTGCATTAACTTCAGTGCTTTTAATTTATCAATTAGGTACAACCAGAATTTTGTATGCGATGAGTCGTGACAGATTTTTACCAAAATCTTTGAGATTAATTCATAAAAAATTCAGGACTCCTCATGTACTTACCTGGATTTCCGGTATTGTTGTTATTGTTTGTTCACTGTTTATGGATTTGAATATTTCTGCTGAACTTTGTAATTTTGGAACATTTACTTCATTTATAATTATTTGTATTGCAGTTTTAATTTTAAGAAAAACGGATCCGGAAAGAGAAAGACCTTTTAAAGTTCCGTTTTGTCCTACGTTCCCTATTCTTGGAATTTTGACCTGCGGCGGACTGATGATTTATTCAATGAAATTTTTAAAAACTTCTTCTTTGTATTTCCCGCTCTGGTTGATTATGGGCATACTTATATATGCGTCTTACGGTTACGCACAAAAACGTCTTGAAGAAGAAAAAAGAAACAAAATGCAGAAAAAAGCCGAAAAAATTACTGTTCTGTAATATGAAAATCGTTGCCTAACCTGTCTTCAAGAGATTTGATAAGCTCTGATAATGGTATTCCAAGTGCTTCTGCTATTCTCCATAACATGGTTAATTTAGGATCTATTTTTCCGTTTTCAATACGGCTTAAATTTCCAGAATCAAGTTCATACTCATAGGCAAGAAGGGTTTGAGACTTTTTGATTTCTGCGATTCGTTTATCTTGCAATGTTTGCCCGAATTGTTTTATTAAATGTAAAGTTTTTTCATTTTTATATTGCATACATACAGTTTAAGCCGTATAATAATATTAATTCCCTGTATATATACAGGAATGTGGAGGATTTATTTATGAGAAAAGCGTTTACATTGGCTGAAGTTTTGATTACTCTCGGAATTATCGGCATAGTTGCAGCAATGACTCTGCCTGCATTAATTCAAAAGCAGCACAGAAAAGAAACTTCTGTTAAGTTAAAAAAGTTCTACAGCCAGATGTATCAGGCAATCCTTCTTTCTCAAAATCAATACGGTGAAATTGAATACTGGTCAAGATCAGGAAATTTAAGAGATGAAGACTCCGACAATCAAGGGCTTAAAAATTTTAATGAAACAAAAAAATACTGGGAAACTTATTATGCACCATATGTAAAAACTTTAAAGATTGAAAGATCTACAAATAGCAGTGGTGTTAATCAAAATGCCAAAATATATCTGGCCGATGGTTCCACATTAGATGTCTGGAATGGTGGTTGTATGACATTTGATTATGACGTAAACGGTGATAATAAACCAAATCAAAACGGTGTCGATAGATTTGGTTTTAATATTTGTGAAAGACGAGATCAACGTGTTATGTATTTTGGAAACTTTGGAGAAAAAATGATAATTGGTCCTCAGATGTTTAGTCCTATTAACAGCAGGGAGGATGCATTTAATTATTGTAAGAACTCAAAAATGTGCACGCCTTTGTTAATGTTATATGATAACTGGGAATTTAAAGACGATTATCCGTGGTAAATATTTATTAAATTTAAAAAGTTTTTACCTTGTTTTTTGCCTTTTAGCACATACAATAAGTGTAGCACCAACGTGTATTGAATCCGAAATATATTTATGATAATAAGGTTATAGAAAGGTTATTTTTAAGAGGGGCAAAAATGTTAAAATTAAACTACAAAAACGCTGATGCAATGGTTGTTGGTGAAGACAACGGTTTACATCTTCAAAGTGAATTTGCAGCTTATCAAGAAAAAATTAAAGATATAATCGTTGATTTGAATAAACGTAAAGATAAGCCCGGGCAATGGCTTCAGTGGATGAATTTAGGTTATAATGAAGAAACCCTCTGGTATGTTAAAGAATATGCCGCTATGGTAAAAGACAGATTTGAAAATATTCTTGTTCTCGGTATTGGCGGTTCAGCACTTGGCGGTATTGCGGTTACCGAAGCCCTTTTAAAACCTTACTGGAATCTTCTATCTGACGAACAAAGAGAAGGTTTGCCAAAGATTTTCTTTCTGGACAATATTGATCCTGATACAATGACGGGACTTTTAGATATTCTGGATTTGAGTAAAACCCTTGTTAATGTCATTACAAAATCGGGTTCTACAGCAGAAACTATGTCACAGTTTATGATAGTGAAAGACCGTCTGGAAAAAGAACTCGGAGATAACTACAGATATAATGTAGTGGCAACAACTGATAAAAGAACGGGTGTCTTAAGACAAATTGCAGAGCAGGAAGGTTATAAAACTTTTGTCGTTCCCGATGATGTCGGCGGACGATTTTCTGTATTTTCGGCAGTAGGTTTATTGCCGTTTGCTCTTGTCGGAATTGATATCGATGCAATAGTTAATGGTATCAAAGATATGGATTTAGCTTTGAAAAATACGGATATTAATGAAAATATCGCAGCTCAAAATGCTTTAATTCATTATTTAATGGATACCAAAAAGGGTAAAAAACTTTCGGTTATGATGCCTTATTCCAGCAGGTTGAAATATGTTTCGGACTGGTACGCCCAGTTATGGGCAGAATCCCTCGGCAAAAATAAAGATAAGTCCGGTAATGATGTGCATATAGGTCCTACTCCAATTAAGGCTCTGGGGGCAACCGATCAACATTCACAAATTCAATTATACAATGAAGGCCCTAATGATAAATTGATTACATTTATTCGGGTAGAAGAATTTGATAATACCCTTGATATTCCGAATATTTTTGAATACACGGGTATAAGATATCTCGGCGGCAAAACAATGAATCAGCTTATTAATGCGGAAGCTGACTCCACAAGAGTTGCAATATCCGATTACGGCAGACCTAATGTGTCAATTTATTTACCTAAAGTTGATGCATATAATATTGGACAACTTTTATATATGTTTGAGGTTCAAACTGCAATAGCAGGTGAATTATATAATATCAATACTTTTGATCAGCCCGGAGTTGAGCAGGCTAAAAATTATACTTATGCATTAATGGGCCGTGACGGTTATGAAGAATCAGCTCATATGCTTCAAGAGAGAATGGCCTCAGTTTAAATTGATGTTAGGTGATAGATATAAAAACAAAAGAGATTCTTTTTAAAGAATCTCTTTTGTTGAATATTGTTTTTATTAATTAACCGATAAGATTAATGTTACCTTCCGGTGTTCCGTGTGAAAGTGCATAGCTTTTTGCGAGTTTATCTGCAGATGTTTCCTGTACTGGTTGATTTTTAGCTTTAATTGCACTAACTACATCGGAAATTTGTTCAAACAAGCCTTTGTCACGTACTTTTTCTACACCTGTAGGAAGGAATGGACTTACGTATGCTGAATCTTTTGCTCTGCCGAGTTCACTGGCATGTATATTATCAAAAATTTTGTCTGCACCGATATATTCATGTATTGTTTTTGCACCTTTTTCAATACCGTTTTCAATTCCTTTTGTAAGCATTGTTTCTCTGCCTGTAAATGCTATTTTGTTAATCATTTTTTCTCCTTTGTTTTTTTGTATTTTTTAATTGTAGTACTTATAGTAAATCGTATGAAAAAATATATTGCCATAATTTACTATAAATTTAACAATTATTAATAATACAATTTACAACTTAAGTGTATCGCAAAAATTCTTAAATTGCTATAAGTTGATATTTATGTTTTAATAATTAATAAGGTGTATATGCTTAGAGTTTTGTCGGGAATAATTTTATTAACATTAATGTTTCAAGGGATGGTATTTGCTGAGCCTCAAACTGTATTACAGGCTGGAGTGTCTTTGGCCAGAGAGGTTCCGGCGGCTCTTATGGGGACATGGCGGGTTAGTGCAAAACTAAAAAATACCGACAGCCCCGCAAATTTTAAGCAAACAAGTGTTGATATATGGAACCTGTCACGACAAAATGACGTCATAAATTTAAGTAATCCGTTTACCGGTGCAAGTGCATCAATTAACGTTAGTTATGTAAATAAAAATACGGTAAAATTTACAAAAGTAGGGGATTATAATAATCAGAAGCTTACAGATTGTGTTGAAATTACTATTAGCGGAGATTCATTCAAAGGGACAAATACTTTGTCGCTTGTGACATACTCTTCTGCAAATGAGGCTGTCTTAAATGCAAAAAATGCCGAATATGAGCTTTATGGTGAAAAAATCTCCGGATCAGACGTATTAGAATAGGAGTAGAGGAAAATAAATGCAAACTTATGAATTTGATACTGTTATTTTAGGCGGCGGCCCTGCAGGGCTCGCAGCAGCAATTTATGCAAGCAGGGGTGCTGTTTCTACCGCACTTATTGATATTAGTATGATGGGAGGACAGCCATCTAATTATCTTGAACTGGAAAACTATCCTGGATTTCCTATTATCGGCGGATATGATTTAATGGAGAAATTTGAAGAACATGCCGATAAATTCGGTGTTCAAAAATTCCCTATGCAAGAAATTGAACGCGTCGATTTAGTTTCGAATTCGAAAGTTATTGTTACAAAAGAAGCGGAATTTAAAGCAAAAACTGTTATAATTGCTACAGGTGCACAGCCTATGAAATTGGGAGTGCCGGGGGAAAAGGAATTTGTCGGCCGCGGTGTAAGTTATTGTGCCGTTTGTGACGGAGCTTTTTATAACGGTAAGACTGTTGCTGTAGTCGGCGGCGGAAATTCTGCTGTGGAAGAAGCAATGTATCTTACAAAATTTGCGGAAAAAGTTTATGTTATCCACAGGCGTGATGAACTTCGTGCTGATAAGATAGTACAGGAGCGTGCTTTTAAAAATGAAAAGCTGGAATTTATCTGGAACAGTGTAGTTAAAGAAATAAAGGGTGACGATCTGGTGCATACCGTTGTATTGGAGAATGTTAAATCAAAAGAAATCTCCAATCTCTCTGTAAACGGAGTTTTCCCTTATATCGGAATAGTTCCGAATGTTGAGAACTTCTCAGGACAGGTAGAACAGGATGCCGGCGGTTTTATTATTACGGATGAAACAATGAAAACATCTATTGAAGGGGTTTATGCTGTCGGGGATGTTAGAAAAACTCCGTTGAGACAGGTTATCACTGCTGCTGCGGATGGTGCTGTTGGTGCAGTTTACGCCGTTAAATTTATTGAATCACTGAAAGATGTTCCACAAAAGGTTTAAAAATATTCTTTATGCAAATAAAAGGCAGGGCAGATATTTGTCTTGCCTTTTTTAAGAAATGTTATTATTTTGCCGGCTGATTATAGCTATGTTAAAATTTTCATTAGAATGGAGATTTGTGTATGAATTTGTTGCAAATATTTACGGATATTCCGATTATGATTGTTCTTATAACATTCATTTCATCGTTGATATTCTGTGTTACAAAATATAATTTTGTAAATAAAAATTTAAAAATTTTTTATAATTTTATAAGCCAGTATAAAAAAAGCGATTTGAATTTCAGATTCAAAGAGATTGATGAATGGATGATGTCAAATCCTTATATAGCTAACGCATGGATGGAGTTTAAAAATACTCTTGTATTTTCGGAGTCGGTAGCTCTGAAAGGGCAAAATAACCATCTGACATATAAAGAAGTTTCTTCGACGGTACAGAATATTCAAACTACTGTTGATCCTCTGTATTTTTTTGATGAAGAAACTCTTGTTACCTCAAAATATAACTATAAATTTATGCAGTCAGTTTCAACAATTCTTACAGGTTTCGGCCCTTTATTTACATTCTTGAATATCGCAATCGCCTTTGGAAGAGTGGATTTTTCTTCTCAGGAAGCTACAATTTCATCTGTTGCCGGATTGATGAGTTCAATGCAGGTTGCGGCTCTTGTTTCTGTATTTGCGGTTGGTTCTTCAATATTTTTCATTATTTATGAAAAGATTGCATATAACATGCTTTGCAGAAAGCCAATGTATGCTGTTCAAAATGTTATTTCCAGATTGTTTGATAATATTTCGTCCGAAAAATTCCTGTTTGAACTTTTGAGAGAGACGAAGATTCAAAACAATGCTCTTCAGCATATTATTTCAGGATTGCCTAATGACTTTAAAATTGCACTCAATTCAGGCATTGCCGGTAATCTTGTTCCGTATTTAGAAAACCTTATTTTTGGTATGAATCTTATGAATAAACAAATGAAAGAAGTCGCAAAGTCGAGTAAAAAAGATTCTGTTGACGAATTATTTTAACGGAGAGAACATTGGGTATATATAGCAGAAAAAAAAATTTAGAAGATGAAAATAATAATATATTCTGGACTACTATGGCAGACTTACTGCTCGGTCTGGCAATTATTTTTATGACTTTATTTGTACTTGCTATGACTGGATTTACCCAGCAGACTATTGATTTACAGCAGACTCAGATGGAAGCCGCAAAGCAAATGGCTGAAAAACTTAAAGAGGCTGATATTGAAGCCGAAGTGGATAAGCTGACAGGCAACGTAAAAATTTCCGATTTGGAATTGTTTGAAGTCGGAAGTTATACGCTTTCTGAAAAAGGTAGAAAATATCTTGATAAGTTCGTTCCTATATATATGGATACAATTTTTTCCAAAAAAGAACTTGCTGATAACGTTGCAAATATTATTGTTCAGGGGCATACTGATTCTCAGTCTTATGCAGGATTAAAAACTCCGAATGAACAATTTTCCAAAAATATGGAATTGAGCTTATTAAGAGCTAATGCTGTCGAGCAGTATATTTTTAAAACACCTTATGACAAGAAATATGATAAAATTTTAAGAAATCTGTTAACTGTCGAGGGCAGAAGTTTTGCAGAACCTGTACTTACTCCTGACGGAAAAGAGGATTATGCAAAAAGCAGACGTGTGGAATTGAAATTAAGAGTACAGGGAAATACTCTGACGAAAGTGTTCGGGTTAAGTTTTGGCGATAATTAACGAGAATAATATTTTAGAAACAATTAATATGATTAAGCTGCACAATCTTGATATCAGGACTGTGACTTTGGCATTGAGTCTTAGAGATTGTGCTGATAACGATGTTAACGTTGTGTGCGATAATATTTATAATAAGATTAAATATTACGCCAGAAATCTTGTTGAATATGCAAATGAGCTGGAAAATGATTATTCTATTCCGATTATTAATAAAAGAATTTCAGTGACTCCGATTTCGTTAGTAGGCGAATCCTGTAAAAACCCTGATTATGTAAAGATTGCACAAACTTTGGACAGAGCTGCAAAAGATGTAGGTGTAAATTTTATAGGCGGTTTCTCGGCACTTGTAGAGAAAGGCTGTACAAGGGGAGATGACCTTTTAATTGATAGTATTCCGGAAGCTCTTGCTAAAACCGAAATGCTCTGTTCATCAATCAATCTTGCAAGTTCAAAAGCGGGCATAAATATGGATGCCGTATTAAAAATGGCTGATATAATTAAGAAGTCTGCCGAGCTTACTAAAGAACGTGACGGTATAGGTGCGGCAAAGCTCGTGTGTTTTTGTAACTCAGCCGGGGATAATCCTTTTATGGCCGGAGCTTTTTGCGGGATAGGAGAACCTGAATGTGCATTAAATGTGGGTGTCTCCGGCCCGGGTGTTGTGAGAGCCGCGATAGAAGCTATGCCAAAGGATGCAGATTTATCTGAAGTTGCAAATAAAATAAAACAGATTGCATATAAAATTACCTCTACGGGAGAACTTGTCGGAAGAAAGCTAGCAAAGAGACTGGATATTCCATTCGGAATTATTGACTTGTCGCTTGCTCCGACACCTGCCGAAGGGGACAGTGTTGCCGGAATCTTTCAGGCTATGGGGTTAGAACATGCTGGTGCCCATGGAACAACAGCAGCTCTTGCAATGTTGAATGATGCGGTTAAAAAAGGCGGAATTATGGCAAGTTCTCATGTCGGAGGTTTATCCGGAGCATTTATTCCTGTATCTGAAGATGCCGGGATGATTGAGGCTGCCTCTAACGGTTATTTGACTTTTGATAAGCTTGAAGCTATGACGTGTGTTTGTTCAGTTGGACTTGATATGATTGCTATTCCCGGAGATACTCCTGCAAGTACTATCGCCGGAATTATTGCTGATGAAATGGCTATCGGTATGATTAATAAAAAAACAACGGCTGTTAGGATTATTCCTGCAGCAGGTAAAAAAGTCGGTGATAAAGTTTCATACGGAGGACTCCTCGGGGAAGCTCCTATTATGCCTGTGAATACTCTTTCTGCTGCAGGATTTGTTATGAGAGGTGGAAGAATACCTGCCCCTATCCATAGTTTGAATAATTAAAATATGTATTAATGTTTTGCTTCTGTAGTTAATAGCGGATATACTTTATTTAAAGCATTGTTTCAATACATAAAAATAAGAAGTAAGAATTTCAATAATAAATTTTGCAGTGTTTCTTTTTCCGAATTTTTTATAAAAGTATTTTCTGTTTTCAAATATAAATCTTATAGTCTCGGGTCTTATTTTGATGTTATTTTCAATATTGATTGCAGTTGTTTTGTCGTTATTATAACGTTTATTCCCGCAGACGGAATTTGTAAATCCTGCATTTTCACAGTGTCTTCTGTATGCAACTAAAGGTTCAAAAATTATTGCTGAGCCGCCTATTAGATTTGCTATATTAAATAAAAATTTATCGGGACATATTTTCCAATTTTGTATATTTGTGTAATTTATAAGCATCTCAATCGCAGATTTTCTGAACATTGCTGAACTGTTCGGTGACCAGAACCAGCCTCCGAACGGGGCTGTTTTTTGATTTAAAAGTTTAAACTCGGGGTGTTCTACGTCAATTTTCAATAAATCTTCAAAATTTTTAAGTTCAAAATGAGTACTCTTATGTGGAGATGAAACTGAATATGTTGTTATAATTTCATCATTTTCATTAATTTCAATAATCTCTGATGAGGTGAATGCAACACTTGTTACCATGTGGACTTTTATATGAGCTTTTGCATAATCGGGCAGAAGCATATCATCAGAATCAATAAAGCTTACAAATTCTCCTCGGGCATTTTTTAGTCCCTTCATCATTGAACCGAGTTGTCCGATATTTTGTTCATTACAAATCAGAGTAATTCTTTTGTCCTGATTGTTTTGTATAAATCTCTGTGCAATCTCAACTGAATTATCTGAAGAGGAATCATCAACGATAATGATTTCAAAGTTTTTGTAAGTTTGTGTTGAAATACTTTCTAAAGTTTTCAGTAAGTATTTTTCGTAATTGTAAGAAGTTACAATAAAACTTACAAGTGGATTTTTAAGCATTGTTTTCACCGTTATCAGATGTTTGTTCTTCTTGTGCAATAAGATTTTCCAATTTTTTATTATGCATAATTGAAGAAATAAAAGCTGCAACAATAAAGCCCAGCCCGATTAGCCCTGTTATAACTTCAGGCACTTCTTTTACTGTGGAAATAAACATTAAGCATGCAAGAGCACCGATAGCCCAGTGGGCACCATGTTCAAGGTATAGAAATCTTGCAAGAGTTTTCTTTTCAACAAGCATAATAGTTAGAGAACGTACAAACATTGCACCTATAGAAAGACCGATTGTTATAATAATAATATCCTTACTCAATGCAAAAGCTCCGAGAACTCCGTCCAGTGAGAATGAAGCATCAATCAATTCAAGATAAATAAAACTAATCAATCCCGTACATCCGCCTGCCTGAACTGCACATTTTGCGGCACGCATTTCTTCGTGTTTTTCAAGAAAATGCGTAACCCCGTCTATAAGTAAGTATGTCAAAATACCGCTGATACCGGCAATTAAAACATGGACTTTTTGTTCAGCAGGTACGAAATTCTGAGTTGCAAGAAGCATAAATAATGCAATAACTATTTCAATACCTTTCATATGGTCAAGATGCGAAAGCGGTTCTTCTATGTGTCTAATCCAGTGAACATCTTTTTCTTTTTTATAAAAGTAATTAAGGAACAGCATAATCAGGAACATTCCGCCGAAAGTAACTATAGGAGCATGAGTCTGGTGCAGGTAATGTGCGTATCTCATAGAGTCGGATGTCGCAATTTTTGCAACCTCAAGCATACTTAATTTTGCAAATATTGAAACAACTAATATAGGGAATAAAAATCTCATACCGAATACTGCTATTGCAATACCCCATGTTAAAAATCTGTGACGCCATTTATGCGACATTTTTTCCAATTTCATTGCATTGACAACTGCGTTATCAAAAGATAAACTTACCTCCAGAATTCCGAGAACTATTGCTATGAATACACAGGTAAGTCCTGTTCCGTTATGCACATGTTCTCCCCAGAAATAAGCTCCGATAAGTCCTGCGATTGTTACTATATATGAACCTAAAAAATATTCCAACATTTCGTATCTTCTCCTAAAATTACCGATAATTATATTATACTAAAAGGCTGAATCTTGCAAGGTTTTCTACTCTTTTACTCCGCCCTGCATAATATCATTTATAAAATATTTTTTCCCGATAAGGAATACTCCAATAACAGGAATTGTGCATATAACAGAACACGCAAGCAGTTCCCCCCAGAGGGTAATTTCTCTGAAACTACCTTTAAAAATGGCAAGTCCTACAGGCAAAGTTCTCATGCTTTCTGAATTTGTCACTATTAACGGCCACATAAAACTGTTCCATGTAGTGACAAAAGTAAATAATGCAAGTGTTGCCACTGTCGGGAGGGCAAGCGGAAGTGCTATTTTAAAAAATGTTTGCAAAATATTGCATCCGTCTATTCTTGCTGATTCTTCCAAATCTTTAGGCAGGCCGAGAAAATATTGACGCATTAAGAATATCCCGAATCCTCCAAACATTCCGGGTAAAATAAGTGCCTGATATGTGTCGATTAAGTGCAGTTCTCTCATTAAAAAGAAAAGCGGAATGATGTTAACCTGCGGCGGTACAAGCATTGTTATAAGGACAATAAGAAATATAAGATTTCTGAACGGAAATTTTAATCTCGCAAATGCATATCCAGCAAGAGCTGAAAAAATTACCTGACCTATTGTCGTAATGGTTGCAACCAGAAGGCTGTTGAAAAAATATCTGCTCAAAGGTATCTGCTGAAATACATTACGGTAATTTTCAAAAGTTATTCCGGAATAAAAAATTTTACCGGCCTGTGAAAAAATTTCCTCATTTTTTATAAACGAAAGGTTCAACATTGCAAAAAAAGGGTAAAGCATACTGATTGCAATTAGTATAAGTATTAAATAACCTGTGAAAACCCTCCAATTTTTCATAAAAAAATTATATATCAAAACATTGAATTTCGCTTGTAACTAACATTTCTTAAAAAATGCTTGATAAAGAAAATGTTTTGTGTTTTGATAAAATCGGAACGGGCAATTCCTCTTTAGCCTTGTTCAAGGGCAATCTGACAAAGCGGCGGCTGCGTTGTCTGACTTGACCGAAGTATTACAAGCATACCGTATTGTTTGCGGATGAAATTTTAAATCACTAAATAAAGAAGGAAAACAAAAATGTTAAAAATCAGATTAAAAAGAATGGGTGCTAAGAAAAACCCTTCATACAGAATTATCGTTATTAACTCAACAACAAAACGTGAAGGCCGTCCTGTTCAGGAATTAGGCTACTATAACCCTAAAACAAAAGAAATGAAGTTTGATTTGGCTTCTGCACAAGATTGGGTTAAAAAAGGTGCACAGCCTACGGAAACCGTTCAGTATTTGATGAAAAACTGCAAAGAAGACGGTACTTTGAACTATGTTAAGAAAGAAACCGTAAAACTTTCTAAGAAAGCACAGGCAAAAGCTGCTGCTGAAGCTGAAGCAAAGGCTAAAGCTGAAGAAGAAGCTAAAGCTGCAGCAGAGGCTGCTGAATCTGCACCGGCAGAAGAGGCTCCGGCTGAAGCATAATCCAGGTATTTATACAAAAGAAAAAGACCTGACATTAAGTCAGGTCTTTTTCTATAATCCTTATATAAAACTATGTTGAACCGTCAAATATTCTTAGGGTAGAAAGTATTTTGGGCACGGCTATTATTAATCATGTCACCTGCATTAACTCTTGCAACATTTTCTTTTGATTCTTGAATTGAGCCGTCAGGCATTTCTCTGTTATAGGTAGAAATTTTATCATGATCAGCCGGGTCTTTAAAAATAATTCCTTTGGGCTCACGACGTGCCTGAACAGACGTAAATTCACATCCCATAAGTCTGTATGTATCATCTTTTTCAGTATCCTTGATTACAGCGTCGCTCAATCCGTAGAAATTAACTGAACCGTCATCCTGAATGTCAACAGCAGCTTTTCTTTCTGCATTCTGCTGCTCATAAGTCACTTTAGTCCCGTCTTTCAGGGTTACAGTGTATTCTTTGTACTGTTCCCAGGTTCCTTTTTCGTTTGTTCTTTCTTTTGTTTTAACCTCTTGTTTTGCGACTTCTGCTTTTGAGAAGCTTACACCTCCGATATTAAGCGGTTCTGCCATAATAATCTCCTTTCTTTTCTTATATCACTCGTGTAATTGCAATTAACATCTCATAACATCTCATATTTCTATAAAAACATTTAGTGAATAAAAATTGCCAATTAGAGGAAATTAAATTTCTTGTTTATGTATAAAATAAGATATAATAATACTTTTAATGCTTTACAAAATTTAATATTATAAGTTTTGTCCACGTAATTTTATCTCTTACATAGCTTTATTTAATGCAACTTTGTATCATTCTGCAATTAAAAAGTATTTTTTACAATTAATTTGAGGTTAAATTTCGTGAATATAAAAAAGCAGTTAGGAACAAAAATTAAAAGATTGCGGCAAAACCGTGGTTTTACGCAGGAACAGCTTGCTGAAAAACTAGATATTGCAACACGTACACTTTGCGGGATTGAAAACGGTGAAAATTTTTTAACGGCAGAAACCCTTGAAAAGATTTTGAGAGTTTTAAATATTTCAAGTTCCGAACTGTTTGCCTTTGACCATTTGCGGCCGCAAGAAGAACTGGTTGAAGAAATTATTCACGATTTACGCGATATAAAAAGCCGTGAAAAAATAGAAAATATTTATAAATTAATAAAAGCAATAATAGCGGAATAACTATTTACTGTCTTTGTATTTGCTGATTTCTTCAAAATAATGTTCCAAAGCAATATAGCCTTTGTAAATTTCATTGGAAATATTTGCATAACTGTTTGCATCAATGAATTTCAATTCACGTGTCCGGATTTCCATAATGGTATCTGCATCGTGTTTAAGTTTTTCATCTGTAGAAGCTGACCATTTTTGTAAAAGTCTCAATTCTTCATACATTTGTTTTACTGTTGTATATTCAAGAGTATTGAAGTCGTATTTAGCCAGAAGAGCTTTTTCTGCATTATTAATACGGCTTTGTACTGCCTGAAATTTGAAAATTCGTTTTACAATAATATAATTATCTGCAAGTTTTTTATGGGAGTACGGGATGAAATTTTTTGCCAGAAGTGCTGCAAATGAACGAGAAGTAAAAGCTTCATCGGCTTTTGAAAAAGAACTTTTAGAAGTTAAATCAAAATCAGATTTTTTAGAAACTATTTCTTCAATCATCCTATCCTATACCTCCGTTGAGACTATAATAAAATAATTTGATATTTTTGTCATGCATGAAATGCAAATTTTTAACATATTGTAATTATTTTCATAAAATATGTTATAGGAACCTTTTGTTAATAAGCAAAATGTCCTTTTAATGTTCATTTCTTTCTTTTTGTTGCAAGGCAAAAAGAAAGAAATGAACCAAAGAAAGAAAAACATGCGATTAAATAAACCGAGTCAGCAGAAACTACGTTTCCGCACCTTCCTGTTTTAAATCTTCCACCGATTCACAGAACCTTTTGTACGAAAGGAGCCTATTTCTTTGCCCCCTTTATAAAGGGGGATTAAGGGGGATTTTGCCGAGCGTTCGCGTTAGCACGATAGCGAGGCTCAAAGGTGAAAAACATAGTTTTTCACTACGTCATTTTGATTTTGCAATGCAACGCATTGCAGTTTTATCAGCGGGTTTTTCTCTTTTCCGTCTATTTTCTCTTTTTGCCTTGCAACAAAAAGAGAAAATAGACAACAATAAAGCAGGTATTCAAAAAAATTAAAGAAAATCCTCCGTCACTCCGTGACACCTCCTTTATTAAAGGAGGCTTTGTTCCTTTAACATATTTTATGTGTTTGCGTCGAAAATATCTTTGTGATACTTTTTAACAAGAAGAGTTAGGGAGAAAATCTAAGTATGAAACAAAATTATTTTCCGCAGGAAATAGAAAAAAAATGGCAGAAAATTTGGGAAGAATCAGGTGCCTTTAAAACTCCTGATAAAAGTGATAAGCCGAAATATTATGCTTTATCAATGTTTCCTTATCCGTCAGGTAAACTTCATATGGGTCATGTGAGAAATTATACAATTACCGATGTAATTGCAAGATTTAAAAAAGCTCAAGGATATAACGTTTTACATCCGATGGGCTGGGACAGTTTTGGACTTCCTGCAGAAAATGCCGCGATGAAACATGGTGCAGATCCTGAAAAATGGACCGTCGAAAATATAGCATATATGACTAAACAGCTTAAAATGCTCGGGCTTTCTTATGACTGGGACAGAGAAGTCACTACCTGTAAGCCTGATTATTACAAATGGACTCAATGGTTGTTTTTACAGTTATATAAGAAAGGCCTTGTTTATAAAAAAGAAGCTGCAGTAAACTGGTGCGATAAATGTGCAACCGTTCTTGCGAATGAACAGGTTATTGACGGCAAATGCTGGAGATGTGACAGCGAAGTTGAGAAAAAATATTTGTCTCAATGGTTTATAAAAATTACCGATTATGCGGAAGTTTTGCTTGAAGATTTAGACAAACTAACCGGATGGGGTGATAACGTAAAAACAATGCAGGCAAACTGGATCGGTAAATCTCAAGGTGCAATTTTCAGATTCCCTGTTGTCGATACCCCTAATGGCGACAAACTGGAAGTTCCGGTTTATACGACAAGACCTGATACGGTTCACGGTATAACATATCTTGTTGTAGCTCCTGAATATAAAGATATAGAAAAATTAACCACACAGGAAAATAAAGAAGCAGTAGAAACTTATCGGGCTAATGCACGTAAAATGACAGAAATTGAAAGACTTTCAACAGAACGTGTAAAAACGGGTGTACCTCTGGGTACACACTGCAAAAATCCGTTTACGGGTGAAATCTTCCCGCTCTGGACAGCGGATTATGCACTTGTAGAATATGGAACCGGTGCTGTTATGGCAGTTCCGACTCATGATACCAGAGACTTTGATTTTGCTAAAAAATATAATTTACCGTTGAAGGTTGTTATTCAGAATCCTGAAAATCCTTCCGACTGTAAAGATGCTGCATATACCGAACCCGGTGTTCTGGTAAATTCCGGTGAATTTAACGGAATGAAAAATGAAGAAGCTAAAAAAGCAATTACGGAAAAGGCTGTAAGAGAAGGTTTCGGAGAATTTAAAACTCAATACAGACTTCGTGACTGGTTGATTTCCCGTCAAAGATACTGGGGAGCCCCTATTCCGGTTGTATATTGTGAAAAATGCGGTATTCAGCCAGTTCCGGAAGATCAGCTACCTGTATTGCTGCCTAAAGATGTTGATTTTAGTGTTGTCGGAAAATCTCCGATATTAACATCAAAGACATTCATTGAAACAACATGTCCTTGCTGCGGCGGAAAGGCAAGACGGGAAACCGATACTATGGATACGTTTATTTGTTCAAGCTGGTATTATCTGCGTTACGCTGATGCTAAAAATGACAAAATGCCGTTTTCAAAAGATAAGGTTAATCACTGGCTGCCTGTTGACCAGTATGTCGGAGGCATCGAACACGCAATTCTTCACCTTTTGTATTCAAGATTTTTTACAAAGGCTTTGCGTGATTTAGGCTTGCTTGATTTTGATGAACCGTTCAAAAACTTGCTTACTCAGGGAATGGTGCTGAAAGACGGTTCAAAAATGTCAAAATCTAAGGGGAATACCGTTGACCCTGATGAAATATTTGAAAATTACGGGGCTGATACAGCAAGATTATTTATATTATCAGATTCACCTCCGGCAAGAGATTTTGACTGGTCTGATGCCGGTGTTGAGGGTTGTTACAAATTCCTGAACAGAGTTTGGAGACTTGTTGCTTCTAATGCTGATGATATTTCATTGGCAGACGCCGCAGGCTTTAATTATTCTTCTTTAAAGAAAGACAATGATGACCTTGTTCGTAATGTTCATATTGCAATTAAGGGAATTACTAACGATATATCTAATGATTTCCAATTTAACACTGTGATTTCTAAATATCGTGAGCTGACAAATGCTATTTACGAATGGCGTGGAAAGAAATCAGAACTTGACGATGAAGATAAAAAAGTTATGAGTTTTGCAATCGTAACCTTGATGAAACTTATGTCTCCTGTTGCTGTACATCTTACCGAAGAAGCATGGCATGATTTGGGTGCTGAAGGTTCAATTCATGATGAGCCATGGTGCGAATGGGATGAAAATCTGGCCAAAGCAAGCTCAATTACGCTTGTAGTTCAGGTTAACGGAAAACTTAAGGATAAAATAGAAGCTGATGAGGCTTGTTCGGAGGATGAATTGAAAACTCTGGCTTTGAATAGTCCTAAAGTTAAGGAATTAACAGACGGTAAGACTATTGTTAAAACGATTGTCGTACCGAAAAAGTTAGTAAATATCGTTGTTAAATAAATCTTTTTAACAAATCTTTCAATTTAGCAAACAGTCCTGGCTTTTCTTGTCGGGGCTGTTTTATTTTTAGGGGTTTATACATAATTAAATTATCGGCATATTCGGGTTCTAGTTTGGAACCGTTTTTAATACATTTATCCAGAATATAATTAATATAGTTGTCTGTTGATGTATAACCCTGTTTTCTGTAAAAAATATGACATGGATGTCTCGGATCATAAATTCGGCTTGCTACAAGAAATATCCGGCCGTCACAGCCTTGTGTTTTACTTTCATTCTCCGCGAATTTTAAAAATTCGCTGCCATAACCGTTTCTCTGTTCTTCAACTTTAAGGTACTCTATTTTAAGAGCATTGCATTTTTTTTCATCAGGATAGACTTCATCCCATTTTAGATTTTTAACCGGTCTTGTTATCATTTCTCCGGCCAAAATTCCGTTTTCGGTATCTGCCATGCGATGTATATCAACACTTACAGTTTTCCTTTGAGTCATATCATACATATTGATATTTCTTTTGCTGTATATCAAATATTTCGGTAACTTTTCATGATTTACCGGTCTCAGATAATATGGGATTTTGCTCAAAACAGGTTTTATCATATTTCTTATAAAGAATGTGAAAAAAATAATTGCCAAAAATTTGGAATTTTCTATAATTTTATTAACAAATAGTAAAATTACGGATTTTAAAATTTTTCTGTATTATAATTGTAAGTGTTAATTATAAGATGATGATTAGGGATAGAGCTTTGAACAAGAAGAAATATTATTTTATAGCAATCGGCGGAGTCGGAATGAGCGGGCTTGCGAAGTATTTGCTGGAAAACGGATTTGAAGTTGCAGGTTCTGACATTTGCGACAGTAAATATATTAAAAAAATAAAAAAACTAGGAGCCACGGTTCATATTGGACATAGTGCCGATAATGTGCCAGAGAATTGTGTGGTTATTGCCAGTACTGCAATCCGTCAGGATAATCCTGAGATTATAAGAGCAAAAGAACTGGGGCTTCCGATTTATCACAGATCGGATTTACTGGCTGAAATTTCAAGAGAAGGAAAATTTTTCTTAGGGTATTCGGGAACCCACGGTAAAACAACAACAAGCGGCCTTGCCTCGTATGTTATGGAAAAAGCCGGATTGAAACCTTCTTATGTCGTCGGAGGAATTATTCCTGAGCTTGATACAAATGCACACTGTCAGAACGGTAAGTATTTTGCGGCTGAACTTGATGAGAGTGACGGTACAATCGTTAAATATGTTCCGAATATTGTAGTTATAAATAACCTTGAGGCAGATCACCTTGATTTTTACAAAAACGGGCTCCGGTCAATTCTTGATACATTTGAAAAATTTATCTCAAAAATGCCTGAAGACGGTACTGTACTTGTAAATTATGACTGTGATGCCTGTAAAAATCTGCAGGGACACAGAACTGTTACTTTCGGTTTGGCTGACGGGGCTGATTATCAGGCAAAAAATATTGAGTTTAATTCGGATTATACAACATTTGATGTTTTTTATAACGGCAGATTCCTTACTGATTTAAAAATCATTCTTAAAGGAATGCATAATGTATATAATTCGCTTGCAGTTCTTGCTAGTTTTGACAGAGCAGGGATTGATTTGAAGCTGGTAAAACCTTATTTTGCTGAATTTTCAGGAATGGGAAGACGTTTTCAGAAGATTGGAGAAGTTAACGGTGCTGTTATCTATGATGATTATGCACATCATCCTACTGAAATTAAGGCTGCTTTAGACTCGGCTTTAAGTTATAGAGATAAAAATGTAATTGCAGTTTTTCAACCTCACCGTTATACAAGATTGAAAAGTCTCTGGAATGACTTTCTGAATGCTTTTGGTGGTGTGGATAAAGTTATTGTAACAGATGTTTATGCTGCTTCTGAAGATATTATAGAAGGTATAAACTCACAGAAGTTTGCTGCTGAACTTTCTGCTAAAGGAATTAATTGTGAGTATGTTCCGGGCGACATGAAAGCTGTTGCAGAAACTCTTTATCCAGAACTTAAAAAAGATGATATTGTTATAGGTCTCGGGGCCGGAACAATTACTGCTCTCGGGAAAAATCTTCTTGAACTTAATAAGGAGTTGACTGGCGTTGCTGATTGAAGAAAATTATGACATAAAAAGATTAACTTCTTTTAAATGCGGCGGAAAAATAAAAAAAGTATTCTTTCCGGAAAACATTGATGAGTTTGTTGAGGTTCTTAATAGTAATCCTGATGTTAAGGTATTTGGTAATTTGTCGAATACTCTTGTTTCAACGGACGGCTATGACGGAGAAATTGTTATAACTACAAAAATGACAAATTTTACTGTTCAAGGTAATCGAATTACAGCAGACTGCGGGCTTAAAGGTCCTAAACTTGCTCAAATTGCGGCAGGTGTCGGGTTGAGCGGATTGGAATTTATGGTTGGTTTTCCGGGTTCTATAGGCGGTGAGGTCTTTATGAATGCGGGAGCTCACGGTCAAACGGTGGAAGATTGCTTTATTGAAGCGAAATGTTATGACAAAGAAGAAGGAAAGGTTGTAACCCTGTCAAAATCCTCTATGGCTTTTTCTTATAGGTCTTCAATATGTCAGGCTTTAAATCTTATCGTTCTTTCTGCGGAATTTGAACTTCAAAAAGCATTTAAACGTGATATTGATGCAAAGATGAATGAAAATTTGTCATTTAGAAAGTCAAAGCAGCCTTCACTGGCTTTGCCTAATTGCGGGAGTGTATTCCGAAATCCTGAAGGAGATTCTGCAGGCAGATTACTTGATGCTGCAGGAGTGAAGGGGTTGGTTATAGGAGGTGCAGGAGTATGGGAAAACCATGCAAATTTTATTATAAATGAGAGAAATGCTACTTCCGAAGATATTTTGAAAATTATTTATGTGATGTATAACGAGGTAAAAGAGCAGTTTGGGATAGAATTGCAGCCGGAGGTAAGGTACCTTGGCGGAAATAATAAAACAGAGGTTGAAATATGCAAGAAATTAAAAATGATAAAATAAGTAAGGATGCAAAAATCGCAGTATTATGCGGTGGAATGTCCTCGGAAGCTGAAATTTCCATGCGTTCCGGCAAAGGTTGTTATGAAGCTTTAAAGCGTTTGGGTTTTAACAATGCACAACTTGTTGTTGTTGATAAAAATATCTCTGAAACATTGCAAGAGGGTGCTTACGATTATGCATTTAATGCTTTACACGGAAAGTACGGCGAGGATGGATGTATTCAAGGGGTTTTGGAAATTCTTAGAATTCCTTATACAGGGTGCGGGGTCATGGCAAGCAGTTTATGCATGAATAAAGAATTTACCAAAAGAATACTTTCGACATGTCCGGATATTCCTATGGCAAAATCTGCTTTTGTCAGAAAAGGCGAAGATGTTATGGATAAAACAAAGGACTTAACCTATCCGCTTTTTACTAAACCTGTTTGTGAGGGTTCAAGTTTTGGTATGACAAAAGTTGACAAAAAAGAGGATTTAAAAGCTGCTTATGAAGAGGCTGTTAAGTATAATGACGATGTATTGATAGAAGAATTTATTGACGGATTTTTTGTAACGGTCGGTGTTCTGGAAGATAATGACGGAAAACCGTTTGCAACAGAAATTCTTGAAATAAGACCTAAAAACGAATGGTATGATTACGAGGCAAAATATACAAACGGTATGTCTGAATTTATTGTTCCGGCAAATCTTTCAAAAGAAGTAACCGCTCATGTAAAAGAGATTGCTGTAAAGGCATTTGAAACTGCAGGCTGCAGAGGTGTTTCAAGAATTGATTTTATGATGAAGGATAATATTCCTTACGTACTTGAGATAAATACAAGTCCCGGAATGACTGCAACGAGTGATTTGCCTGCACAGTCTGCAGTTATGGGAATTGATTATGACCATCTGGTACTTGCAATTTTAAACAGTGTAGGTTTAAACAAATAGGTGTAAATGGACGAATTTGACGAACTTCAGCAGGAAGAAATAATAGATCCGAAACGCCTTGTTAATAAGGTGCGGAAAAAGAGAAAATTACGTAAAGGACGCAAAAAACAGAGCGTCTTTCGCGGATTTTTTCGCTTTATTCTGACTATAATTTTGCTTTGCGGATTTGTTTATATTTCCAAAATGCCTCAATGGTACTTACCCAGAGATGCATTTACAAAACCGGACGGTAAATCGGTAGTAATAATAAACAACCGAATTGTAAAAAATCAAAAAATATTTTCAATATTAAAAAACGTTGAGGTTCCGAATGTTCCAATATATATGGCAAAAACTAGAGATATTAAGCAGGAAATAGAAAAACTTGCTCCTGTCAAAGAAGCTTATGTAAGACGATATGCATTTCCGCCGCGGCTGCAGATTATTTTGAAAGAAAGGATTCCTGTAGTTACGGTATCTCCTGATGTAAAAGTCCCTCCGGTTGCAGCATTTTCGGAAGACGGTGTTATGATGGGCAAGGAATTTTTGCCATTGAACAATGAATTCAAAACAATTTTGGTTCTATCATACGGTAATAAGGGCGATGATTACAAAAAATGGAACGGACAAAAAATAAAAACTTTTGAAAAGATAGTTAAATATATAGAAACTTATTCAAAAGAAAAAGTTGAATATATTGATTTTCGAAATCCTCAAGATATTTATGTGAAAATAGAAACAGTAAATATAAGACTCGGAAAAATTGACGAAAATGTATATAAACGGCTGGAAAGACTTCCATCCCTATTACCACAGGTTAAATTGATGGACAGTAAGGTTAAATATCTTGATTTGAGTTGGGAAAAGGTAAATTATCTGAAACTTGAATAACTCTGGATAGTAAAGGAGAAAAAATGAAAATAATATTGGCACAAACTAAATATAGAACAGCAGATTTTGTTTATAACTATAATCAAATTTTATCGGTACTTGAAAGGGCAGATGCAGATTTGGTTATTTTACCGCAGGTTGGTCTGGAAGATATCGGCGGCAAAGATATGTTATTTGACGAAAATTGTAATATTGCTCAGTCTGATATGTATGAAAAATTTGCAGAAAAGAATTTTCCGTTTGCGATTCTTATAGGGGATGTGCTGATTAATAAGGGAGAAGTTACGCTTTCAACGGACGGATTTTATCAAATTGCGGATAAAAAGGTCTTTGTGGCTGACTTTTTTAATTCAGATGTTGAGTGTGATTTGTATGTTTTAGCGAAAAATCATTACTACACAATGGATGGCTACAAAGATTTTATAGAAAGTATTGATAATAAGACTGATTTTGTATTTGTAAGTTCTATAGGTATTGCTGATGCTGACGTCTATGCAGGCGGAAGTTTTGTGAAAAATAAAAACGGTGTTCTTGCTCTTCAGATGCCTATGTGTGATGAAGCAGTTGAGTCTGTTGACTTCTCTCATTCCATAGATTTTAAGAATGTGCCTGTAGAACAGCAGGTTATAGATGTGACGACCTTTGCTTTGAAAGAATATTGTGAGTGTACGGGATTTTCGAAGGTCGTTCTCGGTTTATCAGGCGGAATTGATAGTGCGTTGACAGCTGTTCTTGCTGTTAAGGCTCTCGGTGCCGATAATGTTCTTGGAATACTTATGCCGAGCATGTTTTCTTCAGAAGGCAGCGTAATAGACAGTCTTCTGCTTGCTCAAAATCTTGGTATTGAAACTGTAAAAGAACCGATTACACCATTGTTTAATTCCTTTATGGCGGATAGAGAAAGGCTTCATGATCTGGCTGAAGAAAATTTGCAGGCACGTTTGAGAGCACTGATTTTAATGTTCTATTCAAATCGTGATAACAGGTTGCTGCTTTCAACAGGCAACAAATCAGAAAGTGCAATGGGTTTCGGTACTTTATACGGAGATTTGGCCGGCGGTTACAATATGATTTGCGACCTTACAAAAACTAATGTTTATAAAGTTTCTAATTATATTAATAAGGATGGCGAAGTAATTCCGCAGGCAATTATAGATAAAGCTCCGTCAGCAGAGCTTCATCCGGGGCAGAAAGATCAGGATAGGCTTCCTGAATATGCGGTGTTGGACGATATTATTGAAATGTATATTGAACAGTGTATCCCTCAGGAAGAAATTTATAAAAAGTATGATAAGTCTATCGTGGATGAGGTCGTCAGAAAAATATACAGAATGCAGTTTAAACGTCATCAGGGCTGTTTGGGAGTAAGGCTTACCGAACGGGCTTTCTGTGGCGGAGTAACTCTTCCTGTAGTTCAGAAAATGTATTAAACTTCGTTAAAAGCCATCTTATGTCAATGTATAATATATACTATATATCTACAAATATGAGTGTTTAGAATTGACAAAATTTGAAACATGATTTAAAATGTATATATGGAATTGACGGTTTTGGTGGATAACAATACTTCTGCAAGTAATTGTTTAATTGCAGAGCACGGGTTGTCGTTTTATATAGAAGAGTATGATTTAAAACTGCTTTTTGACTGCGGTTCTAGTGATGCGTTTATTAAAAATGCATATAATATGCAGATTGATTTATCTTATGTTACTGATATTGTACTGTCACACAGTCATCTTGATCATGTCGGCGGACTGTTGCGATTACAGGCTCTTTATCAGAAATTTCAGTATGTCGGAATTGATTTCCCGGCAAAAAATATAATTGCTCATCCTGATGTATTCAAGCCGTCTGAAAAGAATATTCTTGATAATGAAGCAAGCAATCTTTCAAGAGAAGAAATAGATAAGTTTTTTAATCTTGAATTAACAACGAAACCTCTGCCTATTACAAGGAAACTGATTTATCTTGGAGAAATCCCTGTTCCGAATGAAGTTTCTATTGATTATTCACCTGATGAATCTGCTATGGCTTATAAATCAAGTGAGGGGTTGGTTATTATATCAGGTTGTTCTCACAGCGGTATAGATAATATCATTAATCATGCTAAATATGTAACCGGTGAGGATAGAGTTAATACGGTTATTGGCGGTTTATTTTTGATTAACAAGTCTGAAGAGTATATTAACAAACTTGGTGAATACTTACGTAATCAGAATATAAGAAGAATTTTTCCTTGCCACTGTACGGATTTGGAAGCAAAGATTATACTTTCAAAGTATGTTAAAATAGAGGATGTTTATACGGGCAAAAAATATACCTGGACATAGGGGTGCTGGTACTTTGGCTCCTTAAGCATTTAGGATATTTTGGTGTTTGTACGGAATAACCTGTTAATCTTTATTTTCGAAAACAGATATATTTAGTTAGTCTATTTGGGAAGATTTTTAAAATAATCTTTTTCCGTTAATGCTTTATATGTGCAGGCTATTCCGTTATAAGAACTGGTTGATGTCGCGGAACAATATGTATTAAGATCTGTATATTGTGTGTTTTTTGCTCCCATAGGCAACAGTTTTCCTGAGTTTTCTTCTACCTGAAATGTTAATAAATCATGTCCCCATCGATTTGGCTTTTTATTCAGCCCGTTTACATCTACTGTTATCAAAATGTTAGACTGATAATTCTCTATCATAACAAACATTCCGTCACTCAAAATCATTTGACCGTCATCAAACAGATATGTATTTACATTTGATGCATTGTTATATGTCTTATATTTATTAGTCATCATACTTTGGAGATTGCCTTCATCATCAGTATAAGATTGGTTAATACATTCTCTGGTATTGCAGTTGCCGTTACTTAAAAAGTATGGTCTAAAGTAATCTATAAACCGGCCTCCACCTGTTCCTGCTTCAGTACCGCCCTGTTCAGAGCCAAAATTTGCATGATTCGGAATCATCCCGGTGTCATACTGCATTTGTTGTAACGCTTGTTGTAATATAGAATATGCTTTTTGTGCTTGTGTATTAAGCACATTTCCTCTGTAATCCGCAACAAGAGCAGGTATTGTCATTGCCGCTACCACACCTATAATACCTAATGTTATTAAGACTTCCGCTAAAGTAAATGCTGTTTTCATAATCAACCTCCATCTTAATTATTAGCTATTTGGCTGATTTTATCTACGTATTGGCCGTACGTATATTTAATATAGGCTTACGTTTACACTGTACGTATGAATTCGGATTTTTACGTAAGGTTAGGGAAAAATATCAAGGCTCGCCGCAAAAAATTGGGGCTTACTCAACAGCAGCTTGCTGATAAGATGGATATCTCCCTCAATTTTATGGGAAAAATTGAAGTCGCTTTTTCAAAACCATCGCTTGATACCCTGATTGATTTTGCAGCGGCTCTTGATACCACAGTCAGCGATTTGACTAATTTTGATAATGAAAATTAACACTTGCTTGCATTTCTGTTTTCTGTGTAATAAGATATTTGTACGGAAATTTTACGGCTTTGGTATGCCTGAAATTTCTAAGTAACTACTTAACTGAAAAGGAGAAGAAAATGCCAAAAATGAAAACCCACAGAGCCGCTGCAAAACGCTATAAAGTTACTGCAACCGGCAAAATCATGAAACGACATGCAGGTATAGGCCACTTGCTCCAACACAAGTCAGAATCAAGAAAACGTAAGATTTTCAAGATGGTGACTTTGTCAGATTCGCACTTAAAACTGGTATCTCATGAGTTACCATACAAGAAGTATTCAAGATAGGAGCATGAAAAATGAGAATTAAACGTGGTAATGTAAGTCGTAAAAGACACAAGAAAATATTAAAACTTGCTAAAGGATTTATCGGTGCAAGAAGCAGAATTTTTAAAGTAGCTAACATTGCTGTTATGAAAGCATTGAAATATGCTTACAGAGACAGACGTACTACTAAACGTAATATGAGAAGATTATGGATCGTTAGAATCAATGCTGCTGTTAGAGAACGCGGCATGAGCTATTCCAGATTCGTTAATGCTTGCAAAAAAGCTAATATTCTTGTAAACAGAAAAATGCTGGCCGAACTTGCTGTTAACGATAAAGAAGCTTTCGATGTAATCTTCGAAACTGCTAAATCAGCAAAATAATTAATAATTTTTTGTAAATAAAAACGTTCCGAATTCTTCGGGACGTTTTTTTATGTTAAATATTTGAATCTTATACTTTTTATCATTATAATTTATTGTATATGGTAGAAATCGACGACAGTTACAGTCAATATTTAAAACAGCGTGTTCATGAGGTTCTTGAACAGACTCAATTATTTCAATTTAAAGGAACCGTTTCAAAGCTTCTGGGGCTAACTGTTGAGGTTAAACTCCCCGGATTGAAAGTCGGTGATTTATGTTATATAGAGACCTATGACGGACAGATGAAGCCTGCGGAAGTACAGGCATTTAAAGGTGAAGCCGCACAGCTTTTGCTGCTTTATGACGGAGAAGGAATAGGACAGGGAAGTCTGGTAACATCAACTGGCAGACCGATTATTATTCCTGTCGGAGATTTTCTTCTGGGCAGGCTGATAAACCCTATGGGGGAACCGATTGACGGAATGCCTCTTGATACTACAGGTGCTGAATGGCGTCCTATTGAGGGGCCGCCTCCCGGGCCTTTTGAAAGACCGATTATTACTGAAGTTTTCTCCACCGGTGTAAGGGCTATTGACAGTTGCATGACAATGGGCTGCGGACAGCGTTTGGGGTTGTTTGCCGGTTCCGGTGTCGGTAAAAGTACTCTTCTTGGTATGATTGCAAGAAATTCAGATGCTGACGTGAACGTTGTTGCTCTGATTGGAGAACGTGGACGTGAGGTTAAAGAGTTTGTTGAAGATGCACTTGGTGAAGAAGGTATGAAAAAATCGGTTCTTGTTTGTTCAACAGGCGATCAGCCGCCTTTAATCAGACAGAAAGCACTTTTGACAGCCACTGCTGTTTGTGAATATTTCAGAGACCAGGGGAAAAAAGTTTTTCTTATGACAGATACCGTAACCCGTTGTGCGATGGCCGGACGTGAAGTAGGGCTGTCTCTTGGTGAACCGCCTACAATGAAGGGTTATCCGCCATCGATATTTTCATGGCTGCAAAAGGTTCTTGAGCGTGCAGGAAATAGTCCAAAAGGTTCTATAACCGCTTTATATACTGTTTTGATGGAGGGTGACGATATTTCCGATCCTATAGTTGATATTGTCCGAGGTATTGTTGACGGTCACATTTTCTTATCAAGAAAAGTTGCGGAAATGAACCACTACCCTGCAATCGATGTTCTTGGCAGTATCTCAAGGCTTATGTCATCAATAGTTACGCCTGAACATAAAGCTGCTGCAGGTAAGATGAGACAGCTCCTTGCACTTTATCGTGAAAATAAAGACTTGATTGATGTCGGCATGTATCAGCCCGGATCAAATCCAAGACTTGATGTTGCTATTCAGATGAATAAACCAATAAATGATTTTCTGCAACAAAGAACTTCTGATATTGTCAGCATGGATACAACTATTCAAACCCTTGTTGATATGATGAAAGATGTCGATATTTAGACTTAAATGTTTTTAATTATAACTTATATCTTATAACCGCATTTGTACCCTGTGAAGAGACATAAAGCATATTATCTTTTATATGCAGACAGTAAGGTTTTTTTACACCGGCTATTAAAACGGAAATCTGTCCGTTGCTTGATATTTTTAAAACATTGTCAGCATTGTAATTTGCAAGATATAAATTATTTTGAGCATCAGTGGCAAGACCTATAGGTCCTTTTATTCTTGCATCTTTTACGTAAAGTTTCCGTGAACCGTCAGGAGCTATTTTATAAACTGCATTATCTGAAAATCCAGCTACATAAAGATTTCCGCTGCTATCTGTAGCTATACCCGTAGGACTTCCTAGATTTTGATAAATGCCGTTGCTCTGTGCTGCCTTTTGTGTTGTTTGTTGTTTCGGCGTTTGTTTTGCTTTTTGCTGCTCCTGTTTTATTGCTTGTAAACTTGTATTTAATTTTCTGGCAAGTTCTTGTGCTTTTGAATAGGCAATACTTGATTGCGGAATTATTGACAGATACTGTTTTGCGGCATCTGTTTTTCCTAATCTTGCACTTATTTCGGCCGCTTTATAAACAGATTCGTAATCGGTCGGGTTTCTGACAATAATTTGTTTAAAAACTGTGAGAGCAGCTTCATCCTGCTTTATAAATTCCAGTATTGAACCGAGATTGTAATATGCATCAGTGTAATTCGGATCTATAGCAATGGCCTGTTTAAAAGCTGTAACGGCCTTGTCATATTCTCCAAGTCTGGAATAATCAACGCCTTGATTATACTGTAATTTAGCCTGAGTAGAAGTTTCAGCCGCAAATGTATAACCTGCGGCTGAAACTATTAATAATAATGTAATTAGTATTTTTTTCATTAAATCTCGTCCAACTCTTTAATTAATTTGCGGTTCTTTTCGGCAAAATCTGCCCCTCTGGATATTATAGCAAGTTTTAAGATATTGGCAAGGTCTATTGTTTCCATAGACATGAAATTATCCGGCAATCTTAGGCTCCAGTTGGCATCTCCGGATGTTCCAGGTCGGTTATATACATCGTAAAGTTTGAAATAATCTGTAAAGAATATTTGAATATTCTCGGCTTTTGAAGCAAAAATTTCTACCAGTTTTGTCTGAGCAAGGAAATCCGCATTCTTTGTTAATTCTACAATAAGAGCATCTTTGTCATTCCAATCCGGAAAATCAAGATCTTCAACAAGATTTTTTACGTGTAAATAGCCTTCATGTGTGTTAACCATTGAATCAGCCCACATCTTAATAGGTTCATTATCGTGTGTGCCAACCATAGCCCAGGTTTTTTCGGTAATATTTTTACATCTGTACGGATGTTCAGGTTTTTCAGGAACAACAAACTGGGTTAACTTCATGCCGAGAAGTTTATATTCTTTCATAACTGCCGCAACAGGATTGGTTAATGTCCCGAGATCTTCACAGACTATGGCGTTTTTGTCCAATCCTTCTTCTTCTGCTGCTGCAATTACAACTTTTTCAATCAGTCTGCCGTATAATTTAATCTGTTTTTTAGATAATTTTTTAACTCTTTTTTCTTTATCAGCTTCAAGTTCCATATCTAAATCATCAAGTGACGGAATTGCATATTTGTTAAGTTCAGGATGTTCAGGTGAAGAATATAATCTGCCTGCACCTTCTTCAATTTTTGGTTTTTTGCCTGCTTTGTAAACCCATGGATCAATTAAGCCGACAATGTGGTCAATTCTGACACCTCCAGGATTTTCTTTAAACATTTTTTTGAAAAGGTTTTTCATTAAAATTCCGCCTTCATCAAGCGAACCGTCTGCTTTGAAAAGTTTTTCAGGGTTCATTACCGGAAATCCCCATGCTTGACCGTCTTTAGAGAAGTAATCCGGCGGACATCCCAGCATCCAGCCTTCCAGAAACAATGATTGATAAGCCCACGTATCACGGTCAGAGAAGGCTACCTGTCTGTCAGCAATCATTTTAATATTATTTTTCTTTGCGTATTCAAGTGTTTGTTGGTTTTGTTTATCCAAAACAAATTGTACGAATTTGTAGCACTCAATTTCATCGGCATATTTTTTAGAAATTTCATCAATACGTTTACCAAATTCCATGCCTTCTTCTATTGATTTCGGGTTAAATAAATTTTTGTCTGTTTCTGAGTTCCACAAAGGCCAGTAATCATTACCATGCTCAATGCTAAGAGCTTCATAGAGACTGTCTTTGTCCAGCCAGTAATCATTTTCTCTTTTAAATTCTTCAAATTCTTTGTTTAATTTTTTATTATCCAGCTTTTTAAAATTGTTCCATGCTTCAAGCAGTGCTTCTGCCTGTTTATTATATATATAAGAATAAGCTGTTTTATTAACATGCTTGTTAGGGTTACCCTCGACTATTTCATTATAAGTTTCAACCGATAAAATATAATGCCATTCTTTTTCAGTCAACTGTTTTAAGTCAATAAAAAGCGGGTTGCCCGAGAAAATAGTTCCTGTATAAGGGGATGCATCGCAACCTTTTGTTTTTCCTGCAGGTCCGAGCTGAATAGAGTTAAAGATTCCGGAAGCAAAATCAATGACTTCTTTACCCCCGTTAGAATTAACGGTTCCGAATCCGGTATTCTCTCCCGCTGCAGACGGAAAACTTCCGCTGTGAATAATAAGAGCAAAGTTTTTTTTGCCAAGTGCTTTCAGTGCTTTTTGAACAGTTTTAGTCGCATTTTTTTCTAATGTGCAAACCATTGATTTATACCCCTTTCCCTTCTTATAAAAAATCTATAATACTTATATACCGATGCTAACATAAGCAAACTTACATGACAAGTATTACCTTAATGTCTGTTAATATGGCGTCCCATCAATAATTTAATTAATTTTTGGTGAATTGTTTTTGTAAAAATTTATATATTAAATCCTTGTTACTACTTGACAACAAAGGAGTTATGCTTTAAAATAAAGTGTAGAACAAATACTTTTAAGATCATCACTCTTTTAGGTATATCAGGTTATTACAATAATTCATTCGATGATTTATAGAGGTTTGGAACGAAAGTACATATACACAATCTATTAAGAGAAAGGTGAAGAGATTATGACAAAAAAATTCGGTTTTACTTTGGCTGAAGTATTGATTACTTTAGGTATTATCGGCGTTGTAGCTGCAATGACAATGCCAACATTGATGAATTCAACAAACGGTGCACAGTACAGAACAGCTTACAAAAAAGCTTTGTCAGTATTGTCACAGGCAGTAGTTTTGAACGTAGCTCTTGATGACTTCGATTTGTCACAGACTAGTACAAACTCTACTGGTGTAACAAATGATGCATCAGTTTATGCATTGTTTATGAATCGTATGAATGTTGTTAAAACTGGTGCAGATGCCAGTGATACAGACGATTGGAAAGCTTCCAATGATGCTGCCGTAAAATTTGGTAAGAGTGCTAATACTAACTATACATTATTCTTTAATGACGGTATTACATTTACATTCCCTAACAGTGTTGCTGCATGTACAGCAGGTAATGCAACTGTTAATGAAAAACTTTGTTACGGTGTAATTGACGTAAACGGAGCTAAAAACCCTAACAAATTAGTTGTTTGTGACGGTGAAGCTGTTGGCGATTACAAAAAACAAGTTGATGATTGTACAGTAACAAACCCAACAGATATGTATCCGGTTAAATTCTACGATCAATCAATTTTACCTTCAACATCAGCTGCTGAAGCAGTTCTTTATGGTGGTAAGTAATTTTGATTTGACATTGATAAAATCATTAAAAAGACAGAGGTTTTACCTCTGTCTTTTTTGCGATTAATCGTAAAACTTTCTTAAAACGATTAGAAAAGAATAAAATGTGCGTAAAAAGTAGCAAAGCATAGCATTGTAAGTCCCCAAAAAGTCGTGAAAACTTTTTTATCTTTAGATCTTGCTATATCATTCGACAGCACACGCTCGATAAAATCCCCCTTAGTCCCCCTTTACAAAGGGGGCAGAGTAACAGCCTTTTTTGTACTGGCGGTGTCACGCGAGTGACTGAGTGTTAAAAATTTGAATTAAAGAAGAAATCCCCCTACCCTCCTTTACAAAAAGGGGGCAGAGTAGCAGCCTCCCTTTATAAGGGAGGTGTCACGAAGTGACGGAGGGTTTAAAATCAAACACCCCTCACCCTACCCTCTCCCGCAAGGGGCGAGTGGGATAATATGGAAAGATGTCTCCCTTTATAAGGGAGGTGTCACGAAGTGACGGAGGGTTTAAAATTGTAAAAAAAGAAAAAATCCCCCCTCCCCCCCTTTACAAAAGAGGGCAAGAAAAAGCCTCCCCTTGTATGGGGGCACAAATGGCCGGAGGGTTTAATAAAAAAGGAAGGTTTAGGTCGGAATTTTTATACAAAATTCTGTTCTGACATTTTCTTCACTTTCTACAATAATTTCTCCTCCGTGAGAGCGAATTATTTGCTGTGATAAATATAAACCAAGACCGGTTCCTATTTTACGGAATTTTTTTGCGGCGGAATAGTATTTATTGAAAATTAAACTTAATTCATTTTGAGGAATCCCCTGACCGTAATCTATGACTGATATTGTTATAAATCCCGGAATTTCGCCTGTTTTGATATCAATGTCTTTTTTTGTGTTACTGTGTGCTATTGCATTGTTGATAAGGTTTTTAATTACTCTCTCAAGCTGCATTGCATCAGCAGTTACTTTTATATCTCTTGAAGGGTTAAAATTTATCTTTACACCGGCTTGCATTGCGGCTATAGGAGTTGTATCGTTAACTATTTTATTTATAAACCCGTTAAGTTTAATATTTTCCTTTAGAAGTTTTATACCCTTTTCTTTTATTTTGTATGTTTCCAGTACAATCTGTACAAGTTCAATCAGTTCTTTGTTTGAAGATTTCATGTTTTGCAGTGCAACCTTTTGTTTTTCGGTAATTTCTCCGAATTTTCCTTCAAGTAAAAATTCCAAAATATTTGCTTCGGCTACTATAGGAACTTTTAAGTCATGCGTCAGTGTCGCAACAAAATCTTCTTTCAGTGTTTCAATTTCACGCTCGGTAGTAACGTCTTTAATGATAAGAACATATCTTTTTTTGTTATCATCCAGTGAGAGTCTGATTGAACTTATAACAAAGTTATTTGTAGGCGTATGCTTAATAAAAACATCTTTATTATTGAGTCTCTGTATGTTGAAATTTTCATCGGGAAATTGCAGAAAGTCCAGAACATTTTTGCCGATAATATCATGACCTTTTACTCCAAACCATTCGCTAATCTGCGGTGTAGCCCTTAAAATATGTTTTTGTTCGTTAATGATAAGAATTCCGTCAGAAAGAGAATTGATTACAGATTCCAGGAGTTTGTTTTGTCTCATAAGTTCGGCCTGATATTCAATAATCATTTTTTCACGATCATTCAGTGTTTCTACCATTCTGTTAATACTGTCGGTTACGTTCTGGTATGTGGGGTGTTCAAGTTTTTCAATTTTTGTTGAAAGGTTTCCGTAACGAATAGAATTTACTGTCTGTGTGACAGTTCCGAGATAATCGTTAATCTTTGACCAGCGTCTGTTTGTCTGGCGTGTTATCAGGAACAACATCAAAAATACGATTAAAATACCGAAATTTAAAAAATACCAGAGCATAATTCAAACCTTATAATAATGGACTTTTATGTTATAATTATATCAGAGTTTCAAGTTAATGTTAATAGGTTAAAGTTTGTGTAATGGGAAATATTGAACTTCCGCAGAGTATAAAGATGGTTATAACTGATTTTGACGGTATTGTTACCGACAACTGTGTTTATATAGATGATGATTTCAAAATGAGCAGAAGGCTTAATTTTAAAGATATTATGGGATTTCATCTTTTACGTAAAAACGGAATTAAAACCGCAATTATTTCAGGGGAAAAAAATTCTGCCATTGAAACTATCGCTAAAAAGTTTGATGTTTGTGAGGTTCACCAAAACATAAGAATAAAGATAGATGTTTTAAAGCATATTGTTGAAAAATATTCACTATCTCCGGATGAATATGTTTATATCGGCGATGATGTAAATGATTTGGAATGTTTGAACTTTGCAAAGTATAAAATTACAGTTCCTCATGCCGTTAAAAAAGTTAAAGATGTAAATGGAATAATGATAACAGAAAATGAGGGCGGCAGCGGAGCTTTTAGAGAGGTGGCAGATTGTTTGATTGGATAGAAGATATATTAAATAAAATCAGAGAAATGAATACTTCGATTGATAAGTATAAGAAAGATACCGTTATTCAATCACTTCCGTCTTTTGCATACGTTAACCGTGCAAAAAAGCTTATTGAAAAAAATTATCTGCTGGAGGCTGAATACATACTTAATTCTGCCCTGAGTCTTCCGCAGGAGGATGCTCTTGTTTATAAATATCTCGGTATTATTGCAGAAAAAACTGGGCGAAAAGGTGATGCTATTGTGGCGTATAAAAAATCCGCAAAGATAAACCCTAATGATAAAGACATCTGGCGTCAGCTCGGATTTGCTCTTGTTAGTTCAAATCAGGCAGAAGAGGCTGCTGAATCTTTTGAAAACGCTAATAAACTTAGTCCTATGAATACGGATGTTTATACAGGCTGGGGAATGGCTCTTTTAAAATTAAAAAAATACAATGAAGCTCATGAAAAATTTATGGGTGCTTCCAAAATTGACAAATATAATTTTATGGCAATGCTGCTTTCGGCTATTGTGGAGATGAAACTTAAACAGTATGATGATGCTGAAATGAAGTTGAAATTTCTGGCAAGTGTCAGTCCGAATGAATCAAATACGTATGAATATGCTCATTTGAAATACCTTACAAATGATTACGAATCCGCTGTGCATTATGCTAAAAAAGCATTGACGTATAATCCGAACATGCTGCCGGCATATGTTCTTCTGGGTGAACTTTATTACCGCTTAAATGATGAGGTAAATTCTCTTGCAGCATACAATCAGGCTTTTCAAAAGGAACTGATTAATGATAACCTATACTTCGAATGGGGAGTAGCACTTCAGGTTTTTGAAAAATATGACGAGGCAAATGAAAAATTCCATAAAACCCTTGAATGTAATCCGATGAGAAATGATGCCAAAGCCGGACTTGCATTGTATTCTGCAGTGACCGGTGATATTGACGGGGCGGATGGCATGCTTAAAAGTCTTGACAGTGAATATGTAAATTCATATTTAGGAACTAAAGCAAGAGGCTTTCTGGCATTTAATAGAGGTGAATATTCATTGGCGGTAGAACTCTTTAAAGAAATTCTGAATCAGAATTCATTTGATAGGAGCCTTGTTTATTATATTGCAAAATCCTATCAAGCACTGGGGAATGATGTTTTAACAAAAGAGTACTATGAAAAATCACTAAAAGAAAACCCTTCTCATATTTTATCATATATTGATTTCGCAAAATATCTTTTAATCAAACAGGACTACGCAAATTGTCAAAGAAAGCTTCGCAGAGCGTTAAAGGTTGATGAGAATAATCTGGAGGTTTTAAATCTTTTATTTTATGTAAGTTACATACTTGTCAAAGATAATGTTTGCGAATATAATTTAAAAGAGACACTGGATATTGCTGATAAAATTATCTCATTAAACAGTGAAGCTTTTAAATACCCGAATGAAAAAGATGAACTTTCAGACTTGCTGAAAAAGTAAAAGGTGATTACCGTGCGTAAGATAATTGTACAAAAGTTTGGCGGTACATCGGTTGCAGATACCGATAAGATTAAAAATGTCGCACAAACCGTAATAAGAGAAAAAAATAACGGAAATGATGTTGTAGTAGTTGTTTCAGCTATGGGACACACAACTGACTATCTTGTAAAAATGGCTAAAGATTTAAGCCCGAATCCTTCCGCCCGTGAAATGGACATGCTTTTATCAACAGGTGAAGGTGTTTCTATTGCCCTTCTTGCAATGGCTATTCAGGCAGCAGGTTATGATGCCGTAAGTTTTAATGCTATGCAAATAGGTATTGTGACGGAAAATGTTCACACGAAAGCCCGAATTATTGATATTAAAACCGATAAACTGAAGAAAAATCTTGCAGAGGGTAAAATTATTGTTGTAGCAGGTTTTCAGGGAGTAACCGAGGACGGCGAAATTACGACTCTTGGCAGAGGCGGTTCTGATACGTCGGCTGTTGCACTTGCAGCAGCTTTAAATGCTGAAAGATGCGATATTTATACGGATGTTGAGGGCGTTTACACAACAGATCCGCGTGTAGTTCCTAACGCATCAAGGCTTGACGAGATTTCTTATGAGGAGATGCTTGAACTTGCACATGCGGGTGCAAATGTGCTTCATCCGAGAAGTGTTGAAACTGCAAAACAATTTAATGTTCCTATGCGTGTTCGCAGCAGTTTTAAACTTGATAATTTAGGTACTTTAATTTTAGGAGTTGATAACATGGAAATTTATAAACCGGTGGCCGGTGTGGCTGCAGATTTGTCCCAGACAAGAATTGTTGTATGTGATGTTCCGGATGTTCCCGGATGTGCGGCTAAAATATTTGGCAAGCTTGCTGAGGACAATATTTCTGTTGATATGATTATTCAGTCTTATGCAAGAAAAGTCTCAAATACAAATGATATAGCATTTACAATCGACAGTGCTGATACAGATAAAGCTATAGCAACTCTTAATCAGTTGAAAAGCGATCTGCGTTGCGGTGAAATTCAAGTTAATAAAGAAATTGCAAAAGTTTCTATTGTTGGTGCCGGTATGATTGACAGACCGGGTATTGCGTCAACTATGTTTGATACTCTGGCGAAACAAAATATCAATATCAAAATGATTTCAACCAGTGAAATTAAAATTTCATGTCTTGTTAATAAAGAAGATGCACATAAAGCAGTAAAAGCACTCCATGATGTTTTTGAACTTGGATGTGACGAAGTTGCTGACGTTAAAGGTGACTTACCGCAGATATAATTATTTTACTAAAATATTGGTACAGCAATATTTAAAAACGCAGATTTGGATTTTTATAAATCTGCGTTTTTACTTTTTGTTACTTTGTTCCCCCCTCCCCCAAAAAGAAAAAGAGCCTGAAAACAAGGCTCTGTTGGAATTAAGAATAGCTGGAAGTATGAAAAAGATTAATTACATTTAATAAAATTAGTGTATTTTTTACAATTACCCAGTCGGGTAATATACACAGATAAGTAAAAATAGTAAGATAGACATATATTTAAAGAGTGTTACATTTGTGGTAGTTGGCATGCAAAAAGTTGAATTACTAATAAGTGCAAATTTGACACTTTATCTTGAAAAGCTGCTATGACGTGAGTTTTGGTGGTTATTAATAAAACTTTACAAGAGGGGTTGACAAATAAATCTTTATAGTTTATAGTGAAAGTGTTAAATGAAGTGTTAAAAAAACACTTAATGAGAAGCCAAACGAAAGGAGGCTAAAATGTTAACAGTTAATCCGATAAAATTTAATACTAATAAAAAATATATTTCTTTTGGTGACGGTCAGGTAAACAATAATTTCAATTCAAGCCTCGGTATCCTGTCTTTACAGGCTCCGGATGCTAAAAGAGAATTTGCTGGTTACATGAACATCACTAATAACGCCGATATGGTTAAGACCAATCCGGTAAAGGCAATAGCTTATAAATTTGTCAAGGCTTATAATGAGGCTGTCAGAGACGGTCACAAAAATACAAATAATACCCCTAAACAGATATCTTTCATCGGTTAAGTGATGAACTTATGATAAAGAACTGTAAATATTTACTTTTACCCCAATTTACTAATCAAGAATATACTCCATGTTGCTAAGCATTAATTTCATGCTTTAATCTATCCTTTCTCTATACAAGAGAAAGGATAGATTTTTATATGGATGAAAAAATTAATTTGCTCAGGAATGATACAGAAAAGGCCAAAGATTATTTTCTTGAACATCTTGCATTTTCAATAGGTCCTGTTGAGCTGAAAAATCTTATGGAAGAAAGTAAGGTAATCGTTATAGATGTCAGAAAACAGGCTGATTACGAAATTTCACATATTCCTGATGCGGTTTCTATTCCGAAAGACGAACTTGCGGATAATCTGCATAAACTGGATAAAAATATGATTACGGTTGTCTATTCATACAATCAGCAATGTAAACTTGGCATGGAAGCATGCCTTATTCTTGCGGATTATTCTTATCCGTGTGTATATCTGGATGGAGGTTTTAAGGTCTGGAAAGAAGACTTCCGTTTTGTTTCAACTTAAATAAAAAATAATAATATTTCACCTTTTAATTTTTGTGCAGGCATATTTCGTCTGCACTTTTTATATTGTACCGCCGCCGCGGTTAAGCTTTTTAAAAATGTTCTCGCTGCCTTCTTTTTCTTTCAACAGGTTGATTACAAAAGAGTTTGCTTCTTTGTCGCGAGCAATGGCTTCTTTTAATTCAAGCATCTCCCTGTAATTCATTTTGCCGAAAGTTTTATCATTTATGTTTTTCAGATATAGTTTGAAGTGTTCCTGTGCAGTAAAATTAAACCCCGGAAGTCCGATTTGCATAGAGTACCATTTGTAAAATTCTCTCAGCATATAATACGGTTCAATCTCCCCTATGCTCATAATAAACATAGGGTCAGTGTGAAATGAAAATTTTTTCAGAATATGCAGATTGATATAAAAGGCCTTAAATCCTTCCAATTCTGTAATAAGCCCTTCTTCTTCCCCGATTTTATTCAGAATTTTTTCTGCATTTTTAATTCTGTAAATTTTAGTTCCTTTTGCCTGTATGTAATCCAGAAGTTTTTGCGGATTATTGGCACAGGATTTTGATATGTCACTTACGCTTTGTTGTGTTTGTTTAATTTTTCTTTCTGTTTCGCTGTTGAGTACGACAGTTTCTGAGCCGGAAAGGATTGTTTTGCTTGTTTTATTAGTAAATGACTTTTCCAGATGAGGCTTCAGTTTATTTGTCAATCTTCGTTCTTGAAATGAAAGCATTAAATATTTAAGATTTTTCAGCCATTTTTTCATAGAAAATATTATATAATATTAATTTAAAAATTTTTTCATACATAAAATGTAAAGATTGTAACGAAATATATAAATATTGAAATTTGTGTGCCTGGTAACCCTTTATATGTATAGAGATAAAATAGAGAGAGCCTAATTATGTCACAACAAACTGACACAATTAAATACTGTTATCCGAATGAAATCCATGAGGAGGTCTTATGAGCATAAACGGCATGGGTGAATTCGGATTTAATATTAAGAAATACCAGCAGATGACCAAGGCTCAATTCGGTCAATTAACTAACGGGCGATCTTCCGGAATTAGCGGTAATACCGGAAATTTCCAACTTAATGAGAGTATTTTTAAAATGTCAACGGGTGCCGGTAATCCTTTCAGATCTAAACAATCCCGAATGGAAAGAATGGGTGGTTATGATGCTAATGCGATAGCTATGCTTAATCAGATGCAGCAACAGCAAAATACCCAGCAGACACAATCTCAAAATACTCAAAAATCACCTTCCTGGAAAGAGGTAGGTAATGCTTGGAAGGACGCGTTTAAAGCTTATGATGAGGCCTTTGGAAAAGGTTCAAAAACTGAAGGTACGCAACAAACACAATCCGGAAGTCCGACTCAGAATACGCCGAAATCAGGAGATGCAAAACCGTCAGAGACTGTAAATGATATTAAAAATGCTGAGGATAGAGAAACTTTGACCAATGCAATAGACGGAGCAAAGGGTGAACAACAAACAGTACAGACTCAGGAAAAGAAAGTAGATCAACAAGCTAAAGCTGCTGACTCAGAAGTTAGTCAAACAGCTCAAGATGCACAGCAAACACAACAAACATTAGATCAGGCAACTGAAACCCTGAAACAAAATGAACAAAATTTAAGTCAGGCAAAGACAGAAGTTCAGACATGTACAGATAATTACTCTGCTGCACAAACCAAAACTGCCGGATGCAAGCAGGCTTTAGCTGATGCAAAAGCTGCAGCAACGGAAGATAACCCTAACACGGCAGCAATAAAGCAGGCCGAAGCTAATCTGAAATCAGCAGAAGCGGAAGAAGAAAAAGCAAAACAGGCCCTTGAATCTGCAAAACAAAAAGAAACTGAAGCTCAGGCGGCTGTTGATAAATCAAAAGAAGAAGTTCAAACCGCAACAACTGAAAATACTAAAGCACAGGAAGCTGCAAAAGCTGCAGAAGCAAATAGTGCTGAAGTACAAGCTGAACAAACGGAGGTTAAGCAACAGAGTACAGAACTTGAATCCGGTATAGCAGAAGGTGAACAAAGACTTGAGCAACTTGTTAATGAAGATCCTAATTCCTACGGAGATATTCCTGAGGATATAAACGGTCAAAATCAAATGATGGAGGCAGAAGGTTATACTTCTGAACAGAAAGAGCAGGTTAATCTTTCACGTGAAAGCGTCCAAAATATGCAGCCTGGCGATACCGTAAATATAGGAGGTTGGGATTACACAATGGATGAAAATGGTGTAATTCACAGTCCTAACGGTGACGGAACTGAAATTGAATTTGCAAGTAAAGAAGATGCCGTAAACTTTGCAGGTGTTGACAGTATTGCTAACCTGGAGGAACAACAATGGGTTGACGGTGAACTTGAATATATCACAAATCAATACGGTGATGATAAAGCCGGCCTTGAGAATGATCCATATTATCAAACCTTGAATGAATATAAAAAGAATTTTACCGATACAAATTTCTCAACTGGTGAGGATTTGAATTCAGTTAGTGGCACTGAAAGTGATTTGCAGTCAATAAGAGAAGAAAAAGCCAGAATAGCAGAAGAATATGCAAATAATCCGGCCTATGCAGATGCTAAGTTGGAAGAAGATCCTTATTATACACAATTAAATATGCAGGAAGCGACCTTGAGCGGTTCAGACAGCACTGAATCAACCGGCGGTACTGAAAGTGATTTGCAGTCAATAAGAGAAGAAAAAGCCAGAATAGCAGAAGAATATGCAAATAATCCGGCCTATGC
>CALVBS010000001.1 GCA_944325865.1 Candidatus Gastranaerophilales bacterium | reverse complement strand
GCCACCGCCTGGGAAGATAACCCGATGCCAGCACCTAATTTAGAAAGCAGAGATTTGAATTAAATCTCTGCTTTTTTATTTTTGTTAAAATTTATTCATAAAGCAGTATGAGAATAAATAATAAATTATTATTATTCAACTAAAAAAAAGAGTCTTAGAAAGACTCTTTGGAATTAAGAATAGCTGGAAGTATGAAAAAGATTTTCACATTCAATACTTTTATTTAAATAGAGAAGTTCCCCCTTTACAATTACCCAACCGGCTATTTTTTTGTTACAAATTGTCAAGATTAATTGTTTTTGTAGGATTTAAATATTCTGTTTTTAGGTATTTTTGTATCGTTCTCATTGTTTCTGCTAATTTCTCTCTTGTGAGTTTCATTGATACAACTCCATTTTCACCGCCAGTTTGCTTAAAGCCAAGACGTGTATATTTTATATAAGCATTAAATGGTGCATTTGTTACTGCAGCTAATTCAATTCTGTTTGCGTTGCTTTTCATAAAGTCATCAAACATTATACTCATTAAGCTTTTGCCTACATTAGGAACTCTTGTGTTTATCTCGGTCGGAATTGTACAAATTATATCAAGGTTATATTTCTTATCAGTTTTTGTAAATTGCATAAGCCCGCACGGTTTCTTGTTATGAACGGCAAGGTAGCCGTTATTTTTGGCTTTAATTACCGCAATCTTTAATAATTCCTGCCAGACATCGACTTCCGAGTATTTTATTTCCGGCATAAGTTTGTGTAAATCTGTTGTTTTGCCTAATATATTCAAAAATCCGTAATCTTCCGGAGTTATTTTATATATATCAAGACAGATTTCTTTCATATCGGAAATTTTACTTTTTGTCCGTGCTATATGTAAAGCAGTAAAGTTTGGGTTGTTATTTTGTCTTATACGCGTAATATTCATATGTTTTTTATATAAACCTGCTCAAAAATTTTTTTGCTATTTTCTTTTTGGCGTATTTTTGTTAAAATATTGTCAGATATGGGTAGTAAGAGAAATTTTTTATTAATACTGATTGGGATTATAATAGTTAGTTGGTTTATCGGGGTATTGGTTTACCAGTCTCCGGTTAAGACTGAAAAAGTTTATAAAGAGGCTATTAATGATTTAAAAAATGAAAAATATGCAAATGCATATTATTTATTTTCAAAAGTAAGTTTTTTTTCAAAATTAAAGCCTATTGCATTGTATCATCAGGCTGAATGTGCTGAAAAAATTCAAGATACGGATACTGCAATAAAAAAATATCGGGCTTTATTTAAAATTTACCCTAACCATAAATTGAGTCCGAAAGCCAAATATTTGGCGGCACAGACACTGGTAAAAGACGATCCTGCTACTGCTAAGAAGTATTTTGATGAAATTATTGAAGCTTATCCGCATACTGATTTTGCTATTGCTGCAGAGTATTATTCCGGTTTAATTTTAATGAAGAGTTTCACAAATTCGCCGGATAAAATTTTCCCGGAATCAAAGAAAACTGATGTAGAGAATTACTTTCGGCATTATTTGAAGAAAGCTCCTTCCGGACGGTTGGCTCTGAATGTAATTGACAGCTGGCTTAGTCTTGACAAGTCTATTGTCGCGGATGATTATCTTTTGATGGCTAAGTCTTATTATTTGTTTAATGAATATAAGAAGGCAGAGGAGCTGCTGAAAAAAGTTAATTTTAAGGAATCCTGGGCTATAGAAGTTCAAAATGCGTATGCTCTCGGAAATAATGCCAGAGTTAAATATCTCACAGAATGGGGGCTGCAGCATCATGCACAATATATTGATAATTATGATATTTACGATGCTGTTGATACTTATTTAAAACTCTTTCCTTCAAAATATGAAGGTGCAAATCGTTTATTTTATCTTGCAAATTCAAAGGGAAAAGATTACATTTGGGATATAAAATGTTCATATTCGGACAGTTCTGCTAAATCTCAATGTTTTAAAGACTTATATCTTAAATATCCTGACAGTCCTTTCGTGGATGATGCTTTATCTCAGATTTTTTTAGAAACTATCAGAAAAAATGATTTAGGTAATGCTGAAAAGATTGGTATGGATTTTTTGAATAAATTTAAGTCGTCTGAATTTACTCCGATGGTTATGTACTGGATGGGGCGTATTGCCGAGAAAAAGCACGATTACAGCGGGTATATGAGCTATTATAAAAGTGTAATATCAAAATATCCGGATACATATTATGCTTATAGAGCTTATTTGCGTATGAATCATACCAGAGGGGCGTTGATTACTAATCATATAAAAGAACAGCCTGTTGAGTATCCATATAATAAAAAACCTCCTATTTTAGAAACTTTAATTTCATTAAATGACTTTGATGTTTTAGAGGAATTTGCAAGAGGTGACGGCTTCTTAAAGAGTTGGATTGAATACCGCAAAGGCGATTACAGCCAATCTATCGTTTCTGCCCGTGATGCTATGGATGAGCTGGCAGAAAAACCTGATAAATACGATTTAAGATGGCGGCTTGTTTATCCGTTGCATTACTTTGATGAGGTAAAAGCTGATGCAGATAAGTTTGGAAATAATATACCTTTGATGCTTTCGATAGTTAGAGAGGAAAGTTATTTTAATCCAAATGCCAAAAGCGGTGTTGGGGCAGTTGGTCTGATGCAATTAATGCCGGCAACTGCAGCAGAGGTAGCACAAAAGAACGGAATTGGAAAGTATAATCTGAAAAATCCTAACGATAATATTAGATTGGGTAATGCGTATTATGCATTTTTAAAAAGTATGCTTTCAGGAATGGATATTTCTTCAATCGCTGCCTATAACGGAGGTATCGGTTCTGTAAATTCATGGAAACAAAATATTTATTATAATGATACTGATGAATTTGTCGAACAGATTCCTTATCCTGAAACTAAAAATTATGTGAAGAAAGTGTTCAGGAGTTATTGGAATTATGTAAGAATATATTCCGGTAATGATTAATTTTAGTTGTATAAATATCCTTGAAATTTGACGCACTAAGTTTACTGTGATAAAATTCATACAAAGAGGATGAGTTTATGGCGTCTTTGAGTACTGATACAATTACTTTAACCGGTGCCGAAATTATAGTTGAGACCTTGAAAAATTTAGGGGTTGATACAATATTCGGTTATCCCGGCGGAATTGTGTTAAGTATTTATGACGAGCTATTTAAGCAGAACGACATAAAGCACTATCTTGTAAGACATGAGCAGTCAGCTGTTCACGCTGCTGAGGGTTATGCCAGAGTTAGCGGTAAATGTGGAGTAGTGCTTGTTACTTCCGGTCCGGGGGCTGCAAATACTGTTTCGGGAATTGCTAATGCATATCTTGATGGATACCCTGTTGTTGTATTAACTGGGCAGGTTTTTTCTTCCTTAATCGGTAAAGATGCATTTCAGGAAGTTGATATTGTTGATATTACAAAATCTTGTACTAAGGCTGCTTATCAGGTAAGAGATGTAAATGAGCTGCAGCCTACTCTTATTAAGGCTTTTTCAACGGCTTTATCCAGTAAACAAGGTCCTGTTGTTGTTGATCTGGTAAAAGATATTTTTACTCAAAATGCTGAATATAATCCTGATGAGACCTTTACCCTCCGGAAAATTATTCCAACGGGGGACATAAAACGGGTGCTTAATGAACTTTGCACTGCAGAAAGGCCTGTTATTGTTGCTGGAGGCGGGGTAGTAACATCAGATGCGGCAAAAGAACTTACTGAATTTGCAAAACTTCTTGATATTCCTGTTGTAAATACTATGATGGGACTCGGTACTTATCCGTTTAATGATGAAAATTATGCTGGCATGATAGGAATTTTTGGCGACATGTCCGCAAATAAAACGGTAAGAGAAAGTGATCTTGTTTTTTCAGTCGGAGCCAGATTTAATGACAGAGTTACCTGTTGTTTTAATAATGATGAACTGTCCTGTAAATTTATTCAGCTTGATATAAATGAAAAAGAAATCTCAAGAATTATTCCGGCTCATCTAGCCATTGTCGGAGATGCAAAAGAAATACTTAAAGATTTAGTTTGTGAGTTTAAATCAGGTGTTTATAGCTTTGACAGAATTTTGCGTAGTAGATGGATTAATAATGTGCGGGATTATGTTGCTAAAAATCAAAAACCTCAGAAGCAATCCAATATGATGTGTTCATTTGAGGTTATTCAACAAATATATGAATACTGCAAATCCTTTAATCCTGTTGTAGCTACGGAAGTCGGTCAGCATCAGATATGGACGGCCAAAAATTATAAATTTTCAGCACCGCGTAAGTTTATTACATCGGGAGGTTCAGGAACTATGGGCTTTGGATTGCCCGCTGCAATAGGTGCTTGTATTGCAGCGAATCGTGAGCCTGTTATTTGTATTTCCGGTGACGGTTCTTTTCAGATGAATTTTCATGAACTTGCAACTTGTGTGGATTACAATTTGCCTGTAAAAATATTTGTTCTTAATAACGGTTATCTTGGTATGGTCAGACAGCTTCAACAGAAATTCTGCGGAGGAAGATATTCCCAGACTAAAATTTCAAATCCGGATTTTATTAAACTTGCCCGGAGCTATGGCATTTTTGCATTAAGAGTCAGCAAGGTATCAGAGATAAATCCGGCATTAGAAAAGGCTTTTAATACAGATGGACCGGTTATTATTGATTTTGTTGTTGAACCGGAGGAAGTTGTTTAATGCGAAAAATGCCTGCTTATAATTTTACGTTTATTTTATTGCTTACTCTTTTTGTTTTGCTTGTTTATAACGCAAGTGCAATGGCGATAAAATCTGTTAATAAAAAAGAAACTGTTAAGCGTTTTCAGTCTATTTATGCTTCATATTCAAATGCTTTATTAAAAACTGTAGCTCAAATGGGAGGTAATACCGGCTGTTATTATATTTCTGACGGTACCGGAAATCATGATTTTTCCAACTGTGATGAGTTTTATAAAACATTCGTATCAAATTTAAAAGTTCAGAAATACTGTCATGGAAACGCTCTTAAAGATGAATGTATTCCGGTATATGAAAGTTATACGAATAAAGAAAGATGTGTAGGGTTTTCTGAAGAGATGCTAAACGAATATGATGATGCTTTTGTAATGCCTGACGGAAGTAATGTTATAGTTTATAATGTGACGAAAAACGACCGGCGGCCTATTTTTGCCGTTGATACAAACGGTTTTGCAAAACCTAATAAAGCTGGGGAAGATTTATTTAGTATTACAATCATAAAAAATTCAAACGGTGCAATCTATTTTCACCCGAATATATCTCATTGTCTGCCTGTATCAAAAGGCGGCATTGAATATATTAATGATGTGTATAAATAATGACAAATTTTATTAAAAAATCATTTTGTAAATAAGTCGGATTAATTCATCATTTTTTTCAAGTTTATCAAATACTTTTTGTCTCAAAATGTTTATATCCATTAGGTGTTCATTTTTGAATAGTTCTTCTGGCGTAATATCAAGAACTTTAATTATTTTATCAAGAGTTTGAACCCGTGGAAAAGTCTGTCCATTTTCAATCTTAATAATATTTCTCGGGTCAATTCCAATAAGTTCTGCAAATTGCTCTTGTGTTAAGTTTTTTGCTTTTCGAAGTTCTTTTATTCTTTTACTGAATAAATCTTTAACGCAAGTCATATTTTTCTCCTTTACAAATCATATAATGGATTTGCAAATTCTGTTATGATAAAATAGGTCATATATTCTTGACAAAAGTGATATAATAATACATAATAATGATATGCAGTATCATATTTTGGAGGTATAAATGATTAATAAAATCCATTGCATAAGTCGGCAATTTTTTGGATTATGTTTTGTTAGAAACTCAAATAAATATGCGTTTACGTTAGCTGAAGTATTAATTACGTTGGGTATTATTGGTGTGGTTGCAGCAATGACTTTGCCGACATTGATTAACTCAACAAGGCATAAAGAGTTATATGTCGGATTACAAAAGGCTTATTCAATTCTTCAACAAGCCGTTCAGAGAATGAATTATGAAGAAGGGCTTGATGTAACATGGGAGAATTATCCTGCAAACAAGTTTGCTCCTGTTTTTAAAAAGTATATTCAACAGTATGGAGATTGCGGACAGAGCGGATGTATTACCGCAGACCTTACTTCTGATGATGATAAATATTCAAGAGTATCTAAATATAAAACTTATAATAAAAGTCAAAATGTTACTTTGGATTGGTTCAATGAGGGACAAGCCATATTAACTGACGGAATGTTTATCATGATTAACAATTCTTCTACCTCACAACACGGTATAGTTATTTCGGTTGATGTTAACGGCTATGGTAAAGGCCCGAATGCCTGGGGCCACGATTTATTTTCATTTGAAATTTATAAAGAAAGGGTAATTCCTATGGGGTCTCCAAATAATCATATGGCGATTATTACAGGTGATGAAAACGCATGGACTGGAGATTGCAGTAAAGAAAGCTCTGCTCGTGATAATGGCCTCGGGTGTACTTATAGAGCATTGACTGATAATGATTATTTTAAGAATCTTCCATAGTAATTAGTTCTCAGGCATGAGTACTGAAATTACGGCATTATCTATATTTAAGTATGTTTTTATTGCAGTATTCAAATCTTCTATTGATATAGAATCAAGGTCATTCAAATAATCTTCTATCAATTTCAGATTATCGCATACTGTTGTGTAGTATCCGATAGTTTCTCCGATTTCTGATACAGTTTCTGCCGAATATGCAAGACGTGATTTAGTTTTCTTTTTTGCTTTCAATAATTCTGCTTCAGTTATCGGTTTGTTAAGAAGATTAGCAAGTTCTTCTTTTATTAGTGTAATTGCAAGAGTTTTACTTTCCGGTTTGAAATTACCCTGAATAAAGAAATTGTTTCCGTCTTTAAACTGATAGTGTTCACTGTTAATCATATTGAAAACAGGTTCAGGCTGTTTTTCGATTAAATTCTGGTAAAGTCTTGAACTGGTACCGTCGCCAAAGATTATACTTATTAAGTCAAGACATATGGTACCTTTTAAGTCAGCGGCTTTAGGGCCTAGCCAGCCGAACATTACATATCCGGTATTTATATGTCCGGTTAGTTCAACAATTTTTGTTTCTGTTACAGGTTTGTCAGGCTCGTTAATTCTTTTTTCCGGATTTTTTCTGCCTTTAAAGTCGAATTCTTTTTCAACTTTTGCTAAAATTTCATCGTGATCAAAATCTCCGACAATAATTGTTGTCATATTTGCAGGGGAATAAAAAGTTTGATAATAGTTCATAATATCATCTCTGGTTACCTGCGAGATAATTTCCGGTGTTCCTATAACATCGCGTTTGTAAGGGTGTTTTGTGTACATATTGTAATTACATGCATTGTAAACTTTTGTCCAGTTCTGATCTTTTCGCATTCTAATTTCTTCAATTACAACATGTCGTTCTCTTTTATCGGTTACTGTTGTATCATTTAAATCAAACGGCGAGCCGATTTCTTCTTCCGGAAGAACTGGATCCAGCATCATATCCGCATGAAGCTCTATTGTTTGGAATAAATCTTTATTTCCTTCCCCTTTTGGCAGAGTTACATAGTAAAAAGTGTAATCTTTCCAGGTAGCGGCATTAACAATAGCCCCTTTTGCTTCAAGAATTTTGTCAAATTCTCCGGCTTTATGTTTGTGAGTGCCTTTAAACATCAAATGTTCCAAAAAGTGTGATATTCCGTTAATTCTATCGTCCTCATTTATTGAACCTGTTTTTACCCATGTACTGACATTTGCCATAGCTCCTTCTTTATGTGCAAGAACTATTGTATGACCGTTTTCTCGTACATATACTTCTACTTCTTTTGTTAGGAACGGATATTTAACCAAACTTTTTTTCATATTTGACTACCTCTCTTATTAAGAATTATATAACAAATAAACTATTTTATGTTAATATTAAAAATAATTGTGGTGATGGGGGATAGTAAAATGAAAAGGGAGCATGTAATTTTTTTAATAATAGTGTTGTTAGGGCTGGTATTAAGGCTTTTATTTTTAGATAAACCGGCGGGTTTCTGGCATAATGAAATGGTTATGTATAATCAAACTATAGCCGGAAATATTAATGACATAATTGAAGCATCAGTGCAAGCTGACGTGCATTTCCCTCTTTATCAAATTTTGTTGGCCGGTTGGATTAAACTTTTCGGTAATGGAGATATTGTAATAAGGCTATTTTCAGTGCTGGCCGGAGTTTTAAATGTAATTGCCGCATATTTTGCCGGTAAAGAGTTAAAGGACTCAAAAACAGGTAATATATTTGCTTTTTTGACTGCTATAAATGCTACTTTAATTTTTTATTCTCAGGAAGTAAAATTCTACATTTTTCTGGCTTTATTTGTTACTTTATCTTTGTACTTTTTGGCAGCCATTATTAAACGAAATAAGGTGTGGGCTTATATAGGGTATGTTATTTCAAATTTGTTGATTATTTATACATTTACAATAGGTATTTTATATGTAATTGCTCAAGGAATCGTATTTCTTGCTTATTTGATAATTAAAAGAAGAAATGTTCTTAAAAACTTTTTGATTGCAAATGCAGCACTTGTTCTTTTAATTCTTCCTTTTGTAATTTTTATATTGACTCATATGAATAAATATGAAGGGGCAGCGTGGATTTTTACGAGTAATATTTTTACGGTCTTCGTTTTAATCCAGAATTTTTTCACGCCATGTTTGATTGCTGTTTATAATAATCCAAAGGTTTATATACCTACGCTGGGACTAATGCAGCTTTTCTTTATTTATATCCCGGTCTTGATTGCATTCTGGGGAATGTATAAGGCTGTAAAAACTGATAAAATAAACTATGTAATCTTAGGCATACCTGTTTTATTTTTGTTATTTGAAACTATTCTATGTATGAACAGCGGATTAAGAATGCTTACCAGATATACGATTCTTGCTGTTCCTCCGTTTTTACTTCTGGTATCATTAGGCTTAAGCGAGATTAAAAGGAAATTTCTGTGGGTTATTGTCGGATATTTGTTTGTTATTAATATATTTTATCTGATATTTTCTCCGCAAAGTGCTGTCAGAGGTTATCGTGATCTGGGAGAAAAGCCGGCAGCTATGATAATGGTAAATAATAAAATCTCATCAAACGATACAATCGTTTTAGCACTGAGAAAGAATGATTTTGATAAATATTTAGATTTTGGCGGAAGAAAATTTAGTTTGCTTCAGGATTTTGTTCATGAAAGCTATGCAATGAAGCCGAATTTAACAAATAAGTATGATGCTTATCGCGATTATGTAAGTGATTTTCATCGTGTTAATCCTGATTTTGAAAAAGATTTTGTTAAGCGGGTTATTGAACCAATGAAATCTTCAGACAGAGTGTTTTACATATGGGATGAAAACTATAATACCTTTCCTGTAAAATCAAATGAAGAATATTTAAAAATTCCCGTTATGACAAGCAGTCTTTCTAAAATGAATGCAGAAGCGTTTTATATTTGTAATAAATATTTAAAAATTCAAAGCGGTTATAAATTAAAATATTATAGAATATTTATATTTGAAAAATAAATATAAAAATCAGTTTAAAAATATAAAAATTTATAATATAATATAGCCATGGATATGATTAATCGTTTGAAAAATAAGGTTGTGGTATCTGTTCAGGCTATGCCTTCAGAGCCTCTGTATCTTGAAAAATGTATGGTGGCTATGATGAAATCCGTTGTTAAGGGCGGAGCCGGCGGGTTGAGAGTTGCCGGTACAAGGGACGTTAAAAATGCAAAGTTTCTTTTTGATGTTCCGGTCATAGGTATAACAAAGCCGGATGTGATTCCTCCTAATTGGAAAGAGATTGTCTATATTACGCCTACATTAAAAGAGGTTATTGCGTTAGTTGAAGCCGGGGCAGATATAATTGCGTTTGACGGAACGGAAAGACCTCGTCCGAACGGCTGTAAGCTTGAAGAAATTATTAAATATATTAAGATAAACAAACGTATTGCTATGGCTGATGTTTCGACATTGGAGGAAGGTTTGAGATGCGTTGAACTTGGAGCCCATATAATTTCAACAACACTTTCAGGTTATACAACACATTCGACGGCAAGCGAAGACGGACCTGATTTTGAATTGTTGGAGCAGCTTACAAAACGGACAAAAACACCTGTAGTGCTTGAAGGGCGTATCTGGGAACCATGGCAGGTTGATAAAGCATTTGAACTGGGTGCACACTGTGTAGTTATCGGCTCTGCAATTACAAGGCCGCAGCTTATAACAAAAAGATTTGTCCAGAGAAATAAATAAGAGGTCGGGATTTGATGAGAAAAGCTCTAGCGATAGATGTCGGTGGAACAAAAATTTACAATACCATTGTCAATGAAAAAGGAGAAATTATTTCTGAGATAGAAAAACGTCATACTCCTAAAACTTTTGCAGAAATAAAACAAATTTTTAAAGATATTATTGCTTGCCACGAGGATGAAGTTGATGTTATAGCTTTTGCAACCTGCGGAGCTGTTAATAATTCAAATAACGGTATTTTGGGTTCTACCGGTAATATTGCAAGCGAGTATCCGACTATGGATTTCTCGGCTTTGAGTACAAAGAAAAAGGTTTTTGTGGAAAATGATGCTAATGCCGCAGCCTGGGCTGAACATGTTATCGGTGCATCAAAAGGTATGCCTTATTCAATAATGATTACTCTCGGAACAGGTGTAGGCGGCGGTATAATCCTTGGTAATAAACTATATAAAGGCAAAAACGGGGCTGCCGGAGAAATGCATTTTAAAATGCGTACAGATAAGCACAGACAGTGTACCTGCGGAAGCTGGGACTGTTTTGAAGCTTATGCCTCAGGTACAGGGCTAAAACTGACAGCAGAAGAAATTTCAAAAAATCCTGATATTACAACTTATGATGTTATTGACGGATGGAAAAATAATGATGTTCTGATGACAAAGATATTTAATCAGTGGCAGAATGATATTCTTGAAGGGCTTATCGGGCTTGCAAATCTTTTTGACCCTGATGTAATTGTTCTCTCCGGCTCTATGGCTGAATTTGTTGACGAAAAATACTTAACTGATGCTGTTAATAAAGAAATTGTAACCACTCCCACAAAAGTTGTGAAAGGTATTGCAGGAAATTATTCCGGCATGATAGGTGCTGCTTTACTTGCTCTCGGGGTTGATTCGGTCGGGGGCTCTAATGGGTAAGGCTAAGAAAAGAAGTTTTCAACGAGGTATTAAAGACAGAGTTTCAAGTTTATCAAGGGAAGATGCTGCGACTATGGCGGTTGATATGCTGAAATCAGGAGATAATGATGTTTACGGGCTGGTTACGCTTTTCGGGTTTTCGGCTGAAGAACTGCTTGAAGCCGGTGCAAGTTATGAGTCTGTTGTTGGGATAAAAGGTCTTTTAAAATGATAAAAAAAATATGGTTCTGGCTTTCGGTTTCACGGCTTTTTTCTCTGCCTATGACAATATTGTCCTGGCTTGTGATTTTTGTTTACTCTCTTGTTTTGTATGGAGGGAATATTCTAAATGGTATTCTTGCTCTTATAGGTATTTCTTTTGCACATCTTGCGACTAATCTTGCGGATGATTATTTTGATTATAAGCAGATGCTTAAAGACGGTAATATGATGAGTACTGTTGTTAAAAATAAGTGTATTTATATAAAAGACGGTACTGTAACTTTGAATGATGTATTGAAAGTTGTTATTATCTACTGTTTAATCGCTTTTTCTGTCGGTGTGATTCTGTTTTTCAGAAGCGGTATTGATGTTTTATGGCTGACTGTAATCGGTGGAATTTTAACACTCTCGTATTCGTGGTTTTCTCGTGTCGGTTTAAGCGAACTCGCTGTCGGTATTGCTTTCGGACCTTTGTTTTTTGAAGGTGTTTTTTATGTGATGTGCGGTTATTTTTCATGGAATGTTTTTATTCTCTCTATTGCTGTCGGGGCATTTACGGTCGGTGTTTTGTACGTGCATACCGTCCTTGATTTTGACAGCGATATGGTTTCACACAAAAAAACTCTCTGCTGCAGAATAGGAGATAAAAATTGTGCCGTGTATGTCCTGTATTTTCTTTATGCTCTTGGTTTTTTATCTATAATTTTCTTTGCTGTTACAACATTGTATTTTAATATTTTAATAGCTCTTTTCGCATTGCCGTTTGCAATTAATGTTTGTAATGCTCTGAAAAATTACAACAAAGATAAAGACTTTTTACCTAAAATTAAATGGTGGCATTATCCTCTTGACGATTTTGAAAAACGCAAAGAAGATAATACCGCAAGTTTTTATTTTGTGCTTTATCAATCAAGAAATCTCATTTCATGGGTTTGTGTTCTTATTATTTTAGGAATTTTCATTTAATAATTTTATTTTTATGCTACAATATTAGTGTAAAAGAGAGAATTAAGGAGTTTTTAATGCCTGCAAGCACAAACCAGTTATTAACCCCGATTACCACAACAGTTAATCAAGACGGACATCTTTCCATAGGCGGATGTGATTTGGTTGAACTGGTTCAGAAATATGCTACCCCTTTATATGTATTCGATGAAGAAACTATTCGTGCGGTTTGCAGAGATTACAAAAAGGCCTTTTCTTCTTATGAAAAGGTCAATATGATGTATGCTTCCAAAGCCTTGTGTTCGCTTGCAACATCGGCTTTGATTGCAAGTGAAGGTTTCGGGTTTGATGTAGTTTCAGGCGGAGAAATTTATACTGTATATAAAGCAGGTGTTGACATGTCTAAAGTTTTGTTTAACGGGAATAACAAATCGGTTGACGAACTTCTTCTTGCTTTAGATGTTGGTGTCGGCAGAATTTCTGTTGATAATTTCTTAGAGCTTTCACTTCTTGATGAACTGGCAGCTTCAAAGAATAAAACTGTTGATATTTTATTACGAATTACTCCGGGCATTGAATGCCATACGCATGAATATATTCAAACCGGACATCTGGATTCAAAGTTCGGATTTGATTTAACTCAGATTGATGAGGCTGTTGATTTAGTTCTTAACCAGTATAAAAATTTGAAACTTCACGGGCTTCATGCTCATATAGGGTCTCAGATTTTTGAAACAAAAGTTTATCATGATGAGATTGAAATTCTTGTTAAAGAACTTGCAAGGCTTGATAAAAAATTTGGTTTGAAACTTGATGAAATTAATATCGGAGGAGGGCTTGGAGTAAAATATACCGAATCTGATGTTCCGCCTTCAACTTTTGAAATTGCTGATGTAATTTTAAAAAGTTTAAACGCCAGTATTGAAAAATACGGGATTGAGCCTCCTACGTTATTTCTTGAACCCGGAAGGAGCATTATTTCCACAGCCGGTGTAACGCTTTATACTCTCGGAAGTTCTAAGCAGGTTCCAAATGGTAAAAAATATTTTGCTGTTGACGGCGGAATGGCTGACAATGCCAGACCTTCAATGTACGGTGCAGAGTATCTTGCCGGAGTCGCTAATAAACCTGACTCTGAACTTTCACAAAACGTTACAATAGCAGGTCGTTTTTGCGAAAGTGGTGATATTTTAATTAAAAATATAAAACTTCCTGAACTTGAAGAGGGTGATATACTGTGTGTTTTTAACACAGGTGCTTATAATTACTCAATGGCTTCAAATTATAACCGTGTACAAAAACCGGCAGCAGTACTTGTAAATAATTCACAATCTGATATTATAATTAATAGAGAGACACTCGATGATTTAATATCAAAAGACATCATACCTGATAGATTGAGAGCATAATGTTTAACGATATCCTTTCATACTTGCAATTTCAACTTAGTTCACTGGATTTGTCTTTTAGCTGGACAAATGTTTTTGAAATTCTTGTAATTCTCGCTATTCTTTATGTTTTCTATAAAAAATTTATAAAAGATACTCAATCTGAAAAATTTGTGAAAGGAATTTTCTTTCTTATTGTTCTGTGGGTATTTTCAGAAATTCTTACCAGATTGGATTTGAAGATTATAGGTATGTTCTTGAAATCGATAGTTACGTTGATTTCATTGAGTCTTATAGTTATATTTCAACCGGAACTCCGAAGATTTCTCGGATTTCTCGGTCAGGTTGATTTTATAAGTAAAGCGTTTTCTTCAAATTCCAAACAGAATAGTGATGAAAAAATTGATGTCATAAAAGAATTGATTGAATCCGTAAAATTTCTTTCAAAATCCCATACCGGTGCTTTGATTGTATTCCAGAATGATTTGAGTAATACATACTACGACGTCGGAACAAAACTTAATGCAGATTTATCAACAGAGCTGCTTTTAACCATTTTCCACCCTAATACTCCCCTTCACGATGGTGCCGTTGTTATTAACGGAGCTAAAATAATTTCGGCAGGAGTTTTGCTCCCATTGACTGAGGATCCTAAATTAAGCTGGAAATACGGAACACGCCACAGAGCTGCTATAGGTATGTCAGAAACAAGTGATGCAGCTTGTCTTGTTGTATCAGAAGAAACAGGAGATGTTTCTGTTGCATTAGGCGGGACTCTAAAAAGATATGACGATTTGATTACGCTTAAAAATGATTTGGAAAATATTTTAGGTTATAAAGATAAAAAAGAAAACGAAGAAAAGAAAACTATTTTCAAGATTAATAACCTGATTACAATTCGAAAAAATACCCATAAGCACGATAAATAAAGAGGCTTTAATTATATGAATATAATAAAATATCTTAACTTAAAATCTATTGTAAATTTATTGAAAAAATTATTATTTCTTACAATAGGTGCTTTTATTGCCGGTTTTGCTCTGGAGTCTTTTTTGGTTCCAAATACAATGATTGACGGCGGGGTTGTCGGTGTTTCAATGATTGTAAGCTATATTACCAATTTTAATTTAGGTTTGTTAATCTTTGTTTTTAATATTCCATTTTTGTTATTCGCATTTACCAAAATGGGTAAATATTTTGTACTCCAAACCTTTTTTGCAATCGTAATGTTAGGTTTTGCTACCAATTTATTTCATTCCCATGATGTTACTCATGATCATCTCTTAGCAACTGTATTCGGTGGAATTATTTTGGGTACCGGTGTTGGAATAGTATTAAAAAATGAAGGTTCCCTTGATGGTACTGAAATTATGTCTCTGGTTCTGTCAAAAAAATTCGGTTTGTCGGTTGGTGAAATAATTTTAGGTTTTAATATTTTTATATATGGTGCAGCAGGGTTGGTTTTCGGATGGGAACAGGCTATGTATTCAATTCTTACCTACTTTATTGCATCAAGGGTAATTGACCTTGTTCTTGAAGGTTTTAACAGTTCCAAGTCTGTTAGAATTATTAGTGATAAAGCTTATGAAATCGGTCAAATCCTTGTTGATGACCTTGAAATCGGCGTTACGTATCTTACCGGAAAAGGCGGTTACTCCGGACAGGAAAAAACTATTATTTATTGTGTTGTTTCAAGGTTAGAAATGGCTAAGATGAAAGAAGTGATAAAACAAATTGATCCGCGTGCCTTTATGTCTGTGGGTGAAGTTAATGAAGCTTACGGTATGCGTCTTTCAAAAAGAATTGATAAAATTTAACATATGGACAATTCGGCTAAAATATATTATACTTAATTTATTAATAGAGAGTAGTTTAAGGATAAGAAGATGGCAAAACATATTGATACAGTTCCTATAGAAGTTAGTATTTTAACAGTTGATCACGATATCAAAGGGATTGTTCATGTATCAAAATATACAAACACTAACCGTGAATTAACCGATTTGTTGAATGACAGGGAAAGAAGATTCCTTGCTGTTACAAATGCAGAAATTTATCCTAGAAATGCAAATCAGTCTCCGAGAAAATATAATTTTCTTGAAATTCATATGGATTATGTTTTAATGGTACATCCTGCGGCACAGGCTGTATTTAAGGATTCGGGAAAAACTCAGGAAGATATCGCACGTTTCAGAGACTTAAGATTGAAATTGAACCAGACAAAACCTTTCTAATGTTATAGTGCAGTTTTAGTCTGTTGTGTTAATAAGCAGTACGATATTGAAAAATTTTAAATTCTCATTTAATTGTAATTAAATGTATCTTTTAGTCTGGTTAAAAGATTTGTGGATTGCTTTTTCCCGTGTTGTTCATTCTTATGATTTTTTACTGCAGGAGCTTCTTCTTTATCATAATTATTGACGGTATCTTTATCTACTTCCAGCGGTTTGTCATTTCTGCACATCCAGGCTTTTGTTTTATCCGCAAGCGGAGTTGCAATGAACGGAACTATTACACGTTTTCCGATAATTGTTGCGGCAACAAGTGATGTTATATTACTGAACGCTTCGTTAACACTGTCTTTGATGTTATCCATAGCTTTATGGAATTGTTTTCCGTCAACATCAGCAAATTTTTCACGTTTGTTTAATATCTTTTTATATGTTTTTAAAGCTGCACGGTCAAAATTTTTGCCAAACATTTTGTTAAACATTTTTGTCTGAACAAGTTTATTAGAGATTGTTAAATGCATTAATATTTGCATTAATATCATTAAGCCGCCGTTTGCCAGATCTAATGCAGCAACAAATTTACGTTTATCATCAGGAATTTTATCGTTGTGTAAACTCTGATTTACGTACATATAGCATCCTACTCCGTCTTTTGCAATAATTGAAGTAATTGCAAGACCGTTAATGAATGCCATATTTTTATTCCTGAAATTCCTGCGGACAATATCCATTCCCGGTGCTTTTGACAATGCAACCAGCGGTTTTCTTATTCCGTATTCAACAAGAGGGTTTACTTTTGTCATGCTACACCTCCTGTCGTTTGTTTCGGAGCTTTATCTACAAGCTGTTTAGATTCATTGTCATGTTTTTTATTTGACAAATTCGGGAACACTGCATCCATAAATCTAGGATATACCCAGTTCAACAGGCAGCAGGTAATCGGCAATACCGCAAGTGATATTATTAAACCGGTGAATTGTTTATAACCTTTAAGATTGTTTTTGATATTATTTTTATATTTTTCAATCATTTCTTCAGCAAAATCAACGTGTAAAGCACTGTCTTTAAAGCTGATACCTTGAGCTTTTTCTTTTAAAAGCTGCTCAATCTTGCTTACTGATATTTGTTCTCCGTTAGTGATGCGTTTTTTTAAATCTTCTAATGTTTCTAAAGAGACTTTGAATGCTTCTTTTCTTTCTGCTACACTTTTTTCAACTTCAGCTTTAATTAAATTTTCGTCTGTTATTGAGGAATATTTTTCGGTATGTTTTAACATTTTATTTGTTTTTTCCCGTAATTCTTCCATTATAATTTCTTTCGTATTAATTACGGGTTTACCGTTTTCTTTCGGAGGGTCATTTATCTTTTTGATTCGATCTTTTAATTCTTTGACCATTTCAATTATATTGCTATCGCAGTTCGATTTTTTAAGTTGTTTTAGTTTTAGCGTTAGATAGCTTTTCATTGAATTAAGATTTGTGGCATTGTCAAGTTCGTGTTTTATCTCTTCAAGTGTTGCTTTTACGGTTTCATTATTTTTACTTAAAAATTCGCTTCGAATTAAACGTCTTGTTTCTTTTGTTTCACAACTTTCTTGTTTTTTTGTGTCAGTTTTTATTAATTCTTTTATTGTATCAAGTAGTGTATTATTATAAAGTTTTGCAGAAAGCTGTTTTGCAGGACCGTTATCGGTTAAAATCATTATTCGATTTTTATATCTTATATTATTTAACAAATCTTTATGCTGTGCAGCTATTGTTTCATGAACTTTTTTTGCAACCTGATCTTTTGTCAGATATGGTTCTGCTTTTTTTATCATTTTGGTAAGATATTTTTCATCTCTGAAATTAGTCTGGTTATATTCTTCCGGATATTTGCCGGAATAAGCCATATCAGTGATTATTGAATTAAACGGAGCCACCATTCCGGCTTGAGTTCCGACAGCTAGGATTGCGGATATCGGTTGACGCCATGCTGAATATGTTCTTGTATCTTCATCGGTATCCGATAGCGGGTTATATTTAATAAATAACGGTGCAACCAACCCTGTACCAAGTGAGTTTATTATAATATTTTGAACTTCTCCCATGCTTTCAGAAAGACGGCTGATTACTTTCATTGAATACGGTATGATGTTTTTCAGCTCTTTGATAATGTCTTTTTGCGGTATCTGCCCCGTAAATTGAGGCTGAATCTTAGAGCTTATTTTTCCAACCTGCTGCGGTTTTCCGTAATATGTGTTGTAACCGATTTTCTCTACCTTCATCACTACACTTTTTTGAAACCTTCCATATATATATAGTCTCAAACAAAGGAAAAATTGCTATTTTTTTGTTAATTATTAAGTTTTGTGAACTTAATTGCAGACCAATCTCCTTTGCTCTCAAAACGGCTTACCGCAAGAGCTTGAGACAAAACTACAAAGACCTGAGTTTTAACATAAGAAAATACCATGAATAAAAGCGGTGTTTTTTCATATATCGTATCATTATTTAATATTTCTTTCATTGCTGTCGGTGAATAAAATGCAACACCGTTCATCATTATTACAAGGACACTTTGTCCGGGTTTTACTTTTGAAATTACTTCATCTATAAGCTTTTGCGTAAAGTAATAATTTGAATCAGCCATAAATGTTTGTCGGTAAACTTCTTTACCGTTTTTATATGCTTTATTATAATCCATATTCATTGAGAGGTACTGTGCAAAATTTCCTTTATCTATTGAAATTACGTTATAGTCGGAAAAGTTAACATATTTTTTAAATCTGGATTGAGGGTAATATTCAAGAATGATAAAATCGCCTTTTTTCAAACTAGCATGCTCAATTAAATCTGCAACAATTTTGTGTCCCTGAGCTCTTTTTATTCTTGGTGCGGCAACAGGGCTTACAAAGTTATAGCCGATACACAGAATACAATATATTGCAATAAGAGAATTTCTGAGTATTTTGTTGTTAATATCTCCGGCACCGTAAGCAATAAGAAATAGCAAAATCGGATAAATTTCTATTGAGTATTTTGTAATGAACACAAGTTTTCCGCAAATTGATGCAATAGCGAGTATCGCAATGACGCCTATGCATATTCCGAAAAGGTAGCGGTTTTGTTTCTCCTTAATCATTGATTTTGCCAGCCATATAAAAGCTATAATGGTCGGAATCATGCAGAATATCAGAAATCCGACGGTTACATGATAAAAGAATTTATCAGGTGCATTTACAAGATTTGTTAAGTAAGGTGAAAAATAATCCGTGAATAAAAAGCCGATTTTAGATAGAGTGAAACTTCCCCACCACTGTGAAAAAGATTGGGTTGTGAATATTTTCAACAGAAGCGGAGAGCTTAAAAAGCCTAGTACGGTAATAGAACACCAGAGGGCTATTATTCCTTTTTTAAATTGTTTAAAAAGAGCAATACTTATATAAACAAGATTAAAGAAGACATAAACAAATCCGATTGTATGTGTAAACATAATCAGAAAATCTGAAAGAATAAGGCCTGCCAGATTTGTTTTGGTCGGATTTTTTACTAATTTGAGTGTGTACATTAAAGAAAGTGCCGAAAATAAGAACAACACCGAGTAAATTCGTACTTCCTGCGAATAGTAGATTAAAAATCCGCTTATTGCCGTAAATCCTGAAGCAATAAGTGCAGTTTTCTTATTTTTTACAAGTCCTGCATAATACATTGCAATTATTGACAGAACGCCTGCAAAGACAGAAGTAAGCCTGAGCAGTAAATCGCTTTGTCCGAAAACCTTCATAAAACATTTCAAATATAAATAGTAAAAAGGCATGTGGCATTGCGATAAAATACCTTCTAAAAATCCGTTTGTAAAAGGTTGTGAAGCAATAAACCATGAAACATATTCATCATTCCATAGGCCTTCAGCTTTATCAATACATATTAGTCTCAATATAAGTCCGGCAATAACCGTTAAAATAATCCCCAAATCACACCTCCGTTTGTCAATATTATATTTTAATTATATAATAAAAAAAATTGTGGAGAACTTTATGAAACTTGTTATTCAGATTCCGTGTTTAAATGAAGAAAAATCACTGCCTGTTACGTTAAAGGCTTTACCCGAGCGTATTGACGGTATTGATGAGATAGAAATTCTTATAATTAATGACGGTTCAAAAGATAATACTATTGAGGTTGCACGCAGCCTCGGGGTTACAAATTTTGTGTCTTTTTCGAAAAATAAAGGGCTTGCAAAAGCGTTTGTCGCAGGATTGAACAAGGCACTTGAGATGGGAGCTGATATTATTGTTAATACAGATGCGGATAATCAATACTGTGCGGATGATATTGAAAAACTTATTGAGCCGATTCTTGCAAAACGTGCGGATATTGTTATCGGCTCAAGACCTGTCAATAAAATCAAACATTTTTCATTTATGAAAAAAATGCTGCAAAATCTCGGGTCATGTGTTATGCGTCTTGTTAGTTCAACAACAGTTAAAGACGCTCCGAGCGGTTTTAGAGCTTTTTCAAGAGCGGCCGCAATTCAGATGAATGTTTTTGATAATTATACATATACACTGGAAACAATTATTCAGGCCAGAGCAAAGGATTTAGTTATTGAGAATGTTGATATAAATGTTAATCCGGAGATGCGAAAATCCAGATTATTTTCTAATATGTTTGTTTATATCAGACGTTCAATTTTTACTATGCTCCGCATGTTTATTGTATATAGACCGTTCAGGTTCTTTACTATTATAGGGTTGGTTTTCCTGTTTTTCGGTACTGTTCTCGGCGGAAGATTTTTGTATTATTTTATTACGGGCACCGGACAGGGGCATATTCAATCATTGATTTTGGCATCAATTCTTTTATTGACCGGTGTTCAGGTGTGTCTAATCGCTGTATTATCAGAACTTATTTCAATTAACCGTAAGCTTCTTGAAGATGTCCAGAACAGGATAAAAAAAGCAGACTTGAAAAATAAATCGTAAGTTATAAAATAATATAGTTACAATGTAATAACAGGAAATTTTTTATATGAATAAATTAATATTGGCTACTAAAATTCGTGATATGTTTTTTTCTGCAAAAGCATTTAAAACACTTGGTTTTATTGTCTTTACATTTATAATGACTGCAATAATAGCATCTCAGAATTTTTTCTTTCAAGGAATTATAGAAAACGGTATCAGTAAAAAAGATGTTATTGCCCAAAAAACAATTACTGTTGTTGATGTGAAACGTACAGAGCAGCATAGAAAAGAAGTAGCTCAAAAAGTTGATCCTATTCTTACACCTGCAGAAGATGATTTTATAAAGAATAATCTTGAAATGCTTGAAAATTCTATCTGGCAGATCAGGAAAAAGGAAGTTGAAGAGTCTGTTAAGAGAGAAGAAGTTTCGCTTCTTTTTGATATGACAGACAATTCCAAAAAAGAATTCGTCATAAATTTTATGTTAAGGTCTGAAGATCCGGATTTAAGAGAGGTTTTCGAAAAATCAGCTTTAACTCTTCAGAATATACTTGCAAAGGGTATAACTGAAAAGGATTTTGAACGTAATAATATTGATAATATTATTTTAAATAATCTTGTTTCAAATGTTTCAAGACGCCAAATTTCAATTATAGAAGCCCTTTTGAGTCAAATTATCGTACCTAATCTGGTTGTTGATGAATTTGCTACGGAAATTGCACGTAAAAATGCGGAAAATTCTGTTAAGCCTTATGAAATAACATTTCAGAAAGGCGATAAAATTCTTTTTGAAGGGGAACCGGTCACAAGGCTAAAAAGAGATGCTCTAAGACAGGCCGGCTATAATGTATATGAACTTAACTGGCAGGGGCTTGTTGCAATTTATGTTCTTGTATTTCTTGCAACCCTTATTTTTATCAATTATATGAAATATTTTGAAAAGCAATTTTTGGAATCAAAGTATCTTTCATTAATGGCGGTGCTATCTATGCTTTTAGCCGGAATTGCCGTTGTTATTCCGACAGGATTTTCACCGTATGTTCTGCCGATACCGGCTTATGTAGTATTGCTTGCCATATTTACAAATCCGAGAGTCGCGTTTTCTGCGGTATGCGTGCTTTTGACGGTTTTGACTGTAGGAATGCAATATCCGGCACCGTTTTTAGTTACGTTTATGCTTTTAAGTCTTGTTACAATGGTTACTATTTCGCAGATTCGTTATTCTCGAAGATTTGATCTTATTAAAGCCGGTTTTTTAATATCTCTTACCGGTGTTATTATTGTTCTTGCTATTTATCTGCTTGAGCGTTGTTTGATTGACGTTAACAATGTTTTGATATTTAAAAACAGTGTATTTATAATATTAAACGGAATTGTCAGTGCTATGATTGCACTTGGGACGCTGCCTTTGTTTGAAAGCTTGTTTAAGATAATTACTCCGTACGGTCTTGCGGAACTTGCAGATCACAATCAACCCCTTTTGAAACGTTTGCAGTTTGAGGCTCCCGGAACTTATCACCACAGTTTGATGGTTTCAAATTTAAGCGAGGCTGCAGCAGAGGCTATCGGTGCAAATCCTATTCTGGCACGTGTCGGGGCTTTTTATCATGATATTGGAAAACTTAAACGTCCGTTATTTTTTGTGGAGAATCAATCTTATTTCGGTATTGAAAATCCGCATACAAAATTGAACCCGAGATTAAGCAAAATGGTTATTACTGCTCACCCGAAAGACGGTGTTGAACTCGCAAAGGAATATGGGCTGCCTGCTGTGATAAATAATTTTATATTACAGCATCACGGAGAAGGGCTAGCAAAATATTTCTATAATCAGGCTGTGCAGGAAGAAGGTGCTGAAAATGTTAAAGAAGAACAGTTCAGATATACAGGTCCTAAACCAAATATGAAAGAAACTGCGATTCTTATGATTGCTGATGCTGTTGAATCTGCTGTTCGTTCATTGAAAAATCCTTCCTCTGAAGAAATTGAAAAGATTATTGATAAAATTATTGTGGAACGCCTTAACGACGGACAACTTGCGGACAGTCCGCTTACACTTCATGATATCAAAGTTATAGCTGCCACATTCAGCAGAATACTTCGCGGTATGCAGCATAACAGGATTAAATATCAGGAAAATATTGAAGAAGAATTGAGAAAAAATAAGATTAACATGCCTTCAAAAATTCTTGATGAAGATTTGGAAAATAAGATAAAACAGCTTGAAGATAAGCATTTACCGGATGAGGGTAAAAATAAAAATGAATAAAAAGTCTGTAAAAATAAATATTTTTAGCGAAAATATTTACGAAAAGCAGAAACTTGATGAGAAAAAGTTTATTCAGACAGCAAGGAAGATTTTGAAATTTTATCTTAAACAACCTGAAATTTCCGGAGTCTGTTGTTTAAATGATGAGGAATACTCATCATTAACCTTTGACATTGTTTATTGCGATAGTATTAAAACTCACGAAATTAATCGTGATTATAGAGAAAAAGATTATCCTGCTGATATCATTACTTTTGCAATATTTGCGGATACTCCTTCTGATGAGAGGTTTGTACTTGATGGTGATATTAACCTTGGAGAAATATTGCTTGCACTCGATAAAGTCTCTGAAGAAGCAGACAAAAAAGGCCATTCGTTTGACTATGAATTATCATTTCTTATAAGTCATGGTATTTTGCATTTATTAGGATTTGACCACCAAACAATGGAGGATTATAATTTTATTGTCGGAATGCAAAATAGAGCATTGGAAAGTATAGGGATTAATGAGTAAATTTAAAGCACAGGGTTTTAATAACACATTCAAGAATGCAAGAAAAGGTATGCGTCTTGCTGTTCGCAGTGAGCGGAATATACGCGTTCATCTGATATGTGCTATTTTTGTGATTTTACTGGGAATATTTCTTGATTTAAGTGTAACAAAATTTTGTATTTTACTCCTTACCATAGCAATGGTGGTTTCAACGGAGATGATAAATTCTGCTATTGAATTTTCTCTTGATGCAGTATTTCACAACAGGTATTCAAAACTTGTTGGTATGGCTAAGGATATTTCGGCAGGTGCGGTGATGTTTGTGACGATAATAGCAGTTATGATTGGGCTTTTAATTTTTATTCCGGAGGTTATGGATTTATTTGCTTAACTAATTTTGCTTATTAATCAGCAATTTTTGCTGATTATGCTGGTAAATCAAAAAGCCTTGCATAAAAGCAAGGCTTATCAAATTTCTTTATTCCTATTTTCCTTATTTTCCAACGACAACTTAGTTGTTACTCAATACCAGTCTGAATGTTGCAAGATTTTTTATTGACAGCATTGTGTGTTTGTTGTGCTGTTCTTCAGAGATATTGAATATACGAATAATTCTTTGAATTTCTTCCAGATCCTTTCTTGAATTAATCTTATAAACATTATTAATCGGATCTGACACCACTGACATTAGAGTATTAAGTTCCTGTTCTTTCATTTCCATCCTCAATTCTTTTATACTTAAATAAAGGATTTTTTTTATAAAAAATTGCTTTTTTTAGAAAAAATTATGTAATATTTGTTAACATAACCCTGAAATAGTTAAATAACCTGTGTCTTTGCCTTTTTCCATAATGAATCGTATTCTTCAAAGGAATATTCTTCAAGGGGTTTTTCAGCTAATTCTTCCATTTTACGGAATCTTTTTTCAAATTTTTTGTTAGCCTTTAGGAGTGCCTGTTCTGCATCAAGCTTGTTCCAGCGGGCAAGATTTACTGTGGCAAAGAGTATATCGCCTAATTCCTCTTCCATATGAGATTTATCTTGTTCTTTTTCAGCTTCTTTAAATTCATTAAACTCGGAATAAATGCAATCGTAAAGAGAATCTTCGTTCGGCCACTCAAATCCCTTTTTAACAGCTTTTTTACTGATTTTTTGAGCTGTCATTAATGCTGATTGGGCTTTAGAAATTCCATCCATTGCGGATTTTCTGTGTTTTTTCTCTTCTGCCTTGAGTTTTTCCCAGTTATCAAGGATATCTTTTGTCGAATTGACTTTAACATCTCCAAAAACATGCGGGTGGCGGTGAATAAGTTTTTCTTTAATGCCTCTTGCCACATCTTCAATGGAAAACGCACCTTCTTCCGAAGCTATTTGAGCGTGGAGTACAACCTGTAATAAGACATCTCCTAATTCTTCTTTTAAGTGGGTCATATCGTTATCATCTATTGCATCAACGGCTTCATAGGCTTCTTCAAGCATATTAGGTCTTAATGTTGCGTGAGTCTGTTCTCTGTCCCATTGGCAGCCGTTTGGTGCACGAAGACGTGCTATTACTTCTACAAGTTCTTTTAACTCTTCTACATATCCCATATTATAATTTTATCATAAATATGATTAATTAATAATGTCTTTGTGTATTTTGTATAATAATTGTAAATGCTCTTCGGATGCTGTATTCAAAAGTTTTTTAAATTCGTTTTTTATATAGTTTTTTTCATAAAGTCCGTCAAAATTAAATAAATCCTTTAATTCAACGTTCAGCACATTTGCTATTCTATCAAGCGTTTCTATAGAAGGATAAGAGCCAGCTTGTTCCAGTTTGGAAATATGTTTTGTATCTCTTCCTATTTTTTCAGCCAGTTGTTCCTGCGTAAATCCTCTTTTTTTTCGCAACTGTTTTAATCGTATGGCGAGTAATTCTTTTGTCGTTGGCATTTTCCCTCTCTATGCAATCATAAAAACTATTTGACTAATACATCGGAATTATTGAATTTAAAAAATCCTATTAAGGAAATAATTAAAGAAACATTTACCGGTTTAAGAGGGCTATTGTTATTGTACACTATTAAGTGTCAAAAATTTTTTGTAGCCGGCAGGTTTAAGACCTTATTGAACTTACGAAAATGTTATAAGAAAACAGATATACAGGGAAAAAATATTATTTATACCTGTATAACCGGTAATTCCGATATTATTCCGGTAATACATGAGTATTATTCTAAGGATTGGAACTATGTATGTTTTACGGATAATAAAAAACTTTGTAATTTAAAATATTTCGGTATGTGGAAAATTTTGCCTCTTGCTTTTTGCAGGCTTGATGATACCAGAAATGCAAGATGGCATAAAACTCATCCCCATATTTTATTTCCGAATGCAGAAAAAACAATCTGGATAGATGCAAATATCAATATATTAACATCTTACTTGTTTGATATTATCGAACATTCAGAATCTGAAATGTTAGTGCCGTTGCATTATTGCAGAAACTGTGTTTATAATGAAATTGCGGCTGTTAGGGTTCATATGAAAGATGATGAAAATGTCGTTTTTAAAACTGAAAGGTCTTTAAAATCAGAGGGCATCCCCCGTCAATACGGGTTAAACGAGACCAATATTGTGTATTCAAGTATTGATTCCGTAAAATGCACCGGTATATTTGAACAATGGTGGTTTATGATAGAAAATTATTCAAAACGAGATCAACTCTCTTTTTCTTATGTATTGTGGAAAAATAATATTCCGGTCAGCAAAATTTCAATTCCAAATGTGAGAACAGATCTTAAAAATTATGCAATATATTCTCATAATAATTCAGGTTCGGTAAAAGATAAATTGCTTAAATTAATATTTAAATAGACTGTATTTGAAATGAAATTTGCAACTAAAGTATAAGTTTTTTTTGAAACAATACATCAAAAGGTTGATTGATAATTTACGGTATATGATATCCTATATATGTGAATATTTAATAGAAGAGAGGATTATATAATGGCAAATTTATCAATCTCCGGACTTCGCGAACGTATATTCAACGGCACGAAGCATGAACAAAATGTAGCAAGAAATTCTAATCCGTTTGCAGCTACTTCTTTTAAAGGTAATGTTTTGACTGCGGATGTTTTTGAAACTGTTAAACCATCTATCGCACAGAAAGTTTCGTCTAAAAGTAAACTTATGTATAGTGCATTAGTCGGTTCTATTTCAGGTATAGGTGAAAGAATTAATCGCGGTGTTGAGTCTGTAGTATCTTTCTGCGGAAGAATGAAGGACAGTGCTGTAGGATTCTGGAACAAAATGAATGATATAGAAATTTCTCTTGATTTCGCTAACGCAGGTAAATCTATTAAATCAAGATGGGATGCAATGCAGGATGAACATACTGTTCAAAAATATTTAACAATGCCGGCAGGTAAAACTGAGGGTAAAGAAAGTTTGGAATCAATGCTTATCTCTGAGTTAGGCTTGAACGTTGCAGCGTAGGAGGATTAAAGAATGAAAGACAGAAGAAACGTAAAAAATATTATTGAAGCTTTATCCCGTCATCAGGATCCTGATTCAATCAGAGTCCTAAATGAAGTTGGGACTAACTCTGCAATAGATGAAGTTAGAGAAATGACTTCACGTGCATTGGTTAAGAAAAATGTTCATGACGCATTGGAAGTTGTTATTTCTAATAAAGGTAAAGGTATTAATGACTTGAGTACTCTTGTTGCTATGAGTACAATCAATGAACTTTTGGCTCTAGAAGATAAAACAGAAGCTATTAAAATCCTTGAAGATACTGTTGAACATCACTCTGAAGAGGATGTGAGAGATAATGCACGCTCTGTAAAAGCTTTAATGGCTTTGAGCTGCTAATTTGTTAGTTAATTTTTCGTAATTTATAAATATAAAAAAGCTCCCGTTAGTTATATAAACGGGAGTCTTCGTTTTTATAGATTATTTGTTGTTTAACTAAAGTAGAATCCGTCGGATTTAAATCGATCAATTACTTCCTTAAGCTGCTCATCACTTGCAACGTAGGATAATCTGAAATACCCTTCGCCATGATTTCCGAATGCATTACCGGGAACTAGAACAACTCCTGATTTTTCAAGTACATCTGCACAGAAATCAAAGGCAGATGAGTATCTTTTCGGTATAGGAAGCCAGAGATAGAATGTTGTATGAGGAACTGTTTTTTCATCAATAGGCCAGCCAAGTTCCTTGAATCCTTTAACCATAATGGCTTGTTTACGTTTATAGTCCATATTTCCTTGTTTAATATATTTTTCAGCATCTTCTGTGTTGATATATTCTGCACATGCTTTCTGTAAAGCCTTAAAAATGCCGTTATCTATTGTTGATTTACCCTTACCGAATCTTTGTATTACATCGCTGTTTCCGCAAACCCAGCCGAGTCTCCATCCTGTTATTGCATAAGGCTTTGAAAGACTGTAAAATTCTATTCCTATATCTTTGGCTCCCTCCAGTTCGAAGATACTGAAAGGTTTTTCATCATCTGCAAAGTACAAATCGCAGTATGCGGCATCTGAAATAAGAAGAATTTCGTGTTTTTTACAAAAATCAATAACTGATTGTACATATTCTCTGGTTGCACTTGCACCCAGCGGGTTATTCGGATAATTAATCATAAGTGCCTTAACTTTATCAGGATTAAACCCTTGGTTAAGCAGATTTTGCCATACTTGTTCCATATCAGGCATATAGTGGTTTTCTTCTGTTAAAGGTACAGGAAATGCATAGCCGCCGGAGCATTGTATAAATTGCAGGTATGAGGCGTAGCACGGATCCGGCACCATTATTATGTCTTTTTCTGTTAATTCTTCTTTCGGTGTTATCATAAATCTTATCAGGTTGGCTATACCTTCTTTAGAACCGATTAAAGAAAATATTTCCGTATCAGGATTAAGCTCCACACCGAAACGATTTTTCATTCTTTCCGCACATGCTTTTCTGAAATAAGGTTCTCCTTTAGGTACTGAATATGCGTGTATTCCGTTGCCTTCATCAAGTATGGTTTTAAGTTTATCAATAAGCTGCTGTGGAGGATTTGCTGTAGGAGCACCCATTGACAGTGATATAGGAGCTCTGTTTTTAGCAATAAGTTCGGGTCTAAGCTGTTCTGTTTTTTCTTTTAATCGGAACATAATGTATGTGTCTAAGGACATTACATCTTTATTAAAAAGTTTGTTTATGAAATTTTCTTTTGTAATCATATCCATATCCCTTCTTTCTTGTTTATGCAATCATTTTCATCGGTCCTTCAAGAGAGGCCGTAACAAACTGTTTTGTGTACGGAGTATCCTGTTTAAGCATTTCTTCAGGCGTTCCGTGGAAGACTATCTTTCCTCCGTATAACATAATAACCTTATTGGCCGTTCGTGTGATAGTTGACATCTGGTGTGTTACAACTATTGAGGCGGCGTTTGTTTCTTCTTTAAGTCGAACAATATAGTCTTCAATAAGCGTTGAAGAAATAGGGTCTAAGCCCGCAGTAGGTTCGTCATAGAGTATTGAATTAGGTTCAGTTACTATTGCTCTTGCAAAGCTTACACGCTTTTGCATCCCTCCGGATAGTTCAGACGGAAATTTATACTCAATGCCTTTCAAGCCTACAAGTTCAAGCTTTTGTGAAACTATCTCTTTTAAATCTTGTTCATTATATTTGTTTCTTAAATCTTTTCGTTCTCTGAGTGCAAACGATATGTTATCAGCAACATTCAGAGAGTCAAATAATGCAGAATACTGGAATACCATTGCTATATCTCCCTTTGATGTAATAATTTCTCCGCTGTCTTTTTCTGTCAGTCCGCAGATAAGCTTTAGAATGGTACTTTTGCCGGAGCCGCTGAAGCCGACAATAGCAAGCGTTTCTCCATTTTCAACTTTAAAAGAAACATCATCTATAACTTTTTTGTCATCGTATATTTTAACAAGATTTTTTACTTCAATACTCATAAATTTTATCCTTATTTAATTAGAAGAAAAATGCTATTGCAAAAATCATGTCCCAGATGACTATTGCAACAAATGACCAAACCACGGCTTTTGTAGTGGCAAGTCCAACCCCTTTTGCACCGCCTGAGGCATTATAACCGCAAGAGCAGCTTATAAGTGCAATAGTTCCTCCAAAACATATGGCCTTTAAAAGACAAACTGTCAGGTCTTTCATATAAATTCCGAACCATGCCGAATCGAAATACGCTCTAAACCCCAGGTCGGTTGTTAAATCTGTTGTAACGGCACCGGCAAGAACTCCTGCCACTGATGCTATGATAACTACAAGAGGCATCATTATAAGACCCGAAAGTATTCTAGGAACAAAAAGATAGCGAATGGGATCTACTTTTAGAACTTTAATTGCATCAATTTGCTCGGTTACTCTCATCGTTGCAATTTCAGACGCAAGGGAAGAGCCAATCATTGAGATAATTGCAAATCCGGACATTATTGCACCAACTTCTCTTACAATTAGCATAGTCATCAAAAGTCCGACAAAATTGCCGCCGCCCTGTTTAACCATTTCCGAAGCAACCTGTGAGGCTACAATAACAGAGGTCATAGCAACAATAGATATTGTTATCGGGAGTGAGCTTACACCGAATCGGGAACACTGTTCAATCAATTCTTTCCACTGAACATCCCATTTCAGAATATACTTAAGTGCGGCGAAACCGTTGATAATAATATTGCCGAGTGTATCCAAAAAATCGACTAAATTTCTTATACAAGCTTTGCAAATCTTATAAGTTGCCGATTGTTTTAAATATATTCGTAAGCTTCCCATTCCTTGATTATACTAAAAATTTACGTATAAAGTCAATTTAATATGGTTTATTTATTAAAGAATTGTGTGTTAGTTTTTCGATTTTGTCATCAAGTTCTTGCAGTTCTATATTTTGTCCGTATCTCTTTTTTAGAGCAAGTTCAATAAGATAGTCCGCAAAATGAGGGTTTTTAGGTAAAAATGACCCATGCAGATAGGTTCCGAATACATTTTTGTATCTTGCCCCTTCAAATCCGTCCTGCCCGTTATTTCCATTACCTGTTTCTATTCTGGCAAGAGGTTTGGTCTCCCCTTCAAGATATGTTAGACCGCTGTGGTTTTCAAATCCTACAAGTGTTTCAGGGGTTAAAAAGTCTGTTCTTGCAGTAACATTCCCTATAAATCTTTTATCGCCGGCCACTGTATAAGCGTCCATCAGGCTTATACCTTTTAATTTCGGTTTATCGTGCGGCTGGTAATAATGCCCGAAAAGCTGATATCCTCCGCAAATTCCTAAAAAGACAGCCCCTTTATCTCTTTCTCCCATTAGAAACCATTTATTTTTAAACAGTTCATCAGCAACATCTTCCTGTTGTTTATCCTGTCCGCCACCGATAAAATACAGGTCATGTTCATTTATTTTGTCTCCATAATGAATTTCTTCAAATTCTACTTCAATTCCACGCCATTCACAGCGTTTTTTCAGGGTAATAATATTTCCAATATCACCATAAAGGTTTAACAGTTCAGGATATAGGTGGGCTATTGAAATTTTCAGATTCTCTTCTTCCATATAAAGCGATTATAGCACAAATTTCCTGCGTGGTATAATTATTAATATGAATGAAACATCTTTGATTGATACACACTCTCATGTTGATATGCTGGAGGGCATATCAACGCATGAAGCAATTCAAAACGCAAAAGCAAACGGTGTTGAAAAGATTATTGTTCCGTGTGCTGCTGCCGGTGATATTGATAAAATTTATAATCTTGTTAATTCTCATGATGAACTTTATGGTTTGCTCGGTGTTCATCCATCCGAGGTTAAGGATTGGGATGATACTCTGATTGATAAAATTTCTCGGTATTCCATGTCCCCTAAGATTGTCGGAATTGGAGAAATAGGACTGGATTATTATTGGGATAAGAGTTTTAACGATTTACAAAAATCAGTTTTTATTAAGCAAATAAAACTTGCAAATTCTCTGCACTTACCTATTTGCGTTCATGATAGAGAAGCTCATAAAGATACATATGATATTTTAAAAGAGTATAACAAAAGTTCCATAGTTGTAATGCACTGTTTTTCCGGCAGTGCAGAATTTGCAAGAGAGTGTTTAAAAGAAGGGTGGTATCTTGCTCTTGGAGGCGTCGTAACTTTTAAAAATGCTGTTAAAATGAAAGAGGTTGCCGTTGAGATACCCCTTGACAGATTACTGCTGGAAACGGATGCTCCGTATTTAACCCCTGTCCCTTATCGTGGTAAGCAAAATCAACCGGCTTATGTGCGTTTTGTCGCAGATGAAATTGCCGGACTAAGAGGTATTTCTTATGAGGAAGTTGCCGTAGCTACGGCAGATAATGCTCGAAAGGTTTTTGCATTATGAAAAAAGAACGTTTAGATAAATATTTGGTTGATTTAGGTTTTTTTGAAACAAAAAGTAAGGCTTCTTCAGCTATTCTTGCCGGTCATGTGAAAATTAATGATGAATATATTACAAAATCGGGATTTCAGATTTCACCGGATAAAGAGTATGATATTCAGGTTAAATCAATGCCGTTTGTTTCACGCGGTGGTTTTAAACTGAAGAAAGCTCTGGATACTTTTCCTGTAAAAATCGAAGGTCGTGTTTGTTTTGATGCCGGAGCTTCGACCGGTGGATTTACGGACTGTCTTTTGCAAAACAATGCAAAATTTGTCTATGCTGTTGATGTCGGTTACGGGCAGCTTGATTGGAAAATTCGTTCGGATAAAAGAGTTAAGGCTATAGAGCGAACTAATTTGAAAATCTGCGAATATACAGATATCTATGCCGAAGGAGAGCCTGTGGCAGATTTGCTGGTAAGTGATCTATCTTTTATTTCATTAACTAAAGTTTTATCAAATTTAAAAACACTTTTAAAGCCTGATTTTCATGAAATGCTGTGTCTTATAAAACCTCAGTTTGAAGCCGGTAAAGAAAAAGTTGAAAAAGGCGGAGTTATCAAAAATAAAGATACACATCAAGAGGTTATAACAAATGTGCTGGATTTTGCGAAATCTCTGGAGTACAAAATTAAAGGGCTTACATACTCTTCTATAAAAGGCCCTTCCGGAAATATTGAATATCTTGTCTGGCTTTCAACTGCAGATGAAGATAATGCTGAAATTAATATCAAAGATGTTATAGAAGAAGCTTTCAGGGTTCTTAATTCTTAATTCTTAGTTAACCTTCTTTATCGGAGTAATTTCTTCGTTTAAATTCAAATCAACATATTTGAAAATATTTAAAACAATTCCGGGAGCAAAGTAATAATTATTATTTGTTGGAGTAATTTTCAGCATACTTTTATTTACACCTAATTTGACGATAGTTGCAAGAAATTCTTTATTTACGGCTTTAAACAAGATGTATCCGGTTTTCGACTGCAATTCTTCAACCTCAAAACGGTTTGCATTAATTGCCGCTATCGTAAGATAGTATAATTTTTCCTGATTCATTGAATATTCTTTTGTGCATGAATCAAAAGACACATTTTGCGGTGTAACAAGTGTTGATATATTAGGTTCATAAACCGCAGAAGGCATATAAGTTTCCTCACATTGTACCGGAGAAGCAAGTACTAGCAGTCCTGTAAATAAAATTAAATATTTAAAATAACTTATGATTCTTTCCATGTATCACCTGTACTGATATCTACAACTAGAGGAACTCGTAAAGGCTGATTAAGCTCCATTGATTCTTTTACAAGCATCTTAACAGCATCAAGCTCTTCTTTTAACGTTTCCACTACCAATTCGTCATGAACTTGCAGTATTAATTTTGATTTAAGATTATTTTCTTTCAATTTTTTAGAAAAATCAATCATTGCAATTTTTATTAAATCAGCGGCTGTTCCCTGCATAGGCTGATTTATGGCCGCTCTTTTGGCAAACTCTCTAATCATTGCATTAGGGCTGTCCAATTCAGCTTTAAGATACCTTTTTCTACCAAATATAGTTTCCACAAAACCATCCAGTTCTGCCTGTTTTACGGTTGCTTCCATGTAAGCTTTTATTCTCGGATATGTAGCAAAATATTTTTCTATAAACTGTTCAGCTTCGCTGTTTGAAATTCCTAGAGCTTTTGCAAGTCCGTATTTACTCTGTCCGTAAATAATTCCAAAATTTACGGCTTTTGCCTTATATCGCATTTCTTTTGTAACATCTTCAAAAGGAACTTCAAATACCTTGGAGGCAGTAAGTGTATGTACATCTATTCCCGAATTAAAGGCTTCAATAAGATGTTTATCTTCTGATATATGGGCAAGAAGTCTCAATTCAATCTGTGAATAATCCGCTGATAATATCAAGGCTTTTCGCTTATTTTCCGGTACAAATGCCGAACGCAGCTTGTTTCCTTCTTCTGTTCTTATTGGAATATTTTGCAGATTAGGGTTTGATGATGAAAGCCTTCCTGTTGCAGTAATTGTTTGATTATATGTAGTATGAATTCTGCCGTCAGTATCTATAAGTGCAGGAAGTGCATCCGTATATGTTGATTTCAATTTTGAATATTTTCTGTAATCCAGAAGAAGTCGTGCTATTTCATAATCAGGTGCAAGTTCTTCCAAAACTTCTGCACTTGTAGAATACTGTGCCCTGCCACGTTTTTTCTTACTTTTTAATCCTAATTTATCAAACAATATTTCGCCTACCTGTTTAGGTGAATTAATATTAAATCCGCAGTCTGCAAGGTCATATATTTTTCTTTCCAGTTTATGCAGAGTATTAGACATAGTGTTGGATAATTTTTGTAAATATTCTACATCTATAGAAACACCGTTAAATTCCATTTCTGCAAGTACTCTAGCAAGAGGGATTTCTATATCGTAAATAATTTTTATTTCGTCTTTATCCAATTCTTTAAGCCAGAATTTTGTTAAATCAATAATTGATGCAATTTCATCTGTTACGTGATTTAACACATTATCAATAGGTGCATCCTGAATTTTTATTTGTTTTTTCTTATTTTTTTCATACGGTGCATATTCGCAAATTGCATGAGATATATGTTCTATTGTCTGGACTTCAAGTTCATGATTTCTTGCCGGATTTTTTATATAGCTTGCGAGCATTACATCAAATTGTACACCGTTTAATAAAATTCCGTGCGGTCTTAAAATGTTATGCAGATTTTTGGAGTCATTACATATTTTTTTGATATTTGCATTTTCAAAGATGGGTTTTAAGGCTGCAAGCACAGTATCTGCATTCAATTTTTTTATAATAGAACTGCTGATAAACGGGATATAATAAGTTTCACTTTTTTCTTTATCATTAGAAGTTATTTTATCATCTTCAAATTTCAATCCGGAATTCAGGGCAATGCTTATTCCTACAATTCTGTTTGATATTACACTTTTAATATCAGCTTTTATCTCTATGGCTATTGCTGAATGAGTGCCTATTTTTGTAATAAGTTCTTCCAAATCAGTACTGTCAGTAATTAATTTTTTTGTGTAATCGAAATCTTTTTTGTTAATTTCTGCACTGACAGCCTGAGAAAAAAGTTGAAGCTGCCCCTCCTGCTGAGGTTTTATTAAAATTGTAGGTGAGGTTTCTGTATTTGTAGCATTTTTATTAAATGAATTTAAAATTTCGTTGATATTTTTTATAAAGCTGTAGAACTGCATTTTTGTAAGAAATTCAGTAACTTTGCCAATATCAGGCAGTTCTACCACAGTATTTTCAAAATCAAAATTAATATCAAGATCTCTGACTATAGTCGCAAGAAATCTGCTTAATTCTGCATCATCTTTACCGCCGCAGACTTTTTCTCTTACTGCTTTTTCAGGAATTTCTTCACAGTGATTTAAGACTTCATCAAGAGTCTTATATCTGTCGAGAAGTTTTTGAGCAGTTTTTTCGCCAATTCCTTTAATCCCGGGAATGCAGTCTGAAGTATCACCTCTTAAGGCTTTATAATCAATTACCTGATTCGGATAAACGCCCAGTTTTTCGTAAATTTTATCCCAGTTGTATTCGACAAGCTCGCCTTTACCCGGGATAATTACTTTTACACATCCATCCCTGTCAACGAGCTGGAATGCATCCTGATCTCCGGTTAAAATCAGAACTTTATGCCCCAGCTTACAGGCTTCTTGTGAAATCGTTCCGATTACATCATCGGCCTCAAAACCTTCTTTGGTGTATATGGGAATACTGAAAGCCTTTAATCCTTCATAAATGATATCCATTTGAGTCCGCATAGGATCGGGCATTGCAACTCTGTTGCATTTATAATCCGCGTACTTTTCGGTTCTGAAAGTATGGTGGCTTACATCAAAAGCAACAGCAATAGCATCTGCTTTCAAATCAGGGTTTTTTAAAAGGTCAAAGATTGCCTTGAAAAATCCATAAACGGCCCAGCTGGGTGTGCCGCTTGAGGTTTTCATATTTGTTCTTTCCAATGCATAATATTGGCGAAAAGCAAGTGCATGTCCGTCTATCAATATTAACGTTTTACTATTTTCCATATCCCAAAATCCTAAATACTATATTTATTGCACTTGATGTAATTTATTGCAATTAAGCTGTTATTTCTTTATTTCCGTCATTTTTTGTCGGTAATTTTATTAATTCTGCAGAATTTCTGTTTTTCACCATATCAGCAGTAATTACAAATTTTTCTTTATTTTCTTTTGACGGAACATCATACATAATATCCAGCATAATTTCTTCTACAATAGAACGCAAAGCTCTTGCACCGGTATTACGTTTTAACGCTTCCTGAGCAATTAAATCGACAGCTTCAGGCTCAAATTCCAATTCAACACCGTCCATTTCCAGCAAACATTTATACTGTTTGAGAATTGCGTTTTTCGGTTCTGTTAATATCATTTTTAAAGTCTTTTCATTTAACGGATCAAGAACCGCATATGTAGGAATACGACCGATAAATTCCGGTATTAGACCGAATTTCATCAAATCTTCCGGCTGTAATTTTTTCAGTAATTTTGCTGCATTAGCTTCTTTTTCTGCCTGAGACATAGGAGCTTTTGCTCCAAAGCCTACTGTAGAACCAACTTGAACACGTCTTTCTATGATTTTTTCCAATCCGACAAACGCACCGCCAACAATGAACAGGATATTTGAAGTATCAACTTCAATAAATTCCTGATGCGGATGTTTTCTCCCTCCCTGAGGCGGTACATGGGCAACGGTTCCTTCTATCATTTTCAATAATGCCTGTTGAACGCCTTCTCCGGATACGTCTCTTGTTATCGATGTATTTTCGGATTTACGTGAAATTTTGTCAATTTCATCTATGTAGATAATGCCTCTTTCAGCCTTTGCTGAATCAAAATCAGCATTCTGATAAAGACGGAGAAGGATATTTTCAACATCATCTCCGACGTAACCTGCTTCGGTTAGTGTTGTTGCATCAGCTACGGCAAAAGGTACATCAAGCATTTTCGCAAGAGTTTGTGCAAGTAATGTCTTACCTGAACCTGTTGGGCCTACAAGAAGAATGTTTGATTTTTGAATTTCAACATTATTCTTTAAGTCTGCCGTTTTATTGTGTTTCAATCTTTTGTAATGATTGTAAACCGCAACGGCAAGGACTTTTTTTGCATCATCCTGCCCTATAATATATTCATCAAGGTATGCCTTTATTTCATGAGGTTTCGGAATCGGTTTTTCCGCTTTTTTATCTTCAGCATTTTCTCCGTCTTTTTCTTTGTTTTCGAAAAACTCTTCATCAAGAATCTCATTACAAAGTTCTACGCATTCATCGCATATATAAACTTCAGGTCCTGCAATAAGCTTTTTTACCTGATCCTGCGATTTGCCGCAAAAAGAACATTTTAATCTGCTGTCGTCATGTTTTGGCATTTTTTATCCTTTCCGTAGATTTCTGCCTGTATTTTACTTGATTGCGTCTCTTGATACGACTTTATCAATCATACCGTATTCGAGAGCTTCTGTCGGAGTCATAATATAGTCTCTGTCTGTATCTTTTTCTATTTTCTTGATAGACTGGCCTGTATTTGAGGCTAGAATTTCATTCAGAGATTTTTTAATTCTGATGATTTCTGCAGCCTGAATTTCAATATCGGTAGCCTGACCTTGAGCACCGCCAAGAGGCTGGTGAATTAAAACTCGAGAGTGAGGAAGAGCCATTCTCTTCCCTTTTGCACCTGAAGATAATAGAAATGCTCCCATAGAAGCGGCTTGTCCCAGACAAATTGTTGAAACATCCGCTCTTATGTGCTGCATTGTATCATAAATTGCGAAACCTGCAGTTACAGAACCTCCGGGACTATTTATATATAACATAATATCCTTTTCTGGGTTTTCACTGTCTAATAATAACAGCTGGGCAACAACCAGATTGGCTACCATATCATCAATAGGTGTTCCCAAAAAGATGATTCTTTCTCTTAATAATCTTGAAAAGATATCAAAAGAACGTTCGCCTCTGCTGGATTGTTCTATTACTACAGGTACAAAACTCATGATTTTAATTCCCTTTCTTCTTTCATTATATCTTTAATTATTATGTATTCAAATTATTTGCTTTCAACAAGTTTGTATTCAACTTTGTTATTTTCATTCAAGAAAGCTCTAACTTTGTCGTTCACAGCCTGTTGAGATAATGAACTCAATATTTCAGGATTTTTACTGATTGATTTCATTATTTCTTCCTGAGAAACTCTGTAAGCTGCGGCTAATTCTTTGAACTTGTTATCAATATCTGCCGGAGTTATTTTAATACCTTCTTCTTTGGCAATTTTATCAATAACAAGAGAATTTTTAATTCTTACGGCGGCATCTTCACGGATAGTTTTCATAATATCATGTTCTCCGCCTTCTTGAGATTTGAGAACCGCTTCCCAGTTAATTCCCTGTGCTGAAAGTCTGTTTTTATAGTCAGCAAGAAGAGAGTTTGCTTCACGATCAATCATTGTTTCAGGAATTTCAACACTTGCATTGTCAATTACTTTTTTGAAAACTTCATTGTCCGCATTAATTTTTTTAGCATGTTCTCTGGATTCTTCAAGACGTTTTTTTACATCCTCTTTCATCTCGTCAACATTTTTAAACGGTCCTGCTTTTTGGGCCAATTCATCATTTAATTCAGGCACAACTGATTCTTTTATTACGTTCATTTTAATTTTGAAAGTTGCATCTTTTCCTTTTAAAGAATCATCATGATAATCTTCAGGGAATTTTACATTAATTTCAAATTCATCCCCTGCATTTTTACCGGTTAGCTGTTCTGCAAATCCAGGGATAAAGTTTGAATTTCCGAGATTTAAATCATAATTTTTTGCTGCCCCGCCTTTAATGGCTTCTCCGTTTACAAATCCTTCAAAGTCGATATTTACAATATCTGTATCTTTTGAGGCTCTGTCAGAAATAATTTTTTCTTCAGAGTAATTTTTTCTTATTCTTTCAAGAGTTTCATTGATTGCATCTTCAGTTACAGGAGCATCTTTAACTTCAACAGTTAAGTTTTTATAGTCTCCTAATTTTACATCAGGTCTTGTTTCTACACTTACGACAACACTCAAATCTTCACCTTTTTTGAAATCATAAGATGTGATGTAAGGTTGGGTTATAACGTCAAGATTATTTTCCTGAATAACCTGTCCTATAACTTTCGGCATCATACCTTCAAGAGCTTCCTGTTTAATTCTTTCTTCTCCGACCTGTCTTTCAACAACCTGTCTCGGAGCTTTTCCTTTTCTGAACCCGTCAACATTAATATACTGTGCTATTCTTTTTACGGCTGCATTGTATGCATTTGCTGCTTCTTCAGCAGGAATTGTGATGTTTACTTTTACTAAATTGTCTTTTTCATTTTCTAGGGTTACTTTCATAATCATATCCTTTTAATTATTATACATGTATCTTTCCAGATTATACCGCAAAAAACTTTTTGTGCAAGTCCACTAAAGAGATGAGGTGCGTATCTTTTAGATTTTTGCACTTGAAATTTTTTATGTTAAAATTTTTCTTATGGTTAGACTAATAAATGAAAATAATATCTGGATTTTAAAGAATGCAGCATTAGGTTATATGAAGTTTCAGGAGCCTTTTACTCACATTGTGGAAATCAACCAGAAAAAGATTGAGTCATGCATTTATGTTATGTGGCATTCCGATCAGTTTTGTGTTTACGGGATAAATGACAGAACAAAAGTCAATGTTTTAATAAGTACTTCTCTGGACGGTGAAATTGTTGCGTACGCGGCAAGCGGTCTCGGACTAAAAATCGTCCGCGGTTCTTCAGGGAAAAAAGGGGCGGTTGAATCTTCCATGCAGATGCTTGAACGGTTGAAAGAGGGAGAAGATGTTGCCATAATGGTAGACGGGCCGGGCGGGCCTTATCATTCTGTTAAAAACGGTGCAATAAAGCTTGCAAAAATGTCAGGGCGTCCGATTGTTCCTGTTGTATGGTATTCGGAAGATAAAACCTTTCATAAAATTCCGACTTGGGATAAGATGACTTTCCCAGTATTTAACGCAAGAATTATAAATTTATACGGAGAGCCGATTTATGTTCCGCATAATCTTGAAGACGAACAGCTCAAAGAATATAAAGTTTTGATAAAAAACACTCTTGAGGACCTGCAGAAAAAATGCCCTCAGGTATTTAAGGAGGCGTTAGAAAAAGATTTATGGAATCCAAAGAAAAAAGCGTAGTTTTTTCAATCCTGCAATTCGGTTCCGTTACCGGCAATAAAGCTGAAAATTATAAAAAGGTTGAAAAGTTGTTGAAGGATAATCTTTCTTCAGAGGCAGATTTCCTTGTTTTGCCGGAAGTATGGACTTGCGGATGGTCTTGTGTAGATTTTCCCGCATGTTCTGAATTCATTGAGAATAGTGAAACGGTTGAATTTCTGTCAAAAATTGCAAAAGAAAATAATGTTAATATTCTTGGCGGGAGTTTTATTCAAAAAACAGGTGAAGGTAAATGTTTAAATACCTGTCCGGTTATTGATCGTAAAGGGCGGCTTATTGCTTTATATTCGAAAAATCATCTTTACTCTTATTGTGGATGTAACGAGGGAGATTATATTAATGCCGGAGATTCTCCAGTTATGGTAAATATTGAAGGTGTTAACATAGGGCTCACTATCTGTTATGATATAAGATTTCCTGAAATATTCAGAGCATACAGGCTTGCAGGTGCTGATGTCCTTGTAAATATGGCTGCCTGGGGGATTAAAAAGCCGATTCCATGGGAAACTTTGACAAGAGCAAGAGCGATTGAAAATCAGTGTTATATGTTTGCACTTACTCAATCAGGACAAATAAAAGATGATGAATGGAATATCGGACATTCGTACGTTTTTGATTTTGTTGGTGAAACTCTTGCAGAAATAAAAAATCAGAGAGAGGGTATTGTTTCAGTGAAAATTGATTTTAAAAACATGTATGAATATAGAAATACTTGTACTATACTAAAAGATATCAGGGAGACTTACGAGGTTAAATGTGTATGAAAAAGTTATTGACGATATTGGGATTATTGGCGGTGTTAATTGATGGGTCTGTTGCGTTTGCAGCTAACGGCATTGACAAAGCTATCTCAAAGTCAACGGTAAAACGCGGAACAATTTCTGTTTCGGTAAAAAATCTTTCAACAGGTGAAGTCGTTTATGACTTAAATTCTGACAAACTTGTTCCGCCGGCATCTACTCAAAAGCTCGTTACTCTTGCCGCTGCTCTGGATACGCTTGGAACAGATTATGCGTTTAAGACTTCTTTATACAAAAATGTGAATAATGAACTTTATTTGAAATTAGGAGCGGATCCATTTTTAACTTCAAAAAATCTTGATACTCTTATGGCAGAAGCCAAAAAAAAGAAAATTGTGGAACCCAAAAATATTTATATAGATGATTATATTTTGGATTCTGTTGAATGGGGTGAAGGATGGCAATGGGATGATGAGTTGAATCCTTTGATGACAAAGTTTGGTTCGTATAATCTTGACGGAAATTTGTTAAGTATTGTTGTTATGCCGACAGCTTCTGATGCACCGGCAAAAATTTATCCTAAAAAATTCTATCCTCTGACTTTTATGAATATGGTTACAACCGGTTCAGCTAATAATATTGAAGTTGAAAAAACTGCTGTTTCTTTGCCTGATATGCTGACTGTTAAGGGAACTGTTTCTAAACCTGAAACTTTTGAAATTCCTGTGAATAATTTAAAACGATATTTCCGGTTAAGACTTGAAGAAACTGTAAATAACAATAAACTTGAGTATTATGGCAATTATATGCAGAAAAAGACTCCTGATAAAGATGTTTATCTTGTTTATGAAATTTCTCACCCTATGCAGATGGCAGTTGATGCGGTTCTTGAAAGAAGTAATAATCTCGTTACCGAAACGGTTTTTAAGCTGGCAGGCGGTAAATTCGTAAATAATACCGGCTCAACTGATGCTGCATTAAAAATGTTTCAGGCATATTGTGAAAAGTTGAATCTTGATACAAATGATATAAAGCTTGTTGACGGTAGCGGCGTTTCTAAAAATAATCTTATGAGTGCGGATTTTATGACTGATTTTTTACTTGCAATTTCAAAGCATGAACAGTTTATAAATTACAAAAATGCAATGGCAACTCCGGGAGAAGGAACCTTAAAAGACAGAATGCTTTATTTCAACGGAAATCTCAGAGCTAAAACGGGTACTCTCTCCGATATAAGCTCTATCGCAGGGTATATAACCTCGCAGAGTGGTAATAATTATGCTTTTGATATTATGATTAATGATGCAAAAACCTCAAATGCCGATAAAAAAATGCTGGAGGAGTACATAATAAGAGCAATTTATACAGAGTTTTAAATAAAGAAAAAGAGTTGAAATGTTTCAACTCTTTTTTTTCTACCTTTAATTACGGGTTGACGGATTAAAGAATATTAGCCCAATAGCTGTTAGGGTTCCAACGGCTGCAGCCCCTTTAAGTGCATTGCTCAGCCTGAATTCAGGTAGAAAACTTTTTATTTTCCCGTAGCTCTCTTTTAATAGGGGGGTATTTGTAAGTTCATATAACTTATTGGATGTTATTGTAAATTTTTTTGCAATGGCATCCTGCATTTTGTGGTAAAGTGTTTTTACCTCAAGACCGCTGTTTGGAAGTGCCTGCATTCTTTTCATACGGTCTTTTTTTACCGCAGCAACGGCTTCTCTATATTCAAATACAGGAAATTCAAGAGATTTTTTTATTTGTTTTTTTTGTTTTGAGAGAGAGACAAGTTCTTCCTGAAGCATTGTATTGTCAGGCGTTTCTGCAAGTTTTTTGTTCGTGTCAATAAATCTTTTATTTATTTCTATGAAATTGCTTTCTCTGATTGCTTTTTGGAGAAATTCTTTTTTATTTTTAAGCCGTTGCTCAAGTGAAGAATCAACATCTATTGAGATAAATTTTTTATACCATTTTTTTGCAGCACTTTTGATTTTACAATCTTCAGATCTTCCGGATTTTCTAAGCTCAAGACTGGCATCTTTAATTGTATTAAGTGCTTTTATTTCGTCTTCATTCATCTTTTGTAAAACTTTTGTATTAAAAGTATCTTCAAAATATTGCGGAGTTTGGGACAAAATTCTTTTCAAAGAATATCTCTGCGGTTTTGCAAGTGTGCCAAGACACAGTCCTATAAAGGCTCCTGTGCCTACTTTTGATACGGGATTGATGCATAATGAATTGTTGTCCATTATAGCCTCCGATATTCTTTAATGTAAACTCCTAATAAACCTGTACACAGATTAACTCATAAAAAAAAATTTTGTTGTAATTTCCTATATAAATTTACAACTTGTAACAATTAGTATTGTGTTTAATGCTGTGCTATACTAAAATTATTAATTCAGGAGGTCTTATGGAGCCTATTGTAACCGTTATTATTACCACTCATAATATTGTAGATGCAGATAAGGTCGATGATTTCAACCTTTTGATTACTCTTTTGTCAAAACAGACATATCCGGAGATTGAAATTATTGTTATTGATAATGCCTCTACGGATGAAACCGGTGTTTTGTTAAAGGACTATAAAAGTAAAGGGTATATAAACTTTTTCTCAGAAAGAGATACTAGTAAATTTGACGGATTTAATAAGGGTGTAATGAGAGCTCATGGTAAGTATGTGGCTTTTCTAAGCTGTGATGATTTCTGGCATGATATTACGGCAATTCGTGATGTAGTTACTCTTATGGAAACTGAAAATGCAGACTACTGTTATTCTGCAGCATATTGTTGCCATCCTGAAGGTTTTGTATTCTTATTTCCTCCGGTTATGAATTCCGGATTTCAGGTTATGCCGTGTGCACGTCAAGGGATGCTGTTTAAAAAGTCAGTTATTGAACAGTTGAATTACTTTGATACCAAGTTTAAACTGTTTTCTGATTTTGATTTGATTATACGGCTTAAAATGAAAAAATTTAAAGGTGTATATTATGACGCCAATTTTACAACTTACAAAATGAGTGAAAAGGTAATGCAAATGCCAGATAAAACACTGGAGGAGTGTAAACAGATATTCTTTAAAAATTACAGAGGTTTAACTGCATTGAATAATGATGTTCTTGATAAGATGGTAAAATTTTCGGAATTTCCTCAAGATTTACTTGCTAAATTATCAACTGTAGTTCCGCCGGAGCAAAGACCTCAATTCCTTGCCGATTGTGAAGATATACATAAATCACGAGTTGAGGCTGATGCTCAGTTAAAGGCTCAAAATGCTCAATAAATAACATTGCAAAATATTTTTTGCGTCGTATGATAGTATTATAAGGTAGTATAGAGAAGGTTAAGGGATAATTATGAAAGAACAAAAAATTGCCGTTATTGGCTGCGGAGTATGGGGCAGAAATATTGTCCGTAATTTCTACAATTTGAATGTCCTTGATATTGTTTGTGATCTTGATGAAAGTAACCTTCAGAAAGTCAGAGAACAGTATCCCGGTGTTAAAACCACAAATGATTTCAATGATATTATTAATAATCCGGAAATTACTGCGGTTGCTGTCGTTACCCCAAGTCATACACATTACAAAGTCGTAAAAGCCATGCTTGAAGCCGGAAAAAATGTTTATGTTGAAAAACCTATTTCAACAGTTGCTCAAGAGGCTAAAGATTTAACGGAACTTGCTCATCAAAAAGGGCTTGTTCTAATGGTCGGACACCTTCTTTTATATCATCCGGCAGTTAACAGATTGAAAATGCTTATTGAAGAAGGTGAACTCGGTGATATTGTTTATGCACAAAGTGACAGATTAAATGTTAATTTCTTTAAAAACGACAGAAGTGTTATGTGGGATCTTGCTCCGCACGATGTTTCAATGATGAGTTATGTAACAGGTAAAGATCCTCTGAGAGTTATTGCTGCTGTCGGTTGTTCTTCAGAACAAAATGATATTATGGATATTACGCATATTACTATAGAGTTTGAAGACGGAATGGTCGGACAGATTTCAGACAGTTGGATTACTCCTAAAAAACATGTTCAGTTGCTGGTAAGAGGTACAAAGGCTACAGCAATTCTTGACGATACCGTTCAGGAAAATAAACTGGTTATTTATGATAATTTTAAGAAAGATACTTCACAGAATATCAGCCTTGATTATCTGGAAATTGAGCCATTAAAACTTGAGTGCCAGCATTTTATAAGTTGTTGTGAAAACGGTAAAAAAGCCCGTTCTGATGGAGATAACGGATTTATGGTGACTACAATTCTTGAGCAGGCTGAAAAAATTATGCTCGGGGACAGAAGGAAAAAACTTGATGAAGTTAACTTTGCTTTATCCAGAACTAAAAAGTAAAAGAGAGGATATTTATGGATATAAAAAATAACACTGCCAATATTGTTTCAATAAGCAGAGTTTTTGTAGCGTTTATTGCGATAGCATTACTTTTTGTGCAAACCAAAGAAGCGTACTTAACATCAACTCTTTTAACGATTATTGCTTTTGCAATGGATGGAGTTGACGGATATATAGCAAGAAAATATAATCAGGCTTCTGAACTCGGATCTGTTTTGGATATTATGGGTGACAGAATAGTAGAAGCGTCTTACTGGATTGCGTTCTCGGTTATGGGATGGTTGAATATATTATTCCCTATTATTTGTGTTACAAGAGCGTTTACAACTGACAGCATAAGAAGTGTCGCTTTGTCTAAGGGAATGACGGCATTCGGCTCAAAATCAATGCAGTCAACAGCGTGGGGTAAATTTATATGTTCTTCAAAATTTATGAGAATAAGTTATGCTGTGGCAAAAGTTATGGCATTTATTCTTTTGATTTTTGTTAATACTCCGAACTGCGAAATTTGTACTAAATTTTATTTACCGGAAATTGCTTTGATTCTGGCCTGGATTGCAATTATCTTTTGTGTAGTAAGGGCAATTCCGGTTGTAGCAGAAAGCGGAAAACTTTTTGAGAAGAAATAAGGCTTTTATATGGCAAAATTAAATATTGTACTATACGAACCTGAAATACCGCAAAATACCGGAAATATTGCAAGACTATGTGCTTGTACGGGAGCGTCATTGTATCTTGTCGGAAAACTCGGTTTTTCTCTGTCCAGTAAATATACAAAACGGGCAGGATTAGACTATTGGGACAGTGTTGATTTGCATAAAATTGAGACAATGGATGAATTGTTTGAGGCAAATAAGGGTGCTAATTTTTATTATCTGACAACAAAAACTAAGCGGCTTTATACGGATGTAGATTTTCGGGATGGAGATTTTATTGTTTTCGGACCGGAAACAAGAGGATTACCTGATATTTATGTGAAGGATAAAAATGCTCTTACCATTCCTATGAGGGACGGGCAGAGAAGTTTAAATCTTTCAAATTCTGTTGCTATAGTTGCTTATGAGGTTATAAGGCAAAATGGACTTTAAACTTCCGCAAAGAAATGAAAATTCTCATAAAGGAACTTTTGGAAAGGTCTTGAATGTATCCGGTTCTGATTATATGCCCGGTGCGGCTATTCTATCCAGTCTTGCAGCACTAAAAATCGGATGCGGATATGTATTTTTGGCATCAACGGAGAGAGTCATTTCTGCGGCTGCAGCACAAACTCAAAATGTGGTATTTGTTCCGTTAAATGCCATTGAAGAACATTTAAAAGACAGTAATGTACTTTTAATCGGGTGCGGGCTTTCTACGGAACCTGATGCTGTAAATATTTTTAAAGCAACGCTCAAAAAAGCTCAAAATATTAAATGTGTAATTGATGCAGACGGTTTGAATATATTATCAAAGATTGTTGATATAAATATTCCTGAAAATTCTGTTTTAACCCCGCATCCAAAAGAGGCTTCAAGACTTTTAGGCGTTGAGCTGAATGATGTGCTTGCAAATATGGAAGATTCTGCTAAGAAAATTTCAGAAAAATATAATTGTGTTACTGTTTTAAAATCTCATCATACGATTGTTTGTTCAAAAGATTTGGAAATTTATATTAATAATACAGGCAACAGTGCGATGGCGAAAGCCGGAAGCGGAGATGTCCTTGCAGGCATGATTGCAGGGCTTCTTGCTCAAAAATGTGAACCATTTTATGCTGCTAAGTTAGGTGTCTATCTGCACGGTCTTGCAGGGGATATTGCAAAAAATGACCTGACCTCATACGGAGTTATGGCATCCGATTTAGTCAGGTACATTTCTTATGCTATAAAAACTCTTGTTTAATTAGCAGATAAAATTGATACTGTTTTCCGGAATAATTTCTTCAACAGCTTTTTCTGCCGGTGCTGCCGGAGCTGCAGCTAATTGCTCAGGAGCCGGATATGGACGTCTTGCTCTCATATAAGCTCTTTCATTACTAGCCATTGTATTTTTATCTACAAATTTTTCTAACTTTTGTGCTAATCTTTTTGCAGAAACTTCATTCGGGGTTCCTGCCATATTGCTTGATGCAGAAACATATGTGTTCATATGTCTGTTAGCATTAACTGTTTTCAGTATCGGGTTTGGATTAAGTTTAATCATTTTTTCTCCTTTAAATTGTTGTAAATTATCTGATAAAATTTTCAGACGTACATAATTAATAACTCGTAAAAAAAATAAATGTTATATAAAACACTTAATCTTTACAATAATTAATATAATTACAATAGCATGTCTGGCTAATTAATCAATTAGCCACTTTACCTAAAATTACTCTTTTATAAGCTCCGGTGCATTCCGGCAAATTATTTGGAATCCCATAATAATTACAATATCCGAGAAGTGCAAACGCCATAACTTCTTTAAAATTATTTGAGATTCCGTAAGCTTCATGTGTTTTTAAATCAATATGTTTGGGCAGGTAGTGGCGTAAAAATTTCATCAGGGCAGGATTATATGCTCCGCCTCCGCCGACTACTACTTCTTGTATATCTATATCCGGATAAATAAATCTTTCATATGCTTTAGCTATAGTTTTAGCTGTCAGTGCCGTTACGGTTGCTATAATATCTTCCGGTACTTTTGGACCGAATTTAAGAGCATTTTCTATATATGCGGTTGAAAAATATTCTCTTCCCGTTGATTTTGGCGGATTTTTAAAATAATAGTCATCCTGCATAAGACAATCAAGCCAGCTTTCTTGAATTTTTCCTGAATTTGCGACTTTCCCGTCTTCATCATACGGCTTATTGAAGTATTTATTCATGCAGTAATCTATCATAATGTTTCCCAACCCTGTATCAAATCCGAAAGTTGGTTTTTCTTGAGATATGACAGTAACGTTAGATATTCCTCCGATATTTTGTATTGCAATATTCTTTTTAAGCGGTTTAAACCATTTTTCATCGGCAAAACATACTAAAGGAGCCCCTTCTCCTCCATTTGCAATGTCGGCTTCTCTAAAATTTGATATAACCATACAACCGGTTTCTTTTGCAATAATCGAGCTTTCTCCAATTTGTAAAGTGCTTTTAAGTGAAATATCATCCAGTTTTTCATCAAAAGGAAAGTGATAAATTGTTTGTCCGTGGCTTGCAATAAAGTCCGGTTTCCCGTGTTCTGATATCAATATATTGCAAGCATTTGCAAAGCACTTACCTATTGCAAAATTCATCTGACAGACATCTTTAACAGTAGCATTGCCGGAAAATAAATTAAAAATTTTTTCTCTTATGTGCGGGGGATATTTATAATTAATCCCCTGAATAAGTTTGCAAGATAAATCAGGATAAACAATGCATAATCCGGCATCAATACTGTCACATGATGTTCCGGACATTAATCCTATAATTTTTTTGCTTTCAAGTTCGTCTTTCATTTCTCCTCATAATGCTATAGACTTACCTTATTGCATTTCTAAATATGCAACTAAACCCCAAATCTCTCAAAAAAATTTAAAAACCTAAATAAAAAAATATCCCTAATCATTCTGCTTTGCAGTTAACCTCAAAATCTCTCTTTTTCCTTAACCTTTTGTAAAAAAGGACTATCCTTTGCCATCACCTCTTTTTCTTAAACTGTCCTTAAAACTAACCTTAGTCTCCTCAAACCAGATAGCCGTATTTTATCCGATTGGGGAATTGAACTATTTGTTCGTTCCCGTAGTTATTAATGTAAAACTAAGTAAAGAAGTTGACAAGCAAAAAAAAATTAATTATTTTTAACAAATGACCATGCCCCCCGTGACCCTAAGAAAAAATTCGTGTTCTTAAATCTTAATGAAGAAAATTTAATGAAATTAGGTAAAGATTTTGATAAGTTTTTGTTGACAATTTTATTTATTTGTTTGAGGCATGCACTTTTATTCGAAAATGCATAAATTAATGGCAAATTAAAAACTTTTATTATACAATATTTAAAAGGAGCAGAAGTATGAAAGAATTTATGAAAACAAAAACGGTGACATATAATCTTATGTCATTTACCGGATTCAAATCGTTATATGTATTTTCGCTTCTGCTTGAGGCTCCGAAATCTTATGCGGAAATTTGTGAAGCTTTTAAAAATCATGAATTTATCAAAGAAGCTATTTCTATTGATACTCTTCGGGTTTACTTAACATCCTTAAAACGGGCCGGCTGTGAGATAGTAAGAACAAAAAGGGCAGAAGGTTCTAAATATAAACTCGTTTCACATCCTTTTCAACTTGAAATTAACGAAGAGCAGATAAATGCACTGGCAAAAGTTTATAAAAATATTTCTAAAAACGTTTCTTTAGAAGAAATGATTATACTTGATAAATTTTTAAGAAAACTTGTTAGTTTAATTGCTAATCCGTTACTTGAGGAAACTTACAAAAAGGTTACCGTATTTAAAGGGATAAATATGGTACTTCTTGAGGATTTGATGAGACATTGTAAAGCAAAAGAACAGATAACTTTTTTGTATGACTCTCCTAAAAATGGTAAAAAGGAATTACAGATACTTACTGATAAAATTGATTTTTCAAACGGGAAACTATATCTCTACGGTACCGGGTTTGAGTATAAGCAGTACGGATATTTTCTTGTATCAAGAATAGAAAAGATTATGAGTATTGCTTTACATAAAACGGATTTAAGCGGGATTGAAGTTTATACTGTGGGATATGAATTAAAGGGAAATCTTCCGGAATTGAAACTTGGAGATGATGAAAAAATTATTGAAACCAAAAATGATAATACTGTTCTGGTGGAATATAAATCGTCAAATATGTTTATGATAAAACAAAAGATATTATCATACGGTTGTGCATGCAAGGTAGTGTATCCGGAATCGGTAAGAGATGAGATAATTGCAACCTTAAAAGAAATGAGAGCGGGGTATATTGATGGCACGGATTAGTGAAAAATATAATGATTCCTGCTTAAAGATGTTTAGCCTGCTTAAGCTTTTGATGCAAGGTGAGGCTGATTTTAAGGATGTTATAAGTATTTTTGCAGATGAAGATGACGGTGTAATTTCAAATTCGCATGTGATTTTGAATAAATATCTGAACACCCTCAAGATTTTCGGGATAAAAATAACAAAGAAAAAAAATAAATATTATCTGCTGAATATGCCTTTTAACATAGATTTTACAGCTGATGATGTTAAGGCTGTAGAGTTGTTAAAGTCGGCTTCAGAGATTATTGTTTCCGGCAAATCAAAAGATAGTCTTGTAAAATTAATAAAAGATATAGAAATTCGTTATAGTGAATCTGCCAAAATAATGGCTGCATCTAATGCCGGTAAGACTAATATAGATTTGTCGTTTTATTATACAAAATTTCGTGAGCAGATTCTTGAATGTGAACGCTATTGTCAGGAAAAGCAAAAACTTGAGTTGATATATTTATTTAATAATCAGGAAGATTCCATAATCTGTTCTCCTAAAGAAATTAAATATATGAACAGAAAAGTCTGTTTAAGTGTTTTTAATCAACTTACTCGTCAGATAATAGATATTCCGATAGATAATATTAAAAGTATAAAACAACTTCCTACGGTTTCCTCAGTTAATGAAGACACTACATCAGTTGTTTATATTTTGAAAGACAGATTGGCAGATTCTTATAAATTGCGGGAGTGGGAGCATTCTAACGGCAGAGATAACGATGGAAATCTTATTATCGTGAATAATAATGAAGATTTTGATGTTTTATTGGGACGTTTGTTGAAGTACGGCAGAAACTGCACAATAGTTTCTCCAAAATATTTGCGTGAAAGAATGTTGGATTTGATTAACAAAGCTATTGAAAATTATAATGAGTAAAGTATAGCTAATAATCTATCTTTTAAATTCGTGATTATATTTTCGGATTAATTAAAATTTACAAATGCTGTTTTTTAATTTTTATTGGATATCATGATAAGTATGAGTAAACCATATGTACCATTACATGTTCACAGTGAGTATTCACTTTTAGACGGGGCTATTCGAATTAAAGATTTGGTTAATTTCGCAAAAGAAAACGAAATGCCTGCAGTTGCACTGACTGATCATGGTGTAATGTATGGTGATATGGAACTATATACTACAGCAAAGGAAAACGGGGTTAAGCCGATATTAGGTTGTGAGTTTTATGTTCATGACGGTGATATAGAGCAAAAAGATAAAATGCATAATCCCTGTTACCACCTTGTTCTGCTCGCAAAGGATAAAACTGGTTATGCAAACCTTATAAAACTTGTTTCAACAGCATGGTGTAAAGGGCGTTATGTACATCCTCGTATAAATTTTGAACTTTTAAAAGAACACCATGAGGGATTAATTTGTCTTTCTGCCTGTTTAGGCGGTGAAGTCCTGCAAAATTTATTAAAGAATGATTACGATGCTGCAAAGAAAACCGCTCAGACTTATAAAGATTTATTTGGTGATGATTATTATATTGAATTGCAGGATCATGGAATTGATGAGCAAAAAAGAACAAATCCTGAATTAATAAAACTTGCGAAAGAATTAGATATAAAAATGGTAATCACAAATGATTCCCACTATTTAAAAAGAGAAGATGCGGACATGCATGACACTCTTTTGTGTATGCAGACTAATAGTGATAAAGATGATCCGAATCGTTTTCACTTTCCTAACAATGAATTTTATGTAAAAACGGCAGAGCAGCTCAGAGATTCCTTTAAGTGGATGGATTCGGAAACATTTGATGAATGTATTCAAAATACGGTTGATATTGCTGAAAAATGTCATCTTATACTGGAACTCGGAAAAAGTCCTCTTCCTGATTATAAAGTACCGCAGGGGCATACGATTGATTCTTATCTTGAGTATCTTGTTTATGAAGGCTGTAAAAAAAGGTACGGAGAAATTTCTCCCGAATTAAAGGAACGTATTGACTATGAAATCGGTGTAATTGAGCAGATGGGATTTGCTGCATACTTTCTAATTACCTGGGATTTTATTCATTACGCTAAAACTCATGGTATTCCTGTCGGGCCGGGAAGAGGTTCCGCAGCAGGGTCTGTTGTTGCTTATGCTCTTGAAATTACGGATTTGGATCCTATTAAGCACAAGCTGTTGTTTGAAAGATTTTTAAATCCTGAGCGTTTCACAATGCCCGATATTGATATCGACTTTTGTATTGAGCGAAGAGGTGAAGTAATTGATTATGTAACTAAAAAATACGGAGAAGATAAAGTCTGCCAGATTATCACTTTTGGTACTTATGCGGCAAAAGCGGCGTTAAAAGGGATATGTAGAATTTTAAAAGTGCCTTTTGCAGAAAGTAACAAACTCGCATCATTGATTGAACCGGCAATCGAAATTGCACAGGCTACAAATCCAAAGGCAAAAACCTTAAAAGATGCAATGCAGTATGACGGTTCTGAATTAAAAGCCTTGTATGACAAGGATGAACAGCTTCCGGCAGGAGATCCTATGGAAGGCAAGACTGTAGGAATTAAAAAGATTGTTGATTTAGCTATCGGTATTGAAGGTATCAAAAACAATACCGGTACACATGCTGCAGGGGTAATTATTGCACCGGAGCCGCTGGATCATATTCTTCCGGTTCAGCCTTCAAAAGACGGAATTGTACAAACAGGCTATCCTCCGCATGATGTTACAGAAGTCTTGAGCCTTTTGAAAATGGACTTTTTAGGGCTAAGAAACCTTACAACAATATATAAAACAGTGGATTTAATAAAACAGCAGCAGGGTATTGAGCTTGCAATAAATGATATTCCTCTGGATGACAAACCTGTATATGACATGCTTATGACAGGTGATACAGATGGAGTATTCCAGCTTGAATCTCAGGGCATGAAAAACCTTGTTAAACGCTTAAAACCTGACGTTTTTGAAGATTTAGGTGCGTTGGTCGCTCTGTTTCGACCGGGGCCTCTGGATTCAGGCATGGTTGATGATTTCGTAGAACGTAAACATGGACGTCAGGCTATTACATATGCACACCCTCTTCTTGAGCCGGTATTGAAGGATACGTACGGAACTATTGTATATCAGGAACAGATTATGCAGGTCTTTCAGGTTCTGGCGGATTATACACTCGGTCAAGCGGATATGGTTCGCCGTATGATGGGTAAGAAAAAAGTCGATGAAATGGAAAAACAAAAAAGCAAATTCATCGAACGTTCCGCACAGCACGGTATGACGGCTAAAGATGCAGAAGCCCTTTTTAACCAGATTCTTGCGTTTGCTTCATACTGTTTTAACAGGTCTCATTCTGCCGCATATGCATTTGTTGCTTATCAGACTGCTTATTTAAAGTGTCACTTTCCTGTTGAATATTTGTCCTCATTATTGTCCAGTGTTGCAGGCGATCAGGAAAAAACTCAGCTTTATATAGAAGAAGCTCAGAAAAAAGGTATAAAAGTTCTTCCGCCTGATATTAATCATTCTCAGTCAACATTCACCCCTGATGAAGGAAATATCAGATTTGGGCTTGCTTCAATTAAGCAGGTCGGAGAAGGTGTTATTGAAGAAATTATAAAGGAACGAGAGGCAAACGGACCATTTAAATCAATTTATGATTATATAAAAAGAGTTGATACAAAATGCTCAAATAAAAAGACGCTTGAAGGGTTAATCAAGTCAGGAGCTTTTTCTTCAATAGAAAAGAGCAGAAAACAACTGTGGGATAATATAGATTATATTACGGCTACGGCATCTAAAGAGGCAAAAGCAAAAGAATCCGGTCAGGGAAGTTTATTTGATTTGCTCGGAGATACCTCTGTAATAGAAGATGCTAAATTCCAGCTTGCAGGTTCGGATGAAGAGTATGATCAGCGTCAAATTCAACTTTTTGAAAAAGAGTTTTTAGGATTTTACGTAACCAGTCATCCGCTTTCTACTATTCGTGATAAATTGCCTTTTCTTATGACTCATAAAATTTCGGAAATTTCAGAGCTTCCGAATGATAAAGTTGTTACAATCTGCGGGCTTGTTACCGGAGTGAAGCAAATTCCTACTAAAAAAGACCCGACAAAATTTATCAGATTTGTAACCATAGAAGATTTGACCGGAAAAATTGATACAATCGTCTTTAACGGAAAAATTCAGGAATACGGTACTTATCTAGAAACAGAGCAGCGTGTTATAATTTCGGGTAAAGTAAACCGACGCAGTGATGATGAACCTCCTGCTTTAATTGTTGATACAGTAAAACCTGTAGATAATTCTAATATTTTTACAATATCGTTGAACGATGAGTTAAAATACGAAGAACTTGTTTACCTAAAAAATATTTTATGTGAATTTAAAGGTTCAGATCCTGTTATGCTGAAAGTAAATGATATTGACGGCAGTGCAAAAATTTTGTCAGCTTCCATGTTCTGGGTAGATACTTCAAATGATTTGGTAAATAAGGTTACTAATGCATTTAAAGACAGAGTAGCTATAAATATTCGTTCATTAGATAGCAAGGATGATGATATTGAAGAAAAAATTCCGGCATAATTAAAAAAAGTGCTTGCAAAAAAAAATTGTGCATGTATAATAAAAAGGTAACTAAAAACGAATACGCGGGGGTAATTCAGTGGTAGAATGCCTCCTTGCCAAGGAGGATGTCGCGAGTTCGAGCCTCGTCTCCCGCTCCATAAAGAAGAGTCTAAATTTAAGGCTCTTTTTTATTTTGTCTGATTTTAACAAAAGTGCTAAGATGTTCACCATATTTATATAACATACCTTGATTTTCCTAAGTATAAGCGATTTATTTTTCTGGTAAATTTCGGGAAAGATATAAATTAAAAAAGCAGGCTTAAACCTGCTTTTTGTCATATCGCCGGAGCCGAACGCCAGTGTCCGCGAACTTCAGTACCGTCGCTTCTGGTATAAGGTTTTACATAAACCACCCCTGCACCTCTCATACCAGCAAGTTCAAGATCCGATTCATAAGGGATTCCGATACTTTTTAACTGTGCCATTATTGCTGATTCATTGCCGGTGTATTCATCACTTGTCATTTGTGAAATTGCCTCACGAGAAAAGATTTTTCCATCACCTGTTTCAGGATTTACATAGCCGGAATAGTCAACCTGATGAGTCTGCGGCTTTATTAAACCATCTTTTAACTGTTGCTGTATAATTTGAATATTTTCCTGAAATTCATCCGGTGTCATTTCGCCAATGTCTTGAGGGGTAAAGATTTGATTTCCATTTGTGTCAACATTCATTTCTACACCTCCTTCCAGCAATAATGACGGTATGTTATTGTCTTGAAGATTCTGTAATACTTGCGGCGGGATTATCATTGGAACAGGGTTGATATTTCCGGAATTATCATTTATAATGTTATATGGACTCACAAGAGCATCCGTGCTAGTAACATGTGAACCGCTCTTGTGAGTATCCTTCAGGATATCTTCTTTGGAGCCCGGGCTTGTAGCCTGTGGTGTACCATTGAAGGTATCCTTTGTTATATAATATCTTTGGTGTCCATCTTTTAATACTTCTACGTGATGTATTCCGTTTTTACCTTGATATAACTCATAGTGATTAACTAGCGGCTTTTGATGTGGTTTTAAATTTGGAACATTAGGTAAGCGTTTTGCATTCTTTATATCTTTAATCAGTTCAGGATAGTTTTGGCCCTGTTTTGGATTCCACCGAAGTTGTTCCTGAACACCACGTTTAGAAAAATTAATACTGCCATTTCTATCCAAAATTATTTCTTGAATATAATCTTTATAAAAATCTTTAACATCTTGTGTATATTGTTTCCTTATGTCCTTAGGTAATAAATCAATATCTCCATAGTTTTTTAAAGATTGTCCTCGAACAAACCGTTCAGCCTGACCTGCGATATTTCCTTTTAAGGTGTCTAATATTATTCCAAGTCCGGCATCCTGCAGCCCTGTAATCAGAGGATTTTTATCTTCAATCAAGTCTCTGCCGGTTCCAAAAACCGCCCCTGAAGCCAGTCCCGACGCTGTGCCAGAACCTATTTCCTGAGGGGTAAAGATTTGATTTCCATTTGTGTCAACATTCATTTCTAAACCTCCTTCCAGCAAAAATGACGATTTGTTGTCATCTTGAAGATTCTGTAATACTTGCGGCGGGATTATCATTGGAACAGGGTTGATATTTCCGGAATTATCATTTATAATATTAACGGGTTCCGTCTCGAGCGCTTGGTTGTGGTGCAAGTATGCAGGGGCGGAATCTACTTCTTTTATCTGGTAAAAGTCATTTCCAGTTTTGTTGGCATTATTTCTTATTATATACTCATAGGTTTTCCCTTTATGAGTGTTGTATAGTTTATAGAAATTATTTGCATCCTGTCTCCAGGGTTTGTCGTTACTGTGTTTTAATCCATAAGATGTCCGTATTTGTTCAGGGATTTTGGGAACCATTTTCATATTATGAGGTCTGATTTCACCTGCTTGAGAATTTCTAAAATAAATTTTATCTAGAGGGGGATAATATACATGTGTATCGTGTAAATAATCTTGGTAATAGTTTTTTCCTTGCTTTATTAGATTTTTAATTTGAGTTTGTGATAATTCACTAAGAGGTTTTGCATTTTCTAGCAGGTTTGCCCGTACAGATTTTTCCAGATAACCGCCGGTACCACCGATTAAAGCTCCGGCAGCAAGACCGCCCGTTGCATCCTGCAGCCCTGTAATCAGGGGATTTTTATCTTCAATCAAGCCTCTGCCGGTTCCAAAAACCGCCCCTGAAACCAGTCCCGACGCTGTGCCAGAACCTATTTCCTGAGAAAGTTTGCGGCCTATCGCTTTTTGAAGCAATTTTTGTCCTGCTGTAGCACCTAATTTGCCGGTCCCGCCGAACGGAATTGCAGCACTTCCGATTTCAAGAGCTGCACCTGCCCATTTTTTCAGTAAGAAGTTTTGTAAATCTTCATCAAGCTTTTCCTGATAATTGTTGTAAACAAAATTAATCCGTTGAAATTTTTCATCAGATGTCAAATTTTTGTCGTTTAAAATAGTTTCTGCATAATTTTTCGGCATAGTGTTTGTCATAAATTTTTCCTTTCATGTTTTCATAGCAAAGTGCAGGTATCTTTCGTGATACCTGTTTGCTTGTGTGCTATATATATTTCGTTGTTTACTGCAGAAGAGCTCTTTCTAAACTTTTCGTTTGGCTATCAGTTTGATAATCCCCTTTTCTGTACTTCACAATAAACGGTTTAAAGTTATATGCTACTGAATTTTGCAGCTTTATATCCTATTAGCTGTTTGTTTGAGTATTCAATAACACTGTATCTGATTATTATACCAAACGATACTAAAATCCGTCAATGTTGAAGAATATTGTCAAAAATTATTTGAGAATAATATTAGTCGTTTAATAAGATTGTCGGCTATTTTATTTAACTATTATTAATTTCTTTTTCAATAATAGGCGGGATAGGTGATTCTATAATTTTAGTTAAATAGTCATCATTTTCAGATTTAACTTTTGTTCCTATTGAAGTTATTTCATTATTAGTGTTGAAAAAATACCTGATTGCGTATCTTAATGCCATCATGCCTTTGGTGGGGTGTTTTTCGTATTTTAAGATATTGTATTCAAAAAAGTTTTTGCCTTTAAGTGAGCCATTTTCAAGATAACTTAAGGCAGCTTTATCTGCTTTTTTGTTTTCTATGAATTTAAGTAGTACGTCCCGCTCGTTTGATTCAATATTTTTTGTTTTTTCTGCAGCGAATTTTATCGGATTGTTTTGGTCTGGATAGTAATATATACCTACCATTTTACTCCAATTTTCCCGATTTTCTTTTGCCGGAAAATATTCGTTTTCGTAACCATTATTATCAGGTGATAATGCACTGTATTTAAGCTGAAAAATGTCGTTATAAAAATGGATTTCTTCTGCTTTTGTTGCCATTGAGAAAATAATGCTTGAAAGTCCGACTAACAGTAATATATTTAATAAAAGTCTTAACATAAAAACCTCCGATATAATTCAGATTGTATGGTTTTTGTATCTAAAAGACATTAAACAAAAAGGTTACGAGACTGTACAATTATTACTTTAAAAATATTTGTAACTGTGCTAGAATATAGTTAAAGAAATGCGGATGTAATTCAGCGGTAGAATGCAACCTTCCCAAGGTTGACGTCGCGGGTTCGATTCCCGTCGTCCGCTTTTTCTAAAAAGCTTTATTAATGCAGGTCTTGGAAAAGTACAAAAATTTATTATTTCTTGTGTTTTCGCTAATTCTCACATTTTGTTCACATTTTTCAGAAAATATTTTTTCTATTTTATTTGTTGTATTTTAACCTAGAGCGTTATTGCGGTGAGGTTTTGTATCCTTACCATTTTTTGAATATAAAGAATACAGCAAGAATTATAAAGAAAAATCCTACGAGATAGTTCCATTTGAATTGTTCTTTGAGGTAAAGTACCGAGAAAAAACTGAATACAACAAGTGTTATTACTTCCTGAATGGTTTTAAGTTGTGCCGCATTATATACATAACTCCCTATTCTGTTTGCAGGAACCTGAAAACAGTATTCAAAAAATGCAATACCCCAGCTTACTAATACAACAAGAACAATAGGGGTGGCCTTGAATTTTAAGTGCCCGTACCATGCAAAAGTCATGAATATATTTGATATTGTAAGAAGTATAATAGGTGCTAAATACTTAATCATAACAAGAAAATTATACAACAAAGAAAAACTATTGACTTTTGATTTTTTTCTTAATAAAATAAATTCTGTTAGCCGGCATAGCTCAACGGTAGAGCAACGGTTTTGTAAACCGTAGGTTGTAGGTTCGATTCCTATTGCCGGCTTTTTGCACCTTGAAGACAAGCCTTTGTGGCGCAGGGGTAGCGCACTCCCTTGGTAAGGGAGAGGCCACGGGTTCAAATCCCGTCAAAGGCATTTGTGCTATCTGGCAGGTTTGAAAGGTGATGATGAAAATTGAATACGGGTAGGTGCCCGAGTGGCTAAAGGGAGCAGACTGTAAATCTGCCGTCGCGAGACTACGGTGGTTCGAATCCACCCCTGCCCACCACTTTTATAAGAGCTGTAAGGCTCTTTTTTTATTTGTTCAAACGGGTGGATGAGAATCACATAATGTAAAGCCATATCTGTTTTAAGCTTGGAGCGAGCGGAGGGAGTAGCCTCGGTGCTAAAATTTTTTTAATATAGCATGTCTCTATGTGGGTTTTATAGTTGTTTAATATCTGTATGTCCAATCTGTAATTTTATTTTTTTCAAAAATAGTATAAATCTCCGGATGGCATACGAATCCGGCATCATACAAATTTTTGGAGGCAAATGCTCCTGCAGTATCATCAAATTGTCCAAGAACTATTGCTGAATTTTTCCCGAGAGATTTGTATAAATCATTTGCAAATTTTATTCGTACGCTTTCATCTTTCAGATAAGGCCAGAAGTTGCGTGCAAGTATAATTGTATTATCAGGTTGCACTTTCCTGCAATGTTCTGTTGCATCAGCTGTATGGAATTGAATTTTTTCTTTTAATTTTGGTTTTACTCTTGTCATAAAATCATAATCAATATCCATTTTTCCTATAAAATCAGGAATTTTTTCGGTTACTTCAAAATATTCATTGAATTTCCCTCCGCTATGTTTATTAATAAGTGCAGCTTCGCCCTCATACATAGGCAAATATCCCTTTTGAGCCATGTTTATGATTCTACTGTCATAGTCTGAGGCAATAATCGGAAAATATTTTGATGCACCTTTTTCACCGTATTTTTCAAGAAGTTTTATAGCAAGGGAATAAACTTCATCGCCTGCTGATGAGGCCAATGTGTATATATTAACTTTATCCGTATTTTTAAATTTGTTCCCGATATAATCGACAAATTTATCCCAATCTCCAAGATCTACACGAAACATTGAGGTATCATTCCTGTGATATAGTCTTCCAAGAGCATCATAGACATCTCTTGAGCATGCCGTAAAATTAGGATTATATTGTTTTGTGTTCAAACCGGTATAATTTAGACTATTAAACTCCATATCTTAATAAAGGAAAAGTCATTTACATTATTGCTTTTTTTTACGTTTTGTAAATAAATTTAGTATCTGAGCGGAATTTTTGAACGGTTGATAGTTTTCTTTTCATAACCGAAATTCGCAAGCATTCTGCAGGTGCTTGTGTAAAAAATATTTTCATCAAGTGTGGGGCCTATATTTATTGAACTTACTGTCTTTTTCAAAAATTTATATTCAATATACGGAATGAATAAACCGTTTTTTTCAAATATTTTTGTCTGTTTATAGCTTCCGGAGTTAAAATGGCTTATGAAAATAATTCTGTATTCTTTTTCATCTTTAAAATGAGGGTTTTTAAAGAACAGACTTATAATACTTAATATGTCTGTTAATTCAAATAGAATATCCTGTTGCTTGTCGGTTGTTTTTTGAGTTTTCTTTGCCTGTAGTGTTTTTTCAAACTGTTTATTCCATTTTTCGAAAATTAACTTCAATACGGTAATCTGTTTTTCTTTTTCGTAGATAATGTTGCCATAAACTGAATGAAATCCTTGCTTTTCCATATCGGCGATAAGGTCTTTTTTGCAGAAGCCTATATTATAACCTGTGTAAGTTTGAGCTTTTGAATAATTGTTCCAGAGTGTTAAATTGTCGTTATCTGTAGAAAAGGAGATTGTATAATATTCATATTTGTTTAGAAAGTTCGCATCCCCGTCAATGATATTTTTATATTTTTTGTAGAAATAATCTTTAATCTTTGAGAAAAGTGCAGAATTCAATTCAGGCATTTTGTCAATAAGATTTACTATTAGCTTATATGAATAGGTTACTTCTTCCTTATCATTGAGATAAAGTGCATTTGAAAATCTTACGGTTCCTGATTCAAGAATGCTGAGGAGTTTTTCCGGTTTTGTGTAATGATAAAGATTTGTATTAGAGCCGTCATCAAGAATTTTTTTTACTCTCGGGATTTTTTTTAATAAACCGTCATAATCAATCATTTTTCATAAACTCCAAAATGAAATTTCCATATTCATTATAACATATTTTGTGTTCGGCATACAATGGAGTTTAATTTATTCGTTAAAGTTAAAAAGTGAAAGTTATTAATTATGGATTTAATCTTACGATTTCTATGGAGAGGTAAGCTGCTATCCAAAGCCAGATGGCGTATGGCACAAGAAGATATGCCGCAACTTTTGATACCTTGTAAAACTGTTGTATTGTCAGCAGTACAAGGATTAATAATACTATTGAGATAACCATTGCCGTGTGAATTTGCTGATATTTAAAAAATACTGTTGTCCAGCCTAAATTCAGACCTAATTGAATAAAGAACAAAACTAAGGGCAGTGTCTTTTCATGTTTGGTTCTGCTTTTTATAAAAAGGAAAAGTGATATACCCATAAGTATGTAAAGCATAGTCCATACCGGAGCAAAAAGCCAATCCGGCGGAGTGAAAATAGGCTTATTTAGAGATTGATACCATAACATGTTTTTCATTATTTATCGCCTCTTTATTTTCTGAAAGTTCTGTTTCCTGCTGTTCTGTATCTTTAATTATCAATGCAATATCTTTTTTTAATTCATCTATAAATTCTTCCCTATACAAAAAACCGAGATGTGCCCCATTATCAAGATAGACAGACTTGTTGCCGGTATATAGTTTAAGCTGTTTTAGCTGTCGCGGATTTGTAAGGTAATCATTGATTGAATGGTATATTTTATAATTGTTGCTTTCCTGCAGATAGTCTGAAATTGAGTGAAGACTTGTTATGAAATTAAGTTCATCTAATGTTGTGCCGTTTTGGGATAATATATACTTATCAACATAATCTCTGTAGTTCATACTATTTATCATTTTGTATAATTCTTTTTTATCAGGATAGTTGTCCTTTTCTATTGTGTAGATTAAATCTGATAGTTTTTGATGCATTATAAAACCTGTAATTAATTTAGCTTCAGCCTGTGTAAACGGTAGTTTTTCCATGTCCGGTTCTGTATCCTCTTTTATTTTTGCTATTTGAATAATTTTTGATGCTGTCAGTGCTACTTTATCTTTAAGATTATCTGCATCGTTATTCCATTCAGAAGTGTTTTTATCAATAGCATTCATTGCATAAACCAGTTCCACAGGCGGGCAGATTGAAATATATTTTGTAATTCCCAGGGTATTGTTATTGTATTCTTTATCCGCCAGAAATAATGCAGTTAATGCTCCGAATGAAGTTCCTATGACTACTTTTTCCTGATTGAATTTAATGTCCTTTTTATTTTCAAGTTTACTTATAATTTTTGCGGTCACTGTTTTTAAGTAATCAGCATCATTTGAGGGATTTCCCGGGCGGTAATTCTCAGGCATGCTTTTTGCAAATTCCCAGTGAAAGGCACTGCCTTCTATTATTACTGAATACCCTGCATCAAAGAATAATTTTGCCATAAGTGTTGAGTGGGTAGAATTAATCCCCTCGCCTATTGACGGAAAAATTATTGCAAGCGGGGATGAATCCTGTTTTTGCAAAATATATCTGAACCTGTAATCGTCTCGATTTGGCGTAATATTTACCGAAGATGTTTTTATTCTTTTGCTGAAACTTCTGTTCCAGAGAGACATTTCGTTCCATATGGAATTATTTATGTCCGGAAGTTCAAACAGGGCCGTTCTCATTGAATCAGTTACGGGATCTTGAGGATTATATTCCTCAAGAAGCATGTCTGCCATTAATTTTGAATGAGGATAATTATAGCTTTTTAATATAATATCATTAATTTCATCTCCTGCATTTATTATTTCAGCAATGGTTATCTCATCATCTTTAAATTTTTTAGATGCGGCAGAGGAGAGTTCTGTATTTTCTGTATCCTCAAGTTTTACATTTTCAATTCCGTCGATATTCTCAATTTGTTCATCAAAGATGTCTATATTTGTATCAAGAACTTCCTTATTGTCCATATTTGAATTTTTTATATGACTTTCAATTCCGTATAATTTTTTTGTTATGTCATAAGGGTCTGCGTATGTAGATTCAATCATTTTCATCAGCGGCTGCATATAGGCTGTCCGGTTTAACAATAGGCCGGCCTTAACAGCGGCAAGAATCGGAGTTGCAATATACGAAGTTGGATTCAATGCGGTATTTAGAGCTTTACCGCATAAATCACGCGGGCATGTCGCCATAAATCCCGGAACAACAAGAAACGGTCCTGATTTTAATTTTGTACTTGCAAGAGCCTGCTCCATTCGGTCTGGTGATTGTTCAAATTTGAAAATGTGTTTTGCCGGATCAAACATTCCGCCAAGACCTATTGTAGTATTTGTCAAAAACCTTACGGTTTCCCTGCCTGAGGTCTTAAAATCTCTCTGGATGAGACTGCTCATTAATCTTATTGGATATTCAATGTTATTTGTCATATACTGAATCCTATCCATTCCATACTGCGGCATTATTGAGGCCCATAGAATATGCATTGGTTTGAGTGCGTATTTGTTAAGCTTTGAGTTAAAGTTAAACATTTTACGGTTGAATTTCTCAAATCTGTCATTTCCCAGATATTCATAAGCATAGTCAGGATATTTGTTTAAAGTTAACTGGTTACTTTCGGCATAACAGCTATTTAGGTTTAAAGATATAATAATGAGTAAATACAGTATAAAATTTTTTAAAATATTCATTTCTCTCCTGATGTAACAACAATATTGATTTCATTTATATCTTTTGCAATCAGAGTAAAAAGAGCATTGCTCAACAGGGTATTTGATGATGATAATAAAGTAAGTAAGGGAATTTTATTATTTACATAACTTTATTAAAGGTTGCTGAAATAATGAATTACGTGTATCATGGCTTTGTGTATATAAAGTAAGGAGTTGGTTATGAAAAATATTTTCAAAATATTGACGGCAATGCTGGTCTTTTCCGTTGCACTTCCTGCTATGGCATTCCAGTTTCCAGATGTGCCTACAAATCACTGGGCAGCAGAGCAGATGGATATCTTATCGGATAAGGGTGTAATTGTCGGTTATCCTGACGGAACATTCAGACCTGATGAAAATGTAACAAGAGCGGAATTTGCTTCAATGGCTATAAAAGCTCTCGGGCAAGAGCATACTTCCGTCGCACAGCCTGTAAATTTTACCGATATTACTGAGGATTTCTGGGCTTATGATGCAATTCAAAAATCAGTATTTTTTGATTTGATCTCCTGTCCGCCTTCCGGGGAACCTTTTAGACCTGATGATACAGTTACACGTGCAGAATCGATTACTGTTGCGGTAAATGCTCTTACAACAGAACAAATCAGTGAAGCTAAGGCAAAAGAAGTTTTGAGTAAATATGCTGATGCTGCATCTGTTCCTGAAAGCTTTTTAATACCTGCAGGAAAATCTGAAATTTTGAATATGCTTGTTGTTATGCCTACGGACGGTAAAGCCTCGCTTGAACCTACCCGTCCGGCAACAAGAGCTGAAGTTTCTGTTATTTTGTACAAAATGATGGAGCAGGCAAAATTAAATCCTAATGCTAAACTTGCAGAAGCTATGAGAAATAAAACAGGTGAAGGGTTTGTTGTTGACAATGCTTCTGTTCAGGGAAATGTAGGTACAATTCCTGAAGGCACTCTTCTTCCTGTCAAGGTTACAAAATACTTAAGTTCTCAGTCAAATCATTCCGGTGATTTGTATGTTGCTTCAAATCAGGAAAATTTTGTAACAAAAGATAAGTTTATATTGATTTATAAAGGTGCTACTCTGAAAGGACAGCTGCTGGACGTTAGGGATGGAAAATGGTTCGTAAGAAACGGTGTTCTTATACTTGATAACTCTTTAATTACAACAAATAATGATCAAACAGTCAGTTTTGTTGCTACTGCAGAGATTAAAAAAGACAGAAACTGGTTTATGAAGTTTGTCAGGGCAACCTTGAAAGGTGAAAAACTTGAAGTAAATCCTGATGAAACGGTTTATATGAAGCTTTTACGGCCTGTAAAAATTGATTTGACAAACGGATGGATTTACGAATAACAAAACTAAAAAAGCTCCCGATTTCGGGAGCTTTTTTTACCATAATTCATCTTCCTTTAATATCCAGTTATTTCTTACTATTTTTTCAAAGCAATAATTTCCTGTTGTTTTACATTCCGTTTCAATTTCGTTGTTTGTCATATCATGGCCGGCAGGTATAAGTCCTTTTTCCGCAAGAACATATACAAAAACATCTTTACCTAAAATGTTTGGCTTTTTATTTCCGTTAACATCTGTATGAATTACTACCATTGCAGTTTTACCTGTCACATTAACTCCAAATCTTGTTTTGACAGTTTCAAAATCTTCAGCATTCCAGGTATCAACAGATATGCTGTACCCGTCTGCTGTTACAAAGCTCATAGAATCTTTCCCTGCGTAGCTATAAGTATTCCCTGATTTTGCTCCAGCTTTATTATATTTTTGAGACCAACAGCCTTCAGTCCCGTTTGTACAACTTTTTAAAATGTTAAATTGAGTCTTCAAATAATCATTAAAAAAATTCATTGTGCCAGCTATTCCACCGTCCGTAACAGGAATATTATTATAATCCCCATCAGGTACAGAACGCATCATAGCTTGAGAAACGACAGAATACATTTTTTTTAATTGTGTAACAGTTACATAACTTCTGTATTTACCAATAACAGTCGGTAGGGTCATTGCTGCAACAATTCCGATAATTCCGAGTGTTATTAATACTTCTGCGAGAGTAAAGCCGTTTATTTTGGTTTCCATGCAACTCCTCCTTATATGGATATTTTTATTAAAATAGTGTCATTTAATATATATTATTATGCTTAATTTGCATATAATTGTCAATATGTAGTAAAATGAGATTGTTTAAAATGGCTACAAAATAATCTATCCTTTTTAAAAAGGATATTTTATGTGTGAGACAAGGAAATATTTAGGTTCAAGGATACAGGAAATTCGAAAACAACAAGGCTTAAAGCAATCGGAGCTGGCAGAACTTGTCGGCATTGATTCTAAACATATGAGTAAAATTGAGTGCGGCAGGTGTTTTCCTTCGTTTGAGCTGTTAGATAAAATTGCCTTAAATTTGCAAAAGCCTGTTGCTGAATTTTTGGAAACAGAGCATTTGCAAAGCAGAGAAGAGCTTACAAAGTTTATTATAAGTAAATTGGAAAAGTGTTCTGATGAAAAATTTCGGTTAGCATATAAAATTTTAAGAGAAATTATTTAATAGAATAAACAAGCCTCGTGTTTGAGGCTTGTAATTTGTTTATCTGTTTTTTCCAAGAAAGTCCTGCCAGTAATTTCCGTTACCCTGCGGGTTTTTGTCTGCAATGGCATAGTATGAACATGTTGCCTGATATCTATAATTATCTGTTGGCCTACAAAATTCAGAGCCTGTAACAAAAGTGTTTGTGTTAGTCAGACTGTTGCTATTTTGATTATTTGGATGAGTTTGTCCCATAGGAATTACAAATCCATCTGTTGTAAATACAAACAGAAAATAATCAAATCCAAAACGATTTGGGCCCTTTTTCCCGTTTATATCAACACAAATTACCGGACCATTTTTACCGCTGGCTGGCGGATCATTAAATAAATACATTTTACCGCTTACATCAGATGTAAATCCGCCATTGTCGCAATAACCATTAGTTCTGGTAGAGCCTGTCATTGTGTAAATCGCATATAATGTCGTTGATGAGTTACCGCCCGTCTCATCCTGATCGCTCCAGTCCCAGTCACTTAAAACTTTTGCACCTTTAAAATATTTGAATAAAGCTGATCTGTAATTATTACTGTTGCTTGCTGCATATTCGGCAACAGATATACCATAATCATTATAAAACATTCTTGAGGCCTGATTTAATTCAGAATATGCTTTTTTAAATTGAGTTTGCAGTTCTTTACTCTGAGTTCTGTTGATAATACTTGGCAATGTCATTGCCGCAACTACTCCGATAATCCCCAGTGTTATTAAAATTTCGGCTAAGGTAAAACCCTTGCTATGAGAAGGTTTGCCCCCCCCCCCCATTGAGGATTAAAGCTATGATTGAGTTTTTCATATGTCCTCCTTTACTCTTTTTATATTTTAGCATATTATAAGGTGCTGTGCAAGGATGCATAAACGTCACTTCTTACCACATCACCTTACAATGTCGGCATGAGCTTAAGCCCCCTTTTGCTAAAAGTGGAATAGAAAGGGGGCATCAATAAATCCCTTTTTTATTATGTCTATTTCTTTTCTTTTTTGCGATGAAAAAGAAAAGAAACAGACGAAAGAAAAGAAAACACGCGGTCAAAAGGAACAAGTGTGCAGAAACCAAGGTTTCCGCACCTTCCTTAAAAAAACTCCGGCACTTCGTGCCATAACGGCAATGCGATTGCTGGCTTTTGTTAGACATCTTTTGTAATAAATCCTGTCTGGATTATGTCTTTACCAAATTTTTCTTCCAGTTTATCAAAGCATTTTGAAAGTTTTTCCTTTTTGATTTCTTCTTCATTGTTAGCAAAAAGAGAAAGCTGGGCTTCATTGTTATAAACAAATGAGTCAAGAGTAACTCCGGTGCTCCGATAAAGAATATTCGGATTGTACATATCCTCAAGCATTTCAAATATTATGTCGGATATCTCCAGTTCAAAACTGGTTGCCTGATTCAGAACTCTTTTGTCGTAATAAACTTTAAAATCTTTTGTCCTTAACATAAGGCCGATTCCATGGCATTTTGCATTAAGACGGCGGAGTTTTACACAGGCTCTGTGGATATGGTAATTCAGCGAGTTTTTTATATATTCCTTATCGGATGTAAATTTTGCCATTGCACTTGTTTTTTGAATGGATTTTGGCAGTTTAATTTCATTTGATACCGGAGAGACCATTTCACCAAGCAATTCATGTTTCATCTCAAGCCCGCGGATGCCTATTTGTTTGTTAAGCCAGATATCGCTTTGTTTAACAAGTTCATAAGCTGTAAGAATACCGTTTTTCCTGAGCAACGCGGATAAATTCCTGCCTATACCCCATATTTCGTCAATGCTTGTTCGTTCCAGAACCGGAAGAATTTTCCTGGAACCAATAAGAAAAATCCCTTCTTCAAGTTTTTTTGCTTTATCCGATGCAAGTTTTGCAAGTGATTTTGTTGAACTTACGCCTATAGAAACAGGTATGTCAACTCTTTCTTTTATTTCCTTCCTTATCATTTCTGCAATTTCAAGGTAATTCTTTTTATATAATCGCTCAAGCCCGGTTAAATCAACAAAAGCTTCATCTATTGAGTAAACTTCAACATTCGGGCTGAACTCTTTCAAAATAGACATAACTTCTCTTGACACATTACCGTAAAGGTCATGACTTGCATTTATAAAGGTTGCTTCTTTCATTTTGCCTTCAACTTGAAAATACGGCATTCCCATACGTATTCCGAGTGCTTTTGCTTCTTTTGAACGGGAAATTACGCACTGCCCTCTGGCTGACATAACACATACAGGTTTTCCTTTAAGTTCAGGATTAACTTTCTGCTCACAGGAAACAAAAAACGAATCGCAGTCCACAAGTGCTATAACATTTTTCTTTGCCATAGCAATATTATTAATCCGGTTTTGAATTTCATCCAATTTATGTGCCATTAGTCAATAATAATTTCTTTTTCGTTTTTGTAAGTTACATATCCTAAATTCGCTTTTGGCGGCTTTTTTAAATATTTACGTTTTGTATATATCACACCTATTTTTGAAGAATACGGTGCAGATGAATTTATTTTTGCAAGTTTGGCACATTCAAATATCAGTTTGTCAGGCGGATTGTCGCCCTTTAGCAGAACATGCGAGCCTGCACAGTCTTTTGTATGGAACCATAAGTCATCATCTTTTGCAAGTTTTGAGATTATATAGTCATTTTGTCTGTTGTTTTTGCCGATAAAAATTGTGAAATCGCCGCGGACAATTTTTACCGGTTCTATTGCGGAATGAGTTTTATCTTTCTTTTCCGTGTTTTCAGGTTCAAGTTCATGTTTTATTTCAAGCAGTTCGGACGTATTTTCTGCCCGTTCTATCGAATACATAACCTGTTTATAATAATCAAGGTTTGCAGCGAAAGTTTCTTTCATCTCTGTGAGTTTTTGTTTTGAAGTTTTTCCTTTGTTGTACAGTTTGTAAAAATTATTTGCGTTTTCTTTTAGTGTTTTTGTATTATCAAGTTCTATTGTTATATTTTGGGTGTTCTCGTAGTCAAAGACTTCTATAAATGGCGAATAGTCAGTATTATTGTAGAGGTTTGCCATAATCAAATCTCCATAGAGCCTGAATTTTTCGGTTTTTTCCTCTCTCTCCAGCTGTGTGGAAAGTTTTTTTATCGAATTTTCAAACTTTTTAATTTTTTGATTTGTTATTGTTGTCAGGTGTGTTTTTAACGATTGGAATTTATCTTTTTCCTGATAGTATGTGTAATAGTTATCAATCATATTATTTACAGAAGTCTGTAAACTCGGATTTTCAACAAGTTCCGCAAAAAGTGAAAATTCTCTGTAATCTTTTGAAATCGCGGGTTTTACATTTTTTAATTCTATATAATCTTTTATTTTTGAAAGAGGCTGAGCGTATATTTGTTTTTCAAAAGATTTTGATATTCCGTAAAAATGGGTACTAAGAGAATTATAATCAAGTTCTCCGGTGTAATTTAAAATATCAGTTTTATTTTGTTTTGGCGGATATGTGTAAGGAAGAGTTCCTGCCATTTCACGCACACTACTCTTTTCTGAGCCTACATTATGTGCACAGCCGATTATGATATTTGTGTCGTAATTATACAGAACTGCATTTGAGTGTTTTCCCATAAGTTCTATTGCAAAACAAAGATAAATTTTTTCTGATAATTCATTAAATGTCTCTATATAAAATTCCAAAATTCTTTCATACGGAGGCTGTTTTACTTCGCAAATCTTGGAATTTTCAAGATATTTTCTCAAAAGCATACAAAACATCGGCGGTTTTTTCGGGATTTCAATCATTCTGCGTAATTCGTTTTCTTTTCCCATAAAACATATGTGATGGATTTGCGGATTAATATTTATATAGAATTTTTTTGTTTCTCCCTGATTTCTCACTGTGAAAACAAGTTCACGCCTTGTAGGCTGCTGAATTTTTTGAATTCTTGCACCCTCTAAAAAATCTTTATTCTCCTTTATCCACGCACATAGCGTCAAGCTGTCGAATGTAATCATAGTTATTTTTCGTAAGATACGCTTATATTAAGTGTTTCGCCGTCAACTTCCGTAATTGCCCATCTCAAAGGTTTAATACCGAGTTGGTGCAGTGATGTTTCTATATGTTCTGTATCTGTCGGGAGCTGAAGACGTATTTTTATATTTTCTGTAGTAATCATAGTCTTATCTTACCAGAAAAAACGTATTAGTAGTGCTCTTCATCAAAAATTTTAAAATCTTCAGGTAATTTTTCTTCTATATGCTGAAACAATTCGGAAAGTTTCCAGCCAAATCCTTCTGCAATTTTTTTCAGCGTCACAAGCTGAGCCTCATTTTCACCGCGTTCAATCCTTGACATTGTTGATTTCGGAATGTCATTTTCATAAGAAAACATTAATCCGCTTTTTCCGGAATTTTCTTCCCGTATTGCCCTAATGGCTTGTCCGACATATTTACAGTAAAGTTTTTCTCTTTCCTTCATGTAACAAATTGCCTTATTTTGCTTAACAAAATTGACCCATATTTGGGATTTTAGATTATACTTGTAATAAAGTTACCCATATATGGGAAAGGGGGACGATTTATGAAACTAAAAGCATTTACTCTTGCAGAGGTTTTGATAACACTTGGGATTATCGGAGTGGTTGCAGCAATGACGCTGCCTACAGTTATAAATAATTTTAGAAAAAAACAAACAGTAGCACAGTTAAAAAAGGCATATAGTACGCTTGCTCAGGCATTTACTATGGCTCAAAAGGATTATGGAGACGTCTCGGAGTGGAATATAGGTTCAAATATGTCTATGGATTCTGATAATCAAGATGTTAATAATTCTCTAAGAAACTTTGCAAAACAATACTTAATACCATATCTGAGAATTGTTAAAGATTGTGATGCGGGTAGTGAAGTCACAGGTCAATGTGATTATGATATATATAATTTCGGAAATAAAGTTTGGGATAAGCAAAGTAATTCAAACGAGTACCGATTTATTGTAAATAATACTATGATTGTAGCTTTAAGATATAATAATAACGGAGAATATTTTGGTGACGGGATATTTGTAAGAGTTGATATTAACGGAAAACAAAAACCAAATACATTCGGTGAAGATATTTTTTATATGTATCTTAACAGACAGACTAAAAAATTTAATATGCAAGGTATAGAGCAAACCCGTGAAAATATGCTAAATGGCAGCAGAGGTTGTGCAAACAGAACCTCTGCTCATTACGGACAATGGTGCGGTGCTTTAATTGAACATGATGGCTGGGAAATCAAGAATGATTATCCACATTTTAATTAATTAATGTTTATAAATTTATTTTTAATATTTCTTGTTTGCGGTATAATTATATTGAACATTAGAAGTGTATAGATTTAAGGCGTTAGGATAACGCAGAAAGAAAAGGTAATTATGGTACCGGAAACTAAAAAATTTGAAATCGAAATCGGCGGAAAAAACGTCGTTGTCGAAACCGGGAAGTATGCTCAGTCAACTAATGGTTCTGTTACTGTAAGATGCGGTGATACGATGTTATTCGTTCACTGTGTTGTGTCTAAAGAACCTCGTGTCGGCATTGATTTCTTCCCTTTACTTATTGATTACGAAGAAAGAATGTCTGCTATCGGACGTATCCCGGGCGGTTACAACCGTTCTGAAGGTAAAGCAAGCGATAAGGCAATTCTTATTTCAAGATTGATTGATAGACCTATCAGACCTTTATTCCCTAAAGGTTACAGAAATGATATACAGATTGTTGCTCAACTATTTAGCTATGATCAGCAGAACCAACCTGATACTCTTGCTATGCTGGGTGCCTCTTGTGCTTTAATGCTTTCTGGAGCTCCGTTTGAAGGCCCTATTGGTGCAGTCAGAGTTTCAAGAGATGAAAACGGTAATATGATCGCAAATCCTACTCACCAGCAGGCTGATAAATCCGATTTGGATATCGTTGTTGCGGGTACTCACGACAGCGTTATTATGGTTGAGGCCGGATGTAAATTCGTTACGGAAGACGATATTATGGCTGCCGTTGAATTTGCTCAGGGTGAAATCAGAAAACAGTGTGATGCTCAGGTTGAATTTGCAAAGGCTTGCGGGGTTGTAAGAGAAGAATTTGTAAACCCTTATGATACTACGGAAATTAAGAATATTATTCACGAAACTGCTCATGATATGATTGTTGATGCTTATCATAATTTTGACAGAACTTACAGACAGGAAAAACTTGAAGAAGCTAAAAAACTTGTGAAAGAAAAAATTGATGCTCTTCCTGAAGATCACGCAATCAGAAAAATGATTGAAGAAACCGGCGTTGACTTTGTTGCAGAAGAATTTAAGGCTGCAGAAAAGAAAGTTATGCGTTCTATGATTCTTGATGAAGGCGTAAGAGCTGACGGTCGAAAACCTACCGAAGTTCGTCCAATATGGTGTGAAGTAGGTGTTATTCCTAGAGCCCATGGGTCAGCTGTTTTCACAAGAGGACAAACTCAGGTTCTTTCTGTTGCAACTCTTGCCGGTCCTGGTATGAAACAGGAGCTTGACGGTGTTGATCCTCAAACAGAAAAGACTTATATGCACAAATACATATTCCCGGGTTTCTCCGTAGGTGAAGTAAAAGCTCTAAGAGGACCGGGAAGACGTGAAGTCGGACACGGACATCTCGCTGAAAGAGCTAATGTTCCTGCACTTCCTTCTCAGGAAGAGTTCGGCTATACAATCCGTGTTACATCAGATGTTCTCGAATCAAACGGCTCAACATCTATGGCCTCAACTTGCGGTTCATCTATGGCTTTGATGAATGCCGGTGTTCCTGTTAAATGCATGATAGGCGGCGTTGCAATGGGTATGATTAAAGAAGAAGGTTATGAACCTGTTGTGTTAACCGATATTCAAGGTATTGAGGACTTCCTCGGAGACATGGACTTTAAAGTTACAGGTAATGATACCGGAATTACTGCTCTTCAAATGGATATGAAGGCTAAGGGTATTCCGAATGAAACTTTGCGTAAAGCTTTGTTCCAGGCTAAAGAAGGAAGATTGCACATACTTGGTGAAATGAGAAAAGTTATTACAGCCCCTGCAGATCACCTTTCTCCATTTGCACCGAGCATTACTACAATGACAATTCCTGTTGAGGATATCGGAACGGTTATCGGACCTGGCGGAAAGCAAATCCGTGCAATTATAGACGCTTCCGGTGCTGAGATTGATATTCAGGACAGCGGTGTTGTAACAATTACTTCCAACGATCAGGAAGGTGCTGAAATTGCAAGAAAAATGATTAAAGATCTTACATTCAGACCTGAACCTGGTATGGTTGTAAGAGGCCGGGTTGTCAGAATTATTCCTATCGGAGCATTTGTTGAACTCGCTCCTGGTAAAGATGGTATGGTTCATATTTCTCAAGTTTGCAATGAACGTATAGAAACTATTGAACCTCATCTGCAAATTGGACAGGAAGTAATCGTTAAGGTTATTAAAATTGACGATAAGGGTCGTGTTAACCTTACTATTAAAGGCGTTTCCGAAGAGGAAAAGGCTAACTGTCAGTAATTTAAATATTAGAAATCGCAGAGCGGAAACTTTATTATTAAAGTTTCCGCTCTGTCTTGTATTATGAAAGGAGGAGATTTTTATTTTTTATTATTTTCAAATTGTGTTAACATAGGCATTTTCATTAAGACTTCTTTTTTCAAAAAGTCATACATTTTGGTATTATGATCTCTTAGATAGTTCATACCGTCTTTATTAAGTGCGGCATATGTAAGAATAAGACCCGGTTTATCATATGCATAACTGCATAAGAACTGTTCCAATTTTGCCATTTTTAAAGCTTCCGGCATTTTCTTATCAAGTAAAAATCTTATGGAACCGCCGTATTCTTTTATATATTTTCTGATATCATCTTTCAAGTTTTCTCTTTCTTTAGCCATATCTTTATTCTGTATCAAAAGTCTGATTGAATAAAATACAGAATCAAAGCCGATAAATGGTGTTGGTTCCTTAATTATGGTATTTTCTGGGTTGTATTTCCTTAGAAGGTCCATAACTGTAATAGTTGCTTTATTTATTTCTGAATCGGAAAGAGGACGTTTATATTCATTATATTTTTCGTTAATTTTGCCGGATTCATTAAGAATAAACTGTCTTCCTTCCTGCTGCATTGATTTGTACAGGTCTATAAATTCAAATAATCCAAGCCTGAAAAGTGCAGGTGTTATTTCTTCTTTTGTCATTTCAATAAAGGCATCTGTAATTGCTTGTTGAGCAGCTCTGGATTCAGTTTGATTATTATCTGTATAATCCTGATACATTACAAGCGTTGTTTCAAACGCCTGCTCTTCAGGCATTAGTCTGCTGTCTTCCGGAAGTTCAATTCCTTTTGACTGCAGTAATGTTGTTAGTATATATGGTTCTGTTGCTGCCGGATTATTTTTAACGTATTTGATAAAATTATTTACAAGTTGTTTAGGCATAAACTTCATTTCGGCTTCAAGTTTTTCCTGTAATGCTTCCTGAAGATTTGACAGAATTGTAACTTTTTCTCCGTTCTTAGTTACAAAGTCATATGATTCGACGTTATATTCTTTTTTGATTTCATCAAATAATTTCTGGTATTTGGTAAGAGTTTCATCTTCATCATCCATATCATCTATTGTAGTTTCCGTCGGTGTTTCATTTGCTTGTGTATCAAAAATACCGAGTTCTTTTTCGTAAAGTTCTTGTATTCTGTCGTGTTCTTTTTGGCGGGCAATTCTTTCAGGCTTTATGTTATGAGCATATTCAAGCAGTTCTTGAAAATCTTCATTATTTCCGTCAGCACCATAAAGATCGAAGAATAATCTTATCGTTGATGACATTACTTTTGAACGAAGGTCATTTATATAAGGATTTCTCATATAACTTTCAAATTTTTCCCGTTGGGATTTTGTTAAGTCGTCGTAGTTTTCAAAATAATCTTTCATATCTTCGGAAATATGTAATTTTTCCAGAACGATGGAGTTAATCTCACCCATATATTTAGCGACAAAGTTCTGAGTCTCTTCATTTTGAATATTCTTCTTTTTTATTTGTTTTTCGGTCTCAGTCTTTGAGCCGTTGCCTTTTACAAGTGCATCTGCCAGTTTATCAATTTCCCAGTCTTTGACATTATCAAATTTTTTCTTTTCACGAATCGGTTTGTTTTGTACTGCAGGTTTGTCTGTTTGGTGAGACTGGTTGCTATTTGGGGTCCGTGGTGTAACAGCTTTTCTCGGTTTATATTCATACGGAAATTCTTCTCGTGTTGCGGTGAGTGATTTCCAGAATGAATTATTCGGATATTTTATTCCGTATGCACTAAGTGTTTCGTATTGAATCGGGCTTAGACCTTTATAATATGTTGATAAATCTTTTTCAAAATCGGTATTGATTTCTTTGAGAGTTTTGCCTTCCTGATAAATTTTCTTTAGAATATACATTCCGAGGTGGTTTGTTCCGTCTTTAAACAGCGGCTTGTCTTCCTCTTTCAGCAATTCGATTTCAGCAAGAACGCCGCTTCTGGAATTCCTTTTCGGGGTATCGGACAGATTTGCAAATAGGGATTCTTGAGGGAATATTTGTTTTACCTGTTCAAGAGAGTTTGCGTCATTGATATCATTAAAAACGAGTTTAAGCATTTGTGCCGGCGGCATTTTTTGTCTGTCCTCAAAATCATCATAGAGGTATTCTTTCATTGTTTGAGGCATTCCGTTTTGATTAAACGGTTGAGCATAAAAATTTTCGGGTGTTCTGAAAAGTCTTGCTGTAAAATTAATATTAAAATCTCTGTATGCAAATGGTTTATTTGTTGTCTTATATTGGTGTAAATCGGAAGATTTGGACTTATCTTCATTTTTTTTGTTTATTAGTGAGGTGTTAGTGGTAAATGTAATTTTTTGTATTCTCATTAAGGCATGTCCTTTCAAAATAAAATGTATATTTACTCGTTTATTTTAAGTTGCTAAAGATATTTTTTTGCCCGAATATTAATATAATGTAACATAATTTCTGTTTATGCTAAGATTAAATCACTGGATATCAGATTTATATGGAGAGAAAGTTATGTGTGACGTAATAACAATCGGAAGTGCAACAATGGATGTTTTTGTTGAAAGTGACGATGCAAACATTGTTTCAGTGTTTACTAAAAATAAAAAGTCTGAATTTATGAGTTACCCTTACGGTGCTAAAGTAGAAATAACTGATTTTGCTTCAAATGTCGGTGGCGGCGGTGTTAATACTGCCATGAACTTTGCAAATTTAGGATTAAAAACAAGTGCAATTTTTAAAATTGGTGATGATATTTATTCTGACGGTGTTCTTGAGTCTTTTAAAGATAAAAATGTCGATTTGTCAAATATAATTCAGGATCCAAAAATTAGTACGGGTTTTTCTATTATTCTTGTAAGTTTTCAAGGTGATAGAACAGTTCTGGCCCACCGTGGTGCTAATGCTATGATTACGAAACAAGATATCAATTTTGAAGCTATTAAAAATGCGAAACTTCTCTATATAGCTCCAATGAATGGTGACAGTACTAAGGTTCTTGACGATATTGCAACATTTGCTCACGAGAATAATGTTTATGTATGCTTTAATGCCGGTTCATCAAGTATTAAAAAGGGATTTAATTACCTGAAAAAAATTCTTGAAAATGCGAATATTGTTGTTATGAACAAAGAAGAAGCCTCTCTTGCAACTCAAATTCAGGTAAGGCCTGATACACGTGATGAAAAATTTTCTGAAGAGCTTATTCATCCGGATGTTAAAGAAATGTTCAAAAAATTAAAAGTAAGAGATTATCAGGTTATTGTTATTACCGACGGTGGTCATGGAGCCTATGCATATGATGGTAAAAAGTTCTATCAATGTCCGATTTTTGAAGGGCCTGTTGTATCTACATTAGGTGCTGGGGATGCTTTTGCATCAACTTTCTGTGCCGCTCTTGGCAGAACAAATGCTGATATTGGTAAAGCTCTTATGTACGCATCTGTTAATTCTGCAGGGGCTGTTTCAGAATTTGGAGCAACGCAGGGGCTTAAAACTTTTGAAGAAATTGAAAAATCGCTTGCTCAACATCCTGAATATAAGTATTGTATTGTTGAATAATTTTGAGAAATAAATATGCAGAAATAAAAATTAAAAGGTGTATTCATAATGCACCTTTTTTATTTAATCTTTAAATGTGGCAAAGAATTCTGCAATCGTAATGTTTAAGCCCTTGCAGATTGCTTCTATTGTGGAGATTCTTATATCTCTCTGTGCTTTTTCTGCATATGTAACACAGCTTTTTGATAATTCTGAGTACCATGCAAGTTTTTCGGCTGTTAAATGTCTTTCGGCTCTTAACTCTTTTATTCGTGCAGAAATTTTTTCATTAATGTTCATTATATTAATACCTTTATTTTAATACCTTGACATTAGTACCAACATAAAATATAATAATTAACAAAGTTGGTATTAATATTGTGAACTAAGGAGATTTTGTGAAAACTAATATTGCATTTACACTGGCTGAAGTTTTAATTACATTGGGTATTATAGGTGTGGTTGCTGCAATGTCACTGCCTGCTCTGCTTAATTCGACGCAGCATAAAGAATTGCAGACAGGTCTGCAAAAAGCTTATTCGGTAATTCAACAAGCTATCCAGCGTATGAGTTATGAGGAAGGGCTTGATATTACATGGGATAATTATCCTAATAATACTTTTGCTCCTGTATTTAAAAAATATATTCAACAATTCAGTTCCTGCGGGCAAAACGGATGTATTACTGCCGATATCAGTCCGGAAGAAGGTGATATTTTTTCTCGTGTTTCAAAATATAAAACTTATAACAAAAAACAAAATGTTACTCTTGAGTGGTTTGATGAGGGTCAGGCTATTTTGACCGACGGTATGTTTCTTATGATTAATAATTCGTCAAATAGAAACTATGGAATTGTTATCTCCGTTGACGTAAACGGGTATGGTAAAGGACCGAATGCCTGAAGGCATGATTTGTTTTCATTTTATATAAATAAACAAAAAGTTATACCTATTGGAGCTCCTGAAACACCGCTTATGCCGGATAGTGCATGGAATTCTTTTGATTGCGATTATAATAGTTCTGAACGCAATAATGGTATGGGGTGTACATATAGGGCATTAACTGAAAAGGATTACTTTAAAAATCTGCCTTAGACAACTTCCTGTAAGATTGCTGTTGAATGGAATTTTTTTGTCGAGTGAGAATTAATGTATGATTTCAAAAGTTCAAAACTGACCAGACATATCTTTTCGGTTGCTTTTTTCTCGTATTCCGATTCGTCATCAAATTCAGTATTCGCAAGAGCTGAGAGAAAATCCCGGAGTTTGTAGTGCATAATGTCGGTTAATCCATAGTGTTCATTACATTCTCTGCAAACAACACCGCCAAGCCGTCCGGAGAAATACATATTTTCATTCTCTATGGCTTTACCGCAGCACAGACATTTGTCCAGTTCAAGGGAAAAGCCTGAAACTCTCATCATTTTGAGCTGAAATTTCAAAACTGTGTTGATAATTTGTATTTTATCTTCAGCATGAGCTATTGTCGTTAATGTCTCATATAACAAATCAAATATTACTGCGGAACAAGGATCATCTTCTATCCCAAAATTATTTACAACTTCAGAAACATACATTGAATAAAATATTTTATCCATGTTCCTTCGAGTTGCATTAAAAGTATTTAAAGCCTCGGCCTGAGAAATTGTATCAAGATTTTTACCTTTATGAAGCATTAATTTATTGGCTACAAGTAAATCCATTCTTGCACCGAGCTTACTTTTCGGCTTTTTAACACCTTTGGCAACTCCGCGTATTAATCCTCTGTCACGGGAATACATAACCATAATCTTATCTGATTCGCTAAGATTATAAGATTTCAAGTTAATTGCGTCAGTGACAAAGGTTTCCATGACTATTAACCGTTAGTACCCTGATATACGCCCTTCAACATCTGTTGTAATTCTGTTCTGTCATCAGAGAACTGCATTGCAACTTCTTCTGTGATGTAATCATTTGCACAAAGATTAAACAATGACATATTCATTGTAATCATGCTGTTAAACGAACCTTTTTTAACTAAATCATAAATACTGTCAAGTTCGTCTTTTTCAATAAAATCTTTAACAGTTGACGTAATAACCAGAACTTCACATGCAGGACGTCTTCCTGAGCCGTCTTTGAGCGGTACTAATCTCTGAGAAACAGTACCCCTTAAGATTTGTGCGAGCTGATGACGAACAAAATCTCTGTCAGAAGGTTCATACATGTTGATAATTCTATCAACGGTTTGTACTGCGTCATTTGTGTGAATTGTCGCAAATACAAGGTGACCTGTTTCTGCGGCCTTCAATGCTGAAGAAATAGTTTCTCTGTCACGAATTTCACCGATAAATATAACATCAGGATCCTGTCTTAATGCATATTTAACCCCATCCGGGAATGATGCTGTATCAACAAGTATTTGACGCTGTGAAACAATACTCTTTTTGTTATTGAAGATAAATTCAATAGGATCTTCAATCGTAATAATATGTTTTGGATAATTTGTATTAATATAGTCAATAATTGAAGCAATAGTTGTAGATTTTCCGGAACCTGTAGGACCTGTTATAAGAACAAGACCGTGATTCAATTTTGCAAATTGCTCAATACTTTGCGGCAGGTTTAATTCGGCAATTTTTCTTACATAATACGGAATTAAACGGATAACAAGCTTATTTTTACCTAATTGGCGGCTTAAATTAACCCTGAATCGAGAAAATCCCGGGATTTCATATGCAAAATCCAAATCATAGACATTTTCAAGGTTATCTTTAGCATTTCTCGGTAAGAGAATTTCATAAGCATGGTCTATATCATCATCAGTTAAAACAGGCATATTAATTTTCATAATTTTGCCGTCTTTACGAACCGTCGGATGTTCGCCTACTGCAAGGTGAACGTCTGATGCTGCAATAGATACCGCTTTTCTTAAAAAATCTTCAATATCGAAATCCATAACTATCCTATCTTTTTATCTCTCTTTGCTTATTTATATAAAAATTATACCATTATATTTTCATTATGACAAGGTTTTTTTATAAATCATCTATATAGAGTAGTAGCGATTATTAATGTTAAGTTTTCTTAACATATATTTATATTTAGTCAATTTTCATCGAAAAATTTCCTTTATATAAATGTAAGGGAAATCTAAGTATTACAGTTGGGAAAAGATAATAAAAGAAGTTAATAGCATTAAACATAAACGTACTTTATACTCTCTCTCTTAATATCCTCGTGTTTATTTAATGTTGCCACTAATTAAAATGGCAACTTTTTTTTATTTGTTGGTTAATTGTTTATATAAATTCATGTATTCTTTAGAGCTCTTTTTCCATGAAAAATCAGATTCCATAGCGGATTTTCTCATTGCATTGAAGGTGTATTTGTCTTTGTAAACTTCTAATGCACCGTTTATTGCAGACATCATGCTTCCGCCGTCGTAGCCCCAGAATTTGAATCCGGTAGAATCAGCTAAAGGATAACCTATAACAGTATCTTCAAGACCTCCTGTTGCCCGTACAACAGGCAATGAGCCGTATCGCATTGCAATTAACTGACTTAAGCCGCATGGCTCAAATTTTGAAGGCATTAGGTAAAAGTCGCTTCCAGCATAGATTTGATTAGCCATATCCGCTCTGTAGCCGACGTACGCTCTTATATTAGCAGAATTATTTGAAAGCCATATCAAAAGATTCTCGTAATCCTGATTTCCGCTTCCTAAAAATACAAAATCCGCAGGGGTATTCTTTAAATCATTTTCAGCCTGTCTGATTAAGTCAAAACCCTTTTGAGGAACAAGTCTGGAAATGCACGCAAACAACGGTCTTTCCGCATTGTATTTAAGTCCGAAAAATTCGCATACTTTCTTTTTATTTTCTTCTTTATTTTTAATGCTTTTAACATCATAATTTTTAACAATAGCTTTATCCTTTTTCGGGTTAAATACGTCATAATCTATTCCGTTTAAGATTCCGTGCAGCTTATATGTAGCTCCTCGCAAAGTGTAATCCATGCCTTCTCCGTATTCACCCGTAAGAATTTCTCTGGCATAAGTAGGGGAGACCGCAATAATCGCATCAGAGTAATTTATTGCACCTTTCATCCAGTTTACTTTGCCGTAATGTTCAACACCCCATTCATTGTAAACTATATCTTTTCTCATATTTGCGAAGTCGAGAACATCTTCAAACCATACCCCCTGATATGCGAGATTATGGATTTCAAAGACTGTTTTTGTATTTTGCCAGTATTCATCGTATCTGTAATTGCTTTTTAAATAGACAGGAATCATTGCTGTATGCCAATCGTTGGCATGGATTACATCCGCTCTGAAATTAAGAAGTTTTGCATATTCCATTACAGCAAGCGAAAATGCAATATATCGTTCATGTTCGTATCTCGTGTCCAGCCATTTCGGATAAACTTCTTTAAAACATGTAAAGTACCAGTCATTATGAACAAAAAATACATTTATATCTGTGCCCGGAAGTTTACACATAAATAGTCTGAATCGGTGTCCCTGATTACCGAAAGTAAGCCAGAGTGATGAATTCTCCAGTTCTTTAATTCCGTATTTGTCAACATCTATACAGCCATGCAGAGGGGTAAATATTGCAATTTCCGCCTGTTTTTCAAGCTCTTTGGGTAAACTTCCTATAACATCAGCCAGTCCTCCGGCTTTTGAAAATGGTGCTACTTCAGCGGCTGCAAATAATATTTTCATTATTCCTCACTTTCAGGGTTTAAAACCTCATTGATGTCAGCATTTTCGTATTTATTCGATTCCTGCGGGATTGTTTCATCGTCAGGATCCACAAGGGCTATAAAATGGTTAGGGTCTGTATCAAATTCAAACACTATATTGTATTTTTGAGCTATATATTGTGCATGAGCCAGACATATTTCTGCATTTTCATCCTGACCCTTAAATCTCAATACCTTATACATATTATATTTAAATAATAATAGCAGATATTCATTTGTGTTTTCTGTTTTTTCAAGCTGAATAAGAGAATTATTTAATATGCCGTATGTGACAATATATCTTCCTTGAGCAAGGTTCAATTCACTCATGATATACCATGCAAGGTATAGAACATTGGTCATACCGTTTTCATTTGCAGTTTTAATAATCTTATAAATAATTAATGATGCTTTTTCAAGAGAATTCAGTCTAATATATGAGTAAGCAATCATTAAATCAGTAAATAATTCAAGCTGGTACAATCCGTTATATTTTGCCAGAATTTTGGCTTCATAAATTTCTTCCGCAAATACGTTATAATCGTGTCTGCATCTTACAAAAGCTTCTATAATATGGTAAATTACTCCTGAAAATTTATCTTTATCCGAAACAAGTGATTTATCATACTGTGGTATTCTGCCGAATATCAAATCCTGTAAGGCCATAAAGATATCATATGAGTGGGGTACATTCACCAGATCAGTTCTTACAATATTTAAAAATTCCTGAACATTCCCTTTTAACTGAAGAATATTAGCCATGGCGACATACCCGATAGTGTCCATAATAACTGATTCAAACTGTTCGGTTGTCATATAATCAGGTTTTAAAATATCAAGCGTATTTTGATTTACAACATTCAAGACACTGTATCCGATGTCAAGGCAGTCTTCCCAGGCTCCGATGTTAAATAATATCTCAACATGCACAACGCTCATAAGGAAGAAATATCGGTTAAAATTTGTTGTAGTCGGGTCTATTGATGAATTTGGAAGTAAGCCGAGAACTTTATGAGTAAGTTCTAATGCATGCATGTAATTACCGGTGAAAAGATATCCCTGAATCATTTTGTTGCAGAGTGTAATAATCTTTTCGTAATCCGTAGTTTTTTCAAGGTTTGCAAGTGTTGCTTCCGCTAATCGTTCTGTTTTTTCCGGATTGTATTCAAAAAGATTGTTCGCAATATTTTCGTAAAGTTCCAATTTATAACGATCAATATTTTCTTGAGCTTCTTCGTCCTGATTAAGGTCAAGCAAATCCAGAATTTTATTTGCACAATTCAAATAAGCATTAAAGTCACCGAGGGAAAGGTTAATTTTAGCAAGTTTTTCCCATTCAAGAAATTCGGACTTATGGTCATCCAGTAAGCCGTATAAATACGCTTTTTCCGGTGCAGGCATGGAATTATCAAATACTTTTTCAAACAGTTCTTCTGCTACTCTTTTTAGCTGATCTTTATTTAATGTTTCCAGTAAGTTCGCTCTCAAAAGGTTGTAATTAGGGAAATACATGCAGTTATTATAGAAATAGATATATCCCATGTCAGAAAGTTTTTCGATAACATCGTCAATATTATTGCCGCCTAAACTTTTAATGGTTTTCTGGTCGATTCTTGGCCCCAAAAGAACAACCTCTGTAAGGAATTTAATTGCATCAGGATAATCCTGTAAAAGATTTAATCGTCTTTTTATCAGTTTGTTTAAGCTGGACGGAATGATGATTGTTTTCGGATTGATAAGATTAATGGTGTCATCCGTAGCCTCAAATACTCCAGCTTCAATTAAATACTGTAGTGCAATATCAAGAAACAAAATACTTCCGTATGAATATTTGGCAATACGCTGGAAGTAGAATGTTTCCATAATATTCCTGTAATATTCTTTATTTTCCTCAATCATTTTCTCAAAAGGAGTAGGTTTGAGTGTTATTTCCGTATAATAAGGTTTGCCAAGAAGGAAATGCATGTCCTTATGCAGTGAAAAATCTTTGGAATACTGGATTAAATAGCTGATGTCAAGCTGTTCAAATGCCCCGAAGAGATATTTCAATACATCATATGAGCTTGAATCAATATAATCGAAATTTTCTATAAATATTAATGTATTAGGGATTGCCTGTAAAAGAGTAAGAAATATATCAAAATACGTAAGTCTTGTATCCTGTGGATTATCTATATTTCTTTCTTTTAATGTAACCAAATCTTTTATAAGACCGTTGTTATCTATAGAGCGGAACATTGAAAAATCGTTTTCCGAGAATAATTGCTGGGAAACTGTATATTCAAAGATAGCCGCAACAAGATCTCTGAAGAAAGAATACGGGGAATATTTCATTTCATCATAGCAGGTAACTGTAATAATATTTTTATAAATACCCAGATCCGCAATAGAAGTCAAAACTTTTAGGGAATACGGTACATACAGAGGATCCGTTTTAAGGGCTGTAATTCCTTTTGGTACAGCCTGAAATTTGTTAATCAGATGATAAAATACATCTATGTTCTGAGTTCTTATGAAGTCACATTTTATTTCGTTAAAGTGAATAGTTTCAATATCGTATATAGCATCCGGATCATAAGGTTTTTCCATTTTGCTTAAGGCTTCCCCGTCAAGTTTATCCTGTTCTATAAGCATATTCTGGACAAAATTAGGAATTTGAGCCTCTTCTTCTCTGTCGATAAGCTCATCATAGTTGATAATAATATATTTCGAAATATCAACCTGAGAAAACATAACCATTTTGCCGTTTAGCATTGTAGAACTGAGCGGAGAACAATAGTAACCTTCTTTGGTAAGTGCGGCAACGGTGTCTTCATCCGCAATTACCTGAAATGTGTTAAGCATTCGCTGTTTTATGTCATCAGAATAAGCAACCATGTTAATGTTAAATCCTGAGTCAATGTTATAAGGATTATCTTTGGTTGTTCTCAAAAACATAAAAACATTGCAACGGGTTGTTGCATTTTTCTTATTTGTAAGGCGAAAATTAACTTTTGTAATTTCCGTAAGCATTTTAGTAATAGTATTTATTGCCGTATTTGCCGAACTGTTAAATGTATAATCTTTATCAAATCTTATAACATATTTATTCCCGACAATCTGCCGTCTTACCCCTACTTCTTTTGCCGTATCCAGAATAATTTTATCAATGTTCTGTTTAAATTTATTCAGAAGTTTTGCAGAGCCAAGAACTACTTTCATTTCGTTCATATTAGGAAATTCCAGAGTAACGCATACAAATTTATCGGTGTTGGATTCATTAAGAATTACACTCTGCTCAAGATCAAACCCGCATTTTTTGCACTTTTTATCACCCGTAAGATTAATTTTTCCGCACCGGTTGCATTTACCGATAATTACATAACCACAGTTTTTACAGGTATTGGATTTATTTATTGTTTTACAGACGGGACAAACAACTTTAAGAACTTTTTTACAGTTCGGACAAACAATCGTTCTCTCATCTATTTCTAAACCGCATTTTGGACATTCCATATAAAAATTATATCATATTAAGTTTCAATAAACAATTACGTTAATAATATTTAAGCAAAAGCTAAAAGGCGGGGCAAAACCGCCTTTTCAAGTTAATAATGAATGCCTGCTTCTTTCATTCTTCTTATGCATTCTTTAATGGTATCAACGTCCTTTGTAAGAGCTATACGGAAGTAGCCTTCGCCGTATTGTCCGTAGCCGTTTCCGGGCGGAACCACAACGTGAGCTTTTTCCAGCATTGCCGTTACAAATTCTTCAGAAGACATTCCTCTGGTAACAGGCAGCCATAAGTAAAATGTTGCTTTAGACGGTTTAATATTCCATCCGAGTTCACGAAGTCCTTCTTCTGCAGCGTCACGTCTTTGCTGATACATATGATTCAATTCTTCAATGTATGTATTATCAATAGTGAAAGCTGCCGTTGCTGCTTCTTGAATAGCCTTAAATGTGCCGCTGTCAATATTATTTTTGATTGTTCCCAGAGCTTTAATTGCATCTGCGTTACCGCAAACAAATCCAACACGCCATCCTGTCATATTGTATGATTTTGAATGTGAATAAAATTCAATCGCGACATCTTTAGCTCCTTCAACCTGAAGTACTGAAGGGGCTTTGTATCCGTCATAGGTCATTTCCGAATATGCCATATCCTGACAGAGAAGAATGTCATATTTTTTACAGAAGTCAACAGCTTTTTTGAAAAACTCCAGATCCGCAACAGCACCTGTAGGGTTATTAGGATAATTCAAAAACATAATTTTGGATTTTTTTGCAATATCTTCAGGAATTTTGTCAAAATCTGGAAGATAGCCGTTTTCTTCTAATAACGGCATATGGTAAGGTGTTCCTCCGGCAAATATCGTTGCATTGTGGTAAACCGGATATCCCGGATCCGGAACAAGCGTGTAGTCTCCTTTGTCAACAAATGCAAAAAATACGTGTGCAATAGCTTCTTTTGACCCTATATTGCATAACATTTCCTTATCAGCATCAAGCTCTACTCCGAAACGTTTTTTCATCCATTCGCAAGCACCTTTTCTGAATTGTTCTGTACCGTTGTATGGCGGGTAATCATGATTTTTAGGGTTATCGATAGCTTTATGCATCGCATCAACAACTGGCTGCAAGGTCGGTTTATCAGGGTCGCCTATACCCAGACTTATAATATCAAAACCTTTTGCTTTGGCCTCGGCGATCTTTCTGTCAATCTCCGCAAAAAGATACGGAGGAATCTTTTCTAAACGTTCAGATACTTTCATTTTCTCTCCCTATAACTTCTTAATAAATTTTTCTTAACCTTGATTTTATGCTATCATGAAATCTAAGGAAAGACAATGAGTATAATTGCAGACGATAACACTAATAAAAAAGTTGATATAAATGCAAAGAATCCTGTTATAAAACCAGAAGCGGTAGAATATGACAGAAATTTTGAAAATTCAATAAGGCCGAAAAGCTTTGACTCTTATATCGGGCAGTCTGCATTGAAAGAGGCCCTGAAAATTACTATTGAGGCTGCAAAAAAAAGAGAAAAACCTCTTGATCATTTATTGTTTTACGGACCGCCGGGACTTGGAAAGACTACACTTGCCGGTGTTATTGCAGAACAAATGGGTGTAGAAATTAAAATAACTTCTGCCCCTGCACTTGAGCGTCCGCGGGATATAATCGGTATCCTTATGTCATTAAAAGGTGGCGAAATTCTTTTTATTGACGAAATCCACAGACTAAATAAAGTTGCGGAAGAAATTTTATATCCGGCAATGGAAGATTTTTACCTTGATATGACAACAGGTAAAAGCCAGACAGTTAAAACATTGAGGATTCCGCTGCCAAAATTTACATTAATCGGTGCCACGACAAAGGCAGGAGAACTTTCCGGACCTTTGCGTGACAGATTTGGTATAATTCATAGACTTGAATTTTATACAGAAGAGGAACTTGCTCAGGTTATCAAAAGAACTGCAGGAATTTTGGAAATAGAAATTTCAGATGATGGTGCTTTAGCTATAGCAAGACGTTCACGAGGTACTCCGCGTATTGCAAACAGGCTTATAAAAAGAGTTAGTGATTATGCTCTTGTTAAATATGACGGTGCCGTCAATGAAAAAATTGCTAATAAGGCTCTTGATGTATTAAGTATAGACGAATATGGTCTTGACAATACGGACAGGGGGCTTTTGACTGCAATTATTGAAAAATATAACGGAGGGCCTGTTGGTATTGAAACTCTTGCGGCAGCACTCGGTGAAGATTCAAGAACATTGGAAGATGTTTGTGAACCCTTTTTGTTGCAGGCTGGTTTACTGCAGAGAACTCCGCGGGGCAGAAAAGCTACTCCTGCAGCATACAGGCATCTTGGGTATAGAAATGCTGTAGAACAACAGAACCTGTTCTGATAAATTAAGGTATTTGATTATTGTAAAACTTTTATAAGGATTCATGGTTTTATAAATTCTAATGCTATAATATATCTATAGTCTTAATTTTATATTGGAGAGAAGATATGTGTGGAATTATAGGTTATACCGGTAATAAATCGGTTGTTGATATTTTAATCGACGGTTTGAGACAGCTTGAATACCGCGGTTATGATTCGTCGGGTATTGCCGTTAAATGTGATAATGATGTTAAAGTGTATAAAGCAGAAGGAAAACTTGAAAATTTATGTAATGTTCTTTCAAATCATAAAGGTGAATTTGAAACTGCAACATGTGGTATAGGGCATATCAGATGGGCTACACATGGTGCTCCTACCGTATTGAACGCTCATCCTCATACTTGTACATGCGGACATCTGGCTATTGTTCATAACGGAATTATTGAGAATTATAAAGAACTTAGAGAAAAACTTTCTTCGGAAGGCTGTACATTCCGTTCGCAGACAGATACGGAAGTTGTTGCACACCTTGTTGCAAGGAAATATGCCCAAACAAAAAATTTAACAGAGGCTGTGCGTATGGCAGCAAAAGAACTTGAGGGTGCTTATGCTCTTTGTGTAATGCATAATGATTATAAAAATACAATAGTTGCTACAAAGAGAAATGCTCCGCTTCTTGTCGGTATCGGTGAGGGTGAATTTTTTGCTGCTTCTGATGTGCCTGCAATAATTAAACATACAAATCGGGCAATGTATTTGAACGATAATGAAATTGTAACCCTTACTCCTGATAAAATGACGCTTATTAACAGTGATGCTATGGAATTGGCTCCAAAAATAGAGGTTCTTCCATGGGAGCCTGTTGCATTGAGTAAAATGGGCTACAAACACTTTATGCTGAAGGAAATTCATGAACAACCGGACGTTATAAGAAATATTCTTGTAGGAAAGTTGCATGCTCCTGATGAAGAAATTGTCTTAAACGAAGTTAAGCTGACAAAAGAAACTTTGCGTCATTTACACAGGATACAGATTATTGCTTGTGGAACTTCTCTTCATGCGGCTATGGTTGGCAAATACCTGATTGAAAATTTCTGTGGTATTCCGGTTGATGTTGAAGCTTCCAGTGAATATATTTACCGTAGAACAGTAACTGATAAGCATACTCTAGTTATCGGAGTGTCTCAATCCGGAGAAACCGCTGATACGCTTACTGCTATAAAACAATCAAAAGAAAAAGGTTCTCATATTCTTATTATTACTAATCGTCCGGATTCAGCAATGGCCAGACTGGCAGACAGCTTAATTTCTGTAAATGCCGGAATAGAGGTCTCTGTTGCTGCTACAAAGTCTTATATTGCACAGCTTATGGCATTTTATCTGCTGGCTTTATACATGGCTGAGGTTAAAGAATGTGTGGATCTCGGAATGCTTACCACTCTCAAAACCGAAATGATGCTTCTTCCTCAGAAGGTTGAGAGAATTCTTGCAAATACCGATGATATTCAAAAATGTGCAAGACGTTATGCCGCTACGAAAGATTTTATTTATATTGCAAGAGGTATTAATTATCCGACGGCACTTGAAGGTGCATTAAAGCTTAAAGAAATAAGTTATATCAATGCTACGGGATATCCTGCCGGAGAGCTTAAACACGGTCCTATCGCTATGCTTGATGAGACGATGCCGGTTCTTTCAATATTGATGAACGGATGTGTTTATGAAAAGCTGCTTTCTAACAGTGAAGAGGCAAAAGCACGTAATGCTCGCATGATTGCTTTGACAAACTCAAAAGATGAAAAACTTAATGATTTGTTTGATTCAATCATCAGAGTTCCTGATGTTATAGAATTGTTTTCTCCGGTTATTGCAATGGTTCCTTTGCAGCTTCTGGCATATTATATTGCGGAATTTCTCGGAAAAGATGTTGATCAGCCTAGAAATCTTGCAAAATCAGTAACCGTTGAATAAATTTTAGATAAAAGAAAAGCCCTGACTATGTCGGGGCAAAATTTTATTAGGGGAAAAATTAGGTAGTGTTAGTTAGTTTTGATATATTAAACTTTTGAATAATATTACTTTTTGAGTATTTTAGAAGTGCATATCAAATTTCGGAGGCATTCCGTTGACTTTTTCATCTTCCATACGCATTGCAGAACCTATCGTAAAACTTTCTGCAAATGCTTTGTTAATCTGGAATGTAATGTCTCCGTTAAATACTTCTTCATTTTCTTCTAAAAAGTTAAACAGAGGTTCAACCGGTGATTTAACCAGATTTGTCAGCGTTCCTTCTGCAAGTTTTAGTGTTCTGTCGCCGATTTCAGGAACTTTTACGTTAAATCCGAACGGTTTATAAGGCCTGTTAAATGAAGCACCTGTATCTGTCATTACTTTCAATACCCTTATTCTTACTAAGTACAATAATGGTATCGGCATTTTATTTTTAAAAATTTAATATTTTAAGAAAACTTTTACAAATGTTAATAAATAATCAAAGATAATTAATAGTTATTATCTTCTTGGGCCGTTTCTTCTAACTGTTTCTTTTTTCTCTTTTACTTTTTTATTTTTCTGCGGAAGTTCTTTCGGTCTGGCCTGAGGGTTATGTTCTTCCGCAATCTGACGTTTTCGCTTTCTTTTAGTGATAAGCGGACTAATTCTTATTTCTGCAATTTCTTCTTTTGGAGGTTCAATAATTACAACGGGTTCTTCTTTTACGGCTTTGTTTAGTTCTTTTACCTCGCCTTCTCTTATTGTAATCGGGAGAGTTTTAGGTTCAGGCAGAGGTTTTGGAACTATTACTACATCCTTTTTACCTGGATTTATCGGGTATGTGAAAGGTTTTTCCAATTCTTTGTGAAGTTCTTTGGTAAGTTTCAGTTTAGAATAATCCAAATCAAGAACGCCTTCAGATTCCTGACGAAGAGCTTTGTATAATTTGATAATATACATCTTACTTAGCTTGCCTTGTTCGGCAAAATCTATATATCGGTCAAATGCTTTTTGTGCATTTATAAACATTTCAGGATAGTCTTCAAGCTGGTAAACCATAGGTTTGTTAGAGCGGAAACTATTGCAACGCATGCATTCAGGAACATAGTTATAAAGATGATTTGCACCTTTTATAGCTTCAGCTTCTGTTTTTCCTGTAGTATCCGGTGTTTGCGGATGTATGTGTTCTATAGTTGCCATTGAATAACTCAGAAGTCTAATCGCAATATTTTCTGATGTATATTTAGGTTTTGAATATTTTACTATAAATGCATCAATATCATCATATGCGGTTGGAAGTTTCCCTGCTAACCTGATAAGTTTTTCTTTATTTGCAGTGTTCGGATAGTTCTGGAGAATGCTTTCAAGACCTTTTATGAATTTAATACGGCTGAAATCACTTCCGTTTTCTTTAATTGTATTAAACGAATCCAGTAAATATGTACGAATTTCGTTGTGAAGCTCAGGTTTTATTTTTTCCGCATATTTATCAATCAGTTTGAAAATCCCTACCTGTTTTTGAATCAATTTTAATTCGTGAGTCTTTTTGAGTTCAATCAGATGCTGTTGAATTGAACGATCCGGATACAGGTTGTTTTGTTCTTTTAACAGATTAAAAACTGATTTTTCGACGGTGTGCATATTATTTTCGTATTTTTCGAGAATTTTTATTGCATCTTTTGTCGGGCATCTAAAAACATGATTTTCTCTCATATCTTCAATTACTTTAGGGTCAATCATTGTTCTTCCGCAGCATATGCATGTAAGATGTTCTTTATATAATTTGGTAAGAGGATCTCTGGAAATTTGTTCCTGTTTAGCTGTGAATGCTGGAGCTGCAGTTTTATCGGAGCGGCAAAAGGTATCTTGCTGTATGCCCTGTTTCAATACAGGGCTGTATTGAGAAGAATAATCATACTGATTATTCTTCATATTCGCTCTTGTTTGAAAATATATATTAGAAATTCTCATATTGTATTAAAACTCCGCATAAAAAAAATTGTCAGTTCGTAAAGAAACGTAACTGACAAATTAGTTAACCCATTGGAGGCGGTTGTATATAGAGAGGTTTTAACCTCCTCCAATCGCCTTCACAATCCTTTTTCTCCGCAAGTTCCGCAAGTATTTCTCCTAACGGCATAGATTCCTGCTGATACGATATACCTCCGAGTATAGGCTGTAATTTATTATCTGTGATGATGGTATATTTTCCGCTTTCGGTTAATTCTTTAACTTTTTCAAGCGGAATTGCCCCTTTTATTTCTCCATCAACATATAGATAAGCCTTTTCTTTTCTGGCATCAAGAGCAACAAGCGGGTTAACGGCTTTAGAAGCATGTGCCAGAATTTCCAGAGATGATATACCGACGGCTTTGCACTGTAGTTGTTGAGCCATAACTCTTGCTACGGTAGTACACGCTCTTATTCCTGTAAAACTTCCCGGGCCGATGTTAGTTGCAATAAGGTTAATATCCTGTGGCTTTTTGTTATTTTTGCTTAAAACCGACTGTATTGTTGAGACTAAAAAGGCGGAATGGTATTTTTCGCCTTGATTTTCAACAATTTCCGAAGAAAGAATATTTTTCCCTTCTTTTAAAACCACGTACATTTTATCAAGACATGTATCAAATGCTAAAATTATATTATTCTTTTCATTCACTTATTTAATTCCTCTATAATTTTAATATTATCATAACCAAAGCCTTCAAATGAATATTTTCTTTCATCGTTGTCTTCGTAAGTTACGTTTATTTTTATGTGATTAAACGGAATTTCATCCTGAGAAAATTCTGCCCATTCAACGAATGTAACCTGTTTCCCTTCTGAGTATTCGCGTAATTCATCAAGAATTGTTTTTACTCCTTCATTTTCCAGACGGTATAAGTCAAAGTGGTAAACAGGTAAAATACCGCTGTGATATTCATTTAAAATTACAAAGCTCGGGCTTGTTACTTTTTCTTTAACTTCCAGAGCATCGGCTACAAGTTTGACAAATGCGGTTTTTCCGGCTCCAATTTCTCCATATAAGCTTATAAAACAGCCGTTTGTAATTAATTTTGCGAAATTTTCAGCAAGTTCTTTTGTATCGTCGAGTGTTTTACATATTTTTTCGTATTTCATTATGTATTTTTCCCTTTGTTTTCTTTATATATAATTACTTTATTCCTTCCGGTTTCTTTGGCGTCATACAAGGCTTTATCAGCTTTCATTAATAATTCTTCAGGCTTATCAGTTTCTTTAAAACTATAAATGCCGAGACTTATGGTAATTTGTATTGTTTTTGTATCATTTTTTGTATTAACATGTTCAATGTTGATGATTTTGGATTCCACCGCTTTTCTCAGACGGTCAGCAACCATAACCGCTTCTTCTTCTCTGGTGAAAGGCAGAATAATAGCAAATTCTTCTCCTCCGTAACGGGATGCTATATCATATTCTCTGAGCTGTGAGCGGATGATTTTTGAGGCTGTTTTTAATATATAATCTCCTGCAGCATGTCCGTAAGTATCATTGACATGCTTAAAGTAGTCTATGTCAATCATTATCGCACACAGCGGTGTCTTTTTACGTTTGGCGGAGGCTGTTTCCTGCTTGATACGTTCTTCCATCTGACGTCTGTTGTAAAATCCGGTAAGTGCATCAAGAGTTGCATGTTTTAATATTTCCGCATAGACATTTGCTCTGTTTATTGTTGTTGATGTCTGTGATGCAAGCTGTTCCAGATACTCTATTTCCTGTGTATTTAAAGGCTCTTCTGTGCTTTTTGTAACAATGGCTCCAATAATATTATTTTCATTAATCAGCGGAAAATATCCGGTTTTGTTGTCGGTACTTATATAAGTGCCTTTATGTATGGAAAGTTTATCAAGATTTTGTGTAATGCTTTTATCTCTGCAGGAAGACGGCCATGAAAGTTTAAATTTGCCGTTTTCTTTCAGAAAAATATAGATTAGATGGTTGGAAATAAATGTATCAATAATTTCTCCGATAATCGGTATAATATAGCTTAATTCATACTGTGTTTCAATGATTTTAGCTATATTTTTCATTGAATCGTGAAATTCCACACTCTGCTGCATTTTCTGATTAAGGATGATATTTTGTATTTTTAAGGCAATATTATAAATTGCAATATCCAGTAATTCACACGTTTCTTTGGAGTTATCCGAAATTTCCAGATAACCCAAAAGGATATTTTTTTTCATTGCGGGATAATAAATATGGTTATTCTTGATTACCGGTATTCCGTCAAATAAATCATTAATATCTGCATCCAAAACGTTGGAGACTGTCCAATGTTTTGCAAAGTCTCTGAAGGTGTTTAATCTCGAATCAAAAACAAAAACTTTCACCTCTTTGCGGAAAACATCATTTAAAGCCTTAATAACATCTTCCGTAGAGTCACTCTCATTGAGTGCTTTTGACAGAGTTTTAAGTTTTTCTGTTAGCAAAATTATCCCTCTAGTTTTTGCATAATTTCATCTGAAATATCGCAATTTGCATAAACATTTTGAACGTCATCATGTTCTTCAAGTTTGTCTAAAAGTTTAAGTATCTGGTCTGCTGTTTTTTCGTCTGTTACCTCAATCATATTTTTAGGAATTCTTGTAAGTTCTGCAGTTTCACTTTTGAATCCATCCTTTTCCAGACCTTCGACAACGTTTTGAAAGTTTTCAACTGATGTAATAACCTTGTATTGCTCATCTTCTTCCGTTACATCTTCGGCATCAAGATTAATTGCAGCTTCAAACAGTTTTTCAAAATCTGTATCTTCACTGAATGTGATAACACCTTTCTGGTCGAACATCCAACCTACGCATCCTGTTGCTCCGAGGCTTCCATTGTATTTTGTGAAGAAACTTCTGATATCACCTGCAGTTCTGTTGCGGTTATCTGTCATAGCTTCGACAACAACTGCAACCCCGCCGGCAGCATAACCTTCATATATTAGTTCTTCATAATTTTCTGCGGCACCGGCTCCTGCACCTTTTTCTATTGCACGTTTGATATTATCATTCGGTAAACCTGCAGCTTTAGCTTTTTCGATTGCGGTTCTTAAACGAAAATTTCCTGCAGGGTCAGGACCGCCAAGTCTTGCTGCAACTATAAGTTCTCTTGAATATTTTTGAAAAACTACAGCTCTTTGTGAATCTACTTTTGCTTTTTTATGTTTAATGGTTGACCATTTTGAGTGTCCTGACATATTTTTATCCTCTTTCTTTTTCTAATTTATAACAATATTTTAGCAAAAAAATATTTATTTGTAACAAAAGGGCAATTTTTTTCGGTAAAAATACTTTATATAAACAGGTAGGTTATATTTAAAGGTTAGTTTATAATGAATGGTTTGGATTTTAGTGTACAAAATCGTGTAAACGGTTTAAACAGCGGATATGTGTCAAAACCGTCAGAGCTGCAGCACGCTGATAATTCTCCAAGAGCGACAGAAAAAAAGAGAACGTTCGACAAGTCCTATTGTCAAACTGTTCAGGCATACTTTGCCCCTAATTTTATAAAAGCCGGTGAAAAGCCTTGTTCAGTTACTGAATATACCGCTAAACTCCTTGCTGCAGGCTTGAAAGACGGTAAAGATTTTGAAACTAAAGGTAGGGAATCAGGTGACAATTTCGGCCTTGACATTATCTTAAAGGATTCCTTTGGAAGAGTTAAAAAATGTACAAGCTGGGAAAACGGCCTTGAAGCTGAAAATTTTATGGGATATGATAAATATTCTTATAATTCTCTTGATCCTTCATACAAAAAGATTTCAAGTTATTCAAAGGATAACGAACTTTTTTATATAGCAGAGACAACCAGTGCAATTCCTCAAAAAGATTTTACAGAAGACGGAATCTCATATGAGATGAAACCTAAAGAGTATATGGCATATTTAAAATCTTCAGGCAGAGATTTTCAAACAGTGAAAGAACCTTTAGGTGAGAATGGCAAAGATTTCAAATTCATAATAAACGAACCTGTTGTAAACGGTAGTGATATTGTCCTTAATTCTACTCAATGGTTAATACGCGGCGGAAAACTTGTTTCGGTGTGTCAGGATTTATTGGAGGAAAATGGTAATTTAATAAAACAGACAGCGTTTTATTCAGATGGCTCGACAGAAGTAACGCATTATTTTAATCAATAAATTTTAATTCGGAATTGGTAGAGTTGATACTGAAAACTTAGATCTCTAAAAGTTCGCTTACAGACATATTGAATGCAGCTGCAATTTTTAACAGTGTAAGATATTTGGGTTCAACAAGAGCCTGCTCTATTCTTGATAGGGTGGATGGTTCAAGTCCGTTTTTATAGCATAATTCAGTAAGGGTATATTTCTTTGATTTTCTCAAAGTTTTGATACGTTTGCCCAGAAGCTGAAGTTTTTCTAAATCCTCTTGTTGCATACATGCAATTTTAATGTTAAAATCTATATAAAATTTGCACGCATGCAAATTTTGAAAGGAGTATAGATGAAAAATAAAGCCTTTACACTGGCAGAAGTGCTAATAACTCTGGGCATAATCGGAGTTGTTGCCGCAATGACATTACCGGCTGTAATTACAAATGTTCAGAAAAAAGTTGTTGAAAATCAGATTAAGGTATTTAATTCAACGATAAATAATGCTTTTAAGATGGCTCAGGCAGAGTATGGCGGAACTTTTAACGATTGGATTTCGAGTTATCACAGTTATTCTTATGCTGAAATGAGGGAATGGCTTTCAAAATATTTATTCCCATATATAAAATACTCTGATGTAAGTGACTGTCGTACAGAGACTATTCTTGGAGACGGTTCCGGCGTTGTGCAGACCTGTATATGTTTTCATATGGCAAACGGGGCTTTGGTACGTGTCCATATTGATAATAACGGCGGAGATTTGGGGTATTTTGCAAACGGAAAAATGGAAACAAATCCACGAAATAAGTTTTCTTTTCAATTTGCAAAAACTAATAAAAAAAGTGAGTTTATAGAACCTTATATTTATAATTGGAACGGAAATAAAAACAGTTTAACCGGCGGCGGCACCTGGGGGTGCTATAAAGGTTGTACTAACTGTGCATATTGTACAAAATTAATTCAGCTTAATAACTGGGAAATACCTGATAATTATCCATGGTAAGAGTAATTGTTAATAAATTCAACGGCCTGTTCTTTTGTTGTGACTTCACCTGATATTTGAGCTTCGTGAAGTGCATTCATTATCTCACCGAGTTGCTTTGAAGGTTTTATATTTAATATTTTCATTACGTCATTTCCGTCAAGTAATATTGGCAGAGGTTCAAGAGAATCTTTAGTTTTAAGGTAAAAGTTCAAAAGTCTTTTAAGTTCAGAAATATTATTTTCAACCATTTCTTCTGTGATAGCTTCTCCTCTGGCGGAGAGCCGGTCTGCCATCGCAAGAATTATATTATCAATGGCATTGTCACCTGATTTTCTTATAAAACGCATCATTGCTTTTTCTCCGGCCGGAGTTGAAAAGTCAATCTCAGGTGCAGTCATAAGCTGGGATGGATAGATGTGATTTTTTATCATTGCAGTAATGTATTTTATTTGTTTATTTGAAAATTTCATTTCCTTTAACAATGTTTCTGCAAGTTTAGCTCCAACATCATCATGTTTTATAAATCTGTGCCGTCCTGTATCTTCTTCTATTGTCCAGGTTGAAAATTTTCCGATATCATGCAGAAAACCCGCAAATTTCAGATGCGAAAGTCTCGATTCGCCTCCAAAATCGCTTTTTTCCATATGTTTTTTTACTTCGTCATCAGCATCTTCATAAATAAGCTGAATCTGACGAACTGTTTCAACGGAATGATGAAATAAATCAAGGTGGTGATGTGTGTTTGGCGGAACCAGCTTTAATTCTTTTACGAATGGAAAAATTTCTTCCAAAAGCCATGTTTTATCCATATTAATAATGGCTTTATGTGCATATTTCCCGCCAAAAAGCTTTATAATTTCAGAATTAATCCTCTCAAATGCGGATTCTTTTATGTGTGTTACGAGCATACATATTGCATGAATTGTCGGTGCAGTGAGGTCAAAGCCCAGTGTTGACTGAAATCGGTAAACCCTTAAAAGCCTTAATGGATCATCTTCAAAATTGTGTTCTGAAATGAGACTCAATGTATGGTTTTTTATATCGGTAATTCCGCCGCACATATCAACGACTTCATACGTTCTTAAGTTCACGGCAATGGCATTTATTGCCATATCCCGACGCATTAAGTCCTTTTCCAGCGAATTTTCAATAGGGTTTGTGATATCAAGGTAATTGATTTTGTCCGGTAAAACCAGTCTGTATATTTTATTTTCTTCATCCAGCGGAACGTATGCTGCATCAAATAAATCTTTGATTTTACGTGCAAATTCTCCTGCATCTTCATCCATAACAATTAAATCTCTGTCAAATGTTTCTTTGTCCATAAGAAAATCACGAACAGCCCCGCCGACAAGATAAATTTCATTGTCACAGTTTGATAAAATCTTTGTTAAGATTTCATCTGATTTAATTTTGGCAGTAATTTGTGTATTCATAGATAATATTTCCTAAAGCAACAGTTACGGCGGTTTCCGCCTTAAGTATCAAGTTCCCGAGTGTGAGCATCGGTATTTTATTATTTTCAAATAATTCAAATTCTCTGTCTGAAAAGCCGCCTTCCGGACCGATTATTACAAGTAATTTTTCACCTTTGATAATTGGTTTTTCCTGACAATATTGATGCAGGGTCTTATCTGTTCGGCGTTCACAGAAAGCAATAATTCTATCGAATTTGGAATTTAAAGTTCCTTTTATCAGTTCATTTAGTGTTGTAAGGTTTTCACATTTTGGAATGTCTGCTCTTTCGCATTGTTTTGATGCTTCATACATTATTTTTTGCCATTTTGTTATTTTTTTTTCGACAATGCTTTTATTGACAGCACAATTATCAGTAAGAACAGGATATACGGCTTCTGCCCCAAGTTCCGTGGCTTTTTCAATAATGAAAGACTGTGCGTCGCTCCTGAGCGGACTTTGTGCAAGATATAATCCGAAATCCAAATTTCTAAGAGACTTATAAGAATTTTCAATTTTTGCCGTTATCTCCCTGTTTGTAATTTGTTCAATAACAGTTTCGTATTGAATTTGATTTTCGTCAATTAAAAGCAGTCTTTCTCCAATGCGTGAGCGTAGAGATTTTGCGATGTGTCTGTAATTTTCTTCATCGTTTATTACGGCAAGTCCGTTTTTGACGTTTTCGGATTTTATAAAAAAGTGCGGCACTTTATACCTCCTAACTCATTTTATAGGATAAAATGCCATCTTGCAAGATACCGTAAGCACCTATTGGAACTGTTTGTTTATCAGCAGCGTGAGTAAATTTAAAGCCTCCATATGCCGGAACCTCAAGAATATTTGCCGTTTCAAGCAATATATCCGTAACCCAGTTTTCATCTCCGCAGTCCAAAAATTCGCCAAAAACAATACCTTTGCAGTGTTTACGGAATTCTTTAATATTCACCAGCTGGGTCAGCATTTTATCAATTCTGTAAGGTGCTTCGTTTAAGTCTTCCGTAAAGAAAATAAAATCTTCCTCCGGAATAAAATTAATTCCGCAAAGTGAAACTATGGTGGAAAGGTTTCCGCCCCAGATTATACCTTCAGTGTTGCCGGAACGGTAAGTTTCAGTTGACATATATTCCTCAAATCCGCCTGAGAGAACATTAAAAAATGAATTTGCCGTAAATTCCGTAACATCATTAAAATCGGATTGTGCCATAGGCCCTGAAAATGTTATTAAATCTGAGTGTTTGGCAAACATTAAGGAAAGTGCTGTGATATCAGAGTATCCGCAGAATATTTTTGGATTTCGTCTGATAATGTCAAAATCAATCAGTTTAAGAAGTCTTATTGCACCGTATCCTCCTCTGGCACAGACGATGGCCTTGATATCCGGATTAAGAAAAGCTTCATGTAAATCATCAACCCGTTCTTCATCAGTTCCGGCCATATAACGGTATGACTTAAATATGTTTTTACCTAAAATTACTCTTAAATTGCGGCGTTCCAGATAAGCCTGTGCTTTTATTATTTCATCATATTCCACAACTCCTGCAGGTGCTATAATTGCAACGGTGTCTCCTTCATTTAAATACGGCGGTTTAATTAAGTTCATAATTTATCCTTTTTCTCTGCTTTTGTTATACTATTATTATCATGAACGAGAAATATATTCCATTATACAGAAAGTATCGGCCTCAAAGACTTGAAGAAATAGTGGGGCAGGAACATATTAAAAAAGCTCTTGCTAATGCTATTGCTATGGATAGAATTTCTCATGCATATCTTTTTACAGGTCCTCGCGGCACCGGTAAAACATCTACTGCACGTATTTTTGCAAAATCCCTTAACTGTAAGGAAGGTCCTACGATTAATCCGTGCGGGAAGTGTGAAAATTGTATTGATATTACAAATTCGGTTCCGCTGGATGTTATTGAAATTGATGCCGCAAGTAACAGAAAAGTTGAGGATGCACAGAACATACTTGAAAAAGTTATGTATGCTCCGGTTAACAGCAGATACAAAATCTATATAATTGATGAAGTTCACATGTTGTCAACAACTGCTTTCAATGCATTATTGAAAACACTTGAAGAACCGCCTAAAAATGTTATTTTTATTCTGGCAACAACAGATGTACAGAAAGTCCTTGATACAATAAAAAGCCGCTGCCAGAGATTTGATTTTAAAAGAATTACAACAGAAGATATTGTAAAGCACCTGAGATTTATTTCAGAGAACGAAAATATTAACATAACTGATGATGCATTATACACAATAGCTAAAAATTCTGCCGGAGGAATGCGTGACAGTATTGCTCTGCTTGATCAGCTAAGCTTATTAAGCGGAGAAACAGCAATAACAACTGATGATATTAATAATCTTCTCGGAAGATTGTCTTTTGATACACTCCATTCGCTTGCTTCAAGTATAATTTCCTCAAAGCCGCAGGAAGCAATAGAAAGTTTGGAAAGAATTTACAACTCCGGTAACGAACCTGTTCAAATTCTTACAAACCTTATGGATTATCTCAAGAACCTTCTGATTGTGAAAAATTGTAAACCAGAAATAGTTTTTGAATTAACCCAGTTAAATGAAGCTCAAATTAAGGAACTGCAAAATTTAGCAAAGAACATTGAAACTCATCAAATTTTGTTTTTGATTGACAAAACTGCAGATTATATAAAAGATGTTAAAGCAACAAATAATCCGCGTCTCTGGCTGGAAGTGTCCATTATAGACCTTGCAAATCTTACGGAAAATACTACTCTTATTGAACTGCAAAACAGGTTATCAAGACTTGAAGGCGGAATGCCTGTACAAAGCTCAACTCCGGTTTATAAACCGCAAGTTGTGCCTCCAAAAGTTATGGCTAAACCAATTCAGAAAGAAACTAAGTCTGAATCTGAAATAATTCAGCAAAAGGAAATTCATAAACCTGAACCGGAGCCGGAGAAAGTTCAAACATCTCAACAGGAGTCGGAAAAGTCGTCGGATGATTTTGCACCTATGCCTAAGTCTAAATCAATTCCTGCGGATGATATGGGTGTTCTCTGGGGACAACTGCTTGAAAATATTACAAGTCCTCCGACTAGAGCATTACTAAAGCAGTGGGCAAATCCGGTAAAAATCTCACCTGAAGAAACTGTTCTTACAATGAAAAATGAAATTTTTCTGGGACAAATTCAGAGCGGGAGTAAAAAGGATGCTCTTGTGCATGCTGTAGATACTCTGTTTTCTCAGAATAATTCCAACGTAATAATAAGACTTCCGCAGCCGGATGATATTCAGGTAAAACCAACGCCCAGGCAATTAACACCAGCACCGAAACCCCATATTCCGACTCCTGCTCAGCAGGAAGAAGTTTCCGAGGAAGAGTTGGAAGTTATTAAAGAGGAAGAAAAACCGACTGTCTCAGAAGAACGTAAACTTCAAAAAACCGGTCATTCGGATATGGTGAATATGGTCGTTGATTTGTTCGACGGAAAGATTATCGATTAGTTAGCAAAAAAAATTTTTAGAGGTTTTATAACCTAAAAAGGGAATAAAATGCTAAATGTAATTTATGATTTCAGAGCAACCGTAGGATTAAAGCGACCGGATGGAACACAGTCCATTTCTTATTATGATAATAAAGTTGTTATTAATGCATAAACAACTAGTTTATTTTTGTCGCTTTGAAACGGAATGCCTGCAAAGTTTCGGAAAAATAGTTTTCAGGTAAACCAGCTTTAATTTTTAAAGAATTTAGAAATTCACGTTTATCAGGAAGCTGTTCCCATACTATCGGAAGATATACCGCTTGATAATTGCCATCACGGATAATTATACCGTCCTCAAAAGGTTTAATTTTATCCAGCAGGTCTTCTTCTCCGTCAAATTCAATTTTTTCCGGAGCCGATAATAAAGAAACAGAAATATCGGTATGCTCAAATTCCTGTTGTGTTAACGGGGTGAATCTCGGGTCTCTGAAGGCTGCAGAATGTGCATTGATAATCAAATCGTCTATTAACGGCTTGTGTGCAATTATAGAGCCGATACAGCCCCTCAAATGTCCGTTAATTTCTAAAGTAACAAAACATGCTCCTGATTCTTCAAATACACACGGGTATTCTTTTGTATTTAAATCTCCAAGTTGAAATCCGGATATTATACTTTTTTTGCAGGTCTCAATTACAAAATCAGAGAAATATTCTTTTATATACTGATTTTTTTCTCCTTTGTATAAAAACCAGCTTCCGTAACCGACAACCCGTGACGAGTCTCCGGTTTTAGCTGCTGAATTTGTTAATCCTATACGAATTAAAGAATAATTGTTTTCGTTAGCAAAATTTACAAGACCGCATATTCCGACGGCTCCGCAGGCAAGTTCTGATTCAAAATTTTTTATGTCTCCGGTTTCAATAAGCTGTGCACTATAGCGGTCTATTTTGTTGCAGTCTCTTTCCGGATAAAAATGACTTAAATCACTTGAGATTACAAATGAAATATTATTGTTATTCTGATATTTCTTTATTATTTCAGTAATTTTTTTGTAGTCCGTACATCCGTATAAAACCGGTACTATTTTTGCATCTTTAAAGAAATACTTAATGAGCGGAAGCTGTACTTCTATCGAGTGTTCCTGCTCAAAAGCCTGATTATTTATTTCAAAATCTTTTGCCAGTTCATTGTTAACAATACAGTTTCCAAGCGGGGTTTCAAATTCATCGTAACTGCAGCTTACACAGCCATACAGTCTTGCATAATGAGAGGGTGCAAATATAAAAATAGTTTCACTTTCTGGGTTGAGGTATCTGTATCCGTTTGCCGCAAGTTCTCCTGAGAAAATATATCCGGCATGAGGCACTATTATTGCCCTTGAATAATAATTTGATGAATTTTTAGTTTTGGCATAAAATTCATCAATCATATCAAATAATTCCTGTCTGTCTTCAGGATAAAATCTACCTGCAACATTATTGGTTTTTATACTCATAACTATTATTCTACCTCTCTTTATGTATTTATAAATTAACCGTGTTTATGCTTTAAGCGGATAATATGTCAGCATTATGTCAGGTTCAAACATTTTTGTTTCATCTATTTGAAATTTATATGAAAGGTTAATGTCATTGACTTCTCTGAAATCAAAGCAGGACCGTCCGGTGTTGTCTCCGAGAATTTTCGGTGCAATAAAATGATAAATTTTATCTGCATATTTTAAAATCGAACCGTTTAAATGTCCGCCGGATTCAACAATAACACTCATAATTTTCATTTTAAACAGTGAGTTTAATACAAAATCTAAATCTAGTTTACCGTTGGTTGTTGGAGTTTTTACAAATTCAATATCTGAGATTTCCGGTGAGTAAAGTGCTTCATCATAAAATACTATTACTCTTTTATTATTATAGATTTTGAAATTTTTATTGATTGTTTTGAGTTCTCTGTCGAGAATAATATTGCACCTGTGCTGCATTGACGGATTATCAGCAAGTACAGTTGCTGAGGATGTCAATATTGCATCATATCGGTTTCTGATATTTTTAACTTCATTCCTTGCCTTTTCTGCCGTAATCCATTTTGAAGAGCCGTTGAAAGTTGCAATTTTTCCGTCAAGGGTCACTGCGGTTTTTATAGCAACAAAAGTTTTGTGCTCGGTCATATTTTTTATGAAAACTTCATTTAATTTCCGGCATTCATCTTCAAGAATTCCTTCAACAACTTCAATACCTGCATCTTTAAGTTTTTTTATTCCGTTTCCGGCAACAATCGGGTTTACATCACGCATTCCTATCACTACTTTTTTTATTCCATATTCAATTATTAAATCTGCACATGGCGGCGTTTTTCCGTAGTGTGAACAAGGTTCAAGATTCACTATCAAAGTTCCGTCTTTTGCCGCTTGCGGATTCAATTTTAAGAGAGCATTTCTTTCTGCGTGATTATACCCGTATTTTTCGTGAAATCCTTCAGATATAATATTACCGGTTGAATCCAGAACTACACATCCGACAAGCGGATTCGGGCTTGTATTCCCCTCAGCTTTAGTTGCAAGAAATATACATCGTTTCATGTATTCTTCGTAGTTCATGGTTGTATTTTAGTATAAAAAATGCTATTTTAATACTGTATAAAAATAAGTTAAGGAGAGAAAGATGGTAGATTTAAAGTACATCGGGCACAGTGCCTTTGAATTTAAAACGGGAGATAAGTCAATCCTCGTTGATCCTCTTGTTTCAGTCAACCCTAAATACGATTACAAAGCCGCAAATATAACAGATATATTCATAACACATGCTCACTCTGATCATGTCGGACAAGCACAGGAAATAGCAAAAGAAAAAAAAGCAACAATTAATGCAGTTGTTGAGATAGCAAACAAACTTGCTGATAAGAAAGTAAAAACTCGTCCTGTAAATTTGGGCAGCTGGCTGAATTATGATTGGGGCCGAGCAATATTTTTACCTGCATATCATTCAAGTTCTTTTGAAGACGGTACTTATGGCGGTATTGCTACAAGCATTCTTTTTGATATTGAAGGTGTCAGAATTTTCCATGCCGGAGATACCTGTTTAACACCTGATTTCAAAGCTTATAAAGAGATTTACAGACCTAACATAGCACTTCTTCCTATCGGCGGAACTTATACAATGGATGTTGAACATGCTGTTGTCGCTGCGGAATGGCTGGGGGCAAAAACCGTTATTCCAATGCATTACAACACTTTCCCTGAAATTCAGGCTGATTTGAATAAATTCTTGCAGTTGATGCAGGTTAATAATACAAAGTGCTGTATTCTTAATCCTGAAGAGATTAAGTAATAGATTAGAACCAAAAAGAGCCCGTGTTATTCAACGGGTTCTTTTTTTGTATCTTTTTCAATTTCTGTATCTTTTGGGGTTGAATCTGATTGTTTTGTAGGAGTTTGTTCCGGTTTAGCCTCTTTTTTTGCAGCTTTTCCATGCTTGTTGGCATCAACGGCAGAATAGATATTAACACCAATGTGTGCTAAAGTTCCGATAAGCCCAATAACCATATTTCTGGTGAAAGATAATGCTCCGGTTAATAGCAGGAGAGTACCTTTCGCAACAAGCTGGTTTAAGCCTGCCTCATTTCTGTCCTGTAAAAATTGACCGAGGCCGGGAATAAGTAAGGATGCTATTGTATGAGTAGCTGTTCCGCCATTTTTGAGCGGGGTAACAATAGAATTTTTAACGAAATTATTAGCTTTTTCCTCTGTTTTTGCTGAATTATTTCCGAATTTCGGATGCCGGTTGTTCACATTCAAATTGGTATTAATTGCAGATATCATACTTTATTCTCCTTTATCACGCATATTTTAAACCGCTCAATATGTTAATTTGCTATTTTATGTAAAAATTGTTACATTAATTGCTAATTCTGAGAGCCAAAATGATTTGGTACGGAATTTGTTCATCTCTCATCTCTCTTAACAGGCTATTGTTTCACGTTATTCTTGGTGGTAATATTTTTTTTGACATTACGAAGGGATATTAATTATTATGGATATTTTATTTATTATAGACAGAATTGAGTTAAAATATTTTGAATTTAATAATCTTGTTACTAACTTCTGGCTTATTAAAGAATTTCTTCTAAGAAATAATAAAGTCTGGATTACTACCATTGATAATCTGTGCCTTAAGGATACTATGGCTTTTACTCACTGTTATTCAACTTTTGAAAAAAACGGCAATATATTCTATGATAAAAAAGATATTCAAAAGAAAATTGAAGATTTTCAACTTGTAATGTTCAGGCAGGATCCTCCTGTTGATCTGGATTATATTAATTCAACTTATATTTTTGATTTCGTTGACAGAAAGAAAACTTTTGTAATGAATGAACCACGTGCAATCAGAGATTTCAACGAAAAACTTCATACTCTCAGATTCGCAGAATTTATGCCGGAAAATATCGTAACTTCGTCAAAATCTGACATTATGGAATTTCTGAACCTCCATGAGGAAATTGTTTTAAAACCTCTTAACCGCTGCTTCGGGGCAGGTGTTATGTGTCTTAAAAAGGGGGATAAAAATACTGCGGTTATAATAAATTCTATGACAAATAACGGCTCAACGCTCGTTATGGTTCAAAAGTATCTGGAAAAAGCTAAATTCGGTGACAAGCGGGTGCTGTTTCTCGGAGATAAAGTCCTTGATTACAGTATTCAAAAGCTGCCGTCAAATGATGATTTTAAATTTAATGAGCACTGCGATGCCAATATTATAAAAGCCGAGCTTACTGATATTGAGAAAGCTAAGTTCTCTCTGGTTGCCGAAAAGCTTAATTTATCAGGTATCTTTATGGCCGGTCTTGATGTTATCGACGGAAGAATTATTGAAATTAATGTCACAAGTCCTTGTTATTTTATAAAGGAGATTAATAACCATTTCGGCTGTCATCTTGAAAGAGAAATTGCGGATTATATTCTTCAAAAAACTGAATCAAAATTGTTAAATCCTGTATAGTTTATCTACTTATTCCCATGGCAAAAATGACTCTTTTTTTACCGGAATAACATTATCATCAATAAATTCTTTAAATTCCTGAACCAGATATTCAAAATATTCTTTGGTATTTTCCGGATTTTGTTTTTCCTTTATAAGAGTTTCAAGCCGTTTTTGAGTTTCTTCTAATACTTTTCTGTTAGGGAAATAATTGAACGCATCATCCATAAAACCTCTATGATAAAAGTTTGTATCAAGGCTGTCAAGGTTCAGCTTGCTGACCGGAACTTCACAGAGTCGTTGTGCATATGCTTTGCACAGTTTTCCGAAAATTTTTGAGGCGTGTTCTGTGTCATCAACATCCATTGCGGAATATATGTATGAAATAGGGTTGTATTCTATATCGTGAAATGTCGGGCTGAAATCAATGCAGGTCATTTCCTGGTTAACAGCTTCGACAAGCAGATTTTCGCCTTTTCTGTCAAAATCAATGCCTTTTGATTTTGCATCTTCTATCTGACTAATTACTTTTTTAAAGGAACTTTCAGGAAAATTGTTTGCCACAAGTCCCTGAACAGCTTTTTTTACCTGAATACCGTCCGGTGTATCACGATGCAGCATTATTTTTAACGGAATTCCGGAGATGTATTTCATAAGCTGAGTCCCTTTTCCAAGTTTCAGGATAACATGGTTTACACGGTCATATTTATTTAACTTGTAGTTAAGCCCGAAGTTTGCAGGTGTATCTCCGCTTCTTTTTTCGTATCTTATACAATATTGCGGGTAATCCTGTATTTTATATGCAATAGCTTCTTGACCTTCTCCGATTACAATATTATCTCTAACGGCTCTTTTACAGACTGCAAGAATTTTTTCCGGAGATAAATCCAACAAATCTTTTGGAATTCTCCCGCTGAATGATACTGTGTCCTGCTTTAACGGTGCAAGATTCGTAGATTTTTGAGGGTTAATTCCTTTATTATTTGAAATGTTACGGGTATTTGTATTAAATCGTACGGGGTTAAAGTTTATTATCATTGTTTACTCCTGAATAGTTAAAGAGCGAACATAGTGATAATTGCGTATTTGTAACAAAATTTTTACAATTCTACTTTACTCTGGAGAACACTTCCACATTTATATCATCAAAGGTGTTTGTGTTGAAATAAGCACAGGATGCTACCATTGCCGCATTATCGGTGCAGTACTTCATAGGAGGTGCAAAAACTTTATAGCCGTCATTTTCAAGGTTAAATATTTTTTTGCGGATTTCCGAATTTGCCGCAACTCCGCCGGCTATGACAATTTGTTTATAATTATTTTCGTCTGCGGCCTTTTTTAATTTCTTTAATAATGTGGATGAAACGCATTCCTGAAAACTTGCACAAATATCATTTACAATATTTTCAGGCAATTCTTCAGTGTTATATTCCCTTTTTAAATCTTTAACCAATCTCAATACTGCCGTTTTTAGACCGCTGAAACTGAAATTGAAACCGTCAACTTTTGCCTGCGGAAGATGATAAGCCTTAGGATTTCCTATTTGAGCCAGTTTGTCGAGTTTAGGCCCTCCGGGATAAGGCAGACCTATCAGCCTTGCGACTTTATCATAGGCTTCTCCGACGGCGTCATCGATTGTTTCTCCTATTATTTGCTGTTCAGAGTATGATTTTACATCAATAATCTGCGTGTGTCCTCCGCTTACAAGTAATGCCATAAACGGCGGTTTCAATTCTGTATCAATATAATTCCCGCAAAGATGTGCATTAAGATGATTTACTCCGATAAACGGTTTATCATAAACAAGGGCAAGCGTCTTTGCCGCATTAAGTCCCACAAGTAAACATCCGACCAGTCCCGGTCCTACCGTTCCGGCAAATGCGGTAATATTATGCGGTTCAATATTTGCATTGTCTTTTGCCTGTTTAAAAGCTTCATCAATTACAATATTAATAGAATCAAGATGTTCTCTTGCTGCAATTTCCGGAATAACCCCGCCAAATTGTGCATGAGTTTTTATCTGCGAGGCTACAACATTTGCTATAACTTCCCGCCCGTTTTTTACTATTGCACAAGCTGTTTCATCACAGCTTGATTCTATAGCCATTATGTAATTATCATATCCGCTTTCCGGACCGATTTCTATTTCTTTATGCGAAAATAGTGTATTTTTTAAATTTTTCATAGTAATATTATAATACAAATAAAAATTAGGGATAAAAATGCAATTTTTAGATAAAACAAAAATAAGAATTGTCTCCGGCAGAGGCGGCAACGGTATGGTTGCCTGGAGACGGGAAAAATATGTCGATAAAGGCGGGCCGGCCGGCGGTGACGGCGGCAAGGGCGGCGATGTATATTTAATCGCCGATGAAAATATGTCAACGTTGATGGATTTTAAATATAAATCAGTATTTAAAGCCGAAAACGGTGAAAACGGCGGGATAAAAAACTGCCACGGCCGCTGGGCAAAGGATTTATTTATAAAAGTTCCGGTAGGAACTGTTGTTAAAGATGTAAAAACCGGCAATGTAATCGCTGATTTAACTCATCATGAGCAGCAGGTTCTTGTTGCAAAAGGCGGCAGAGGAGGAAGAGGTAATGCAAGATTTGCTACTGCACAAAAAAGAGCTCCTCAATTTTGTGAACCGGGTGAACCTCCTATTGAAAGAGAACTTATTTTAGAGTTGAAACTTATTGCAGATGTAGGGCTTCTGGGTATGCCTAATGCAGGGAAATCAACTTTTATTAGCAGAATAAGTTCTGCTAAACCAAAAATTGCAGATTATCCGTTTACAACACTGATACCAAATTTGGGTGTTGTTAGAAAACCTTCCGGAGACGGGTATGTCGTTGCGGATATTCCGGGACTTATTGAAGGTGCATCTGAAGGTGTCGGTTTAGGACATGATTTTCTGCGACATGTCGAAAGATGTCGTTTCCTTGTTCACGTAATTGATACTACAGCTGAAAATCCTCTTGATAATTATGAGAAAATTAATCTTGAGTTAAAAAAGCACTCTGAAAAACTTGCTAATCTTTATCAAATTATTGCCCTGAATAAAATTGATGCCATTGATGATAATAAAAAACAAGAATTATTTGATATTTTTAAAGAAAAATCTGAGGATGTTTTTCTTATTTCTGCTGTAACAGGAGAAAATGTTGAACAGTTAAAACATTTTATGTCTCAAAAAGTTGATGAAATTGAAAAGCCGGTATCCGAAATTGTTGTAGAAGAAGATTTTGGAGCTTACAATAATGATGATAGTGCATTTGAGATTACTAAGGCTGCCAAAGATGTTTATATAATTACGGGCGGTAAAATCGGCAGACTGGCTCAGGTTACGGATGAAAGAAATACTGAACAGGTTATAAGGTTTCAGAATATTCTCACTGGCATGGGAGTTTTTGATAAGTTGAAATCTATGGGAATTAAGGATGGAGATACCGTAATTGTCGGGCATTTAGAATTTGCATATTACTCTGATGAATTTTACGGATAATGGCAAAAAATATTTTGTTTGTGTTTTTTAATATCGGATAGCATAGAAGGATGAATCGGCATGAAAATTAATTCAATACAATCTTATTCGTACAAATCATTTTTGGGAACTCAAAATACGCGGGATGCAGAAGGCTCAAAATCAGGAGAGAAAAAGAAGATTTCTAAATCGGTTATAGGATACGGAGTTGCAGGACTTGCCGCAATAGGACTTGCAACTTTTGCAATTATTAAGAGTAAAAAATCACCGGCAAAAGCTGTAGAACCTGTGGTTCAAAAGATAAAGACGGCTGCTGATGACACTGTACAAAAAGCTAAAGATTTAGTAATAAAACCTGTAGATAAAGCCGATAATGGTGAACTTCCTATTCCTGAAATGGAAAAAGAACTAAATAAGATTGCTGATAAAACCCCGCTTACATCAGAACCGGTTGTTGAGCCAAAGAAGGTTGAAGCTGACATAAAAACAAATGAACCTTCAAAGGTGCAAGAGAATACTAAAAGTGAAGTACAAACGGAAGATGCTGCTAAAATTCCTGACGATAATAATGTGTCAGAGAAAACAGACATTAATTCGGAAACTATAAAAAAAGAACCTGAAACGGAATTGGCTTCAAAACAGCAGGAAGATATTAAGAACGAAGAACATGGAGAGAACAATTCTGGCATTATAAAAAATGCACCAGAACAAAATGATTCGGCAAGTGTTCAGGCTGATGTTAAAACAGATGTTCAAGCTCCGCAAAATACTGAACCGGTAAAAGCAGAATCTTTACCTGAAAATGAAGTAAAAACTGATACTGCTGTTAAGACGGATGATTCTCAAAAAATACAATCCGAAGTTCCTTCAGAAACTGTGTCTTCTGTAAAATTCAGCGAAGCTATTAAAAGTGATGATTTTACTGTGACGGAAGTTGAAATTAAGCCATTCTCGTATCAATCAGTAGATAAAACACAGCCTCCTTTTGAAGGTGTTGAGAAACTTATTTCCGTTGATTATAACAATGGTACAGGCAGAACATATCAACGTTTTTATCATAAGGATAAAATTTACGAAACTTCTATTTATGATGAACTGACCGATGATAGCCACAATACATTAAAAGTAACCCGATATAATTATGCTTACGAAAACGGTAAACTTGTAGGTGTCGCAAAGCAGGATGTTGATAAAGACGGACACCAATGGGGAATCTATCATGACGGAATGTTTGATCCGTTCTCGATTATGGTTAAAATGAAAGGTGACAAAGATTTTCATCAGGCACCGGTATATACTCCTGATGCACTCTTTGAACTGGACAAACGTTTTGATCCGTATAATTTTTAACTTGAATTTTGTATAGGCTTTCGGTACTATATTCTTTATAAAAATAAGGAGTTTTAATTCTTGTTATGACTTTGATTAATGAGAAATTTGTTGTTCACACAAAAGGTAATACTGAGATAAAAGATATCACCCGTCAGGTTCAAAATGCAGTTTACAAGCATTCTTTGCAAAATGCAGTTGTGTATGTATATGTTGCGGGAAGTACAGTTTCCATAACAAATATTGAATATGAACCGGGGTTGTTGAAGGATTTACCGGAAGCACTGGATAAGATTGCACCTGTGGTAAAAGATTATCATCATGATGATACCTGGCATGATGGCAACGGTTATGCACATGTCAGGGCTTCAATTATCGGAAACAGCACAATGGTTCCATTACTGGATGGTGCATTGCAGCTCGGGCAGTGGCAGCAGATTGTACTGATTGACTTTGATAATAAAGCCAGAACAAGAACTGTTCATGTGCAGATATTGTATTAAGTTTGCGAATAGTATAGGCTGTCAGGCATAATTTAAGACAATAAGACGAATAAATAAAGCTTCTGTCATCATGAAGAAGTTTCAGAATTTTTATTTTATACAGAAAATCCCCCCAGCCCCCCTTTACAAAGGGGGCAAAGTAGTCTGCCTCCTATACTGACAACATTATATTCTGAAGAAATTTAGGAATTTTCATATATCAGATTACCCCTATCCCTCTTTAACAAAGGGGGCAAAGTAATCCGCATCCTATACTGACAACATTGTATCCTGAAGAAATTTAGAAATTTTCATATAGAAACTCCCCCTACCCTCCATTAACAAAGTGGCTAAGTAATCCGCCTCCCTTCTTAAGGGAGGTGGCACGGATGTGCCGGAGGGTTTATTAACGAAGCATTCATTGTTTCTATATCTGACAGAAGATAAAGAATCTATTATTAAGAGCATATAGTTCCATAGTCTTAAAAGGTTAAAAACTAATCTTTAAATTTTAAAAGTGTTTCAATATCAACATTAAGAGCATTTGCAAGTTCGAGAATTTTGCCTAGAGACATATTCTGCCGTCCGCATTCAATACAGGCTATATAGTTTTGATTTACGTCAAGAATTTCTGACAGCTGTTCCTGTGTAAGGTCTTTTTTTATGCGTTCTATTTTAACATTTTTACCAAATCGTTTTAACAGTTCTTTTTTATTCATCTGTTATAATTTTATAATTATTGACTTATAACTTGTATTGTGCTATTAGTTATAAATAATTGATATATAATACAATATTTTGTTTAGTATGCGAATGAAAAAACGGTTAAAAAAATCTGTTATACAATTATTAAGTTGCCTTATACCTTTAAAGTCATTGAGAAAAAAGTTTAGGGACAGATTTATTCATGGTAAAATGAATAATAATAAAATAGTTATATCTGATGTTAATAAAAATGAGAATAATAACAAGATAATTGTAATTGATGGTCAAGGGAATAAAAAATTCTGTGAAAGTTTTCCTAATTTAGATGTTAAGTTTTTAGGTTCTAATAACTATATTGAAATAAGTGAATCTGCAAAAATTCTTAGCAAAACACAAATTATATGCACAGACAATGTTTATGTAAAAGTTGGCGAATTATGCAAGCTGCATTTAAAATTTTACGGAAGAATAAGTCCTTATGCAAAATTAATTATAGGTGATAAAGTCACCATGGGTGATGTGTTTTTTTATTTGTGTGATGAACCCGGGCTTGAAGTACGCATTGGTAATGATTGTATGTTCTCAGAACGTATAGTTGTAAGACCTTCTGACGGGCATAGTATTATTGATTATTATGACGAAAGAGTTTTAAATAAACCTGAACCGATTATTATTGAAGAGCATTGCTGGCTTGGAAGAAGAACTACCTTTTTGAAAGGTACACATGTACCGAAAAATTCTGTTGTCGGTGCTAATGCTCTGTTTACAAAATCATCAGGTTCACTAATAAATGACGGTTCCGGCGGTATATTTGCGGGTGTTCCAGCAAAACTTATCAGAGCCGGTATCACCTGGAATCGGTTACATACATATGATTACGAAAAAATGAGAAAACAGGAGCAATTTCAGTGTGACAGTATTACGCATATTTAGTGTAAACTACGATATAAATATCCCTTTAAAAACCTCTTGTATTTGAAATATGTTCCTGATAAAATTCAATCATTGTATAAAGTAACTAGAGGGGATATAAATATGAGTAGCAAAAGAGTTCTTTTATGTATTATGGATGGCTGGGGTATCAGTAAAAATCATCCGGAATATGATGCAACCAAGCTTGCCCATCCTATTCATGTTGATAAGTTAGAAAAAGAATATCCATCAATCACAATTCACGCTGATGGGCAGTATGTAGGACTTCCTGAAGGCCAGATGGGTAACAGCGAAGTCGGTCACCTTAATCTTGGTGCCGGACGTGTTGTTCATCAGGATTTATCAAGAATTAACAGAGCAATTAAAGACGGTTCTTTCTTTAAAAATGAAAGATTCTTAATGGCTGTAAACCACGCTAAAAAGAATGATTCTGCTCTGCATATTTTCGGTCTGGTTTCCACAGGCGGTGTCCACTCCTCTTTGGATCACGTTTTGGCTTTGATTAAACTTGCAGCTGATGAGGGTTTGAAAAAAGTTTATGTTCACGCGTTTCTTGACGGTCGTGACACTCCTCCTCAAAGTGCTTGCACTTTCCTTGAGAAGGTTGAAGATGAACTTAAAAAATATAATCTTCCTCCTATTGCAACAATTATCGGCAGATATTATATAATGGACAGAGATAATCGCTGGGATAGAGTTGAAAAAGGTTATAACGCACTTCTTCTCGGTGAGGGTGAACATGCTGCAACTGCATGTGATGGTGTAAAAGCTTCTTATGCAAGAGGCGACAATGATGAATTTGTTCTCCCTACTGTTATCGGAGGTGAAGAAAGCCGAATTCACGATAATGATGCTGTAATCTTTTTCAATTACAGACCTGACAGAGCAAGAGAAATCTCTAAAGCTCTTATGTTTGAAAATTTTGACGGATTCAACAGAAAGAAAGTTCTTAAAAATATTTGTTATATAACAATGACAAGCTATAATGAAGACTTTACTTTCCCTGTTGCATTCCCGAAAGAACATCTTGTTAATATTTTAGGAGATGTATTGGAAGCTAACGGTGTTAAACAGTTTAGAACTGCAGAAACAGAAAAATATGCCCATGTTACATTCTTCTTTAACGGAGGTATTGATGAACCGCAGCCTCATGAAACCAGAGTTCTTGTACCGTCTCCTAAAGTAGCAACTTACGATATGCAGCCGGAAATGAGTGCTCCTGAGGTATGTGAAAATGTGTTAAAAGCAATAGATAACCCTGAATACGGCTTTATTTTAGTTAATTTTGCAAACCCTGATATGGTTGGGCATACCGGTGTTATTGATGCAGCAACAAAGGCTTGTCATGTTGTTGATGAATGTGTCGGAAAAATTGCAGAAGCCTGTGTTAAACATGATATTGTAATGCTTTTAACGGCCGATCACGGTAACAGTGAAGTTATGGTTAATGCTGATACTGGTAAGCCGCAGACGGCTCATACTACAAACAAAGTTCCGTTTGTACTTATTAACGCACCGGAGAATATGCAGTTAAAAGAGGATGGAGCTTTATGCAATATTGCTCCTACGGTTCTGCAGCTTCTTGACATTGAAAAACCAAAAGAAATGGATTGTGACTCATTGATTAAGTAAAATAAATAAGAGTGAAACATAAAATGTTTCACTCTCTTTTATAAAAAGGATAAAAATGACGGAAGAAAAAAAGTTAGATATAGATTTCACATTAAAGAAAAATAATATTGATGAACTGTTTTTTAACCTTTCAGAAAATCCGGAAGGTTTTAAAAATAAGGATTTCAGATATACATTGAGTCTGATTTATCAAACAGTGGAAGATGAATTTAAAGATGTGTTTTTGAGTCCGCATTCTCCGGCAAGAAATACAAATTTTTATCTTGTTAACGAAAATGATAAACTGTCATTTTTTGTCACTCCTACAAATAATTTTGAATATTACCTTAAATCAAAAGGCTCGCTTTTCCGATTCAGACCGCAGGTTCTGGAAAATGAAGTCGGATATGCAATGAGTCTTGATCTGGTGATGGATTATTTTGGCGGCTTCGGTGATGTCGTTGATATGGAATCTCTTACTCCGACTTTCGTTTATATGAATACTCTTGCTCATTTTGTAATGAAGCTGATTGAGAAATTGTACTTTATTCCGACAATAAAAACAAAAGGTACAATGTTCAGAATTGTTTATGAGCCGGTCATTCCTAATCAGCAGGTAGCAAGAATTATAAATCAGTTTGAGGAAAATATTCCGGAAAAACTCTTTATTAAAGGTGAAGTTCCAAAGAATTTCGTTAAAGACTTTATTCATCATTATATGAACTATGTAATTTATAAGTTCCTGGGGATTAAGGCTTATAAATTTAAGGATGTAAAATCAGGCACATATATGATTAAAGATTTGGAACAGCGTTCCGTCATGAGAGGTGTTGATATTGCGGAGAATATTTCGCAATGGTTTGACGAACTCTATCTCGGTAAGTATGATGTTATTCCGTTCTTTAAAATTGATAAAGTTGAAGATGAACTTTTCCGCTTGAAAGTGCATATTAAAAACAGAAAAACTGATGAAAGTGTTTTGATAGACGAACTTTATCATAAAGATAAAATATTTGATGCTAATTCTTCTGATATTGCAAAAATTGTTGAGAAACAGCTTAATTATGCTATCAAGTATATGCCGGAACTTGAAGATTTGTTTGAAGATGAAGATAAGCTTGCTCTTGACTTGAATTTGAATGAAGTTTATAAAATTATAACCCAGACTGCTTATTATCTTCAAAAGGCTCAAATAGAAGTTATTTTGCCAAAAGAACTTGTTAATATTGTTGTTCCGAGAGCTTCTATTAATGCGAAAGTTAAAGCTTCACGTTCTCAGGATTTGTCGGACTTGTTTAATAATACCGCTTCTTCAAAGATTTCTCTTGATGATATTCTTGAATTTTCATATGAAATTGCAATCGGAAATGAAAAAATTTCACTGGAAGAATTTAATAAACTCGTAGAGTCCAATAATGGTCTGATAAAATATAAAAATAAATATGTTCTTATAGATAAAGAAGAAAGTAAAAAGATTTTTGAACAGATTGCAAAAGCTAACTTCAAATCTTTGTCAAGAATGGAACTTATCCACGCTTCTATGTCAGGGCAGCTTGCACAGTATGATTTTGATTATGATGATGCTTTTGCAAGAGTTATTCAGGATTTTACAAAACCGGTTGATGTTACCCCTCCGGAATCCTTAAAGGGTGAATTAAGACCGTATCAGCAGACAGGTCTTAAATGGCTGTGGACAAATGTTTCTAAAGGTTTCGGTGTTTGTATGGCTGATGATATGGGGCTTGGTAAGACCATTCAAATTATCAGTTTAATCCTGAAGCTTAAAGAAGAAGGTACTTTAAAGAAACCTGTTCTTGTAATTTGTCCTACCACACTGATGGGTAACTGGATGAAAGAGTTGCAAATGTTTGCCCCTTCTCTTGATGCCGTAATTTATCACGGGGCTGAAAGACATCTGGAAGTTAATCATGATGTAATCCTTACAACATATGCAATTATGAGAATTGACGTTGAAGAACTTAAAAAGCAAAACTGGGGTATGGTAATTGTTGATGAGGCACAGAATATTAAAAATCCTGATACCGCACAAACACTTGCAATAAAAACGCTTAAAGCTGATGTGAAAGTCGCAATGACCGGTACTCCTGTTGAAAACAGGTTAACTGAGTTATGGAGTATTTTTGACTTTATCAATCAGGGATATCTCGGTTCGCTTCGTGAGTTCCAGAAAAGTTACGCTATTCCTATTGAAAGATTTAAGGAAACGTCACGTGCTGCAAAATTGAAAATGTCAGTTTCGCCGTTCGTATTGAGACGTCTTAAAACTGATAAACATGTAATTTCTGATTTACCTGAAAAGATGGTATTGAACGAATACTGTTATCTGTCAAAATCGCAGGCTGTTCTTTACGAAAAGACTTTGAACGAAATGATGGCGAAAATAAGCGAATTCTCCGGTATAAACAGACGCGGAAATATTTTCAAACTTATTACGGCATTGAAGCAAATATGCAACCACCCTTATCAATTCCTGAAATCGGGTGAAATGAGCAGAGAACTTTCCGGTAAAATGGATAAATGTATTTCAACTGTTCAAAGTATTCTGGATAACGGAGAAAAAACTCTTATCTTTACTCAATATAAAGAAATGGGAGATATTCTCTGTAAAGTTATTGCAGAAGAATGTAATACAGAACCATTATTCTTCCATGGGTCACTGACCGTTCCGCAGCGAGAGGATTTGATAAACAGATTCCAGAATGAAGATGACGCTAAAATTATGATATTGTCATTGAAAGCAGGAGGTACCGGCTTGAACCTCACAAAAGCAACTAACGTAATTCATTACGACTTATGGTGGAATCCTGCGGTTGAAGATCAGGCAACAGACAGAACTTATCGTATAGGTCAGGACAAAAACGTTATGGTTCACCGTATGATTACTCTCGGAACTTTTGAAGAAAAAATTGATGAGATGTTAAAATCTAAAAAAGAACTTGCAGATCTTGCGGTTTACGAAGGCGAAAAGATTATTACGGAACTCTCCGACGAGGAAATTTACGAAATCTTTACATTATCAGCATAACAGGCAAGTTTGTTTTGAAATTTAAAGCAGGGCTTGAATTTTAAAATTTTTCAGTTTATACTGAAATTGGTCGCACGTACTACAAGTAACTATGAAAGGTGGTGAAAATATAAATGGCAGAAGTTAAAGTCGGTGAAAATGAAAGCATTGAAAGTGCTTTAAGACGTTTCAAAAAGAAAATACAAAAAGCCGGTATCCTTTCAGAAGTAAAAAAACGTGAAAGATATGAAAAACCGAGCGTAAAAAGAAAACGTAAATCTGAAGCTGCTCGTAAAAGAAAAGTTTAAGATTTAGTTAAAACTCAATATAAATCAAAAATCCTCTGGAAAACTTCAGGGGATTTTTGTTAAATTTATTTTCTACTCGTAGTATTATTGCTAAATTCCGTTATATATGATATACTTTAATTTGTATTAGAGACAGGAGTTATGTTATGGTTCATTGGCAAATATTTTTGATTGCAGGGGTGGTCGCTCTTATTCTGGAGATGATTGTTCCTTCAATGTTCTTTTTGAATTTTGCTGTTTCCGGAGTTATTACGGCAATTATTTCACTCTGGGTTACTGATATGACGGTTCTGGTTATTGATTTCGCGGTAATTGCGTTATTATCAATTTTGCTTTTAAGACCTTTCCTATTGAAAACTCTGAAAAGCTCAAAAGAAAAAGAGACAGGGGTTAAATCAGAATATATCGGTCAAATAGCAAAGGTTGTTCATCCCATTAATAAATTTGCGGGTGTTATAACTATTTATGACGAACGCTGGGAAGCCAGAGTGGAAAATGATGATGAGATTCCGGAAGGCTCAGAAGTGCGTATTATTAAAAACGATAGTTTAATTATGTATGTAGAAAGGATATAAAAATGGCAATACTTTTACTTATTATTGTTGTTGCATTAATCGTGTATGTTGCAAAAGGTATTTTGATTGTGCAGCAGGCTGAAGTTATGATTATCGAGCGTCTCGGAAAGTATGAAAAAACCCTTGAATCGGGACTGAACTTTATATTTCCTATTCTTGAAGCACCAAGAGGAATTGCAAGAAAAATTTCACAAAGAGGTTATGACGGTCAGGTCTTCTCTTATACTAAAGAAACAAAAAGAATTGATTTGAGAGAAACTGTTTTTGATTTTCCGCGTCAGAATGTTATTACAAAGGATAACGTTACTATTACAATTAATGCACTTTTGTATTTTCAAATTATTGACGCCAAAAAGGCTGTTTATGCTATAGCAAACTTGCCTGAAGCTATCGAAAAATTAACTCAAACTACATTAAGAAACCTTGTAGGTCAACTTGATTTGGATGAAACTCTTGTTTCAAGAGATAAAATTAATCAGGAACTCCGTGCAATTCTGGACGAAGCTACAAATAAATGGGGTGTAAAAGTTAATCGTGTAGAACTTCAGGATATTATTCCTCCTGCTGATATTCAAAGTTCTATGGAAAAACAAATGAAAGCTGAAAGAGACAGACGTGCAGCAATTCTTGAGGCTGAAGGTTTGAAAAAATCAGCTATCCTTAAAGCAGAGGGGCAGAAAGAAGCCGCTATTAATCAGGCAGAAGGTGAAAAGCAGGCAGCAATTCTTCGTGCGGAAGGTATTGCTCAGGCTCGTGTAATTGAAGCTGATGCGGAAAAAGAAGCAATCCACAGAATTATAGATGCACTTGCTGATAAAGGACAGCCTGATAAATACTTAATTGCTATGAAATATCTTGAAACGTTATCAGATATCACCGCCGGTGAAAATAATAAAGTTGTTTACATGCCATATGAAGCAACGGGAATTCTTTCTTCTGTTGACGGGATTAAACAGATGTTTGACAAAACCGTTAAATAGAATTTTGGATTTATACATGAGAAACACTCTTTTTAAGGGTGTTTCTTTTTTATTTAGAATTTTCAAATAAAAAATAGAAAATTCTAACGTTTTTTTTATGTTTTTGATAAAATATTCTTAGACATTTACTAGAAAAGGAAGAAAAGATGATAAAAACAAGAATGAAATCGCATAATTGCGGAGAGCTTAATCTGAACAACCTTGGCGAAGAAGTCGTTTTGTCCGGTTGGGCTTCAACTATCCGCGACCTGGGCGGAATTTTGTTTGTGGAATTGAGAGACAGAAGCGGATTTTTCCAGATTGTTGCTAATCCGCAAATTAACCCGCAGGTTCACAAGGTTCTTGAAAAAGTTAGAACTGAATACGTTATTACTGTTAAGGGTAAAGTTTCAAAAAGACCTGAAGAAACTTACAATGAAAAATATCCGACAGGTCAGGTTGAAATGTATCCGGAAAGTATAGAAATTCTTTCTGAAGCTAAGACTTTACCGTTTGTTCTGGATGATGAAAATGTTTCGGAAGATGTTCGTCTCAAGTACAGATATCTTGATATAAGACGTGATTCAATGAAAGATAAACTTGTTTTGCGTCATAAAATTGTGCAGGCTGCAAGAAATTATATGAATAATCTTGATTTTCTTGAAGTTGAAACTCCTATTTTGATTAAAACAACTCCAGAGGGGGCAAGAGATTATCTGGTTCCTTCGCGTGTTCAGGAAGGTAAATTCTACGCATTGCCGCAGTCACCGCAAATTTTTAAACAATTATTGATGGTTGGCGGTATTGAAAGATATTACCAGATTGCAAAATGTTTTAGAGATGAAGACCTTCGTGCAGACAGACAGCCTGAATTTACTCAAATTGATATTGAAATGTCATTTGTTGAACAGCAGGATGTAATAAGAGTTGTTGAAGGTTTGATTGTTGATACATTTAAAGCTGCAGGAGTTGAGGTTAAACCTCCGTTTATTCAAATGCCTTGGCAGGAAGCTATGGATAGATTCGGTTCTGATAAACCTGATACACGTTTCGGTTTAGAATTGTTTGATATCGGTGATATTATCTTAGAATCAAACTTTGAAATCGTTAAAAATACACTGCTCAACGGCGGTATTGTAAGAGGTATCAGAATCCCGGGCGGAGCTAAATATTCAAGAAAAGATATAGATGATATTACAAAACTTGCGGTATCTTTTGGGGCAAAGGCTCTTGCCAACATTATCTACAATGAAGACGGCACTGCTAAATCGCCGGTATTGAAATTCGTAACCGAAGAACAGGCAAAAGCTATTCAGGAAAGAGCTGGTGCTGAAGCCGGTGACATTATATTCTTTGTTGCTGATAAACCAAAACTTGTTTATGATATCATGGGCAGATTAAGATTACATTTCGGCAAATCATTAAACCTGATTGATGAAAGTAAACATAACCTTTTGTGGGTTGTAGATTTTCCTATGTTTGAATGGTCAGATGAAGAAAACAGATATATGGCAATGCACCATCCGTTTACTTCACCTTGTCTGGAAGATTTGGATAAACTTAAATCCGGTGATTTGGGTAACGTTAAATCAATCGCTTATGATATTGTTTATAACGGAACAGAACTCGGCGGAGGTTCCGTCAGAATTCACTCATCTGAAGTTCAATCCGCAATATTTAAGGCTCTCGGTTTAACCGAAGACGAAGCTAAAGAAAAATTCGGGTTTATGGTTAATGCACTTCAATACGGAACTCCTCCTCATGCAGGGCTTGCAATCGGTCTGGACAGACTTGTAGCATTGCTTGCAAGAACTGATTCAATCCGTGATGTTATTGCTTTCCCGAAAAACTCGGGTGCAAAAGACCTTATGAGTGATGCTCCGGGTGAAGCCTCGCTGCAGCAGTTGAGAGAACTTCACTTGAAAAGTACAGTAACTCATAAATAGTTAACTAAAAATCTAAAAAGGTTCAGCACATACGCTGAACCTTTTTAATTTTAAGATACATTTGTCGGAACATAATAACTTGTTGTAAATACACCTGTCTCGGATTCTTGTACATTGTGCAAAACTGCTCTGAAATCAACATCAGGATATTGCTCTGTAAATTTTTGTTCCACATACTGCGATATTTTTGCAGATAGAGTTTTTTCAAATTCTTTTTTTAGTGCCTTACGTTCTTTTCTTGAAGAACATAATTTTAACTCTTCTTTTAATTGAGCTTTTAGTGTGTCGTAGCATTCGTCGTACCAGGCATTTATTTGTTTTTTGTATGCTTTTGTTTCCTTTTTGATTTGGCTTTTTTCTGAAATGCTATAGTTCATGCTTTCTGAAATTTCTTTGTATTTATCGAAAGAGTTATATGAATCCTCAAAGGCATTATCTGTTTTTTCAAAATTTGCGTAGAGGTTACCCGTTTTTGCAGTTGTTTGTGAAGTGTTGTCAGTGTATGCTGTTGTTGTATTTGTATTTGTATTTGTATTTGTTGTGCCAGAAGTGTTTTTTGCAGGAAGTGAGATATTATTGTCTTGAGCATACTTTCTAATTGCATCATCTCCTTGTGCTACAATTTCAGGAGGAATTCCGTATTGGGCTCCTAACATCTGTTCCGGGGTTTGAGGCATTGGAATCATCTCTTGTTGTCCTGATTGCGGCATAGGGAAATTAAATAAAGATGCTCCTTGCGGCATATTTTGAATCTGTATTTGTATAAGAGGAGAAGGTGCTCCGAATATACTGTTTGGAGCTGGCTGCTGTGGATCTCCGAACCGGCTTTTCAGCTTGTTTTTTGCTTCTTCTAACGAAATCCCGTTGGCTTGTGCATATCTCATTGCATCAGCTTCAGGGTTTCCGGTAAGCCCGAATTGTGCTCCGCTAATGTTGTTTGTTGACATACAAATCTCCTTTCCTTGTGTTTATTGGCTATATTTAATATAAAAATTATTCTTGCTAAAAATTGCCAGTTTATATGAAATTAAATGTATAAAATACTATAATATAGATGTATAGTCACATTACAGCTTTACAAAAATTAATATAAAATACATTTAATCGGTTTTAATAATTTAGTATGAAGTTTTATTTCTATGGGTATAAAGAAGCAACTTGGTCAAAAAATAAGAAGAATACGTTTGAATCGCGGCTTAACTCAGGAACAGCTTTCAGAAATGATTGATGTTTCACAAAGAACGCTGAGCGGAATTGAAACCGGGGATAATTTTGTTACTGCAGAAACTTTTGATAAACTGTCTAAATCATTGAATGTTTCCATTGAAGATTTCTTTTTTACGGAACATTTAAAATCTGAAGAAGAATTATCAGATGAAATCATTAAATCTGTAAAACTTTTGAAAAATAATCATCAAAAATTGGAATTTCTCTATAGAATTGTTCAGGCTCTCAAACTGGAATAGTAAAAATAATATTTAGTAAATTGATTATATTAATTTTACATTGTTTTGTAATATAATTAAGCTATGCAAATATTTACCGAATTGAATACAAACCCTAATTTATCCCTTGCACTCGGTTATTTTGACGGTGTGCATATAGGGCATCAGGCTGTTATTGGCACGGCTGTGAATTTTGCACATAAAAACGGTAATAAATCTGCGGTTATAACATTTAAAGATCATCCGTGTTGCTTTTTTTACGGCGTCTGTCCAAAGTATATCTTAACCAGAGATGACAGATTGGCTCATCTGGAGTCGCTAGGGGTTGATTATGTTTATATTTTGGATTTTAATGCTAAATTGTGTATGTTGTCTGCAGAGGCCTATTTAAAAAATGTATTGATAGATAATTTTTCTCCAAAGTCAATTTCAACCGGGTTTAATCATTATTTTGGTGCCCAAAAATCGGGCGGTGTTGACTTATTGACAAAAATGCAGTCAGTTTACAATTATAAGTATTTTGAGGTTCCGCCGCAAAAAATTAATAATGAAACAATCAGCAGTACCGCAATACGTAATGCACTATCTAAGGGGCAGCTTGCTAATGCTAACGAAATGTTGGGGTATAATTTTACAATAAGGGGTGAGGTTGTAAAAGGGCAGCAGCTCGGGCGTAAGATTGGATTCAGGACTGCAAACTTAATGTATCCTCCGGAACTTATCGATTTGCCGTTCGGTGTTTATTCCGTTATTGTGCATTACCAAAATGCAGTCTATCGCGGAATTACAAATTTCGGCATTAGACCTACTGTTTCTAATACTAATCAGTGTTCTTTAGAAACTCATATTCTGGATTTTGACAGAGATATTTATGGTGAAAATATTGCCGTTGAATTTCTAAAGATGATTAGATTAGAAAAAAAATTTGCTTCAATAGAGGAATTAAAAAAACAAATTAAAGATGATATTGCACATATTTAATATTACTTTATTAACGCCTGAATTTCCTTAAATTTCGGGTTCTTTGCACCTTTTAACCATTCAAATAAAGCAATTTCAACACAGGAAATTTTTGCTCCGTTTTGCTGCATGATTTCAATGCCCTGTTTGAATTCGTATTTATTTCTGCTAGCACAGGCATCTTTTATAATATAAACTTCATAACCGGCTTCTATTAGTGCTGCCGCAGTCTGATGTACACAAATATGTGTTTCTATACCGAATAAAACAATCTGTTTTTTCCCGTAAGATGCTATTTTTTCAGGCATACCTTCTTCTAACAACGCATTAAATGCAGTTTTTTCAACTATTTCAGTATCGGATGGCAATACAGCTTTTAACTGAGGTACAGTATTACCTAAACCTTTTGGGTACTGTTCTGTTACAAGTACCGGAATCCCGAGTGATTTTGCTGCACTGGCTACTTTTACAGCTTTGGATACAACAATATCTTTATCTAAAGCGGCCACAAGTCTTTCTTGTATATCAATTATCATTAGCAAACTGTTCTGTGCAGAAAGTGTATTCATAAAATTTTCTCCTTATTCAATGGTTGTCTTAAATTCCTGTATAAAACTTTCAAGTATATCTGTTAGCATTTGTGCATTTAAGCTTTTTACTGAAATTATTATTTCTCTGTTTTCCGGACTATCCAGTCCTGCATGGTTGATATTAATTTTAACTTTTGTGAATCCTGTGTATATAAGTTTTAGCAAGCTTGTTTGTTTTGGATTAGTCATCCTGAAAACACTTTGAATTTCATCTGTATATTGTTCTATTTTAGTATTTTCAAGTTCATTTTCGTAATTCTTTTGCATCCTGTAGAAGACGGGAGTTATAACTTTCTCCAGCTTTCTGCGAAAAGTATGCTGAAATAATTTATAATTATTTGTTGTTTCTGACGGCACATCGAGCCAATCATCCGTGGTTTCATTTCCTTTTTTGGCATAAATTACAATCTCGTCATTGCTTAGCATTGCATCCGAAAGAGCACACATAGCCTTCTTTTCCGCAAGTTGATATGTGTAATTCTTAATTTCGCAAATTCCGGCTTTTACAGAAAATTCACCGTTAATATATCCTCTTATTTTCTCAACAACAGCAACCGCCCCCTGTGCCCCGGAATTATCTGTCAGAATGGCATATTTTGTTCCTCCGCAATTTGCTGTTAAATCGTTAAACCTTATTGAATGTTTTATGGCATTAATCATTTTTTGCTGAATGTCATTGGTTTTTCCGTCCTCGTCAGCTGTAATTACTATTAATGCACCTTTTGAGTAATCCTTTGAAAGCAGGCTGTCTTCAAAAACTTCTACTGCATATTTCTTTCCGTAAAATCCGCTTAATTCTGATATAATTCCGTATTTTTTCATGTATTTCAGATATTCTTCGGTTTTCCCTTTTCTATTGTTATTTCTAATACAATTAATTGTTCGTATTGAAATTTCCGAAGGATCTGAGGTAGTTAAGAAGTAATCATCAATTCCTTCATCATAAGCATTCAGAACATTATTTCGGTTGTAATTATCAATTAAAAGAAGAATACTGCAGTTTCTGGTTTTAATATATTTAATAAGATTAAGTGTCTTGTTAAAGTCGGGATTTTCATGCAATATAACGAGATCCGGATTGTTTGCAAAAACAATATCCGGAGCATCCGCATAGTCACAGTATGCAACTCTGTCGGTATTCCTCAATAAAATGAGTTTTCCGGCAAAAGTATCAACCGTTTTTTTGTTATTTGTGACTAATAATATATTACTCATATTAAATTATACTTGCAGATGTTTTTTGATACACAAGAAACTTCCACCGGCTCCGAACAATATTCCCATTGCAAACATTGTAAATATAACAATACTGTGTGCGTAAAGCGGAGACGGAACCATAAAGAACTGGTGGACATTTGCAAGCCCGTTCTGTACAAGGTTAAGTGGGAGTATTGCTATTAATGAACCGGCAAATCCGTAAAATGCTCCCTGCATAATCAGCGGAAATCTTATATACCAGTTTGAAACACCCATAAGCCTCATAATTTCGATTTCATCTTTACGTGACTGAATTACAAGCTGAATTGTATTGTTAATAATTGTTATTGTTAGAATACCCATAATTATTACAACCAGTACCGTTATTGTATTTACAACATGGTTAAGTGTTTGTATTTTTTTTGCAAGCTCCTGGGCATAACTCATATCTTCAACAACAGATTTTAAGTCTTTAATGTTATTAAAGACAGTTGTTATATTTTCAGGTTTATCAACTTTAACATGCAAAGTATCAGGAAGCGGATTGCTTATATCCGGCAGACTCATTTCACGTCTCAGATTCGCCCATGAAACATCTTTTGGTATAATTTTTACGTTCTCAACATGTTCAAATTCTTTAATTCTGTTTTTTGCAACATTAGTATCAGTTCCGGATTTTAAATATACCGAAATTTCAAGTACATTCCCAAGTTCATGAGCAAATGAAGAAATGGACATGGCACTTCTGAAAAAGGCCCCGAATATTGTCAAAATTGCTGCCATTGTAGTTATAATGACCAGATTAACAATGCCGGTTCTTTTTATGTCATTGAATGTTTCCATTGTTAACCTGTACAAAATTCTAAGTTCACAAAGCCAATCTTTCGGTATGTGTTTTTTTACTTTCTTCTTTATCTGTAATTTTTGATTATTCATAAGTACCTGCTTGAATATCCCTAACAACTTCACCTTTATCAAGGGTGATTACCCTTTTTCTGAAATAGTCAACCATTGCGTTATCATGGGTTGAGACAATTACGGTAATTCCTCTCTGATTAATCTGGTCTAAAATTTGCATAATTTCCATAGAATTTTTAGGATCCAGATTCCCTGTAGGTTCATCCGCAATTAATAGAGGAGGCCCGTTGACTATTGCTCGTGCAATACCTACTCTTTGCTGTTCTCCTCCGGAGAGTTCAGCAGGTGTGGCATGCATTTTATTGTATAAGCCTACAATTTTTAGAGCACCTGTTACTCTGGCATTGATTTCTCTTGAACTTATCCCGAGAGTTCTGATTACATATGCTACATTATCGTAAACAGTCATGTTCTGGAGCAGTTTGTAATCCTGAAACACAATCCCCATACATCTTCTTAAATTCGGGATTTTATCGTTTGAAAGGTTTGCAATATTAATCCCTCCGATTGTAACAGTTCCGCTGGTTGGAGATTCTTCATGATAAAGAAGTTTCATAAGCGTAGATTTTCCTGCACCTGAAGCCCCTACAATGAATACGAATTCTCCTGAAAGAATATCAAGATTTATATTCTTTAATGCGTAGCTGTTATTTTTGTATTTTTTTGTAACTGCTCTGAATTGAATCATTATTCTTAATCCTTATTTATTTTACAAGACGGTATATGTCTATTTGTTTTTTGATATTTTTAGCTAATTTTTGAGCGGACAAACCATAATAATCAAGCAGAAAATCCCATTTTCCGCTCTGTCCAAACGTATCATTAATCCCGAATCTGTGAACAGGCATCGGGTAGTACTCAGCAAGAAGTTCACAAACTGCACTGCCAAGTCCGCCTATTATAGAATGGTTTTCAACAGTTATAACAAATTTTGTTTGTTTAGCCTTTTCTATAATGGTAGCACCATCAAGCGGTTTAACTACAGGAGCATGGAGTATTTGTACCGAATATCCCTGAGCCTTCAGAATTTCTCCGGCTTCAATAACTTCAGCAAGCGTTTCTCCGTTAGTTATTACAGTAACGTCAGTACCTTCTTCAATAACTTTTACTTTGCAAAAATCAAATTCATAGCTGTCATCAAAAATATCACAGAGATTTGTTCTTGCAATTCTTATATACATCGGTCCGTAGTTGTTTGCTGCAAATTTTATTACTTCTTCACACTCTTTGCAGTCCGCAGGAACAATTACCGACATATTCGGAATATTTCTCATAAGGGCAATATCTTCAAGTGCCTGATGACTTGCTCCATCTTCTCCTACAGTAATTCCTCCATGTGTACCGATAATTTTTACGTTAAATTCCGGATAACAGACTGAATTTCTAATCTGGTCATATGTTCTGCCTGTAGCAAACATTGCAAAGCTTGAGACAAAAGGAATTTTCCCTTCACTTGCAAGTCCTGCCGCTGTTGCAATCATGTCTTGCTCTGCTATTCCGCAGTCAAAAAATCTGTCCGGAAACTCTTTTCCAAACATTTGTGATTGTGTTGAGCATGCCAGATCGGCGTCCATAACAACAATATCTTTGTTCGTTTTACCTAATTCTGCAAGAGTTTTCCCGAATGCTGACCTGATGGATTTTTTGTTTTCTTTATTTAATAACATTTAAATATCCTTGTGAAATTAGTCTAAAATACGAAAATCTTACAATTTTCATCCCATTAAGATTATAGCACAAAAAATTCTCTTGTCCCATAAATGTAAATATATCTTATGTTTTGTAAAATTTACAAAAATATATGTTAAGAATTATTAAAATATAATGAAATTTTAGCAATTTATTTTCTTGAGGGGTATTTAATAGGTAGAATAGGAATACAGTTAAATTTATTTATTGAAAGGAAGAAAATAAAATGATGCAAATTCCAAATTATGTAAATCCTTACATGCAGCAGCCTTTAGTGCAGCCTTATGCTACACCTGCTCCTAATTACAATGCGGTTAAAATTGATGTTCACAATCCGAGCGTTTCAGCTCCTGGTGTTGGTCAGTCTGTAGTAAATGTTCCTCAACAGGTTCCTCAATATGCTACACCGACGATGCCATATTACACATATCCGCAATCTCAGTTATACTCTTATCCGCAGACAATGACTCAGCCTTATTACCCGCCGATTCAGACAGTTTGTCCTCCATGCCCGGCTCCGGTAGAAGTTCCTACGGCTGCAGCAGCACCGGCTCAGGCTCCGACAGCAGTTCCTGCAGTTGAAGTCCCTGCTCCTCAGGTAGTTGTACCTCCTGCTCCGCAAGTTGTTGTTCCGCAAACAAATATTGCACAACAAAATGTAAATGCTCCACAGCCTCAGGCTGCACCTGCAGCTCCGGAAGCACCAAAAGCTCCGGCTGAAGCTCCAAAAGTAGAAGTTGTTCCTTCTGCACCATTGGAACCACAGGTTGATTTGAATGCATTTGTTGCAAAATTAACAAACCCTGACTATGACGTACAGGCTTTAGCTATGGAAGATATGGCTAATATGGTTAAAACAGATCCACAGAAAGCTACTGAATTGTTAGATGTTAAAGTAATGGATGCATTAAGCAATATTATTAAAGCTGATACCAGCAAACTCGCAGGTCCTACTCCGGAACAAATGGCTGCAAGAGAAAAATTACTTGCAAACCAAACAATGACAGATGCTGAAAAACAGTTAGCTTCAACAATTACTCCGCTTGAACAAGCTGAAAGAAACAAAAGCTATGCAATGTTCACTTCTGCAATAATGCAAAAACTTTATGCCGATGAAGTTGCTAAATTAACTAATACAACAGTTCCTATCACTGAATTACCGGGTGCAGTTACAATCGTTGAACAGTTGAAAAACAACCCGAACCCGATGGTAAGAACTTCAGCTCTGGAAGCTTTAAGCTATATCCAGAACCCGGCATACAAAAAAGACCTTGAAACCTTGTTCACAATAGCTAAGAACGATCAGGACAAAGGTGTTCAGGAAGCAGCAACAATGGCTTTAGATAAACTAAACCAGATGCCTGCATAATAACTAATTCCTTTCTTTAAATAATAAAAACGGTAAAAACCCCTGATTTATATATCAGGGGTTTTTATTATTCTTTATACTCTTCAAATTCCGTTAAAAATTCTGCAGGAGTTTTGTCAAACTTTTTAGCTATTTTTTCAAGTACGCTAAGTTTTATTCCCTGTTTAAGATTTTCAATTCTGCATAAGATAGCACAATCAATATCGGCTTCCATTGCGAACTTATTGAGTGATATTCCTGTTTTTTCTCTTTTAAGTTTTATGAATTTTCCAAGATATTTATATTGCATCTATTGAGATTATGCAATATACTGTTATTAAAATCATTGAGATTTCTCAATAGTTAGGAAGGAGTTGAATAATGCTAAAAACTACTTATAATCGTGCCTTTACACTGGCTGAGGTCTTAATAACACTTGGTATTATCGGTATTGTGGCAGCCATGACATTACCGCAGTTGATACAAAATTATAGAGAAAAGGTTTTGCTGCAACAGGCTAAAAAAATGTATTCTGTTATTGCTAATGCACTTGTTCTATACAGTAATGATATGGGAACCCCTAATGAATACTGGTTAATCTTCGATGGAGGAAAAAGTCATGAAGATATAGTTAACGGTTTTGCAAAATACCTTGCACCTATAGAAATTTGTACCAAGCAAGATGTTTTAAACTCCAAATGCGGAGGTGAATATACCATAAAACAATTTAAACGTGCAAATAACGGAAGCGGTAAAACCGGTAATATGAATTCGATATTGAGAGATAAAGGAAGACTTGTTTTAAAAGATGGAAGTTTTGTGTCAATTCATAATGACAATACTTCATCAGGCAAGTGTTTTTATAATTGGAAACAGAATGTTACTGATGCGGACGGTAATAATACCGGAGAAGTTTTGGACAGAACATCAACAAGATGCGGCAGAATTTATTTTGATGTTAACGGATTAAAAGGACCAAACCAGTACCAAAATGATGTGTTTGAAATTTCGATTATGTCAAATAAATTTTCTTCAGGTGATTCTCTCCAGCATACCGGAGGCCTTGATGAATCAATAATTAATGATGAAATTCAACGCGGTGATATATATGAGGTCGGTGAAGATTATTGAAATATTAAGGTAAAATTTTAGGTTGCATACAAAATAATCCTCAGTAAAACTGAGGATTATTTTGTATGCAGAGATTGCCTAAACTCTGACTTCTGTTTTTGTATTTTCCTGATAAGATTCAGGAATAGGTGCCAAATTTTCGTAGTCTGCAAGTTCTGAAATCTGTTTGCACCATTCGTAAATAATTACATCTTCAGGAAGTTTATAGGAAATAGGTTTTCCTATATGAAGCTGAACATTTCTTCTTGTAAATGGTTTTAATTTCGGATAACCGTCAAAACCGTCAATGGCAACCGGAATAATATCAGCTTTTGCATTTTTCGCAATTACAACAAATCCCTTTTTTATACCTTCAAGTTTTCCGTAAGGACGGGTACCTCCCTGCGGGAACACTCCAAGTGACCAGCTTGTTGTAAAAACATCGCGTACAGTTTTGAATGTTGCTATTTCCGGTTTGGTTCTGTCAACAGCAAAGGCTCCGAGACGCTTAATCAACCAGCTAAATTTTTCCTGCGGTTCAAACAGTTCTTTTTTAGCCATAAATGCTATTAATTTTTTTACGGCCATAGGTACAAGGAACGGGTCAAATATTGAAACATGGTTTGCCGTAAAAATATATTTGTCTTTTTTGTTCCATTTTGGCAGATTTTCTGTTCCGGTAATTTTATAGTTATAAAAAATCGTAAAAAAAGGGATTACAACAGTGTACAGAAAACATAAATAGAATATGGATCTGAAAATATTGTATTCAGAAGCATAGCGTCTGTTAAAATTTCTTTCTTGTTTCTTACTCATTCTCAACTCCAATCATATCATTAGGATTATCATCAGGAATGTATTTAAATCCGGTAAGCTCCTGAATAGAATCAATCCATTGTTTCATAGTTTCATCGGGATTATTGCTGTAAGGTATTGGTTTTCCTATATTAACTATAATTTTACCGGTAAAAGGCCATCTTTTAACTTCATTAGTTCCGATAATTCCGACCGGAAGAATTGCACATTTGGTTATTTTTGCAAGTCCTGCAAATCCTTTATTAACTCCTCTTATTTCTCCCGGAATTCCTCTTGTGCCCTGAGGAAATAGGCCTAGAACCCATTTGCTGTCTTTTATAATTTTTACTGTTTTGACCGTTGACGGGCCGAGGCTTTCCCGGTTAACGGCAAATGCTCCGAGCCAATCAATCCACCAGCGTAGAAAAGGTATGTCAAACAGTTCTTTTTTAGCCATAAATGCTACGTGGCGTGGAAGGACTGAAACCATTAAAGGCGGATCCAGTGTTGACAGGTGATTAGGGCAAACTATATATTCATTATCTTCCGGAACATTTTCAAGTCCGTGAACTTCAAGTCTGTAAACAAGTTTGAAACGTATCATATAACCGAATTTACATACTATATCCTGAAAAAAACCACGCCATTTATTATATTGCGATGATGAACGTTTGGTATATTCTTTCTTTTTTTTACTCATTTTTTAGACTTTCTCCCTTGGTCAGTATTATACATCAAAAAACGGTCTTTGCATATTTGTAACTTTTTTAATATAATAACTTTCAGTTGTAGGAATCAGTGATAGGAGAGAAGCATGAACAAACTAAAAGAATCAAAAAATGCTTTAGAAAACGAATTATTTAAAAGTGTTTACGATAAAACTCCGGATAATATAAAAAATCTTGATATTATGGATTTTTCAAAAGACGGTGAGTTTACAATTATCTTGAAAAAAGAACATTTATACCCGTATGATGAAAAAACAAATCCTGAAGGTCTGAACTTATATGATTGGTTTAACGGATATGCAAAAGAGGCAAAAGTTTCGACTGCAGGTATCAGAGGTCCGCAGAATATTCTCTACCCTCAGGATCCCCGTTTCCCGATTAATCTTTTCGGGATTGTTCTGGCAACGCTTGCAAAATCCCTTGTCGCAAGAGAAAAATATAAAGGTCAGACGATTCTGAAAGTCGCAGGCAGAGAAGTTCGATATAATTCAGCTCTTTTTCTGGATGCCATCGCGAGAATTCAGGCTGCTAACGGTATTAAAACTCTCGTTCCGGTTGAAAGAAAAACTATCCCGATTTGGCTTGCTTCCTTTCTTGCATTTAAACTGGATTTGCTCGGGGGTGAATATATAACTTCCAGTCATGGAATTTCGGTTAAAAATGCAACAAAGGACTTGAACTGTCAGGGAAGCCAGTATCTTCCGGAAGAATCTATGGAATTTGTTGATAAAATTGACGAAATCTTTAAAGAAACCGAGAAAAAAGGAATTTATGAAATCAAAGTCGCTGCGAAGGATAATCCGCTTATTGATGAATCTGTAATGGCAAAACTTAATGACGGTATTGATTTATATGTTGAATATCTTAAATCCGGTGTGGCTAAAAAAGTTAATCTTGATCTGATTAAAACCCTGAAAGACAAAATTTGTATTGAAAATGTCGGTGGTTCTGCATACCGGACATTAAGCAGAGTTTTGAAAAAACTGGAAGTATCAGGGAAGTTTGACTGGTTTAATATTGAAGAAGATCCGTTTTTCCATGGTATTGGAAAATATGATATAACTCCAAAGGGAGAACATGCCTTTTATGATTATTCTGTTGATGCCACTGTTATTGCAAAAAGATTGAGCGGAGAAAAGTTTTTCCCTGTAATTGAAACATTGCATTACGAAGAAAAACTAAAAAACTATCCTCTGGGTACCTGTGTTTTGATTACAGACCCTGATCATGATCGACTAACTATTACTCAGACAGAACCTGCTTCACGTATTGAGTACCTTCAAAAAAATGGTATTGATTATGTTCCGCTGGGTAATGATAAAATCCTAACAGTATTTACTGCAAATCAAGCCTTTTTGATGATTATGGATTTCTGGGCAAAACAGTTAAAAGCTCAGAACCTCTGGAAAAATCATCCTAGATTTATGATAAAAACTACCGCGTCAGCAAATTCTTGGGATGAATGGGCTAGAAAGAATGATGTAAAAGTCGTTAATGTGCCTGTAGGATTTAAAGAAATTGCAAACATTATGAAAAAAGTTGAACTTCAACTAAAAAATAATCCTGCAAAACCTGTAATTGTAGATGATGTTTTCGGCAATGAAATTAACCTCGGTGTTAATCCGAGATTACTCTTTGGAGGTGAAGAGTCCGGTGGGATGATTATGGGATGCGAAGATTTGATTGAATCTCTTGCCGGAAGAAAAGCCGTTGCTATGAGGGAAAAAAGTGCGACAGAAGCTATTGTGGTTGCTTCAGCTCTTATCGCAAAACTCGGCAAGAAACCTATGTCGGATTATCTGAATGAAATATTTGCGGATAATGATATCGTAAGTCGTTATGATACCCGTATTGATATTGCTTATTATAATGAGTCGGAACCTGATATCAATAAACTTAAAGCTGCAAAAATTGAAGGAGAGAAAAAACGTACGAAGAATGATTTGTTCTTCCTTTCAATGGCTATGGGTGTTAAAGAGGGTTTGATGACCCTTGACGATGTAAGAGAGATTCTTAATGATTCGTTCAAGAGTTTAATTTTTGATAACCTTGAAGATATAAAATTTGTCGGAGACGGAACTTATCTTAAGTTTGCTCATAAATATATAGAAATCAGACCTTCCGGCACTGATGCTAAGACAAAAGCATACGGAGGAGGTTCAAATAAGGAAATGATTGAAACTTATGCAAATGTCATGGGCAATTATTCGGGTGACAGAACAGAATTGCATAAAAAATTTATTCCTGATGATTTTTATGCAAAAACAAAAGATATGGCGATGGATTATTACCTTGCTTTTGTTGATAAGGGAGCAAATAACGAAAAGTTTGTTATTCCGGATTATAAATTTTAAAAAGCGGGTTTTTTACCCGCTTTTTAATGCTTTAAATTTTTGATTGTCTATGTTAACCTGACGAAGAGGGGTAATAGGGGTATATATTATGAAAAGACTTTTTTTATTATTAATATTATTTTTTAATTTATGTATAATGCCTGTTTCAGCTTTAGAAATGCCGGATTTACCGTCTGAAGTGGGAAAGGTTGAGAGTATCAGTTATGAAGATGTTACCGACGGTGTTCAGAGCGAGAATAACGTAAAGCAGAAAGTTCTTGTAAAAATTTTGACCGGTCAATTTAAGGGTGAGGAAGTTGAACTTGATAATATGCTTACTTCAAATCCTGCATATGACATAATTCTTAATCCCGGAGACAGGGTTATTCTTCATGTTGAGGCTAAAAATACTGAAATCCTTTCAAGTAACGATGTAGATTTTTTTATAGCTGATATAAAGAGGGATAATGCATTGTGGTTTTTTGGCGGACTTTTTACGGTTCTTGTTATGATAATAGGTAAGAAAAAGGGTGTATTCAGTATTGTGTCAATTCTTGCAACTGTTGCATTGATTTTCTTTATGTTAGTACCGATGATATTAAACGGTTTTTGTCCGATAGCTTCTGCAGTTCTCGTAGGAATTTTATCTACGGTTATAACAATATACCTTGTTGCAGGGTTTAATTCCAAAAGTTCCTCTGCTGTTATAGGAACTTCTTTGAGTCTTATTGTTGCAGGAGCTTTATCTCTGGTCGCCATTTATCTTGCTCATCTTTCAGGATTTGCCGGCGAAGAAAGTATGTTTTTGTATTCAACAAGACCTGATTTGAGTTTTAAGGGAATTTTGTCTGCTTCTATGATTATTGCGGCATTGGGTGCTTTAATGGACACTGGGGTTTCCATTGCAAGTGCAATTAATGAAATTTATGAGACTGACAAAAGTTTAAGTACAAGGCAGCTTTTTAAATCGGGAATGAATGTTGGCCGGGATGTTATAGGTACAATGTCAAATACGCTTATACTGGTCTATCTTGGCAGTGCTTTGCCGCTGGTATTGCTGTCAAGTAATATTGATTTGCAGAAATTTTTTAACCTGAATCAGGTTGCAACTGAAATTTCATCTGCATTAATAGGGAGTATTGCAATATTAGCTTGTGTTCCTTTAACGGCATTAATTAGTGCATATTTAATTAAACATCAAAAAAAGCCCGATAAATTTGAAATGGAGCAGATTGATATTACTGAGTAAAAATTCGAAAGTCTTATCTTGAGATTAATTGCATACCATATACAAAAATAGAGAATAGGTTAATGCCTATTCTCTATTTAATTGTAATTAAATAATCAGTGTAATTTATTTTGAGCAAGTTCCGCAGGCACAAGCCTGAGATTTTAAAGCTTCTGCTTTCTCGGTTCTTTCCCAAGGTACATCAATATCAGTTCTTCCCATATGCCCGTAAGCGGCTAACAACTGGTAGAATTTACCCCCGTTTTTAGCAGGCAGTCCGCGAAGGTCAAACTGTTTAATGATTGCTGCCGGTCTGAGGTCGAAGTTTTTAGCAACCAGTACGGAAATTTCATCATCAGAAATTTTGCCGGTTCCGAAAGTGTCAACCATGATAGAAACAGGTTCAGCAACTCCGATGGCATAAGCCAATTCAATTTCGCATTTTTCTGCTAATCCTGCAGCAACAATATTTTTAGCTACCCATCTTGCCGCATAAGCAGCGGATCTGTCAACTTTTGTCGGATCTTTTCCCGAGAAAGCTCCGCCGCCGTGACGTGAGTAACCACCGTAGGTATCAACAATAATTTTACGTCCTGTCAAACCTGCATCACCCTGAGGACCACCGACAACAAATCTTCCTGAAGGGTTCACAAGAATTTTGGTTTTGCTATCAAGTTTTACCGTTTCATGAGCAAATACTTCGTCAATAACATATGCTGTTATATCTTTTCTTATGATTTCCTGTACTTTTTGATTGTCTGTAATACCGTTAATTTCAGGGTCATGTTGAGTCGAAATCAAAACAGTATCAATTCTGGCAGGTTTTCCGTCAACATATTCGACAGTTACCTGTGATTTGCCGTCAGGTCTGAGGTAGTTTAAGATTCCCTGTTTTCTTACCTGTGCAAGTCTGTATGATAATTTATGAGCAAGGCTTATCGGAAGAGGCATAAGTTCCGGTGTTTCGTTACAAGCATAACCGAACATGATACCCTGATCTCCGGCTCCGATATTTTCAGTTTCAGAAGTTGATGTATCTGCATTATCACTTCTTGTTTCATAAGCTTTATTTACACCGCCGGCAATATCACAAGATTGTTCGTCAATGCTTGTTAATACTGCACAGGTTTTGTAATCAAATCCGCCGCCTTCACTGCCGGCATAACCTATGTTTTTAATGGTATTTCTTACAACTGCCGGAATATCAACATAGCAGTCAGATGTAATTTCTCCGCAAACTAAAGCCATACCTGTTGTAACAGTGGTTTCTGCCGCAACACGTGATTGCGGATATTTTGTCAAAAATTCGTCCAAAATAGCATCAGAAATCTGATCGCATACTTTGTCGGGGTGGCCTTCCGTAACTGATTCGGAAGTGAATAAAAAGTTTCTTGGTGTCATTCCAATTTCTCCTTAATTTGTTTTTGTACCGGCCGGTAAGTTTTTTAATTCCAACCCGGCCACATCATTAGTAATCAGTTTACATCTAAGTTCATGTAAAAGCAAATATTATATTAACATTCATTAACTTTCTGTTTCACTGCATAAAATGTCAAACACTTCCTGTTCTTTTGTTTTATTCATCAGAACAAAAAGAACATCACAGGGTGATATTTCTGTACTTCCGGTCGGAATAATGTATTCTCCGTTTTTATAAATCAGCGAAACCAGCGTGTCTTTTGGCAGATTAAGTTCAAATATTTGTTTTCCTATTGCCTGAGAATTTTTCGGAATTGTAAATTCAATCATTTTATTGTTAGGATCTTTATCATTATATTCCAGAACGGAATCATGATTTACTTCAAGCGGGGCATCCACTTTTAAAAGTTTTGCGATGTATGGAATAGTTGTTCCCTGAAGTATAACAGATATCAATACAACAAAGAATACAATGTTAAAAATTTCCATTGCATGCGGAATCTGTTCTGCAAGCGGGAATGTCGCAAGTACAATAGGTGCAGCTCCTCGCAAACCTACCCAGGATATCATTAATTTTTCTCTGAAACTCCTTCGGAACGGGATTGTTGTTAAAAATACAGCAACAGGTCTTGCTATAAAAGTGATAATTAATGCAATTAAAAATGCCTGTTTTGTGTATGCAAAGCCGTCTTTAAAGTTAACAAGGAGCCCGAGGATAAGGAACATAATAATCTGCATAATCCAGGCTACTGCATCATGAAATTTTACCAGAGTTTTCTTATTAACAAACATCATTCCAGCCATAGCAAGTCCGCAGACATATGTTCCGATGAAGCCGTTTCCGCCGATTATTGTAATTGCAGAATAAGTAAAAAGAACACACGCAAGAGTAACAACTACATATAAGCTGTCGTATTCAAGTTTTATTTTATTAATAAACCATACTGTGACCCGTGCAATTAAATATCCGAATACAATTCCTAGAATCATTTGTTTGAAAAAATCAAACACAAGTCCGGTGAGATTTAATTCGTTTTTTATAAGTCCGATAACTCCGAGTGTTAAGAATACGGCCATAGGGTCGTTACTGCCTGATTCAAATTCCAGAAGCGGTTTTAAATTATACCCCAGGCTGATACTTTTTGACCGCAAAACGCTGAAAACCGCTGCGGCATCAGTTGAAGATATTATAACCCCGAGCAGCATGCATTCAAGCAATGACAGATGCAAAAGATAATAGCTGCAAAGTCCTGTAAGTATTCCTGTTGCAAAGACTCCGATAGTTGCAAGTATTGTTCCTTCTGCTGCTATAGGCTTTAATTCATCTGTATTAAAACTCAACCCGCCCATAAAAAGGATGTATGAAATTGCAACTATTCCAACGAATTGAGCAAACATATAATCTTCAAAGTGTATTCCAAGTATTCCGTCAGAACCTGCCAGAATGCCGACAAGGATAAAAATTATTAATGACGGAACTCCAAACTTACCGCCTACTTTGTTAAGTATAATTGCTGCAATAAGCAGTATTGATGCTATAAGTAAAATTTCATTTATAACCACTATTTAGTCTCTATAAAATTGGTGTTCGGAATGTATTCACTTTGTCCCTGAATATCAATTTTATTGATAATGGTTGCACGTTTCTTGCGGAACAGCATATCAACAAAAGCTTCAAGTCTTGTAATAAAACCTGCTTCACCGGTTTGTTCATCTATTGTTAGGTGCAAAATAGGTTTGTTAAATTGTTTTGCTTTTCTTATTATTCTTTCTATCATTAACGAATCAGGACCGCATCCGAACGCATTAAGTGCAATAAGACCGTCAATTTTATTATCTTTCATATAGTGTCCTGCGGTTCCGGTCATTTCGTATTCATTAGCCCAGTATAATTTTTCCCCGAGAGTATTAATCCCTTCAAGAGTTTGTTCCTGTGATAACTGGAGTGCTGTATATACCTTGACATCCATACTTTCAAGTTTATCAATTATTTTCATGGAAGCTCTGTCATCATAAATATTATATCCGTGTGCTACAAGAGCAATCGATATAGGATATTCTTTAGTGGAACTTTCTATAAAAACTTTACCTTGAAGTGCATAGTTAATTGCTTTTTTATAACTCATTCCGGATTTAGACATGATATGGAAATTATTATAGGTTCTCCAGCCGGCTTTCGAGGCTTCTTTTATTTTTTTCTCATCAGTAATACCGAATGGAGCAGCCATTTCTTTTAAAAAGTCATAAAGCCCGTGGTTCTTTTCTGATTTGTCGAGTGTTGCTTCGACCATTGTAAAATCCTGTTTTACAACATTTCGTATCAAATCCGGAAGTCCTCTGATTTTTGAACAGTTGTATATTTTGTAGGCAACTGATTGAATTGAAGGTACGAGAATTTTATCAATACCTTTATCAAGCAAGTTAAGTATATGACCGACGTAAATTTTTATCGGAAGACAGGTCTCCGTAACGACAAGGGCTGAACCTCTCGAAAGGGTCTGTTTTGTTGTCACGTCAGACAAAACAATTTTAATGCCAAGTGCCGTAAAAAATCCGTAATAAAACGGATAATTATGGTAAAAGGACATTGCTCTTGGAATACCTATCACGTTTTCATTGTTTTGTGTCATTAGAATAAATCTCCCGAAGTTTATTTTACTACTATGATAATACTTCAAATTTTTAAAAATTAAAAGCTTTTGAAATAAAACTTAATATTTATGCAAAAATAATTTTATGTTATTCTTCATATATGGAAAAAGGTTTGAAAAAAGCGGTGGTAGCCCTGAGCGGCGGAGTTGACAGCTCTGTTACAGCATTAATTTTAAAAAATTGCGGTTATGAGGTTGAGGGTATTACCGGAAGAATGACTGATACAGAAGCTTCTGATAAAGTATGTGAAAATGCTGAAAAAGTTGCACATAAGCTGGGAATTAAGCACCACGTTCTTGATATCAGCCAAAATTTTAAAAATAGAGTTATAGATTATTTTGAAAATTCCTATGCCATTGGAGAAACACCAAATCCTTGCATTGTTTGTAATGAGTTTTTTAAGTGGGGTGAAATTTTTGATTATGCAATAAATACTCTTGGTGCGGATGTTTATGCAACAGGACATTATGCTGAAATAAGAAATGTTGGCGGAGTTTATAAACTTTATCCGGCAAAAGACGAACATAAGGATCAGCTTTATTTTTTATACAGACTTGGGCAAAAAGAACTTTCAAAAACATTATTTCCATTATATTCATATACAAAGGATGAAGTGAAAAAAATAGCTTATGAATTTGATCTTCCTCCGAAATCGGCAAAAGAAAGTCAGGATATCTGTTTTATTCAAAAGCCTTATACAACCAAAAAATATCTTATTGACAGGTTCGGACATAAAAAAGGTGACTTCATTGATATTAACACCGGGCAAAAGCTCGGGGAACATGACGGAAGCTATCAATATACAATAGGGCAGAGAAAAGGTATAGGTATTGCTGCCCCTTATCCTTTGTATGTTATTGATATTGATGCTGCAAAAAATATAGTTTACCTCGGGCGAAACGAGGATAATTTCAAATCAGAATTAATGGTATCTGATTTAAAACTTTCTTACCCTTCTGCCGGCACTGAATTTGATGCAATGGTTAAAATTCGATACAATATGCCAAAGCAGAAAGCTCACGTGTCAATTTATAACAATTCAGCAAAAATTATTTTCGATGCTCCTGTTTCATCAGTTACAGCAGGTCAGGCCGGTGTATTTTATGACATTGAGGACGGATATCTGATAGGGGGCGGTAAAGTTATCAAATAACTTTACTTTTATTTTTCAGGGATTTAACATGATGATAAGTTAGGGGAGAGGATAAATATTATGTATAATCCTAAATCACACAATGCTGAAGAATTTATTTCACATGAAGAGGTATTGGAAACTTTGGAATATGCCGAACAAAATAAGCATAATGCAGAGTTAATTGATGAAATTCTAAATAAGGCTCTTCAAGAAAAGGGTTTGTCTCATAAAGAGGCTTCAATCTTATTGGCCTGCGACATTCCGGAGAAGAATGAGCAGATTTTTAAACTTGCAAATAAGATAAAGCAAGATTTTTACGGAAATCGGATTGTGTTATTCGCACCTCTTTATCTTTCTAACTACTGTGTGAACGGTTGTGTTTACTGTCCTTATCACGCTAAAAACAAACATATTCCGAGAAGAAAACTTTCTCAGGAAGAGATAGAAAAAGAGGTTATTGCACTTCAGGATATGGGACATAAGCGTCTTGCCATTGAAGCCGGTGAAGATCCTGTTAATAATCCGCTTGAATATATTTTGGAATCAATAAAGACAATTTATGGTATCAAACATAAAAACGGTGCAATTCGCAGAGTTAATGTAAATATTGCAGCCACAACAGTTGAAAATTACAGAAAACTTCATGAAGCCGGAATAGGAACATATATTCTGTTTCAGGAAACTTATCATAAGGAAAGTTATGAAAAGCTTCATCCAACGGGACCTAAGCATAATTACAAATGGCATACGGAAGCAATGGACAGAGCTATGCAGGGTGGAATTGATGATGTCGGATTAGGGGTTCTTTTCGGACTTGAATCTTACAGATATGAGTTTGCGGCACTGTTAATGCATGCCGAACATTTGGAAGCTGCCTATGGCGTTGGGCCTCACACTATAAGTGTTCCAAGAATCAGAAAAGCTGATGATATCGATCCTGATACTTTTGACAATGGAATTGATGATGATACCTTCGCCAAAATTGTTGCCTGTATCAGAATTGCAGTTCCTTATACAGGCATGATTGTTTCTACAAGAGAAAGTGAAAAATGCAGGGAACGTCTTCTCCATCTTGGTATTTCCCAAATCAGCGGTGGCTCAAAAACAAGTGTAGGCGGTTATTTTAATCCTATGCCGGAAAAAGAAGAATCTGCTCAATTTGATATTTCAGACAGACGTCCGCTTGATGAGGTCTTGAGATGGCTTATGCAGCTTGGATATCTTCCGAGTTTTTGTACTGCCTGCTATGGAAGCGGAAGAACAGGAGACAGATTTATGGAGATTTGTAAAAATCAGCAAATTCATAACTTCTGTCACCCGAATGCAATAATGACATTAAAAGAATATCTGGAAGATTATGCTTCCGAAGAAACTAAAAAGGTCGGAGAAGCTCTTATCGCAAAAGAACTTGAAACTCTGGAACATTCTGACATTAAAGCTATTGTGGAGAAAGATTTAGTAAAAATTGCACACGGTGAACGTGATTTCAAGTTTTGATAAGTTTGCAATATTTATGATTATTATGTATAATTTATTTTGTAAATTATTTTTATTTTAAAGGAGAGTTAATATGCAAAATGTAGTTATAACAAGGGTTTCCGGGGGGGGGGCAAACTGATTTAAGCTCTCCGCTTGAACTTTTGAGTAATTTAGAGGATATAGAATCCAAAAGCCTTCCTTGTAATGGAGCTGGTACGAATGTGCCGGAGTGTTTTTCAACATACTCTGCAGATAACCGTAAAGCCGCATTTACCCTGGCTGAAGTTCTTATTACACTGGGTATTATTGGTATCGTTGCAGCATTAACCCTGCCAGCACTAATTCAAAAGAATAACAACAGGGTTGTCGAAACAAGATTACAGAAATTTTATTCCGCTATAAATCAGGCAGTCAAAATGGCTGAAGTTGATTATGGTGACAAAATATACTGGTATGATGATGTAACCGGTGCCGAATTTGATAAAGACGGAAATCCTGTCCCAGGGTCATCTGAAGCTGAAAAATGGTTTAACAAATATCTTGCTCCATATATGAAAATTCTTAAAACCGAAACTCTTGCTGACGGAACATTTATTGTTTATTTCCCGGATAATAGTGCTCTCGCAACCTCAACGGCATATTATAGCAGAGGTTATTATTTTTACCCGTCTAACCCCGAAAAATGTATGACAAAACAAGATGCTGAAGCAACCGGAATATGTCGATTTACCTTTAATTTTAAACCCATAGGAGGTGGAGATACTTGGAAATATCACCATGGTAAAGGTTTTGAGCCTAGCAAATATCGTTGGGATGGTACAATAGATATGTTATACGAAGGGTGTAAAGGTCAAGTAGTCGATTCTAAATTACATGGTTATTGTACAACATTAATTCAAATGAATAATTGGAAGATACCTGATGATTATCCGCATAAGGTTAGTTATTAGGTTAACTTAACAAAATATTTTATATATAAGTTTGTGAAATTTTCCAAACGATAAAGTTTTAATTTCCCGCATTTTAAAGCTTTGCCGTCTTTTGTTGCAATAGTTAGCGATAAATCCCCTTTTTCAATAATTTTACCTGTTTGACCGCTTTGATTTACTATTTTTACTTCATAAGGATTAAGCTTGAAAAATACATTCTTGTACTGAAAGTATGCAGGAAGCCACGGATGAAATGCTCTTATTCGCCGTAACAGCTCAACGGATGTTTCTTTTTCAAAGTTGAGGGTCATATCTTCCGGCTTTACGTTTCCGTAATAGGTTGCCTCTTTTTCATCCTGCTCTACAGGGATTACGAAACCGCTTTGCAGTTTGTCCAGTAATTCCGTACAAATTAGTCTTGCCTGAAATACTGTTTTGTTCTTTAGTTCTTTTCCGGTATCGCCCTCCAGAATTTCAATCTTTTTCTGTGCAAGTATTGAGCCTGCGTCAAACTTTTCGCTCATAAGATGAAAAGTCACACCGGAATATTTTTCACCGTAAAGTATTGTTTGCAAATAAGGATTAGGGCCTCTGTATTTTGGTAAGAGTGAAGGGTGCACGTTTATTGTTCCGATTACGGGCAGGTCTATAACTTCTTTTGAAATCTTTTCCCGCCATGTGCCCACCAGAACAACATCAATGTTCTCTTTTAATAAAAACTCTTTAAATTCTTTCGAATTTGCTGAATTAAAAGTTAAATCCGGAATTTTATATTTTTTTATTATGGTAAGTGCCGGCGAGCTCTTGAAAAAATCCAAAAAAAATAGTGAAAGTCTTGATTTGACAGTTCTCTCATAGCGTAGTACTCCGCAAATTTCAACATTTGCAAGCATTGCCCCCCTGATTAAATTCAAAAGCATTCCGTCTTTTCCGAGAATAACAACTTTCATATATGTTATTATATTGTATTTGTGGTGGTGTTACAAGTTTTAATGAAATAAATAAAAAAAACCTGATTTTAGAAAAATCAGGTGCAAAATTTGTAGGGGAAAAATTAATTGGAGTTATATTATGTATGAAAAATCTTTTATACCAGATGAAGAGCCTGTCTGTTTGCCATTGCAATAAAGTTCATCTGTGCGAGTAATACTTCTGATCTGTCAACAAAAGGTTCTTTACTTGAAGTGTTTGTTGTTACTTGATCTTTGTACATATCTTTTAATTTATTATCGATCTTCTTTAAATTTGCTACTGCCATCTTTAAAGCCTCTCTATTTATCTCTCTCTTGTATATATAAAGTATATATCAATCTATGAATTTCAAGTTTGGCTTAACTTGTTACATTTCGTTACATTTTATGTTGTTATAATAAAACACACGCAATTTTTACCCCGTAAATGTTTTTATATTAATGTAGGGAAATAGGATGTATTATGGTTAGTAATTTAAATTCGCAATATAATGTGGCTATGCAGGCCGGCAATCCTCAGATGCAGGGTATTGATAAGGAAAAAGTTAAACAATCTGTTGATAATTCTTATCTTGCAAATCGTGCAAAAGCCTCTGAAGAAACAAATCCTGCAGCTATGCTCGGTGTCGGAGCCGGTGTCTGGTACGGTCTTGGACAGGCTATGGATAAGTTTAATCCAAAATGCGAAGGTGATTATCATTCAAGCATACTTGGCAAAATAGGCGATTTCGGCGATAGATTTTCTGAAAAGACCTGGTTTGGTAAGAACTTTGAAAAATTTATGCGTTGGATGGACAACGGTTTTGAAAAACTTTCCAAAAAGAGTAAAATAGTCTATTCTCTGAGAAATCATTCAACTAAGCCGGAATGGTCATTTGCAAAAACTCCGGGAGCAGGTTTGCATGGCTTTCTTGCTGCAGATACAGAACAGATTTTTGAAGAATTTTTAAAACCTATTTCGGACAGACCTGCAAAATCTTTTCTGGGTATTCCTTTTGGGAGAAATACAAACGCATATCAAAAACTTGAACAATACGGAATGTCATCAGATCAGATTAAGCAGTTTGTTGACAGCTTGAAAGGAAAAACTTTTGCTGACAGAGCTCTTGCACTTCAGAAAAAGGAGCTTGAGCTGCTTGGTGTCAGCAAAAACATGATTAGTCAGGTTGAATCAAAAACAGGTATTAAAGGATTACAAAAACTTGCTAAGAATTTCAAAGTCCGTAAGTTAGGCTTTCGTTCAATGCGGGAATATAATTCTTTGAAAGGTAAATTTCTTGAAAATCCTGACAAAGTTATGGATATTCTTGAGAAAGGAAGCAAGAATAATATTAAAGTTTCTATCTGGAGAGGTAAAAATAAACTTAAAAATCATCTTTTTGGAAGAACTGTTTCATTATCAGAGTATTTAAATAAATATAAAGCAACTCTCGGCAAAGAAGGTAAAACAACTTTAGGCAGACTTTTGCCAAAAATGACAGGCTGGTTTTTAGAAGGAACTACAAACAGATTTGCAGGTGGTAAGCTTGCCGTTGCTATGCAGGCTGGTATCTTTGCTGATATGTTAATTAACACATTTAAAGCTCCTAAAGGAGAAAAGGGTAAAACTTTTGCAGAACGTTTTGTAAACGACTTTACATACTTCCTTGCATTGACTGCCGGTATTGTCGGTATGCATAAAGTCGGAGGGTTTAAATATGCAGGTCTGGATAAGGCCGGTGTCGAAGAATACAGAAAAGCTCTTGATGAGTTTAATACCCTTGTTAAAAACGGAGCATTCCAAACTAAGCAGGAGTATAAACTTGCCAAAAAAGCCTTAAAACAGAAATTAAATTTGAAAGGTATTAAAAATCCAATAACAAAACTTCTTCAAAAAATAGGTTCATTAATTAACATTGGAAACGAGAGAATTCTCTCTTATCGTTCACCTAAAAAATGGAACATGAACTTGCTTAGGAAATGTGCAAACGGTAATATTCTGGGTGTTCCGTTACGAATTATAATTCCGATGATGATAGTGTCACCGTTTCTTGCAAAATGGGCAACAAAAGCTGTTCATGCTGTTATCGGAAGACCGACAAAATCTGTTCTTGATGAGGAAGAAGACACGTCAGCATCCGAACAGGAAAAATTACAGCAGGAACAAATGGCACAACTTCTTGCGGAAGCTCAGAGAAGAGCACAGGCTCAATCCGCGAATCAACCGTTTGTAAGCAACAATAGTCCGACTAATCTTTTAAATCCGTACAGACAGCCTGCTTCGCCATCACAGCAAGTACAGCCGTTTGTAAGTAATAACAGCCCTACAAATTTATTGACAATGCATAGAAACGGAACACCTTATCAGGAAAAAATCCCATCTCAGCAATCTGCTCCGGTGCCACAAGCTCAAACTGCTCAATCAGCAGCTGCTGAATCCACTGCTAATCAAAATTTTGATGAACCTGTCAGAACCTATATCCCTTCACCGGAGCCTGTGGTTATTGCCAATACAACTGATGTATCTCCCGTAAATTCAGCAATGGCACGTGCTGATGCAGCAGAAAAACTAGCTATGGAAACTCTTTCCATGAGATAATCGGCTGATTGCAATTTGTTCTATATAATGTTATAATAAATATAACTCTGTACGGGTGTTCAATTTTGTTCCTACATTATTTATAAAAGGGAGAGTCAGCTCTCACAGATATTGAAGTAAACCCGCCAAACTTTTGTTTGTCAGCGGGAAACGGATTTATCAAGGCACTCACCCACCTGCGAGACCAGCAGGTAACAAAATCACATTCGTGCAGGGTTTTTATATGTAAGCTTTTTCTCTGTTTTTTATTTTGTGCATATTGCTCTTACCCGTAAAATGTGCTAATATTCTTATATAAGAGGTTGTATGACAGAGAGTATTTCCACTATTATTTTATCTTCAAATCAGAGTTTTAAAAAACTTACAAAGCTTTATATTGATGAGTATGGCGGTTTTGATTGTCTTGAAGATTTTTCTGATTTGTCGGATGTTTATAATACATTATCCTCTTTAAACAAGTTTTTTCTTATTGTTGATTTGAATGACGGTTTGCAAAAATATTCTGATTTTTTAAGGAAATTAGATTATTCTAACGGACGGGTTCTTGCTGTATCAGATACGCCGGATGTTGATTTAATCGTAAAAATTATGCGGCTCGGAGTGAAAGAGTTTATTTCTTCCCCTGTTATAAAATCAGAATTCTTTGATGTTTTAAAACGGGTATCAGAGCAGCTTAACGGTCAGACTTTAAAAACTACAAAATCCCGTATGATTACGGTTTTTTCTAATAAAGGAGGTATAGGAAAAACTTCTATTGCGGCAAATCTCGCTTTTGAACTGGCAAAGATTACCAAGGAAAATGTCGCTCTTATTGATTTGAATTTTCAGTTCGGAGATATTACAACTTTTATGGATTTGAACCCGACATTTAATATTTCTTATATGCTGAAAAATCCTGATAAAATTAACAAAGACTTTCTTTTGAATACAATGGAAAAATACAAAAATACCAGTCTCTATGTTCTGGCAGATCCTCCGGTATTTAAGCAGGCTAAAGAAGTTTCGGGAAAAGAAATTCAACATTTAATTTCGGTTCTTAAGGAAACATTTTCTTATATAGTAGTTGATACGGATGCAAATTTTGATGGTAAAACGATTACAGCTCTTGATAACTCAGATTTACTCTTCCTTGTAACTATTGTGAATCTTCCTGCTCTCAGAAATTGTCAGAGATGTCTTGATTTATTTGAGAAACTCGGCTATGACAATGATAAAGTTCAGATACTGATTAATCGTTACATGGAAAATGATGAAATTAAAGCGGAAGATGTTGAAAAACTTTTAAACAAACAAGTTTACTGGAAAATTCCAAACAACTATTTTACATTAATGGCTGCAATAAATAAAGGTGTGCTGGTTTCGGAAATTAATTCAACCTCAAATGTTGCAGTAAGTTTTAGAGAACTGGCTATGAATATTTCTGACAGTATTTACAGAAAAAAACTTATAAATAAGTATTCAAACAATTCGGTAAGCAATATTTATAATATTTTAAGAGGGTAATTATGGCATTAAAAGACAGATTTAATAATTTTGAGAATATAGAAGATTTATCAGCTGATGGAACTCAAAAGCCATCTATGTCGGCAACAACTCTTGTTGAGGCTGATTTGGGCCCTGTTTTTGACGAACTGGCACTTAGTTTGTCACAAAAAGTTGCTTCTATTCCAGTCTGGTTTGAATATTCTGAAGCCGAACAGAGAAAACTTATTTCGGACTTTCTTATTTATAAACTGGAAAATGAGTATTCGGATATTTCTTTTTCAAATGAGGAAAAAGAGCATATAATTTCTTTGTTTATGAATTCTGTTCATGGTTTTGGCGAACTTGATTACTTTATATCAAAAGATGATGTCAGAGCTGTTTGTGTGAATTCTGACGGAAGTATATTTACAGATAGAAATTCCGGTTTTGTTAAAGAGGATGCTGTTCTTACGGATTCCCAATTTGAAAAACTGTATTCTGCAATACGCAGAAAAATTAATAAACCTGATATGCTGTTTGGCCAAATAAGGTTAAACAAGCTTGTAATAACGCTTTTTTCTCCTCCTGTATGCCATGAAAAAATACTATTTGAAAAATTAAAGACAGAAAAAGTAGATTTTAAATTTCTTTTAGCTGATGAATCAATCAATTCTGATATTTATAAATTTATAAAAAAACTCATTGATGAAAAGAAAAATATTCTTATTGCAGCTCCTGCTTCTGCCGGAAAAACAGCATTAATATCTGCGATTTCCAATGAAATTAATCAGGATAACAGGGTTGCATTATTTGAAAATTATCCGATTATAAATTCTGAAATATGTGACAGTTATTATATTAAAGGGCTTGGTGAAAACGGGCTTTCTGATTTATTTAATGCTGTGTCTAAACTTAAATATGATTATGTAATTAATGATACCGAATATATGCCGGTTGTGTTATCTGAATATTTTGGAAATGGTTATTTTGCTGATGTTGAAGCTGATTCTTTGACTCAGGCTATTACAAAGCTCGCGGGATATAAAGTATATAATGAAAAATGTACGGAAAAACAGGCAAAGGCTTATATAGCATCACGCTTTAACTACATATTTCTTCTTCAGAAGTCTGAAAATTCACTTTTTAAAATTGCCTCTGTTGTAGAGCTTTCTTTAAATAAATCAGGTTCTTTGATTTTGACGGAAAATCTGAAATATGAAGACGGAAGTTACTGGTATAATTTTGATGATGCTGAATAAGTTATTCTGATTTTGGTTTTCAATTCTTATGCGGTGTAGATTTAATATGCTGTTTAAGAATACTCCCGTCAAGTATGGCTTTGTTGAATTTATCAAGATTAGGATCTATATATTTAGGAATAACTGTATCCTGAACATAGTTATAGATTGGATTAATTGTTACAGCAAGAGCAATAAGACCGCCGAACGTCTTTATAAGCTTATTTTTCATAATAAGTTTATTCTGGTAAGATTTAAGAGCATAACGAAGTGCGTCATTTGCATAATCTTTGCCATATGTTGCTTTAAGATTGCTTGATTTTTCCAGATAATTTTGGAAACTTCTTTTGGATATCTGCTGCGGTTTAATTTTCTTTGCAAGGGAATCCTTTATTTCATAGAGTTCTTTTGTGTTTTGTCTTGCATAATTTATGAGTTTTTCAGTGTCATTTGATGCAAGAGTATATTTTTTCTGGGTGTATTTAATTATTTTTTTGAAAAAAGTATCTGATTTTTTTTCGTTTTTACAGGCTGCTATTTTGTTTTCAAGAGAATTTATTACAAATTTTTCAAAGTTGTCGTAATTATTAAATCTGTTGCCTACGCATTGATCAAGAGAATTTTTTATATGATTTAAAACGCTTTCCTTTTGGTTAACGCTTATTCCTTTATTGACAAGCCGTCCTATAGGTGATGTAAGTTTTTGGCCTATGAATATTGAAAGAGCCGGTAGTAAAAAACCGGCAGTTCCCTGATAAATTGCCTGTTCTACCCCTCTTTTTCTGCTGGGGGAATATATGTTTTTGTCGTTTTTGTACTTGTCGTAGATATCTGCTCCCAGATACATTATTGTAGGAATCCATAGTGCTTGTGCTGCTCTCGGTGCAATTTCATGTATAAGTGCTCCAAGTTCTGTTGAACATAATACATAATTAAGCCATTGACTTGCAAGCGGGTCTTTATAATCCTCTGAACTGCCGCATGAAGACGGCTCCTTAGAGTTGGCTTGTTTTATATTATTTGGCTTGTGTTGGAAGCTTATCGGATAAATCAATGTGTGGGTTTCCTATCTTTTGTATTATATATATAATATCCGTAAAAGAAAAAATTTGCTATACGCGGCTTTTGATATAAAATTTTGTTATGGAGTATAAGAAGTTTAAAATACATTCAAAATATTCCCCGTCCGGAGATCAGCCGAAAGCAATAGAACAACTTGTCGAAGGGCTTGAAGCAGGTGATGATGCACAAACTCTTCTGGGTATTACCGGAAGCGGTAAAACTTTTACCATTGCAAACGTAATAGAAAAAGTTCAAAAACCGACCCTTATTATTGCACATAATAAAACTCTTGCCGCCCAGCTTTATAATGAATTTAAGGAACTTTTTCCGGAGAATGCCGTTGAATATTTTATAAGTTATTATGATTATTATCAGCCGGAAGCATATATTCCTAGAACAGATACTTATATAGAAAAATCAGCTTCAATAAATGAAGAAATAGACAGGTTAAGACACAATTCAACAAGAAGTCTCTACGAGAGAAATGATGTTATTATAATAGCATCGGTCAGTTGTATTTATGGTTTGGGGCTTCCGGAAAATTATTTTAGAGGGTCTGTTGAGCTAAAAGTAGGTGATGAGGTTTCACGAGATGATTTGTTAAGGCATCTTATTCAGGTTCAATACACCCGTAATGATTTAGTGCTTGAACGTTCAACTTTTAGAGCCAGAGGCGATATTGTTGAAATTATGCCTGCTTATGAAAAAATTATTACAAGAATCTATTTCTTTGGTGATGAAATAGAAAAGATTGTAAGAATTGATAATGTTACCGGAGAAGTAATTGAGAGCCCTAAAAGTGTTGTTATTTATCCTGCAGTCCATTATCTTTCCTATGATGAAAATGTTGATGAAACTATTAAGCTTATCAGGGAAGAGCTGCAGCACAGACTTGTCGAATTAAATAATGAGAATAAGCTTGTTGAAGCTCAGCGTCTTGAGCAACGCGTTAAATACGATATTGAAATGATTAAAGAAATGGGCTATTGTTCCGGTATTGAAAATTATTCTAGAATTATAGAACGCCGTCCGCCTGGTTCTCCGCCGGCAACACTGTTAGATTATTTTCAGGGTGATTTTCTTACAGTTATTGATGAATCGCATGTTACATTACCGCAGCTTAAAGGTATGAGCCATGGTGATGCTGCCAGAAAAGATACACTGATAAAATATGGTTTTAGATTGCCTTGTGCAAAGGATAACAGACCACTTACAAGCGATGAATTTTTTGAACGGGTTCATCAAAAAATTTATATTTCCGCTACCCCTGCTGAATTTGAACGAAAAACTTCCGCACAGCTGGTAGAACAAATTATTCGTCCTACAGGACTTGTTGACCCTAAAATTCATGTTCGTCCTATTGAAACACAAATTGACGATTTAAAATTTGAAATTAAAAAACGTACTGAAAAGGACGAGAGAGTGCTTATTACAACTCTTACAAAACGTATGGCTGAAGATTTGACTGATTATTTCATTCAGGAAGGAATTCGTGTACGATATCTGCACAGTGAAATTCAATCCTTAGAACGCGTTGAAATATTGAGAGACCTAAGATTGGGAGAGTTTGATGTTTTAATAGGGGTAAACCTTCTGCGTGAAGGGCTTGATATTCCGGAAGTCTCACTTGTTGCTATTATGGATGCTGATAAGGAAGGTTTTTTACGTTCGGAAACAAGTCTTATTCAGACTGTTGGTCGTGCAGCCCGTAATGCTTGCGGTGAAGTTATTATGTATGCAGATAAAATTACGGACTCAATGAAGGCTGCTATTGATGAAACAGAACGTCGTCGTGAAATTCAGCTTGCTTATAATAAAAAGTACGGTATTGTTCCGCAGACAATTAAGAAACCTATTGAGAACAATTTACTTTCGCTTGTTGCAAGTTACAGGGATTTGGAAGATATTGTTGCTGAAGAAATGGTTGATCTGGGAATCGAGAAAAAAGATTTACCTAAACTGATTGATAAGCTGGAAAAAGATATGCATAAGGCTGCAAAAATCCTTGATTTTGAACGTGCCGCTGAGATTAGAGACCAGCTTAAAAAACTCAGAGAAATGGTTGATAAAAAATAAGGGTTTGGTCTGATATTTGTTATAATGTCAGCTCTAGTATAATTTTACGCCGTCTTCAACAACCTGATTCTTTTTCTCATAAAGAGTCATCCATTCTTCACTGAATTGTGCAATATAATTTGTACCAATAACAAGGTTATACATAATAGCTATTGACCAGATATAATTAATCAAATAATTGTCCAGACCTACAAACAACCAGAACAGATAAGATATAAATCCTATTACAATTGCAGTCAGTAAACCCAGTTTGATTATAAGGTATGAAAACATCATAAAAGCTTCACCAAGAATATAAAAAACTTTTTTCAGGTTATAGGCTTCAAAAATGTCCAGCTTACGAGTATATACCGCAAATCCGGAAACTGGTAATGAATAAAATAGCAGCCCAATAAGGATTTTTAAGCTCATAGATAATACGGTATGTTCTCCAAGGTTAATATAGCTGCATGATATTTGTGTCCCGAAAAGAGCTATGGCAAAATAAACACTTAAAGCTACAAGAGCCTTAATTCCGTTAAGAATCATACTAAAAATATTAATTCCGGGAACAAGTTCAGGCTTTTTTTCGCACGCATTGTTAGCCGACTCTGCAAGAAATCCTAGAAGCAAAAGGATGAATATAGAAACTATTATGGTTGAAATAATATCCATTGAACCAGATGTCATTGCCTTTCTACAATAACCAAATGGAATGGCCCATAGCAAAAGTTTCAGTCCTGTAAAACTTTCTCCTATTGTACTGTCATATGCTTCTTTTATTGATGCCACTTCATATCCTCCATCTCTTCCATGTTTTTATTTTAGCATTTTTTTTTAATCTAGGCAACTATTGATTTTATCGGCAGTTTTATGCTGAATGTTGCCCCTTTTGTAAGTTCGCTTTCAACTTTAATAGTTCCGTTGTGCATTTTAACAAGTTCTTTTGTGATTGTCAGCCCGAGTCCCGTTGAATTCATACCTTCTGTAGAAGATGGATTAATCTGTTCAAATTTCTTAAATATTTTTTTGTGATGTTTGCTTGCAATTCCGATACCGTTATCTTTAATATGGACGGTAATATACTTTTTGGTACTCTTCGCAGTTATTTCAATTTTGCCGCCTTCCGAAGTAAATTTTATTGCATTACTTACTATGTTGAAAAATATTTGTTGAAGTTTTTGATAGTCTGCCATAATTAATGTATCCGGTAAAATCCTATTGTTTATTGCAATTTGTTTTTTCAGATATAGCGGTTTTAAAATGTTTAACACTTCAGTGAGACATAAATTCATATCAAAGGTTGAGTAATTCATTTTTACGGCATGTGATTCAATTTTTGATATGTCAAGAATTTCGTTAACCATTCCCAGAAGATGTATTCCTGCAATTTGGATATCTTTTACATATTCTTTCTGTTTTTCATTTAAATTTCCGAAGGCTTCTGATATAAGCATGTCTGAAAATCCTATTATGGAGTTCAATGGTGAGCGTAATTCGTGTGATACGTTAGATAGAAATTTATTTTTTACTTTATCTGCCTCTAATATTTTTTTATTTTGTTCTTTTATAATTTTATTAAAGCCGTTTATTTCAACAATTCCGTCTTGCAGGGCCTTAACCTGCATTTTCATGATATCTTTAAGTTCAATTTCTTTGATTATATTTGCTGTTATAAAAGAGCAGGTTTTAAATATGTTATTTTCTTCCTCTGTATAAGGTGTGTCATCTGTAATAAGTAATTTCGCAAACGGACAATTATTTACAAACAGAGTTTCATTCAAACTGTATTGCAGTAATCCTTTAATATTTATTGCGTCAGTTTCATCTGTACTGAAATTATAGGTATAAATCGGAGTCAGTTTGTCTTCATTTATATAAAAAATACATGCTTTTTCAAAATGCAGAATACTTTGTAAATTGGAAAAAATTTTATTTCCTGCATCGTCTTTTTCATACTTTTCCGTTAAAAATTTATTTATGTTTTCAGTTAGATTACGGTATGCATTCATTTGTTTCAATTATTTTTCAACATATCCTATATATCGGAGGTTTCTGTAATAACCTTCATAATCTAGACCGTAGCCTACTACAAATTTATCATCTACTTCAAATCCGTAGTAATCAGGTTCAATATCTGTTTGTCTGGTAATTTTCTTATCTAAAAGAGAACAAAATTTTGTGGATTTTGTTTTGAAGTTACAATGCATAAAATCCATTAAAAATTTTGCTGTTAATCCGGTATCAACAATATCTTCAATAATAAGAACATTCTTCCCGTTTAAATCAGGAAGAGATATGTCAACGGCATTAACTTTCCCTGTGGAGGTTGTACCTGTTCCGTAGCTGGAAAGACGAATAAACTCCATCTTTAAAGGCATGTCCAGATATTTTACCAGATCTGTAGCAAACATAACAGCACCTTTTAGAACACATATTGCGTAAACCTCTTCCCCTTTATAAAAATGGTTCATTTCATTTGCAAGTTCTTTTATTCTTTTTTGTATAGCCTCTTCACTGAATAATACTTTTAATTCCGATAACTTAATTTCCATATCCAACCTCTTGTTTATTTGTAAATTTTAACACATATGAAGGCTGATTTTCAACCTTTACTAAATCACTTATGCCATAACCTATAACCCAGAGCACTTCATCTCTGTTACATAAAAGCGGTATTATATCTTTTTTGTGGTTCGGTATATTTTTGGAGTTGAAATATTTTTTTAATTTCTGCGAACCGTTAATGCCGAGCGGATGAATTGTGTCTCCGTCTTTCCTGTATCTTAGCGTAAATTCAACTTTATCCGTTTCAATATAAGCTATACATTTATCGTCAGAAGGATATTTTTTCGGCTTTTCAGTGCATTGTTCAACTGTCAGAATTCCTCCGTCAAACTCATAGCGTCCGCATCCTTTTATATTAATTTCAGTATTAGGCTTTGTATTCCGGGAGATAAGGTAAAATTCTTTACCGCTTGCAAAAATCCATAAATTTGTTGTTATTGACTTTGTCTTACCGGATTTTGATTTAGCATTATCATTTATAAATTTGACGGTATTTAAAATTTTTTCTCTGTCATACTCAAGATAATTTGCTTTAAAAAGATTATAAATAATTTTATTTTGCATTGCAGGTGATAATTTTATAAATTTTGTTGTTGAATTTCCGGTTAATGTACTGACATTTTGGACATATTCGTTTAATAGTTCTGTTTCTTCTGTTGCAATTTCTGAAAGAGTATTGAGGGCTGAAACTGTTTCTTTGTTTATTTCTCGTAATACAGGTATAATTTTATGGCGTATAAGATTTCTTTTGTACCTGATATCATTGTTTGAACTGTCAATATTCGGAGTAAGATTATGATTCAAGCAGTATTGCTCTATTTCTGCTCTTGAAACATGTAATAGAGGTCTGTAAAAATAGCATCTGTGTTCTGAAATCGCACATAGTCCCTCAATACCTGTACCTTTAATGATTCTGTATAATACTGTTTCTGCATTATCATCCGCATTGTGTGCCGTAAAAACAATTTTTGAATTAAATTTCTTTGCCGCCCGTTCAAAAAAGTCATATCGAGCTTCTCTTGCTGCAGTTTCTGTATGCGGAACTTTTTCGTCCAGAGTTTCAGAATAGAACGGAATTCCTTTGTTTTCACAATATCTTTTACAAAATTCCATATCCTTTAAACTTTCATTCCCTCGCCAGTTATGGTTAAGATGCAGTGCTATTACATTTATTTTTAACTCTTCAAGAATATTTAATAGGCATAAAGAATCAAATCCGCCTGAAAAACCGACAAGAATAGGCCCCACTGAATTCTTCAGGTTATATTTGTAAAGAAAATTTTCTACTTTTTTCCTAAGGCTACACATTATCAAATTTTTTAATGCCTTCTTTTATCTCTACCGCGTCAACTCCGAGATTTTCAAGAGCCTTCATTGCAAGGCAATCAGGTTCGGTTGTCAGGGCAAGCAGCATATCAGATGATTCAATCCGTGATTTATGTTTCTTTTTGGCAAATCCCCATGCCGTTTCAAGAACTCTTTTTGCCCGCGGTGTGAAAACTATCTCTTTATCATAATATTCATTGCCAAATCCGATAAGGCTTTCAACGGTTTTTCTTGCATCTCTGATATTAATAGCAAGTTCTGATAACACTTGAGCTCCGACCCCGGCACCTTCTCCGATGATTCCCAACAGAAACATTTCAGTCCCTACGACATTTCTTCCGAGTCTTCGGGCTTCTTCTTTTGCGAGACGCAAAATGGTAAGAGTTTGAGGCATTTCTTTCTCTATTGGTTTTATAATGCTGTGGGCAAGGTCATCGTCCACAATTTTTAATTCTTTAAAGATTTCATAAGCCAATCCTTTTTTTGTTTTTAAAATTCCAAGAACAATATGTTCCGGTAAAACAACGGATGACCCCAGTTCTTTTGCCGTTTGCAAGGCCATGTTCATTGTCGTAAAGGCATTAGGCGTAAATATAATCTGTCTGCCTTCATATTCGGCCTGACGGGACTGAATTTTTTCAAGTTTTTCCTCAAAAAGTTCCGAAGTTACACCGTTTGAACCAAGGATTTTGGTAAGCTCAGAATCCTTGTCTTCAAGAATTGATGAAATTATCTGTTCTGTTCCGAGAATTTCATAATTTGAGGCTGAAAGTTTTGCAACTGCTCTTTCAAATACTTTCGCGGATTCTGCACTGTCAAAGATTGCATCCGTGGCATCTGCAGATTTTTGTTCATGTTCTTTATTGTCTTCATTTTCAGGGTGCGAAAGGCGTTTAGTTTTTCTCTGTACCAGTTTTTCCAGAAGTGTCTTGGCTGCAAACACATTAAATCCGAGTTTTTCAAGTGTTTTTACGTTATTTGAATTTCTGTCATTAATTACGGCAAGGAATAAATGTTCGTATAAAATAGACGGGTTTCCTGAGCGGTTTGCCAAATCAAGGGTGTTTTTTAAAAGATTTTTTACATGCATACTGAAATTTGGTGTGCCTGCTGTTGTCTTTTTTGTGATATCGAGATTTTTTATTATTTCGCCGTACAATGATTCGTAAGAAATATTGTACATTTTAAAAATCTTTAATGATACTCCGCGGGCTTCTTTTGCAAGAGCAAGTAAAAGGTGTTCGGATAAGATATATTCCGAATTCATTTCCTGTGCTATTGCCTGAGCTTCGCTTACTACATTTAATGCCTTTTCCGTAAATTTTTCAAACAATTTTTATTCCTCGTCGTCTTCTTCATCTGCTAAGTTTTCAACATATTCAGCAACTTTATTGAATTCTTCATCATCATCGATTGTTTCAAACAAATAATCTTCGCCGTCTTTTGTTAATCTCATCAATACAAGTTCGTCTTCTTCACCTGCTTGTGCATCTGTAGGGAGAAGAAGTGCATATTCCTGTTCATCGACTTCTACAATGTCGAATAATTCAAATGTAATTACATTGCCGTTTTCATCAACTGTTTCAATTAATTGATCATTTTCTTTTGTCATTTTGTTCCTCTTTCTTTTTTATTTTCTTGACAGGTATTGTTCCAGTATAATACAAGCACTTTCAATATCAACCAGTCCTTTGTTTTTTCTGAAATCAATTTTTTTATTTCTGAGATTTTCCTCAGCGGTTTCCGAAGTAAGACGTTCGTCTTCGTAAATTATCTCATAGCCGGTAAGTTTTTGGGTAAAATTTATACAGTCATCTGCCTGTGAACCTTTTGTTCCGTCCATATTAAGCGGAACTCCGGCAACGATTTTTTTTACATTATTTTCTTTTGCAATTTTTAATATAGTTTCAATGGCCTTATCTTCGGGATTCCTCTCAATACAGGAGTGTCCGTTTGCAAGCATCAAAAGATAGTCGCTTAATGCAATACCAATTCTTTTGGTTCCTATGTCAATAGCCATTACCTTATACATTTCGAACCCACCTGTTCTCGATTGCAGCTATAATCTCATCAAGTTCTGCAATCGTAAATTTGTCCTGATTTTCTTCGGTATTGTATTTCAGCATAAAATAATATTCGTAAATACTTTTACGCAGAATATTTTTTAATAAATCAGCAAAATTTTCTTCTGACTTATATATTGTACAAAGAAACTCCGTAATTTTATCTTTTTTGTCCAGCATTTTTAAATATGCACAAACCAGAATTCGTTTTGCCCAGATATTTTTTTCTTTTTTATCAAATATTTTGTCAGTGTTTTCCTCAACTATTTTGTCAAAATCAACATTTTTTAAATTATTTTTTACATCAAGGTTAAGATTTTCCAAAAACTCTTCAAATTCACTGCTGTATGTGGAATCTAAAAACCAGTGGTTCATAAATTTTTCCGAGAATACTTCATTCATTTCCTTTTGAGTTAAAGTCTCCCGGGTAAAATATTTACTAAGTAAGATTTCAAAGTTTCCATTTTCGTAATCAATATCAGCAAGCAAATTTTTCCAACAAACGTATTCATATGGTAAAAGCCAGTTATTTGACTTAACTTTAGAAAGTTTTTCATAATATAAAAGCAGTGTTTTGACATCTTTTGCTGTAATATTAAGGGCATCTTCACCTTTATAAAATCTTTCTATAATTTTATCGCATTCAAATTGCGATATATCATTAAAGCCAAAGCAGTCGCGGATCCCGTTGTAATCATTAACTACAACAGCAGCAAACTGTACTCTTTTAATATTATTGGTTCTTGAAAATATTATTGCCTGATTGCCATGACCGTCCGGATATGTTACACAGCATCTGTAAGGTTTTGATTCTGAAAGGATTTGTTTATAAAATTCTTTTGAATTATCTTCTCTGATACCGCTTAACTTCAATATTGAGATGTTTTTTTTAATCAAAGGCTTTAGGGACTCCTCAACAAACTCCAGACTTGTGTTAAGAGCATGATAAGCAAGCTGGGATTTTGAGTTACCAAGAATGTTAAGTGCTTCTTTTCCGATATCTGAATCAGGTTGGGAAAGAAATACCGGAATTAAAATGTTTGCAAGTGCATCTTTTTCATAATCTTCTGCTAATGATTTAATCAAAAGCATTTTATCCTTAGCATCAACCGCATGCAAAAAATCCAAAAAATCTATCTGTACTTCAGGATTGATAATTGCACTGTCCAGCATTTGTCTGGTGTCTTCATCAATTATATCAATGGAATCCCCTAATGCTGAACTATAGTCTTCGTATTTCCAGTCAGTTTCAAGTTCTCTAAGAAATCCAAGAACAATAATTTTTACTTCACTTGATGCAAGATTGCTTTTTAAAATTTCCCATAATTTTGCGATAAGTTCCTCTTTTTCAGTATAACGTTCAAGAAGAAATTTAATAATTTTTTCACTTCCGGACTTTGTATTTATAAGCTCTTTGAACAAAAGTTTTGAGATAATATTGGGGTCGCCTTTATCCAGCATTGCAAAATCATCGGCCAAAAATTCTCTCACATCGGATTGAAGTGAGTATTTGTCCATAATTCTTAAAATTTCAGACTTTATCTCAAAAGGATTAAGTTCCATTTGTAATTACTTTCTGGCCTTTCCCCAGAATGCATCCAAAATTTGTTGAGCTTCCGCCGAAGGCATTCTGTCATTAAGAATAAGATATTGAACCGCAATCATTGCACATTCGGAGCATATATTAACTCCCGGACCTTTCACCATTTTTAATACCTGCGTATTAGGCCTTTTGCAAAAGCTGCAATAAACTAATCCGTCATCTCTTTCCGTGTCACTCTCTTCTTTATGCGAACCTGTTTTTTTCTTTGCCCCTAATTTAACAACCTTTTCTTCGGACATATTTTTCTCCTTAATTTTGAGCTTTTACACTTAAAGCCATTTTTCTTTATTGTAACTTAAATTTGTAAAATTTGCCAAATTTTTTTTATTAATTTATAATAACGTTAAAACATCTTAATAAAGTTTAAATAAAGAGGGTTTGTTTATTTATGAAGAAAGCGTTATTGTTGGTTTGCATACTTGCAATCTCTGTTGCCACAACGGCATGTATTAATAATCTTGCGGTGCAGGAGTTGAATAACAAAGCGGCGGCTTTTATGGAAAAAGAAAATTATCCTGAGGCGATTGAACGATTGAAATCAAGTATTGATTTGGATGATTCTTTATTTGAATCGCATTATAATCTAGCGATTGCTTATACAAAAAATAATGACTATGTTAACGCCGTGAACTCTTATCGCAGAGCTATTGAACTTAATCCTGATTTTGCTGATGCTTATTATTCTCTTGCTGTTGCTGAAGAAGACATTATCACAGATATTTATTCAGGTAATTTGAATGTCGATGAGGCCGGAAATATTACAAAATCAGAAGATTCAAATCAGGACGCTGAAGTTAACTCATCAGAGGAAGAATTTGTAAGTAAAGATGAGTACAAAATTGATGATAATGCAAAGGCATATGTTAATGAGATGACTGCTGATGCCATAAAAAATTACGAAACATATCTTGAAAAAGGAAATGCTGTGTCTGATCGTTCGGAAGTCGAAGCCCGCATAAAAGAACTTAAAGCAAATATTGAACAATCTCAGCAGGCGGCAGAATAATTATGGTATTTAAGTCCCCGGGAGATGTATTTATTACCGTTTTTAATTTTCCCGTTTATTATTACGGTATAACAATGGCACTTGCCTGCCTTGTAGGCGTATGCGTTGCTTACTTTGTTTTTAAACGTTATAATCCGGATAAAAATTATGATTTGATATGGGACTTTTCAGTATGGCTTTTAATTGCAGGAATTTTAGGTGCAAGATTATATTACTGTCTTTTGAATCCGGATTATTACTTGAGTTTTCCTCATCAGATTTTGAATATCAGACAGGGAGGTTTATCTATTCACGGTGCAGTTCTCGGTGGAGTTTTAGCTTTATCTGTGGCCGCTAAGAGATACAAACTTCCTCTTTTAAATTTGCTGGATGCTTTTGCGTGCGGCACAAGTCTTGCTCAAGCTGTCGGCAGATGGGGAAATTTCTTTAATTCTGAAGCTTTCGGGTTCCCGACGGATTTACCTTGGAAACTTTTTATTGCACCTTCGCACAGACCTTTGCAATATATGAATTTTGAATATTTTCACCCCGCATTTTTGTATGAAAGTCTTCTTGATGTGTGCTTGTTTATTTTTTTGTTTTTCTATATGAAAAAATTTGCTCAAACGAAACCAGGTACTGCATTTTGTATGTATTTAATCCTTTATTCAATTATAAGACTGTTTGTTGAAAGCTTTAGAATTGACAGTGCTCTTGATATTCTGGGTGTCCCTATTGCCAAAATTGTTTCTGTTTTTCTTATATTAGTGTCTTCAATTTTGTTTTTAATTGTTTTTAAAATTTCTAAAAAAGCTTAGTATGTTAATCTTAAAATTTCGTATATATCCATCTTTTTTGATTTCCCGCGGATTTGGACTTCGCTTATTTTAATAACATCGGCTATTGAACTTACATAGGAATAAGTTGAACTGCTGATTAGAAAATTAGTTTTATATACTTTGTTATAGCTTTCAATTCTGCTTGCAAGGTTTACTGTATCGCCGATTACGGTATATTCAAGGCGGGTTTCCGAGCCTATATTGCCTACAAATGCGTCTCCTGTATTGATTCCTATACCGATTTCAATTTTAGGTTTTCCTTCAAAAAGCCACTTGTCCTGAAGCTGCTCAACTTTTTTGAGCATTTCATACGCACATTTTACAGCGTTGACCGGGTGGTTCAGGTCTTGTATAGGTTCTCCGAATATTGCCATAACCGCATCGCCTATAAATTTATTTATAACTCCGTTATATTTTGTAATTATAGGTTCAATTTCTGAAAAATATTCATTCAGAATTTTTGAAACATCTTCTGCACTCATTTTCTCACTCATGCTTGTAAAGCCTCTGATATCAGCAAAAAGTACTGTGACATTCGCTCTTTTCCCGCCGAGTTTAATGTCATCAATATTCTGAACAACATTTTTCATAATGTCTTGCGAAAGATATTTGCCCATAGCCTGTTTAATTTTTTCTTTATTCTTTCCTTCTTGTAAAAATCTGTAAGAATAACCAAAAATGGTAGTTAAAATTTCAAGCATAACTGGAGTCATTACATGTATAGCTATGCCGTTACGGTAACAGAATATACAGGCCGTTATATATCCTCCGGCCATAGCAAGAAGAAGTATGATTGAGATAAAAAACGGACATTTACTTATTATAACGAATGTAAGAATTGTAATAGCTGCAAGTATAAGTAATTCCTGTCCAAATGTAATTTCATGCAAAAATTCATTGTGCATAAGATTATCAAGATTTGTGGCCTGAATATCAACTCCGGGATGTTTTGTCATAAGCGGTGTAGGAAGAGCATCCTCGAGACTTAATGCTGCTGCTTTGGCATTAGCCCCTAAAAATACAATCTTACCTTCAAACTCTTTAGGATTTATTTCAGGTGTTTTTCCTTGTTTTAGTGCATCATATGAATTAATTAAATCTATTGCAGAATACTTTTTGTGTGTATAAGAACTGTTGTCTCTTTCTTTATAATATTTGATTGTAGATTGAAAACCGTAAGGAGTCTGAATTGCAGGAATATTTAAGCCGGTTTTGTCTATGGTGAGTTTATCCGTGTATATTTTTATGTTGTCTGTGTCATGCAGCTTAAGATACATTCTCAATCCCAATGAAGGATAAAATTTATTATTTACAATAACTATCTGGTCCATATATGTCAGATAGCCGTTTGCATTTTGAGTAATATTAACTGAGCCTGCATACTTAACGGCATTAAAGTATTCCGGAGGATATTGCGAGATGCTCTGGTAACGGTTAAAATTAAAAATGTTGTATTGAGGTTCTATATTAACTTTAAACTTTTCATAAAATTTACTGTCGTAGATTTCTTCATCCTCTGTCTCATAAGGCTGCATCAACGGACTAAATCCAACAATAAGGTTCGGGGTGTTTTTTACGGCATCATAAAAATACTTATCAGATTGAGGGTTTTCTTTATCAGGAGTTGAGATTATAGCATCGTATCCTATGAGTTTTGGTTTTCCGTATTCGTTTAGGAAATTTATTATTTTCCCGTAATATTCTCTGGGCCACGGCCATCTGTGGTGAGCTATTGATTTATCATCTATTACAATGACAACAATATCATCCGTGCTTAGTTTATCAGCAACAAATGCTCTGACCATAAAGTTAAATGTACTCGGTTCAATAAATTTCCATGATATAACCACTACAATTATTGCCAGAAACAAGTGAAGCAGCAGTGTCTGTATAAAAAATAATTTTGATTTAAGCTTTTTCATATTATGCCAATCCCCAATCCTATATTTTATGATATAATAAATCGTGAAAAAAGGATAGATTATGAAGGAAAATTTAATTAAATTACTAGCAGAAGAGAAAATACTTCCGATTATAAGAAATAAAGACCCGCAGGTTGTAATTGATACGGCAAAGGCTTTGCGGGACGGCGGCATTAAAGTAGTGGAGATTAATGTAGAGAGTGCAGAAGTCTATTATGCCATAGCCGAAGTTGCCAGAGAAATGACTGTTTGTGCCGGCGGCATTATAACCTCATTACAGGCAGAATCAGCAATAAGTGTAGGTGCGGAAATTCTTTCTTCTCCTATCTTTCATATGAATCTTGTAAAAATTTCAAAAGACAGACAGGTGCCTTTTATTGCAGGAGCTTCAACTCCAAATGAGGCGTATAAGGCATGGAAAGCAAGAGTACCGCTCATAAAACTTCATCCTGTTACTGCAATGGGCGGTGTTCTTTATGTGGAGGATTTATTAAGACCTATGCCGTTTTTGAAAGTTCTTCCTCAGGGAAACGTAAAAGTTCATGAAGTTATTGATTATATTAATGCCGGAGCCGTTGCTGTAGGTGTCGGCAGAGATTTATATCAGGGATACAACTATTCGGAAATTACAAAACGGGCAGAAACTCTTGTAAAACAGCTGAAAGGTTAATATGGACGAAAAACTCGATATAATTACGATTGGTGAAAGTTTAATAGAGCTTTCCAGCGATACTAGTTTAAGCAGTGCTGAATGTTTACATAAATATTACGGCGGAGATGCTCTTGCAACAGCTATTGCTGCCCTAAGGGAAGGATCAAGGGTAGGTTTTATAACCCGTGTCGGAAATGATGTTTTTAAAGATTATCTGCTTGACAGCTGGCAGGCAGAGGGGCTTGATATTTCTCAGGTTAAAATTGCTACGGACCCGAATGGTATTTATTTTATCGCTTCCCCTGAACCTTGCCAAAAAGAGGTTTCTTATTACCGTAAAAAAATAGCTTCCGCAAAGCTTTCTATTGAAGATATTTCAGAGGAATATATTTCATCTTCAAAGGTTGTTTATGCTTCCGGAACAACTCTTTCTTTATCTATATCTGCGGAAGAAGCGGTTATTAAGGCATTTCAGATAGCTAAAGAAAAAAATCTTATCACTGCCTTTGATCCTAATTACTCTTCAAGATTCACCACTCCTGAAGTTGCCAAAGAACAATTTGGAAAAATTTCTCAATATGTTGATATTTTATTTTTGAGTGATAAATATGATACAAATAATATTTTTGAACTTGATTCCGTTGAAAATATTATTAAAAATCTCTGGGACATGGGAATCAGTACAGTTATTATTAAATCTGTTCAAAAACATGGTTATTATACCGGCTATAACGGAAATATTTATTTCTCAGATTTTTATTCACATGATGTAGTTGACACAACCTGTGCCGGAGATGCTTTTAACGGCGGATATCTCCACGGAATTACACATGGTTTGACGCCTGTAGAAGCAGTAAAGCTTGCCTCTATTGTTGCAGGTTTGCAGACTCAAAGTATCGGGGCAATTAAATCGATTCCATATAAAGATGAGGTTTATTCTATTTTGAAGGGAGCTAATTAATGCCTAAAAATGTTGTTGTTTCAGGTTATTACGGTTTTAATAATTTCGGTGATGAGGCAATTTTATCAGTTATAGTTGAACATCTGAAGATGATTGGTGTCAATGCTGCTGTAATTTCTAATAATCCAAAGGAAACTTCAAAGTATTATCAGGTTTATTCTGTTAAAAATTTTAATTTACTGTCTCTTCTTGGAGTTATCTTGAATTGTGATGTTCTTATATCGGGTGGCGGTAGTCTGCTTCAGGATGTTACAAGCTTTAAGAGTCTTATGTATTATTCTTTTGTTATAAGATTAGCTCAATTTTTTAAAAAAAAGGTTATTATTTTTGCTCAGGGGATAGGACCTTTAAATCGTGAAAAATCGATTAAAATGGTCAGAGAACTTCTCTCAAAAGCTTCATATGTTACTGTTAGGGATCAAAAGAGCCTTGAACTGGTGAAAAGCTGGGGTATTAATACTGATTTGGTTAGTGACCCTGTTTATTCTTTCCAGATTGGAGAAGGAACAAGTGAAGGTATTGTGGGGGTTCAGCTTAGAGATTATATAACAATGAATGATGAATTGTTGATGAGGCTCGCACATCAGATTGTTATGGATTTTGCAGACCGAAAAATTGAAATTTACGCATTTCAAAAATCTATTGACTTAAGAATATGCAAGACATTTGAAAAGATGCTAAAACAACTCTCTCCGGGAATAAAAACACAGGTTTTCCATTCGCTTTCAAAAAATGATTTTATTTATCAAATATCAAGGTGCGAATATTTAATAGCTATGCGTTATCATGCATTGTTGATTGCTTTGAAACTTGGAGTAAAGCCGCTTGCAGTGAACTACGATGCAAAAGTTACGGGTCTTGCGTATGATGCAATGATTCCTCTTGTGACAATGAAGGGGGAAGAAGATTTTTCTGAAGCATTTGACAAAATGAAGGCGTTAGATAGAAATAAATTGCTTGAATTCGCAAACTCCAAGCAATTTGATTGGTCTAAATTTGATAAAATTATTTTATCTTAGGATTGTTCTCTGTTTCCGAATAAATTTTGATATGCAGTCCTTAATGCACTCGCACCGCTGCCGCTCAAAAGATTATTGCCGCCTGCCTGAAATTCTTCTGCAGTGATTTCACCGTCATTGTTAGTGTCGTAGAGTCCGGTTATCATTGCAGTCAATTCTTTCCAATCGACTTTTGAATCACCGTTTTGATCTAGTTGGCTGTATGCTTGTTGTAATTTTGTTCGTAACAGTGTTTTCTGTTCTTCGCTTAAATTAGAATTTTTAAGTTCATTATTTAAAAATTCATCCAGTGCTAAATAACCATCGGAGTTGCCTGAATTTTTATCAATATTCATTAATAGTGATTTTGCAAGCTGCTGGGTTAATTCATTATATTTTGCCTGTTTTTGGGCAGCATCTGTTATACTTTCTAATGAAGTTTTAGCAAAATCAAAATTTTGACCAGTTTTTTCACTTACTTCAAAAGCTGCACCGGCCATTGTATCCTGATTAGCATCAACTGCACTTGCTGCTGGTGCGTCAGTATCAGGAAGATCTGCAACTGGTTGAGAACCTGCTATTGCAGATTGAATTGCAGCCATTGTTGAGGCGTAACCGTTTTGATAAGCCATACCTATTGCAGCATTATTATACGGTGAATACATGCCGCCCATATATCCGCCACCCATATATCCGCCGCCATAACAGCCCTGTGTCCATACGCTCGGTCCGTACATGCCTGTTGAAGGATTATGAAGAGCCATTTTTGAAGCTCCGTAAAATGTAGCTGTTTCCATTAAGTTTTTGCCGATTTTTGATAAGCCGTCAGCAAAGCCGCCAAGATTTATAGTCATACTTATACCCTGTTCTCTTATCTCTTATATATATAAAAATTATCTAATGCTAAAAATTGCCTTATTTTTTATCCGAGTTAATATAACTTAATATAAATTTTTTACGAAAGGTTTGACAATGATTTTTCTTTTGGTTAAAATAAAAAAGCACCAGTTATGCCCTGGTGGCGGAATCGGTAGACGCGTCGGACTTAAAATCCGATTGGGCGAATAACTCAGTGCCAGTTCAAGTCTGGCCCAGGGCAAATAAAAAAGAACTCCTGAAAAGGAGTCTTTTTTTATTCAATTATTGCGGTCTTTTCGGAGGTTTGTTATTAAGGAAGAATTTTCTCATATCTTCATTAATTGAGACATTTTGAAGAGCCATGTGATATTTTCTTAAAAGTGCAATATTCTCCTGTTCTTCCAGTAAATCCCGTTTAGGAATTTTTATTGAATTTTTTACTTTTTCAAATTCACCGGGTGTGTCTCTGTGCATTACCTTATAAATAATATCATCAATGTTGCTTCCGCCCATTTGATACTTTGAAGCTATTTCTTCCGTAGTGGCACCTTGTGGAAGGTTATAAAGCCAGTTCACAGTCAGAACATCCCCTGCAGAAACCTTATGAACTCCTCGCTGGTGAGGTGTGTACATGATATCCGTTTTATACGGACTGTGCCCCAATCCAATGGCATGACCTATTTCATGCAGAATAGTATGATAAACTTCATTTTCATCTGCATAATCTCCGTGTACAAGACCGTCGGACAATCCTATTGAAACTTCGGCACCAAAGAGTCTGTTCGCATTATCATATGAAAAATAGCAGTGTCCAAGAGCTTTTCTTTCCACTCTTTTCCAGTCAACGTTAACATTAGATTCCAGAAGAGTCTGAACCACCGTAAAGGATACTTTTCCTTTTGTTGCAGTTTGCCATTCATTCATGGCACGCTTTACCATATCACGGTATTTGTAATCCTGTCCCTGCTTTGAGTAAAACTTCATAGGAGCAATAAAAACTTTGAGCGGCATATATGTCCATCTCATAAGCTTTCCGTTTTTTAAAGATTGTGAAACATACGTTTTACTCTGCATATTTTTATTGTATAATAAAAAGTACGACAACACAAAAGTCTTAACATGTTATTTTTACAGACTAAGGAGGATATGTAGATGAATATTATGCAAATCATGAAACAGGCTCAAAATGTGCAGGCAAAACTAAAAGCTTCACAGGAAGAACTTGCTAAAATGGAATTAGTTGGGGAAGCAGGCGGCGGTGCCGTTAAAGTTACAAATGACGGTCAGGGTAAGTTTAAATCAATTAAGCTTGATGCTTCAGCATTGAATATTAGTGCCGATGTTGCTGAAGAGCTTGAAGATTTAATTTCTGTTGCTATGAAACAAGCCGGAGATAAAGCTTCTAAAGAAATGGAATCAAAAATGAAAGCTGCTACCGGCGGTTTAAACATTCCGGGACTTAATTTCTAATGATTTATCCTAAATCTATTGCGACATTAATAGAGCATTTCCAAAAATTCCCGTCTGTCGGACCTAAATCTGCACAGCGTATGGCTTTTTATCTTCTTAGAATGCCGATGTCGGAAGTCCAAAAATTTGCACAGAGTATTGTTGAAGCTAAGGAAAACACCCGTACATGCGAGATTTGTTTTAACCTTTCTTCAACAAGTCCGTGTGAAATTTGTCAGTCTCAAAAACGGGATCGCTCTACTATTTGTGTTGTTGCAGAGACAAAGGATTTAATCGCAATAGAAAAAACCAATGAATATAAAGGCTTGTATCATGTTTTGCAGGGCTTAATTTCCCCTATGGATGGCATTGGAGCTGATGATATACGAATTAAGGAACTGCTTACCCGTTTAACCAATGAGGAGGTTAAAGAGGTTATTCTTGCATTGAGTCCTTCTGTTGAGGGTGAAGCTACAAGCCTTTATTTAAGTAAACTTATAAAACCTTTCGGGATAAAAATTTCCCGTATAGCATTCGGGCTTCCTGTAGGGGCTGATTTAGAGTATGCAGATGAGATAACTATTGCCCGTGCCATTGAGGGCAGGCACGAAATTTAGTTTAGAATTGTACAGGATAATCTTCTGGTATCTCCCAGTTATTACTCATAATTTTTTTTACACAGCCTTGTGACGGAAGATATCTTGTCCCTTTTTGTCCTGTACATTCATTGCTGTCAGGAGCAATAAGACCTTTCTTTTTATTTGAATGTGCTACTTCAAAAATAAAATAATCTTTTCCTGAGACGAGGTTTTGTGCGGTGACAGTATTATCCTGCATATCATCAATATGATTTGCATTAGGAAAAAACATGCACATAAACGGATGACCTTTTGTACTTCCACCTCCTTCATAAATCCCGCATGTTACACCTGTTCCGTCTGTAAATTTTATTGCAAAGCCATCATACCATACACAATATAAGTGAAAACTTGTCTTGACATCCTGAGTGTTAAGATAAGGTTTTATATATTTTAAAAACCAGTCATAATCACTTATTGAACCATTTTGAATTATATTTCCTTCATCATCTTTATATGTATCTAGGGGCCATTCCCAAAATTGCATTGTTTCATTGTCAACTTCAGAACGCATTAGAATATTACTGAAAGTGCTGTAGAATCTTTTTAATTTTACCTCAACTATCTTTTTTCTGTAATGTCCTGTAATTGCGGGAAGTGTCATTGCAGCGACAATACCTATTATACCAAGTGTTATAAGTACTTCTGCAAGTGTAAATGCCTTTTTCATATACCTCCTTTATATTGGCTGTGAGCCAATGTTATTTAATAAAATAATTTCATAACATGAATAAAATGTCAAGTGATTTTTATTTGAAGCTCGGGAAAAAAATATATACCCTTCGTAGGAATCGTAAGATTTCAAGGGAAAAGTTTGCTGAACTTGCTGGGATTAATGATTATTATTTGGGTGAGATTGAACGCGGTGAAAAAAAGGCTTCTCTTGATATGCTTTTTAAAATTGCAAACATTCTTGAGCTTAAAATTCATGAACTTTTGAATATTGAATAGCCTTTTTATATAATTGCTTTTATACTGGTGTTACGTTAAAATCTTTGTATGGTTAATTTATTAGAAGTAAGGGATTTATATGTTGAATATAAATCTAATAAAGGTATCTTGGGCGGGGTACAAACAATTCATGCTGTAAACGGAGTTTCACTTGATGTTAAAAAAGGTGAAATCCTTGCCATTGCAGGTGAATCAGGCTGCGGCAAGTCAACTCTTGCCAAAACCATTATAAGGTTAGAAAATGCAAAGTCAGGAGAGATTATTTTTGAACATGCAAATGTTCTTAAAATGGATAAAAAAGAGCTAAAGAATTACCGTAAAAATGCCCAGATGGTTTTTCAAAATCCATATGCAAGTCTGAATCCTAAAATGAAAATTATTGAAACTCTGAAAGAACCTCTGAAGATTAATACTGGTCTTTCTGATAAGGAAATTATAGATATTATTTCAAAAAAAATTGAGCAGGTAGGTTTAAGTAGTGATTGTCTGGATTTATATCCTCATGAATTTTCGGGCGGACAAAGACAGAGGATTGCCATAGCAAGAGCATTGGTTCTTAGCCCTGAATTTGTTCTTGCTGATGAGCCGGTTAGTGCTTTGGATGTTAGTATTCAGGCTCAGATTATTAACTTACTTAGGGATTTAAAAGAAAATTATAATTTAACCATTGTTCTTATAACCCATGATATGAGTGTAATAAAATATCTTGCTGACAGGGTTGCTATAATGTATCTCGGTGAAATTGTTGAAATAGGTACGACCGATGAAATTTTTAACAATCCGCGTCATCCTTATACTCAGGCACTTTTGAGTGCTGTACCAAAAATTGAGGATGATAATACTAATCGTATAATATTAAGCGGAGATTTGCCTTCTCCTGCCAGCCTTCCTGACGGGTGTAAATTCCATACGCGATGTCCTGAGTGTTTTGAAAGATGCCCGCATGAAAAACCATTGGACATAAAAATATCTGAGACACATTTTGTTAAATGTTTTTTATGTGAGTAGCAAAAAAATATATTTGTGGTTTTTTATATTTCCATAATGTATTATGATATAACCAAGACTGCAAAACTGCCACTGAGTACTGTAAAAGGTTCTGTAAAACAGCGTGCCGCAATGGCGGAAAATTTGTTTTTTGACTTTTGTAAAAATATTTCATTAAATATCGGTAATAAGGATAGATTAAGTACAGCTGTTGTCAAAGATTGTTTTCAAAATACACTGCCGTCAAAAGTCTGCATCCAGTTTTCAGATATAGGAAAAAAGTTTTATGACGGTGACTGCAGGTATGACGGCTTTACCGGATACATGGTTAGGGGAAAGAATAGAAAGGTTGTAGGATATAATGTGTTTCTGCCTCTTGATGAGTCTAAAAAGAATATTGAGTTAAAAAATTTGGATATTCTGTTTCATGAAATCCAGCATGTATATGACTATATTACAAATCCAAAAACTTTTTCCAGAGGTTTTTATGTGCCTAAAAGACTCCAAAATTTTTATAATGAAAAAATTTATCCTAAGGACGCTGTTAAATTAGATAAACTTGAAACACGAATTCAAAACCAAATAAAAAGAATCCCGTATTACAAGCGAATTGACTTTCTGCAAGAAGTGAGAAATGCACTTCAAAGTGAAATAAATGCATATAAAGCGGAAGAAATATATTCCGTATTTTCATTAATGCATCCGCAGCATATGCCTGAGAAAAATGTGTTCGGGGCTGTTGAGTACTTTAAGTTTCAGGAAAAACTTGCTATTTGTCAAAAAGTTCTGAAAAGGGAACTCCGTGCATTAAGAGAAGAAAATAAACAATTATTCGGCGGTAAATAAATTCTTTCTGTGTTATAATCTGCTTATGGAACGTAAAGTTATAACTACAAACAGAAAAGCTTTTCACGACTTCATTATTTTTGATAAATATGAAGCAGGTATTGTTTTGACCGGTACTGAGATTAAATCAATACGAAAAAATGCAATAAACCTGAAAGACAGTTTTTGTAAAATTGAGGATAATGAGGTCTTTCTTTATAACTGTCATATCTCGCCATATGAGCAGGGAAACAGATTTAATCATAAAGCTGATAGAGTACGCAAACTTCTTTTGACCAAAAAAGAAATTCTCAAAATGCAGGGTAAAGTTAAAAAGGACGGTTATACCATTGTTCCGCTAGAAGTTTATATATTAAAAGGTTTTGCAAAGATTCAAATAGGGCTGGCTAAAGGTAAAAAACTTCATGATAAACGTGAAGATATTGCCAAAAAAGATCAAAAACGCGAAATGGACAGAGCAGCTAAAAGAGGTTAAAAAATATTCTCTTTTTTGCATTAACTTTGTTAACTATTTGCACTGAACTTTTTTCCGTGTATAATTAATGGGTAATAAGATATATTAGTTTAGGGATTTATAAATTATGACTATTCAAGATTGGTTTGAAAAACGTAAAGAGGCACAGATTAAAAGACGCGAATTGGAAGCCCGTGCAGAGGTTGAACAAAATCCTGATTTATGGACAAAATGTGTTCACTGTGATGCACAGCTTTTAAAAGAAGATTTGGCTAAAAATGATATGGTGTGTCCTGTCTGTGATTACCACTTTAGAATAAATGCGAGAAGACGTGTACAGCAGCTTTTTGATGAAGGTTCATTTGAAGAATTATTTACAAATATAAAACCTACGGATCCTTTGGAATTTGTTGATACCGAATCATATAAAGCAAGGCTGGAAAAAGCACAGCAGAAAACAAATCTTAATGACGCAGTTATTACAGGAATCGGATGCATAGAAGGACATAAAGTTGCCGCTGCCGTTATGGATTTTGACTTTATGGGCGGTTCAATGGGCAGTGTTGTCGGAGAAAAAGTAACAAGAATTATTGAAAAAGCTATAGAACAGCGTCTGCCGGTTCTTGCTGTTACTTCATCAGGCGGAGCCAGAATGCAGGAAAGTGCATTGAGCCTTATGCAAATGGCTAAAACATCATGTGCCTGCTCAAGACTGGATGATGAAAAACTCTTGTATGTTAACCTGATTACCGAACCTACATTCGGCGGAGTTACGGCCAGTTTTGGAATGCTCGGAGATATTATCGTCGCAGAGCAGGGTGCAAGAGTTGGTTTCGCAGGCAGAAGAGTTATTGAACAGACTATAATACAAAAACTTCCTGCAGATTTCCAAACTGCAGAGTACCTTCTTAAATACGGACAGGTTGATGTCGTTTCCAAAAGAAAAGATTTGAGAAAAACTCTTGCGAATATTTTTTCAATGCACGGAGTGTAAAAGAGATATTACATTATAAAAGGATACAATATGAGTAATACAATATTGGATTTTGAAAAACCGATTATGGAAATACAGGAAAAAATTGAAGAATTGAAAAAAATAAGTGTGGAGTCCGGCATGGATTTAAATAAAGAAATTGAAACTTTTGAGCAGCAGGCGGATGATTATAAGAAAGAATTGTATTCTAATCTGAAACCATCTCAAAAATTGCAGATTGCACGTCATCCTGAAAGACCTAACTTTCTTGATTATGTAAATCATATGTGTACGGATTTTGTTGAACTTCACGGCGACAGAACCGGTATGGATGACAGAGCGATTATCGGCGGTCTGGCTAAAATTGACGGAAAACCTGTCATGATTATAGGGACAATGAAGGGTAAATCTACTAAAGAGAACCTTGAGTATAATTTTGGTATGCCCCAGCCGCAAGGTTACAGAAAGGCTTTAAGACTCTTTAAACATGCAAGTAAGTTTAATATCCCGATTATTACATTGATTGATACTCCGGGGGCTTATCCCGGCATCAGTGCAGAAGAAACAGGACAGGGCGGTGCTATTGCCGTAAACCTCAGAGATATGGCAAAATTAGAAGTTCCGGTTATTGCCATTGTAACCGGGGAAGGTTGTTCCGGAGGTGCTTTAGGACTTGCTGTTGCTGATAAAGTATTTTTACTTGAACATGCTTATTATACAGTTATTTCTCCGGAAGGCTGTGCATCTATCCTCTGGCGTGATGCTTCCCGTGCCGGAGATGCAGCGGAAGCTTTGAAGATTACGGCTCCGGATTTGATGAAGTTCAATATTATTGATGGTGAAATTAAAGAGCCAGTTGGTGGTGCACATAAAGATTATGAACTTATCAGTGCTAATATGAAGAAGGCAATTTTAGAAAGCCTTGATGAACTGGCAAATCTTTCTGTTGCAGATTTGAAAAACAGAAGATATGAAAAGTTCAGAAAAATGGGAGCCTTTATTGAGAATTAGAAATAAGCCCTCTCAATGAGGGCTTATTTAGTTTAATTATGGAGTATTAATGAAAAATTCGTATTTTGAACTTCAAATAAAAATTAACCCTCAAATGGAAGATATTGTATCTGATATTTGTTTTGAAAATTTGCCGTGCGAAGGGGTAGTTCTCGCTGAAGAAACTTACAAAGACCTTGAAATGATTTCCACTACGGAAGGTACTTTGAGAGTCTTTTTGACTGAAAGTGCTGAGGTTGAAACGGTTTTAAAAGAACAGAGAGAACTTCTTAAGTCCCGCGGATTTTCTGATGAAGAACTCGGAAGCTGGGATTTCGTTTATTCCGAAAAAGAAAACGAAGACTGGTCTAAAAAATGGAAAGAAAAATGGGATGTAACCCATGTATCGGATAGGATTACAGTTGTTCCTGACTGGATTGATTATAACCCTAAGAGAAATGATGAGGTTATTATTAAGCTTGAGCCGGGCTGTGCCTTTGGTACCGGTACTCATTCAACAACGCAGCTTTGTATGAAAGCTATTGAAAAATATATGCCGCAAAATGCCGATGTTGCGGATATAGGTATGGGTTCCGGAATTTTAGCAATTTGTGCGAAAAAGTTTGGTGCTAATTATGTTTACGGGTGCGACAATGATGAAACCGTAATTGATGTAGCAAAAGAAAATGCAATAAAAAACGGTGTTGAATGCGAATTTGAACTCAATACTGCAGATAAAATAAGCAGAAAGTTTGATTTTGTTCTGGCGAATATTCTTCATAATGTTCTTGCTGAAATCATGGGCGATTTAAAGGCTATTATGAAGAACGAAGCTTTTATGGTACTGTCAGGAATCCTTGATGAAAAAAAGTCTTTTGTGCTGGATGCCGTAAAGAGTTATAATATGGAACTTGTTGAAGAAATGCATCAAAATCAATGGGTTGCATTGGTTGTAAGAAGAAAATGAGGAAGTTATCTAATGCTTGACACCAAACAAAAGTTGCTTTTATTTTTATTTGGGTTATTTATTTTCGTATTTTCTTGCGGTATGTTGTTTGCTTTTGAAAATAATATTATTTTTGACGAAAAGTTTTTAATCGTTATTTTTTTGATTTTGTGTTTGCTTGTTGCATTCATTTTGATAAAATATATATTTATACCAATTATCAGTTGTTGTCTTCCCTATAATTTTAACGAATTAAAACTACAAATAGGGGAGCCTGAACTCTCATTTAAAGTGCGTCTTGTCGCTTTAAACTGGCTTCAGTTTCATAATTTTTCAGTACAGATTAATTTTTACAGGAATTTTTTGCTAATAGTTGCCTTTAACAAAGCAGTTGTAGTTAAAAATGTTTCTGATATACACTTTTCTCAAAGTGTTTGGTTCCGTTACAGAGTTGAGTTCTTTAAAGAGTCATCTAAAATTACTGTTCTTTTGTCAAAAAAGCAATATCAATATTTAATTAATTTCGTTAATGTAAATATGAACGGAGATTAGTTTGAAATGATTGGGTTTAATAACAAAAATAAGGAGAAACATCATGTCTAAAACCGCGATTATAATTCCTGCCCGCTACGGGTCAAGCAGATTGGAAGGAAAACCGCTTATTGAAGTTAACGGTAAACCTATTATTCAATGGGTTTATGAAAAAGCTCAGCAGGCAAAACTTGCAGATATGATTATCGTTGCTACTGATGATGAAAGAATTTTCAATGCAGTGAAAGCTTTCGGCGGTGGTGTTGAAATGACTTCAGTTAATCATAAGTGCGGTTCTGACAGAATTAGAGAAGTTGCTGAACGTCATCCTGAAATTTCTTATATTGTTAATCTTCAGGGTGATGAACCCCTTATTAAGCCTGAAAGCATTGACTCTGTTGCAAGAAATGTTCAGGAAGATGATAACGCTGATATTTCAACTCTTATAAGAGTTTTAACAGATGAAGAAGAAATTAATAACCCTAATCTTGTTAAATGTGTTATTGATAATAATGGCTATGCACTTTATTTCTCCAGATCAAAGATACCTTTTGAAAGAAATTACGGTATAGCAACTTTCTACGGTCATTTGGGTATTTATGGCTACAAGCGTGAGGCATTAATGAAAATGACATCATTAGAGCAAACTCCGCTTGAACGCACGGAAAGTCTTGAGCAATTAAGAGCTTTGGAAAATGGAATGAAGATTAAAACTTCCGTTGTGGATTTTGTTCCTGTTGGTATAGATACTCTTGAAGATTTGGAAAAATTCAAAGAAATAATTAGTCAAAAACTTTAATTTTTAATAAAAATGGTTTCTGTGCACAGAATACAACGGTTATAGCTGTTGCTGGCTCTATCTTCTGGGTTAGCCCATTTAAATTTCCAAAATCTTAAAAAAGTGCTTGCAATTTTTGTTAAATTAGGTTAAGATAACGTTATAAATATTAACAGAAGTCAATATTTTGTAATATTTTGGTGCAAAGGTGTTAGATTATTATTTAATGTAAGGAAAAAACAATGACAGAAAACATGGAAATACCTAATGATGCAGAAGACCGTCAAAGAATTTTGTTGGCTGATGATGAAGCAAGTATAAGAAGAATTTTGGAAACTCGTTTGAAAATGGCAGGTTATGATGTTGTTACTGCCGCTGATGGCGAGGAAACTGTTAATGCATTTAATAAGTATAATCCTGATTTAGTAGTTCTTGATGTTATGATGCCTAAAATGGATGGATATGGCGTAACAAGAGAAATAAGAAGAACTTCTGATGTCCCGATTATTATTTTAACAGCTCTCGGTGATGTTTCTGAAAGAATTACAGGTCTGGAACTCGGTGCAGATGATTATGTTATCAAGCCATTTTCACCAAAAGAATTGGAAGCACGTGTAAAAGCTGTTCTCAGAAGAACTAATAACAGAGAAACTGTTGCTACAACCGGCAAGGTGACAAAAAATGTTATTACAACAGGTAATATTAAGATTGATACTGCACGCCGTCAGGTATTTAGGAAGAACGAAAGAATCAGACTTACCGGTATGGAATTTAGTTTGTTAGAATTACTTGTTAATAATTCCGGTCAGGCTTTTTCAAGAAACGAAATATTGCAGCATGTATGGGCTTATCCGCCGGATCACCGCATTGATACAAGAGTCGTTGATGTTCATATTTCAAGACTCCGTTCAAAATTGGAAACCGATCCGGCAAATCCTGAGTTAATCCTTACTGCACGCGGCATCGGATATATGTTCCAGAGAATTAGTTAAACATAAGCCCCTTATGGGGCTTTAAATTTATAACGTTCTAATAATTTTGAATTACCTGAAATGTTATTTCAATGTATTTATAAATTTTTTGTCGTTAAGAGATAAAATTTTCATATAAAATTCATGGTTAGATTTATTATAATAATTTTAATATTACTAGTTTATTTTGGTCCGAATGTATTGGCATATTTTGGACAATATAAGTCTGAGACATTGATATGTAATATTCAAGAAAAACGCTGTGAAGTTGAGCGAGTAACAAGAGCAAATAGAGTAGAGCGACAATTTCTTGTGGATCCGTATGAAGTTAAAGATTTAAAAGTAGCAAGACAGTCATACCAAAAGAAAACAGGGATAAGAATGCGGCGGCACACATTCAGTTATTACGAACTTAAATTCGTAAAATCTGATGACAGATACAGTGTAATTTTTCACAGAGGCTTTTCTTCACAGCAAGAAGCAGAAGCTAAAGCAGATGAAATCAGAGCGGCTTTCAGAAGTGGCAGTAACATAATAAAAATAAGCCGATAAAATTTTCTGGACAAAAAATCTTTTTATGTTATGATAATAGAGAACTAATTATATGGCGGATATCGTCAAGTGGTTAAGACCTCGGATTGTGGTTCCGATATACGTGGGTTCGAATCCCACTATCCGCCCCATTTACAAAAGACGTTTTTAAAACGTCTTTTTTTGTTGTCTATGAATTTAAATTTACATTTAATGTCCAGTTTGTTTTTCTAATAATAAACTGTTGCTTGGGCATACTTGCCAAACAATACTAAATGTTAGCCGTCGGAAGCTGTTTGTTATTGTGTTCTTAAATTGGCTTAAATCGGACTTCATTAGGACTTAAATTTAAAAAATATTTTTGAATCGGGCTAAAAACTCCCCCAAAAAAAATTTTCCGAGTCCGATTAATTTCCAAATTTACCGTTGGACAGGTATGCACTACGTGTCCTATCAATACTTGTTAGGATGAAAGCTCAACCTATAAGCTAAAATAATTCTCCTTTAAAACATTCATATTGTGCAGGTTGGAAGCCGTTTGATTATATAAAAATCAAACAATTTTGTCCTTTGTATTAAATATCCCCTTTTTAAAAACATAATTAATTTTAGTATCATAAATCAATGGGGATGTAATATTTTCTGGAGTTTCAATAAAATATTCCTCAATATCATCTGCGTATTTCTGTGCCGCATCGTCATACCACTCAACAAGAAAATCGTTATTCTTTAACTTTTCCTGAAGATTTGTCATCACTCTTGTAAAGCTTTCACGTACATTTTTAGGTAGTTCATTTTTTGCATTGTAAGAAGATTTTGCCCAATCGCATACAGTTTTCCAATCATCAGACTTAACGACCGCATCAAAAGCTTTTAAAAACCGTGGTGCCGACATATTTTGCAATTTATCTGTAGCATCGGCTATTTCTTTTTCTAAATATCTTCTTTGCACTAGAGCTTCGGCTTCATCTTTTACAAACGCAAATGGTGCTGCAGTATCAACTTTCTTCATTTTTGCACAATCAAATTGGATAATACTGTTCTGAACAGGATAGAAAAATTTATCTATAGCGTTTCTGATATCCAAGTCAGAATAGGTATCAATGTTTTTTCCGCGTCCTAACCCATGATGAAAAACTTTAATAATGTCAGTGGCAATATTATTTTGATCAATAAATAGCATCCTTAATTTTTCTTTTTGCACGAATTTTTCTTGTAGTTCATCTTTAAGCTTAGCAAGAGAGGACTGCACTTCATCAGCAAGTGATGCCGTATCATCACCTTTTGGCTGCTTTTTGGGTGTACCTTTAAGTATAGAGTGTAAATGTTTGCCTTTTGCAAAAATCAAATCGCCAAGAACAAGCAATACAATACTGCCACCTGCGGCAAGCCCGATTTTAGCCCCTGTTGACATTGATTTTTTTACAAATTTATCCTCCCCTTGCTGCGGGATACTTGATGCACCTTGAAAAGATTGCGAATGTTTGATATTCGTATCGAGTGGAGTTGAAACTATATTGCTTGAAACATTTAATCTATTATAATACACACTTCTACCTATCTTTTTATTACATACATATAACAAAACATAAATATTTATTTTTTTGCTTAAAATGTTCTTAATTATTAAGCTTTCCAACAAAATATAGCAGTTATAGAAAGTAAATTGTTAAATTATAATATGATAAATTATACATAAATACTATTTTATTGTAACCATATATTAAGATTATGTCTGCATTTTATTCAAATTATGTTTAGTTTGTAGTAAACTAAACAATGCATAAAAAAAAGGAGGCCATATGAAAAAGATACTATTATTATTTTTAGTGACCTTTATTGTTACCCCATCATTTGCTGCTATTGATACTTGGTTTAACACAAATCCTTTTAAGCAGCATAAAGAAGAAATTAATCTGAAAAAAATTTATTCTGATATTTATGACAAGGATGGAATTAATATCAAAAAAAATTTATTTGAGTTTAAATATTCATATAAAGAGGGAAGACCTTACGAATATTTGATAACAAATAACACTGATAGTGACCTATTTTTGAAAGGTGTTGATTCAGAGTATCATGCTAACAAAAATATTACCCGTAAAAGTCACTGGACAAGAGTTAATGTAAGGTACTATAAATATTGGCATACTTATGTCCCGTTTGCGGATGATTATTTTGGAGCCCGCAGCACTATTGAACAAAAACCGTATTTGTATGACTTTCCAAAAAATTATACTATTAAGCCGGGTGACTCTTTAAGAATTTTGGCAATGGGACTTGAGTTGAAAAAAATTCAGACTCTTACATTTATTTTTGAAAATAACGGACAGGAGTTAAAGATAGAGTTTTAATTTCTAATTAATATTTAGTGTAATCCTTTATCTGAATATACATCAAAGTAATAATCCCTTTCTGAGGCAAGGAGTCTGTCATCATGATTTTTGATTTTCAGTTCCATTTTATATTCCATTGACTTATTGTTTCTGTTTATCTTTTTTATGCCGGCAGTGCCTTTGTCTGATGCTATAACCGTAAGTGCTTTTTCAAAATCTTCCATAAGTTCTATGCAAACAGGAAATTTATATTTTGCCAGAATTTCCTGTTTTGCTTTTGCACTGATTGTTGCTTCTACAGTATTGTTATCTTTTAACTCTACCAGAGATGTGGTATCAATTTTTGTGTAATTATTTTCTATTATACTTTTCATGATAAATTTTTCAACATTGTCTTTAAGATTAAATATGTCAATAAAATTCAGTAAATGAGACTTAGTATATTTATCGGATTCATTGTATTCATCGTATTTACAAAGGTATATTACTGCATCTTCCTGAGTTTCCGCACGATTAATAATTTCCTCAATAAAATTTTTATTTTCCATATATTCAAGGCTTTGAGGAAAGTTCATGACAATTTCAGAATTTATTAAATATCTTCCTGCTTTGTCAACATCTATACTGCCATCATCATTGTTTGCGAATATTCTGGCCTTTGTAAAAATGGGTGAAGCAGAATCATTAGTTTTGTAATAGTTATAAGTGTCCCAGGTTTTTATTTTATTTTTAATATAGTCCTTATCCTGTATGTGTTCTGGATTAGTGAGATTTATAATAAATTCAGCATTTTCTATAGTTTCGGTCTCAAGATTATCCGGTCTGTATTTTGAACATTTTGCGGCAGTATCGCTCATATTATGTAAATAAAGCTTATTCATAGCTTCGTCAAACTTTGATTTCAAAAAATCAAGTTCGGCGGATTTTTTCTGCTGTAGCCTTAGTGTTTGAATTACTTTTTGTTTTTCTATTTCGTTTAATTTTTCTGTCTCTTTTGGTCTGATATCAAGCTTTTTCAAATATTCTACAGCACTAACTTCTGATATTTTGCCGTCTTTTACATCATCCAGTGTCTGCAGAAATTTTATAAGAGCTTTTTTATCCTCTTCTCCGAAATTGCATGAGTCAAATGCCACAATAAGATTAAAGATATCCTCATTGTTCCCGATTTCTTGATTAGTGTAATAATTAAGGCGTTCTTTTAATTTTTCGTTATTAAAGTGTTCATAATCGCGTTTTGCAGCTTGAATTTGCTTTGCGGATTTAATCATTGCTTTAATTTTTTCAGGCGTCTTTTCAAATTTGTAGTAATTTTCTTTCAGTGAAGCGATAGGAATTGTAATATTACCGTCTGTATAGGTGATTTCGTTCAGTTTTTTATTTTCAAGATGCTGTTTTCTTAGTACGGTAAGTACAAAATCATCATAATCGACAGATAATAGTTTTAAATCAGTATCAGTAATTTGTGCTGTTTTATTTTTTCTGAATTCCGGAATTGTTGAAAAAGAATCAGTTTTAATAAGAGATTGATATTTCTGCAAAATATGAGTAATAATCGCTTCAAACGCTTTATCGTACACTTTTTCAGGTTCTTTAGTGCTTATAGCAAGAGTATCCATTATTTTCTTATTGCAGAAATTAAAAACTTTTTCCTCATTATGAGGAATCATCAATTTGTCCAGTTTTTCATAAAAGTCTCTGGTAAATGTTGCAATAACTTTTTCTGCAATAACGTCTTCTGCTTTTTGAGGAACTTTTAGTTTCGGATATTTGTTTGGTAGTTGTTCGACTTTTTTAATCCCGTTTAAATCAGAATAATAGTCTATATATACCTTATCAAGGTTATAATTGTCATCTTGAATCGCAGTTTTGAATTTACGAATAAGGTTTGTGTCAATGCTCTTATCTATGGGCTTTGGAGGTTCAAAAGGTTTTATTTTTGTAAGATTATTTTGAATATTCCTGAATCTTTTTTTTAATGCAAACAGCTGTTCTACTTTTTGAATGTCAGAAATATTTTTCAATTTACCAAGAACTTCAGTTTCTTGAATTATTGTATCAAGTTCCTTTTGTTTTCTCATCATTTGCGAGATAACATGCCTTTCATACATTGTCAGCAAATCTTCTGTAGTTAGGTCAGAATCAATAATTTCATCAAATTGTTTTATAAGTTTATTTGTTTCCAGTTGTGGATCAATCTTTTGGGATGAATATTCTTTCTTACTTTGAAAATTAATATAAGAATAGTACGGGTATGAAGGTTTAGTTAAAGCAAAATTTTTACTTGATTCAATTTGCTTTCTATTTTCATTATAATTATTATAATTATATTTATTTGTATTTAATTTTAAAGAGATATTATTAATATACATATTAGTTTTGAGTTATTTGGGGGTGTTTTACTTTGTCATATACTTTTTTTCCGCCGAGTATTGTATAGTTTATTATCAGTTGCGGCACAAAGGTGATAAGTCCCAGTAATATTGCCGTATTTCGTATTCCTTTCAGATTAATTTTATTATTTTTAAGACAGTCTAATTCGTGTTGTAGATTTTTTATATGTTTTTCGATATGTTTATCATTTTCTTGTTTTGAAATTTCCGCAATATCCTTTTCAAGATTTTTAATTTTTGAATTTAATTTTTCAGTATTTGTCAGCACTCTGGACTGTATTATGTAATCCCCGCCAGCACCGCCTGCTGCTCCAACGGCTCCCCATATGACAGCATCTGTCATCGGATTTTTATTAAATACATTGAAATTAGAATTTCTATTTTGGGCTTCTGAGTTTGATGTATTTGTTATTGGAGTTGACATGTTTGAGGATTCCTTATCTAATTAGACTTTGTCTGCTTAAAAATATGTAAAAATCAAATTATGCCCTACATCCTCCTTAATTTTACAAAAATTTACATAAAACTATTCCCCGTATTTTTTCATTCTGCCGCAAGATTTATCTTCATCACAAAAACCGAGTCTTTCGCATTTAGGAACAAGATATGGTTTGAGCCATGGTTCTTCTTTAATCAGTTCATCGCACATCATTTTAACAAGAGTTCTTATTTCATATTGAGCTCTGGTGCACAGTCTTAAGTTTGCAAGATGAATCATTTCTCTAAGGTTAAGACTTGCAACAAGAGAACTTGCCGCTGCATTCGGAAGTACAAAACGAGCATCTTCTGCGGGAATTCCTGCATCTACAAATTCCTGATACTGTTCTGAAATTTTTTCCATAAATTCAATGTATTTTGTCTTTAATTCTTCATTTTTTTCGATTGTTGGTGGAATAATGTAATCAAATTGTCCTTTTTCTTTAACATATCGCTGTGATTTTTGTGAAAAAGACATGTGACGATGGCGAACAAGCTGGTGTGTGCAGGCTCTTGAAACATTTGAAATTGCAAAGCTTACCTGAATATGTTCAATGGTTGAGTAATGACCTGATGATATAACTTTTTCAATTAATTTCAGCATTTTCTCTTTGTCATCAGTACTGTTATATATATTAATTGGATAGTCTGCACTGTAGCAGGTTCTGCAGGCAGTATAGACAGTTTTTAACATATTATCAGGTTTTGAAATTAAATTTACAACAGGTTTATTATTTCCTTCCATAATCAGACTCCCTTATTATTTAAGCCTATTTATTATATCATCGTGCGAATGGAGGTGTAAAATATGTAAATTTTTTTACAATGGCAATTTTTTTTGTGTTTTGTTTTTTATAATATTAATAAGGGGAAATCTATGTCGGATAAAATAAATGCTTTTAATGACTTCGGATTTTCAAATTCTCCTTCTGCAGCTGCAAATCCGAATTCAGACTTAAAGCCGCCAATACCGAAAGAATATCTAAATGGTCGAAATGCTGTTTCGATTAGAGACGAATTTGTAAAAATAAAAAGCCGAAACGGGTTATTTGAGCGTGCATATGATTGGTTAAAGAACAAGACAGGTTTAGGTTTTGGCTCCAAAAAACTAGAGTCTGAAATCTCTGCTTATGAGAATGGGACAGAATCAGAAAAAGATGTGAGAGATAAGCTTGCTAAATACAGAAGTTCGCAGTATAACGCCCAGCAGATTCTCGGGGATGCAGCTTCCTTTACAGTTGGTATGGGTGTTTTTTCAGCTGTTAATAATCGATTAAAAATTTTAGCAACAAAGAATAAACTTAATATAAATCCTTTCGCTATGATTACTGATGTGATACCTGAAAAACACCCGTTAAATAAACTTCTGTCATCTATAAAAAATATGCCAGTTGTAAAACGACTTGCTATTGCCGGTCTGTTTTCAGCTGTGGCAGGTGCCTTTGCTAAAAGTATTATAGTGTCTGTTGACCGTATAGGTTCTAAGGGTTATAAAACAAATATTCCTAAAGACAAAGAGCATAAGAGTGAAAGGGATAAAGACCGGAAAGCTCTCACAAGAGAAAAAAACAGAGAAAACTTTAAAAATTTATATACTGGCGGCTTAAATGGTATTATTTCCGGTTTTGCCGGTATTGCCGGAGGTATAATGGGAGTTCCTCTTGTTATTCTGTCCAATCTAGGGCTAAGATATGTTCAATCACAAAAAGATAGCGGAAATAAACCTTCTATAAATGATTTTAAGGATAAATTTAAAGATAATGCAATTATGAATGGGGCTGCCTCTTTGCTTATTGCGATTCCTTTATTTAAAAAAGCTCATTATAACAGGATTTTAAGCAAAAATTTAGATGCTGTGGCTTCTAAACTCAAGGGCGTTGAACTTAAATTCCCATTTGATGCTCCAACTACGGCATATTCAGAGTTGAAAGAAATGTTGCTCTCATCTCCAAAACTGTCTCAAATTATTGATGATTCACATATTTCTGTTGGTAAAAAGATTGAAAAACTTATTAGTGAAAATATATTTGCGGCTAAATTTATCCAAAATTCAGGTAATTCAAATGAATTGGCCAGAGCATTGAAAGAAAGCTGTCCTCCTTCAAGGACTGTTGAGGAAGCTGAAGAGTTAATTGCTCAAACTTTTGGCAATAAGTATTCTGTATCTAAACTTCTTGGTGTTGGTACTGTAGCGGAGACATATCTTGCAAAAAATGCAGAAACCGGTAAGGAAGTTTGTATTAAACTTCTTAAAAACGGTATAAATACAGAGAAAATAAATAACGACAAAGAAAAAATGATTCAAATTGTCAAATCTAAAATTTTTGATGAAAAGCAGCTTCAATATTATATTAAAAATATAGAAGATCTGGCAGAGGCCATAGCAAAAGAAGTTGATTTAAATAACGAACTTAACTCGGCGGTTGAACTGGCAAAATTTTCCAAATATGCCAATGTAGTTAAACCGTTTGAAATTAAAAATAATATTTATGTTATGGAAAAGGCTCCTGGAATAAGTTTGAAAACACTTCAGGATGTCTCTTCACTTGAGGCTTCAAAAAATTATTATAGTAAAATGCTTGCAAAATTTGTAAAAGAGAAAAATAATTTTGGAATTAATTATTATAAAGAGGAGTTGGAGAATATTGAAAAAAGAATTGCACAGATAAAAGAAAATTCTCCAGATTTTGCTACAATAGATATTACTCCGAGAGAAATAGACAGACTGTTGTCTCAGTATATTAAGGTTAAAACCGAGCAGTTTGACAGTATTTATAAAGGCGGTAAAACTCTTCACGGTGATATTCATCCCGGAAATATATTTGTTGATCTGAATGCTTTAAAATCCGGAAGAGGAAAAGCTTTGACTCTGGTTGATACAGGAAATACCATTCAACTTTCAATGGAGCAATCTAAAAGTGCATTACTGCTCAATCAGTATATAAAACGCGGTAATGTTAAAGATATTGCTTCTTATGTTACAGAAGGGGCTATTCTTCCTGATGGTATGACTGAGAAGGCTGCACTTGAAATTGTAGAAACTGATTTAAGAAAAATATTTTTTGATAATGAATCAGCTCTGCAATATATGAATAATGATTCTCTTCTTGCATTAACCTCAAATATTATGAGAAAACATAATATTATACCGGGCAGTACTCAACTAAATTTAGAAAAAGCAAAGCATGCATCGGATCAATCCTTCCATGATATAGTGCAGTCTCTTGTAAACACAAAATATTCATCTTTAAATACAGAAAGTAAAAAAGATAAGGCAAAATTAACCTTTATGATTTCAAAAGATGTTGCCAGCTGGGGGGCAAGGCTGTTGAAAGCAAAAAAACTTCAGGAACTTCATAACATGTCACAGTATCCATTTAAGCAGATAATTACAAATGCTAAAAATCCAAATATGCCTGCAACCAATAGTGAGGACTATCTTACTTATAAATTTAAGCAGGATATGACAAACACATTTGAAACGCTAAAATATGATAGCGATGTATAAAATAACAGATAGTTTTCATATAAAAAACACCTGATTTATTCAGGTGTTTTTTATTATTAAGCATTTTCCTATTTGTTGCCGTAACGTTTGTTGAATCTTTCAACTCTACCTTCAGAGTCAAGAATTTTTTGCTGTCCTGTGTAGAACGGATGGCATTTGTTGCAAATTTCAACAGTAATGTTATCAGCTACTGAACCTGTTTCAATTTCATTACCGCAAACACATTTGATAACGGTTTTCTTATAATCAGGATGAATTCCTTGTTTCATTGTTTTTACCTCTTTCCTTTTCTCAAGATTCCAAACTTGATATTATCTTTCCATTTCGACTATATATATCATACAACAGAAAAAATAAAGTGCAATAGATTATTGCGAAAAGCAAAGTAATGTTATATAATAATATATGTAATTTAATTATGAAAAAGGAGAGTTAATATGCGAAATTCAGGTATAGTAAGGTTTTTCGGGGGGGGGGCAAGGTGATTTAAGCTCTCCGCTTCGGCTTTGGAATTATTTAGAGGGTAAAGGGCGGGCAAATGACATGGGACTTGCCTGTCATCTTGAACTAGTTTCACGATCTCAGACTGTCTTCACGCATAATGCTTCACCTCTTACTAAGAAAAAAAACGCATTTACTTTAGCAGAAGTACTAATTACACTCGGAATAATCGGAGTCGTTGCTGCAATGACTTTGCCTGCCCTCATTCAAAAAAATAACAACCGTGTTGTAGAAACAAGATTGCAGAAATTCTATTCCACCATCAATCAGGCCATTCAAAGAGCTGAAGTCGATTATGGAGATAAAAAATACTGGTATCAGGATACAAATCATATTGATACGGATAAAGACGGCAACCCGGTAAAAGGAAGCTCCACTGTTGAAAAATGGTGGAATAAATATATGGCTCCTTATATAAAAACTGTAGATATTAAATATGATGAGCATGGACGACCTATTTTTATGTTTGCTGACGGTTCCGCTCTTAAAGCTACTCAGTTTGACTCTATGAGAGATTGGATATTTTATACGGGTGACCCTGAAAAGTGTATAGAGAAATACGGTACTGCGGATAATAGTATAGGAAAGTGTTCTTTTGCATTCATATTTATGCCAGGAGGTGACGGTGCAAGCAAATATGCTAATACTAGTGAAGCATGGCGGCACCATAGAAATAAAGGATTTGAACCTTATAAATACTATTGGGATGGCACAAAAGATGGATTAATTAACGGTGGAAGTTATCCCGGGACAGGGTGTAATGATTCTAAAACTGCTTACTGCACGGCTTTAATCCAGTACAATGGTTGGAAAATCCCTGATGATTACCCTTTTAAGGTAAGTTATTAATTACTTCGACAGATATATGTAAATATGGAGGGGAAGTACACTATTCCCCTCTTTGCATATTTTTAATTTTCCTCTGTTTGCATGAGATATTTCGTTCAATATTATATAAAAAGTTGATGTGTAATTTTAAAGGTTTTGGCATAATAAAAATGTTGCCGTTGAGCGTATATTTTATAGGTGGTTAAATAATATGAATTTACACGAACAATGTTTGCTCCGTTATCTTAAAAATCCTGATGAGCTTTCTTATTCTACCGAAATATTAAAGTTAAATAATTTTATTTTGGAAAAGCGGTTTATAGTAAAAAATTTTGTTGCCAAATCTTCCCAATTCAATTATACTGATAATAAAGATTTGGGATAAAATTTGTTATGCTTAAAAAACTTTTATATACATTATGGTTGGTATTATTCTGTGCCATTGTGTTTATAACTTCAAAAAGTGCTAATATAACTGCATTTATTGATGTTATAGAAAATCGTACCTTTGATTTGCGGCAAAATGTTTTGATTAAAAATAAAGCTAAACATCATAATGATAAAATAGTCATTGTCGCTATTGACGATGCCAGTTATGAATATATTCTTGATAATTACGGCGAATGGCCGTTACCAAGAGATGTTTATGCAAAGCTGGTTGATTTTTTACAGATTCAAAAACCTGATATAGTTGCCTTTGATTTGATGTTTGTTAAATCCATGAAAAGTGCTATGGAAGCTGATAACTCTCTAGTTGAAGCTTTCAAAAAATACGATAATCTTTATACTGCAATGAATTTTGATAACCAGCCTGACGATTTAAGGATACCTCCGTCTTTACCGGATAGACTTTCTGTCAATGTTGATAATAAATCAAAGAGAGTCACTTTTGAGGCTCAAACTTACCATAATTGCAGAGTCGTTCTTGATGGTATTCTTAATGCTACACCAAATATTGGTATTATAAATGTTTCACGTGCAGATGACGGTATTTTAAGAAAAATGCCGGTATTTCTTAAATATCAGGGTAAGTTTTATCCTCAACTGGGATTTAAAATCGGAACTGACTATTTGAAAAAAAATGAAAATTTATCAGTAGATAAGTTTGTTATTGATAAAAATGATGAAGTTATCCTTGGAAATAGAAAAATTCGGCTCGATAGCGGTGGTAATGTTATTTTAAACTGGTATGGCGGTGCCGGAACCTATGAGTATATCCCGTTATATAAACTTATAAAAATCGCTAAAGGTGAACTTGCTAATTCGTATGATTTCAATAATAAGATTATTTATTTCGGAACTACTGCTTCCAGTTTATTTGATATTAAGACAACGCCTGTCAGCAGAGTGTTTCCGGGTGTTGAAGTTCAGGCAACTTATTTGAATAATCTTATTGATAATAATTTTATTCATAAGGCCGGTAAGCCTGTCACTATTGTGATGGGTGTGTTTATGGCTATTTTGACTGGCATTATTATTATGTGCGTAAGTTCGGCTTTTGTAGCTTCGCTGGCTTCGTTCTCAATTTATGTTGTTTATGTGCTGGCTGCTTATTTTGCGATGAGATATTTTAATTGCTGGCTTGATATTGTTTATCCGCTTTTGCTTGCAATTACGGCATTTATTTCGGCTTTTATCGTAAAATATCTTATTAAATCAAGGGACTTTGAACATCAATACAAACTTGCTACAACTGACGGGTTGACAGAATTATATAATCACAGATATTTTCAGGAACAGATGGCTATGCAGGTTGAAAACTGCAAACGTTACAATACGGAATTTTCTATGATAATTCTGGATATTGACTTTTTCAAAAAGTTTAATGATACATTCGGACATCAGGCTGGGGATGCCGTTTTATGGCAGGTTGCACAAACTTTAAAGAAAAATGTGCGTGCTACTGATATAGTTTGCAGGTACGGCGGAGAGGAAATGAGTATTATTTTGCCTAATACCGGTAAAAATGTTGCCCATTCAACTGCCGAGAAAATTTGTCAGAGGGTTTCTGCTAATAAAATTAAGCTTCAAGGAGATAGAGAAGTTTCTGTGACTATCAGTTTGGGAGTTTCAACGTTTCCGTATGACGGAAAAACTCCTTCCGAAATGATTGATGCTGCTGATAAACGCCTGTACAATGCTAAAAATAGCGGTAGAAATAAGGTGGGTGAATAAAAGGAGAAAATTTTGATGGATAAAATTAATTATACTGTTACTCTTGACGATTGCAGAGATTATGTAAAATACCAGCTAAAAATTCCAAGAGTACGGAAATTTATAATGAAAGCTTTTTTGCCAATATTAATAATATGGATTATTGTGGCTATTCTGTTTTCGTTTCCCGAAATACTGGCACTTTGTAAATATTTGCATACTGTGTACACGACACAGAGTCTGACATTATCCAATTTTCTTAGTATAATATTTCATTATACTGTTTTAATCTTAAGTTTATGCTGGCCGTTTATTCTTGCTCTGGTTCTTTCTTATGCTTTCTTTTTCTCTTTGTACTATTTTGACCTGTTTCATTTTCTGTCTAAAAGAATTTATAAACTGTTGGAGGGCGGAGATTTAAGCGTCGATTTAGAGATAAAAGATGAATGTTTGTGTGCATACGGCAAAGGTCTTTCTTCAACTATAAACTGGAATGGCATAATTGATATTTATGATACAGGAAAAATTTTTCTTATTTTTATTGCTGATTACAAAGCTGTTGTTATTCCGAAAAGAGCCTTTGGTAATGAAGAAAACGCACAAGAGTTCTTTAAGTTCGTCAGCAGCAAATTAGCAGACTTGAAGAAGAGCTGCTAATGTAGATATTATTTTTCCGTAATCTTCTTCTGTAACAAGTACAGAGCGAATTTTTGCTGCATTTTTTATTCCTGCAATGTAATAAGGATAAAATTTTCTAAAGAATTTTATACCGACCTTTTCTCCGCGAAGTTCTATTTCTCCGTCAAGATGAGTTTTAAGCATCTCTATTTTTTTTTCTATAGAAGGTGCCGGAAGTTTTTCACCTGTTGCAATGTAATGTTCAATTCTTCCTATGAGGGTAGGGTCTCCCATAGAAGCTCTTCCCACAGCAACCCCGTCAGCTCCTGATTCTTCCAAACATTGAACAGCAGTGTCTATTGATGTAATATCTCCGTTTGCAAATACAGGTATATCTATATTGTCCTTTAATTTCCTAATCATTTTCCAGTCAGCATTACCCGAATACATTTGAGAACGTGTTCTTCCGTGAATTGTGATAAATTCTGCTCCGGCCTCTTGCATCTGTTGTCCGAATTCTACAAAATTCAGTTCATCAAAGGTATAACCGAGTCGAAATTTTACGCTCACCGGCTTATTTGTACCGTCTTTTACTGCTTTTACAAGATCTGCCGCAAGGGCCGGATTTCTCATTAATGAACATCCATCCTGTCCTTTTACGACCTTATTTACAGGGCAGCCCATGTTTATATCAATCATATCAGCCATTGGTGTCAAATACTCCGCTGCGGCTCGCATCAGATGAGGTTTGTGACCGCTTATCTGATAAGATATCGGAGAGTGATTATCATCCCGCTTAATTATATCTCCGCCTTTTACCTGTGCAAGAAATTCAGAACTTATCATTTCCGTTGTGAGGAGGGCATTTTGTGAGTATTTTCTCACAAGGCTTCTTAGTACATAATCTGTAATCCCCGCCATGGGAGCAAGTGATACTCGGCTTTGTATAAGTGTGTTTACTCTATTTTGCATAATCTTTCAGTTCTTCCGCTCTGGTTTTTGCGTACTGTTTGTATTCATCATCCGGGGCTGCTGAATTTGCATAGGCCGTATAATAGTTATATGCTTCCTTATATTTTTCAAGGGTATCATAATCTGCAGCAAGCATATAATTTATTATAATTAAATCAGGGTTATTTTGTGCGAGGGCTTTCTCAAAATCTTTGATTGCTTCTGCAGGCTGTTTTTTACTGTCGTAAATCATGCCTCTGTAATAAAGTGCATAAGCATTTTTGTCATCAGTTGCTATTACTTTATTCAATAAACCAAGGCTTTCTTCATATTTTTCACTTTCGTATAATTGTATAGCCTCATTAAGCATAGTTGCTTTATTTTGTTCTTTTATCTGTGCAAGCAGATTTGAGGCCTGTTCATTATTTTGGTTTAGCGTAAGAGCCTTGTTTAAATAAGCCTCAGCCTGTACATAATCCTCACTGTCCGCATATAATGCTCCGATGTAGAAGGCTGTATCAGAATCGGTTGGTTTTAATTCAAGTGCCTTTTTATAATATGTAATTGCCGCGTTTATATTATTCATATTCTGGTAAGAGGAGGCAATTCCTATCATTGAGTCATAAGTCGGCGGATTAATCTTTGAGTATTCCGCAATGGCATTTTCGTAATCTTTTGCATTATAATATTCTGCAGCCTGCGTAAATGTAGAATTAATGTTTTGTTCTTTTATAGAATTGAGTGTTGTATAGACCTGATTATTGTCGGGAAATTTTGTTCTTGCAAGACTCAATGTATTCAAGGCTGCATCATACTGACCGGATTCATTTTGTGCAATAGCAAGATTTGTATAAATTTCACCTGTGGTATCTTTAGATAAAACTTCTTTATATAGTATAATTGCATCATCATATTTCTTTTGTTTATGCAAATCTAATGCGTAAGTGTATAACATGTTTGTAATGTTTGCATCTTTGGCATTTTTCTTTAAATACTCAATAAACTGCGGAACTGTCATATCATTTCTTGCACTTGCAAACATTTCATTTTGAGCTGTTTCATTGGCCGGATCAAGGGCAAGAACCTTTTTATAAGCGGACTGTGCTGCTTTTGTATCACCAAGTGCAGCAAGACACTGGGCTTTATATAGATTTGCATTTACATTATCCGGATATAGAATAAGAACAGAGTCGTAAGCAATTAATGCGGTTTTATAGTCGCCCTTTTGTTGGTAAAGAGTACCTGTATTGATTCTTGTATTTATGTTGGACGGGTCTAACTGCTCGGCTTTCTTGTAATATGCAAGAGCTTCATCCAGTTTGCCCTGTTTTTGTAAAATGGCACCGAGGTTTGAGGTTACATCAGCATCCGACGGAGTTTCTTCGAGTTTTTTCTTATAAATTCGTTCTAATGAATATAATACTTCTTTGTTGTCTATACTTTTTGTCAAAATATAATTAAATTCTTCAACTGCAGCTTCTTCTGAACCCAGTTTATCAAGTAATTTTGCATATGAAAGCCGGAGCGGAATATCTGTAGGTGACACTGAAATTGCTTTTCGATAGTATTCAGCGGCTTTGGGTTCATTACCAAGGAGTTTCATTATATCGCCGGTTTGTTTGTAACTCTCTTTAATTAATTCTTTGCTGCCCAGTGACTGATTAAATTCGTATGCTGCAGCTGCAAAGTTGCCCTCGGCTCTAAGCTGTCTGGCTTTTTCATAGCGTGATTCAGGACTCAAATCAAATTTTAGAACTGAAAGACATTTATTTAAGTTATTTGTTACCGGAGTAATGCCCTGTGCAGAATTCTTTACCTGATTTTCATTAGGGTAATATTGCATGTAAAATAAGGCACTTCTGTAGTCATCCGCGGCTTTCTCCCAATTCTTTTCATTGTTAGCGTAATAGGTTCCTCTTGCAAGGTATGAATTTATTAAACCTATTCTTGCAGAATTATCAAGATAATTTATTCTGAGTGCATTTTTGAATTCAGTAACTGCACCTGAATATTGATAGTTGGCCAGATATTGCTGGCCTAAGTCAAAATGTTCTTTAAAATCAGCAAATGCAGGTGCTGTTATCGTGAGTAAACAAATCAATGTAACTGCGGATTTTTTCATGTAAAATGCCCTCATCTTAACACTATATTAATTCTAATACAATAATAACCGATTGTATATTCCATTTGTATTAATCACTTTTACAATTTAATATTTTGTTACCCGGGCATTAAAAAAGGACCTGATTTGTCAGGTCCCTGTTGAAAATCTGCCTTTAACGAGTTATTCAAAGTCTGTTTTTGAGATAAATACAAGCATCTCATCAAACATTTTTTGCAGAGGAATTTCCATTGAAATTTCCGGCATTTTGTCCAAGCTCAATTCTTCATTTGTTAGCACGTCAATAATCTCGTTTTTTGGGGCTTTTGTCATCATAAATAATACTCCTGTTTATTCTTCCATTCAACAAATTATATATCGGAATATCTCATTGGAAACTTTAATATATCTTTTGGATATATACACCTAAAAGGTTGACGAGTTGTGGATTAAAGGCAATTTTAACAAATTTTTAACATTTTGTTACAAAAAAATAATATCCTAAAAGTTATATAAATTCTATGTTTGTGCTAGCATATAGTTGTTACAAGATATAAGGAGATACAACAATAGCTAACGATAACAGACAAAAGGACAGAGATAAAGTTATTATGAACGAAAGAATTCGTTCAAAAGAAGTTCGATTAATTGATGAAAATGGTACAAACCACGGTATTATTGAAACTGTAAAAGCATTAAAAATGGCATATGATGCCGATTTGGACTTGGTATTAATAAGCCCTAATCAAGAACCTCCGGTTGCAAAAATATTAAATTACGGAAAATATAAATACGAATTGGAGAAAAAAGCTAAAGAGGCTAAGAAAAAACAGCATACAGTAGATGTAAAAGAAGTTAAAATTCGTTATAAAATTGATACTCATGACTATCTTGTAAGAATTAAAAGTATTCAAAAATTTATTTCTCAGGGCAACAAAGTTAAAGTTGTTATCATGATGAGAGGAAGGGAAATGCAGCATTCAAATCTGGCATTTGATTTAGCTAACAGATTTATTGAAGATTTGAAGAATGAACCTCTTGTTGTAGAGAAAAAACCAATGCTTGAAGGTCGTAATGTTACACTGTATTTAGGACCACAGTAGTATTTGGGTTAATTTAGAAAAGACATGCCATAGTGCTTTTAAAATTTCCTTGAAATGCAAGCATTTCCTTTTAAAAATAAAAAACTTGACTTGAAAAGTTCAGCAAATATAATAATAAATGTGGCTAATCCAGTCATACATTGAAAATATAGTTTAATACATTTATGCCGCGTTAGCTCAGTTGGTAGAGCAAGGGACTGAAAATCCCTGTGTCCTTGGTTCGATTCCGAGACGCGGCATTTCTGTTTGCTTGCTATGGCGGGTTTTTCTCTGTTTATGTATTATTTTATATTTATTAGATTTTTTCCCCTGTGGGTAATCTGTGGGTAAATTAGATGCTTTTACATATAGATAGTATTTAATTCAAAATGTTTGTGGATTTAACTAAATATTTTATTAGCAATTTTATTATGGTTTGACAGACATTGCAGGAATTTGATTTTTTTGAACTAATAGGGGTGTGTTTCAAATATATCTTGATTTTTTTAGCCGGAAATCGCTAAAAATGAAATTCCTGAACTGGCCCAAAAGTCCGATTACTGTCTGTTAATGTATAGAACAAGACAGTGCCTCAAAACCTTAAATGGCGGGAATTTAGACACAGTTTAAGAATTTTGGGACAGTTCAGGATTTTTGGGACAGGACAGTGTTGAAAAATTTTTCAAATTTTTAAATTTAGGTGGAAATCTATTTCAATTTACTCGGAAATATAATTTAGGGCGGTTTTACTAAACCGCCCTAAATTATACTAGAAGTGTTAATTATTTTAACCAGCCGAATAGTTTTTCAAAAAAAGTTTTCTTTGTTTTAGTCGATTGTGACTCATTTATCGATTTTTTAGAGTTTATATCATTTATAAGGTTAACAATTCCAACTTCGTAGTCTTCCTTTAATTTATTTTGTTTCTCTTTTTTTTCTAATTTTTTTAATAATTTAAAAAGTTTATTTTGTAAATCTGAAGTTTTTGTTTCCTTAACTTGCTTTGTTAAATTTTTAAGTGCCAAAGTGAAATTTGAGTCAAATATTCCTTTTGTAGCTGTAAATAGTAGTTCCGGATATAAAATAACACTTTCAGTTCGTGGAATTTCTGTTTTTAATACCAAGCTAACGGTATCATTTCTAATTGGGTCTAACCAGTCAGCCTTAAGATACAAATCTACATCATATTTTTTAAAAAAATCATTGAATGCTGTCGATTCTTTAAGAGTTTGCACAAGTTTTGTAATTTCCTTAGGGTAAGTATCTAGATTTATCATACTACAATAATTTATAGATTTCAGTTTGCCGAAATTCGGTTGTCTTTGTGTGTAATTATTATCTATTCTCATTTATTAATATCTCCTATTTTGTGGTGTATGAAAATATAAAAACTGTAAATTTTTTTTTGCTATTTTAATTAACATAATATTTTATAACATTAATTTAACTTTTCAAATTTATCAGTTCCAAAATTCCCAAACTGGTTGTTCTTTTACAATAAGTTTTCTCAAATAAAAAAACAACCTCGCTTTATTTAAAGCGAGATTGTTTTTTTATGACAAAAGTTAATCATTCCTTGAACTTGTCGCTTACTCCCCAGAAAGGAGGATTTTCAATGACTTCTTTTCTAGGGTCAACTCCCATTTCTCTAGCTGCATCGTTCCATTTGCGAACGTGAAGTCCTTCAAAGATTCTACCTGAATCAAATGTACTTTCTAAGTGTTGAGTTGTTGAACCTTTATAAGCTGCCATTAATTCTTTATTTTGCGATAATTCAGCAATAGCTGCTTTAGCTTCATTAAATAATTTACGATGTTCGACTGTCATTTTAGATTCCAAAAGGCTTGGGTCAATATCATCAACTCGACCGCCTATAAAATCGCCCCTATAGTCGCTACTATCTACGCTTAAGACCCATGGAACATTGACTTTACACATTTTTATATACTTATCGTATAATTCCATATATACTCTTTTAGCTTCAGGATAAGTCATTCCGTTACTAGCTTTTGTATTTTGTAACAACTTATTTTTCTTATCATTTTCAACTTTTTCTTTATTTAAAATTTTTTGAAGTTCTTCTACCGAATCAACTCCATAAGCCCATTTTATAGTTTCAATCTCTGCTCTAGAATAATTAGATAAATCTATAGTCTCATGTTCTTCTTTATTTCTAGCCTCTTTTAATCTTTCACTAAAAGGTACATTTTTAGGCATTTTATCCAGATTTTGCATTTTTAAAAGTATTAAAGCTAAATCTTTACTACGCCATTTAAGTTGGATATCTTCGGCAAAAGACTCTTTTTGAGTTTCTTTAGTATTTGATTTTGAGTCATCAGTCTTTTTACTTTCAGTTTTCTCACTTTCTTTAGTTTCATCTACAAATTCAAGTTTAAAAGGCTCACTTTTAGACAGTTCTTGTTTACTAAAAATTGATAAATTAATTTTACCATCATTTTCAAGCTTATTATTTAAAGCTTTTGAAGTATCATTTGAATTAATAGAATAAAAATCTCCACTATTAATATTAAATCCTGGCATTTAATCTCCTTTCGTATGAGTTTCTCTTATATACCCTTTCCTTTTTAATAAAAAAAAAATTACAAATAAAATTGCCTATTAATAATATAGAAAATATATATTATTTATTGAAAGTGTTATTATTATTACGCTTAAGCCTTTATAAAGTCTCGTTACAATTCTTAATATTCTTATTTCAATCGAAAGAAATTGTTATTCTAATAATATAATTTGACACATATGTAGAAAGAGTATTTTCCTATTTTAAGTTTTTAAATTTATCTGTCTCAAAAATTCCCAAACTGGTTGTCAAATATTCCTAAACTGGTTGTTCTTTTACATATATCTTGATTTTTTTAGTCGGAAATCGTTAAAAATGAAATTCCTGAACTGGCAAAAAAGTCCTATTGCTGTCCGTCAATGTCTAAAACAAGACAGTGCCTTAAAACCTTAAATGGCGGAAATATAGACACAGTTTAAGAAATTTGGGGTAGTTCAGGATTTTTTGACAGGACAGATGAAAAGTTGTTAAATTTTTATTTTTTTGTAAATAGTTTTTGAAATTCGTCCAATGTCCCATTTATAATTATGTTTATATATTCTTTTAATTCTTTAGTATTAAATGCTGGTCCATTTTCATAATTAGCTTGTTTTTTTATTTTTCCACCTTGACGAATAAATTGAGCTCGAATTCCAATATGTTTGTCATCATTTTTGTATAAAGGTCCAATATCAAATTTTATTAAGTCTTTAGAAGTTCCTATTTCCTCAGCTTTTTTGAAATATTGTTTTGTTAGTTCTTTGTCTATAAACTTTTTACCTCTAACACAAGTTCTTCTTGATATTTGTAATTTAGCACCAAATCTTAATGAATTGCTCGCTTTAATATTATTGGTTTTCATTAAAATCCTCCATAAATCATGATTTTTAATCGTTTCTGTATATATAAAATTCGTAAAAAATAAATTTGCTATAACAGTAATTTAAATTTTTATAACATTAATTTAAGTTTCTAAATTTATCTGTCCCAAAATTCCCGAACTACCTGTCAAATATTCCTAAACTGGTTGTTCTTTTACAGTGGGTAAATTAGATGCTTTTACATATAGATAGTATTTAATTCAAAATGTTTGTGGATTTAACTAAATATTTTATTAGCAATTTCTTTTATCATTGAACAGACATTGCAGGAATTTGATTTTTTTGAACCAATAGGGGTGTGTTTCAAATATATCTTGATTTTTTTAGTCGGAATTTGCTAAAAATAAGATTCCTGAACTGTCAAAAAAGTCCGATTACTGTCCGTCAATGTCTAAAACAGGACAGTGTCTCAAAACCTTAAATGGCGGGAATTTAGGCACAGTTCAGGAATTTTGGGACAGGACAGTGTTAAAAATTTTTTCAAAATTTTAAATTTAGGTGGAAATTTATTCTAATTTACTCGGAAGTATAAATATATGAAAATTAATAAAAGTCGAGATATTTTTCTCGACTTTTATTTAATTGGTTTTTCATTATTATTAAATTTATTAGAAAGCAAACTTTTAACAATGTCATTAAAATCTTTTTCAACTTTGTTTTTAGGGGTGATAGGTTTTGGAATGTTTTCGATAGCTTTATGTAATTCGGTTTCAAGATTTTCAAAAGTTAAACTTTTGATTGCCTTTGATAATTTATAAAGAGCAGTATCCGCAAAGTTATTATGCTTAGAATCTGAATCGGAATACCTACACAAAGAAATTTCTGGAATTATTTCACTATCTGGAGTCTTTTGTATTCTTGTTCGTAAAGTTACTGAAGCATTAGCTCTATCAAATTCATCCCAATGAACAGAACAAGACTTCTCTTTTGCTTTAAAAATTGCTTCTACATCATATTTTTTACAAAATTTAGAGATTCCTTCTGAATCTCTAAATGCTTTCATTACCCAAAGAACTTCGTTAGGGTAATTCTTCACATTAAATGCTCCTTTACATTGTATCGATTTGAGAGCTCCAAAATTTTGGTGGTTATAAGCTGAGTTATTTTCTATTCTCACTATCAGACCCTTCCTTGCTTCCTTTTTTAATTAATATATTTTATTTACTATAAGTTGGTAAATTATCAATCATACCTGCGAGAAGTTTTGTTTCTTCTTTTTAGAAGAATTCAGGTTCATCACTTAGATATCTTGTATCGCCTTTCCCTAAATTATGCTTTTTGTATATCTCGTCTAATTCTGCACGTACTTGTTTTTTATCAGTAAAATTTCTTACAATTAATTTTATTGAATCAGTAATTCGGTTACCTGTACTAATATTTTTCTTAGCAGTGAATAATGGTTGATTATCTAAAAAGTCTTTTTCCATATCATTAACAAATAAGCTAGTCTTTAAATACTCATCTGTATTCTGTGGACAACGATATGAAACAATTTTTACAGTATTATCTTTTCCATCATTTAAAATGTTTTTTATTGAATTTAAAAATTTTACATCACCAGTTTTTCTAGCATGATCAAATGCATCTCTCAAAGTATTATTTGGAACTAATTTTGACGAAAATGATGGACTATTATTATAGGCATTAATTGATTGAATATTCATATTTATACTCCTTTCTATAAACATTGTATAATAAATTAAATTATACTCTACTGCTATATTACTACAAAACTCCTGAATATTTTTTTTGCTATTTTCATTAAAAAAAAATTTACAATACACTCTAAAAAATAAATTTGCTCCTTTTAAATGCTAAATTTATCTGTCCCAAAATTCCTGAACTGTCTGTCAAATATTACTGAACTGGTTGTTCTTTTACATTTTATTTTTTTGTAAATAGGTTTTGAAATTCATCCAATGTCCCATTTATAATCATGTTTACATATTCTTTTAATTCTTTAGCATTAAATGCTGGTCCATTTTCATAATTAGCTTGTTTTTTTATTTTTCCACCTTGATGAATAAATTGAGCTCGAATTCCAATATGTTTGTCATCATTTTTGTATAAAGGTTCAATATCAAATTTGATTATGTCTTTAGAAGTTCCTATTTCCGCTGTTTTTTTGCTATATTGGTTTGTTAGTTCTTTGTCTATAAACTTTTTACCTCTCACACAAGTTCTTCTTGATATTTGTAATTTAGCGCCAAAGCTTAATGAATTGCTCGTTTGAATATTATTAGTTTTCATTAAAGTACTCCATAAATCATGATTTTTAATCTTTTCAGTATATATAAAATCTGTAAAAAATTAATTTGTTATACTATTAATAATAGTTTACATATAAATTTATATAAAATATAACATTAATTTAACTTTTTAAAATTATTTTTCCCAAAATTCCTGAACTGTCTGTCAAATATTCCTGAACTGCTTGTTCTTTTACAGTGGATTTAACTAAATATTTTATTAGCAATTTCTTTTATTGTTTGTGCGGATTCTTCCATTTCCATACTATCAAATTCAATATTTGACAATTTTGAATCCGAATTTTTGCTGATAATTTTCTCCGCCAGTGCAAGCTGACTAAAAAATCGGTCATTGATTTTTGTATTTTGTGCCTGAGTTCTTATTACATTCAAAGATTTTGTTTTTTGGTAAGATTTTGAAATTATATTTCTAAACAGTGAAAGTTCACCATGTGTAAATGTTTTTGAGCATTCATTTAATACTCTTTGAGCTGTTAGTTGATTGGAAGATGGGTAAGAAGGTATGCAGTATTTAATATTTGGAAAATTTGTATTTGAAAGAATGTAATCATAATGTTTATTAATATCAACTATTGTATTTGAATCTAAGTTAGTTTTAAATGCTTTTTCAAACAGTGTTATAAACTTATCAGTTTTGTCAACAGACCCGTTAAATTCTTTTGTTACCTTTTTGATAAGATTTTTCCCTGGAGTTGCTTGAAATGAAATATTATTTAGTATTCTATGATTGATAGGAGTAGTCTTCATATTTATAATGTAAAAACAAATATCTGGATTTTTCAAATGCCGGTATTTAAAGTTTTTGGGCATGTAACTATATTTGATTTATATTATAATAAAACTTATAGTTTAGTTAGTATTTTAAAACAGGCAGATTAATTATGTATTATAAGTCGAAATGTGAGTCACCTCTTGGAACAATATTTTTGCTCTCTGATGGTGTTTTTTTGAAGGGATTGTGGTTTGCTGAGCAAAAATATTTTCCTTATGATATATTAACTGGAGCTGTTGATAAAGATGATTTAGATATATTTATAAATACAAAGAATTGGCTTTGCAGATACTTTTCTAAACAAAATCCTTCACCTTCAGAACTCAAACTTGCACCTGAAGGCAGTGATTTCAGACATGAGGTTTGGAATATTCTAATGGCTGTTCCTTATGGAGAAGTAACTTCATATGGTGAGATTGCTAAAATTATCGCAAAGCGTCATGGACAAAAATCAATGTCAGCTCAAGCTGTAGGAGGGGCTGTCGGCCATAATCCGATTTCTATTGTAATTCCATGCCACAGGGTAGTTGGTGCTAACGGAAATTTAACAGGATATGCCGGCGGAATTGACAAAAAAATATACCTTCTTAACCTTGAGAGTCAGGGTAAATCCTAATTTTAACGGTTATTGTCCAACAGCTTATCTGCTTTGCAAAGCCTTTTATGTGTGGCTACTTGTCATAAATTTTTGAACCTGTTATCATTGATACTATGATGAATTTTTGTAATATTACCTCACTTAAGAAAGATTTTTTAGCCTCAATAATAGTTTTTTTAATTGCAATGCCGCTTGCAATAGGTATTTCAATCGCTTGCGGACTTCCGGTTTATAGCGGTCTGATTGCTGCTATTATCGGTGGAATAGTTGTAGGAATCTTTTCAGGAAACTCTTTACAAGTATCTGGACCTGCAGCAGGTTTGATATTGATAATAGTAGATATTATTGCAAATCAAGGTATTGATAAGTTATTTTTAGTTATTTTTGTTGTTGGATTGATGCAAATAACTTTTGGATTGTTTTCGCTTGGAAAATGGTTCAGAGCAATTTCACCCGCAATTATTCAGGGAATGCTTGCAGGTATCGGTATTTCTATTTTTCTTTCACAATTTCATATAATGCTTGACAGTAAGCCGCAAAATACATTTTTTGCAAATATTGCTGATTTGTTGAAGGTTATATATGATTCAGTGCTGCCGTTTGACGGTTCACAGCACCACCATGCTGCATTTATCGGAATTCTTACTATTGGAACTATTATTCTTTGGAATAATATTCCGAAGAAAAAGTTTAAGCTTATTCCAGCTGCTCTTGTTGCAGTACTTTGTGCATCACTGGTTGCCGGAATATGGCACTTTGATATTAATTATATAAGTCTCGGTAAAAATTTCTGGTCAGATGTGAATTTTATTTCTATCGGAACATTTAAGCATGTTCTTGATTTAAAAATTCTTTTTAGTGCTTTAATAATAACTTTTATTGCCAGTGCAGAAACCCTGCTTACTTCCAATGCAATCGACAAGATGTGTGAAAGATCCAAGACAGATTATAATAAAGAAATTATTGCTCAAGGGCTTGGAAATTCTCTTTCGGGATTGGTAGGCGGGCTTCCGCTTACAGGGGTTATCGTAAGAAGTGCTGCAAATATTAATGCGGATGCTCAAACTCGATTATCTACTGTACTTCACGGTGTGTGGATTTTGCTTTTTGTTTCACTATTTCCTCAGGTTTTAAACTGTATTCCACAGGCAGCTCTCGCTGCAATCCTTGTTTATACCGGATTTAAGCTTGTTGATATTAATGCGGCAAAGGAACTTTACCGTCTAAGTAAGGGTGAATTCGCAATTTATATGATTACTCTTGTTGCGATTCTGTTTACAAATCTTTTTGAAGGTATCCTTGTTGGGTTTGGAGCTGCTCTTGCAAAAAGTGTATTTAAAATGCTTAAAGTTAATATCAGAATTGAAAACGATGAAACTGAGGATAAGGTTATTGTAAGGCTTTCAGGAAATATTATTTTTCTGCAGCTCCCGCAGTTGATAGACATATTTGAAAAGCTTCCTGACGATAAAGCTGTTTATGTTTGTGCCGACAGACTTCATTTTATTGATCATGCCTGTGCTGATTATATTAAGGACTGGCAGACTTCCCGTTTATCTTCAAAATATCCTGTAGATGTTGATTGGGAAAAAATGATGCATACTTATCCAAGTTTTAAATGGAAGAATTTTCATAAAAATTCGTAATATACTAGCAAATTTTTTCTTGCAGGAGGTTTATACAAAATATGAGAATTTCTCCATGTTATGGAATTAAAAATACATTTGCTCCATTGGCCGCGGCGGCAGCTATTTTTGTTGCGGTTCCGGCGGGTATGTCTGCTCAGGAAAGTGGAGGACCTCAGGATGTTTTTGAAAAAACGTCTGTAGAAATACCTCCTCAGGGATCTGTAAATAAATATGTATTGCTTACAGCTCCTGATTCTGAAATTTATATAGAGGGTGAGAAACGTAATGCCAAAATTATTGTTGATATATCAAAGAATGTTCTTTATAAGTACAATGATGATGGCGAGGCTGAGGCTGCATATCTTGTTGCAAGCGGCAAGAAAACGGCACCTACTGATATTGGTGTAAGAGTTGTTTCTCATGTAGAATCCTATCCCTATAAAAATGCACCCGCGTCAACAAAGAGGCACAGGCAGCCATGGAATTATGGTCCAAGGGCTATAATTCTTGAAAAACTTGATCCTGAAACTGGTCGAAGAAGTCAAACCGGAGAATTTATTCATGGCAATAACAATCCGGACAGTCTTGGAAAATACGCATCTCTTGGTTGTATAAGAATGGATAATGAAGTTATTAAACAGCTTGCCAAGGAAGTTAAACGCGGTGATATTGTTATTGTAAAAAAATAAATTATTTTTTGTCAAAGTGGTTTATAACTTCTGCACAGGTCATTTTTTTAGGCTTTTTGCCAAGATATTTGGTTAAATTTTCTTTTAGTTCAAGTATAGGGTGATTTAATTTTAACAAATCAAGAAATTTATCGTAATCTTTTTTCGTCAGCAATGATGCCGATACTTTATTTTTAGTCTTTTTTTGATTAAGTAAACAATAGTCAAATCCCAGTTTTTTATCAAGAAAGTGTTTCATATGGTTAAACCCGGTCTGGCTGTCTTTTACTTTTATATAGGCTTGAAAGCTTGTTTGCTGATGTCTATTATTTACTGTAATCATTCTATAATCCTTTTTTTGTGTATTATTAATAATACCTCTAAAAAAAATTTTTTGCTATTATTATTTTAAATGGAACCTTTAATATCTGTTGTAACACCTACATTCAATATAATAAAGTATAATCGGCAAAAATATTTTGAGCAATTATGTGATTCCATATTAAATCAGTCTTACAAAAATATTGAACATATAATTATAGACGGAAATTCAGATGACGGAACGCTTGAGCTCATTAAAAATCACATGAAAAATTGCCGTGGAAAATATTTGTCGGCTACTGATTCAGGTATTTATGACGCTTTTAATAAGGGCGTCAATCTTGCAAGCGGGAAATATGTTATCTTTATGGGAACGGATGATTATTTTTATGATTCTGCGGTTGTTTCAAAAGTCGTTCTAAAATTGGAAGAGACTGAGGCAGATTTTTCTTATGGTGATGTTTATTTATTAAATGAAACAAGACCGGAAAAGTCACGTGTTGCAAAAGGAAATCTTCACGAATTATTTTTTAAGATGTCATTTTGTCATCAATCGGTATTTATGAGAAGGGATGTTTTGCAAAAGTTTCCGTTTAATACTGATTATAGAATTTCAGCAGATTATGACTTATGTTTGAAACTTTTAATGCTCAGGGCAAATATTGTTAGAGTGAATGAGATTATTTCCGTATTTAGAACCGGCGGAGCTTCTTCTAATACTGAGCTGTTTGATTTGGAAAGGTTGTCTGTTTTTAAAAATAGGTTATCTTTAAACGATAAAGAGGCCTTGAAACTTTTAAAATACAAAACATTACCATTGCGGAAGGTTAAAGAGTATGCTAAGTTTTTTACAGGTAATGAATATTTTTGCTATTATGTTGCTGTTATGAAGTATTTTATCCATTACCTCAGAAGTAATATTATTCAGATTCGAACATCAAAAGGCAAAGAGTCTTTTGTCCTTTTTGGAAAAGAATTTGTTAAGAGGAAAGTTTAGCCTCTTTTCTTTTTAAATTTAAGACCTAATATTGTAATTAATTTTGTGTTTTCATCAATGTTTCTGATTTCAAATATTAATTTCAAAAATCTTTTTATAAGAGATACCGGTACTACTTTCTTTTTGTAAGTTTTTAGAAAATCTTTGAACGGAGTAAAACCTAGATAATACAGATATTCTCCGGCAAATTTATCTCCGCTGTAAAAAAGCCATGGTTTCTTTTTATCTATAAAATGGATAATTTTGGCATTTTCAAGTTTTTCTCTATCTTCTGCAAGTGAGCGGGTAAGATATAGTGTATTCCACTTTGAATCAAGAGGTTTAATTTTATCATTTATTGCTGCGTTAAGTATATCCTGATCATGTAGCACTATTTTTTCATTGTTTTCATCAATCCATTTGAATAACTTATCAGTAACGTTATCTTCACGCCATTTTTTTGAATTAATTAATAGAACGCCGGAATTTGAATAAGATTTTAACCCCAGACGTTTGGCATGCTTTTTACTGGATATATCTGTTACTGAAGCTATGTAGCAATCCCCGATGTCGAGATTAAATAACTCTTTCAGAGAATCTCTGACTACAATGTCACAATCCAGATAGATTATTTTATCCCATTCCGGTTTTATATCCGGCAGAACCAGTCTGTAATAACCCACAATAGAGAGATGTGTCCAGTCTTGAATAGGACATTTAACAAATAGGGAATTGTCAACTGTTACAAATTCAATATCAAAATCACAAATTGATTTTAAGGCAATAATTTTCTCTTTATTTTCATCTGTAATTCCGCCGTCAAGTATTATAAATGAAAAAGAATCGTCTTCAGCTTTATTTTTTAAGATTGATGCTATCGTAACTGCAAGGTGCTGTATGTAATTATTGTCACTTGAAAGGCAAATATTAATTGAATTGTTTTTTTGCATAATTTAGACTCCTATTGTATAGTTTTTACTTTTATCGGAAGTTTAGGAAGATGAATTTGCTGATGTTTATTTTTGGTTTTAGAAATCGGAATTACATGAAATAGTTTATAAGATACATAATTCGTTGTTTCATTGCATCTTAGCAAAGGTATAAAACCGAAAAGATAATATTTTCGAATTTTTGTTAATAAACTGTCATCAGCAAGTTTGTTATCAGTATTAACCGGAGCTTCAAGCCATGTCAGGATATTGTATTTTTCCTTATTCCATTTGTTATAGCCGTTTTCAATAAAATTTATTGTATTTTGCTGAATGGTACGTATATTTTTTATATTTATTTCGTGCGGGGCTTTAAGATTATATAAATATCCGTTAAAATTATGTTTAATATATTCATTCATTGTCGGATAGTCAGGTGCTATAACACATCTTCCGGAAGCCATAGCATCAAGAAAACTCATACCTATACCCTCGCTGCTGCGTGGTGCAAAATATATGGCAGCCTGCTGCATGTATTCAAGCATTTTTTCTTTACTGTCAAACCAGTTTGAGTATTCAATTTTATTTTTCCATTTTTCAGAAGGTTGAATGAATTTATTGCCAGGGTCAGGTACATTATGCAGGTATAGTCTCTTTATTCTGTTGATGTCAAGAAGTTTTTCAAGAATTCCGGTTGTGATATTTTCCCGCCTTTGCCAGAAAAATACAGAATTTTCATCTCCATAATCAATTATTTGCCCTGGTTCCGGAAAATATTGGATGTAGTATGAGGATAATCCCTTTTCTTGACATTTATTGTGCAATGTTCTGGAAAAATTTATAATATTACATTCTCTATACTCATTCCAGAGAGGCTTTTTGACAGAATTTACGGCATCAAACATGGGGAAAAATGCTATATGTTTGAAATGAATAATTTTTTTTAAAGCATTAATAGACGGCATAATTTGGAATAAAACAACAGTATCAAATTTTCTGCCGTTCAGTACCCTAAATTTTTCAAAGCTGTCTGTTTCCGGATTAAAATCAAATATTTCTGTTTCATAGGTCTCGGATAAAAGATTAATAAGAAAATCATTTGATTTTGTTTTATTGTGAAAAGCATGCTTTATGTATAACAACTTTTTCATAAGAGTTATTATACCTCTTGCAGCATAGAAATTTCAAATCCTTTACTTTTGATATGTGCTTCTTTTTCAGCTTTTTTCAGATCTTCTTCGACCATTTCCTTTGCCAGAGAATAAATATCATATTTTGGTTTCCAGTTTAGTTTTTCTCTTGCTTTGGTTGAGTCACCTATAAGAAGGTCAACTTCAGTGGGTCTGAAAAATGCAGGATCTACCTGTACAAGTATTCTCCCTGTTTCCCTATCCGCTCCTACTTCATCTGTTCCTGTACCAATAAAATCAAGATTAATGCCTGCTTCTCTGAATGCTACTTTACAAAAATCTCTTATTGTTGTGGTAATTCCTGTGGCAAGTACAAAATCATCAGGTTTATCCTGCTGGAGTATTCTCCACATTCCATCCACATAGTCTTTTGCATGTCCCCAATCTCTTTGTGCGGAAAGATTACCAAGATATAATTTATCCTGAAGTCCAAATTTAATCCTTGCGGCTGCTTTTGTAATTTTTCGAGTTACAAAAGTTTCACCGCGACGTGGAGATTCGTGATTAAACAAGATTCCGTTTGAAGCAAATATGTTGTATGCTTCTCTATAATTTTTACTAATCCAGTATGCATATAATTTTGCACAAGCATATGGTGAACGCGGATAAAATTCAGTTGTTTCTTTTTGAGGTACAGACTGAACTTTACCGAATAGTTCAGAAGTTGATGCTTGATAATATTTCGTTTTTTCTGTCAAACCAAGTATTCTTATTGCCTCAAGAATTCTTAATGTACCCAGTCCATCAGCATCTGCTGTGTATTCGGGACAATCAAATGAAACTTTGACATGTGATTGAGCACCCAGATTGTAAATTTCATCGGGACGGATTTCACTGATTATCCTTATAATGTTTGAACTGTCCGTCAAATCACCGTAATGTAATCTGATATATTCCGTTTCTCCAGCTTTTGGGTTTATTATGTGTTCAATTCTTTCAGTATTAAATGTTGATGTTCTTCTTTGTAACCCGTGAACTTCATATCCTTTCTCAAGTAAAAGTTCTGCAAGATATGACCCATCTTGACCTGTTACTCCCGTAATTAAGGCTTTTTTCATCTTCCTCTCATTCCTCTTCAAAAATAAATTAAAAGTTTATATTGCCATTCCAACTGCTAAAATTATAGTATAAACTTTTAAATGGAATAATTATATATTAAGAATTTTTTATAAAATTACACTTCTACGAACAATCTGCGTCCGACAATGTTCTGTTTTCCATTATAATAACCAGCAAAATAACCACCTCTGACAGGATTATTTTTAGCATAAGTAGCACTGTTATATGTATGACCGTTGTAATTTACAAAAGGATTGTTGCTGAATGGATTTGTTGAGGTGCTTTTTACCGGTACAGTTGTCTGCATCGGCTGTGGAACCAAAACCTTCTGTAATATACTCATTAAACTACCTGCCATTATTATAACCTCACTAACTACATTTTATTTTGATAATGATTATTTATTTTTTGTCATATTTTATTATATTAAATATTAAATTTTCTTAATATTCATCCTCTTTTTTCAGTATGTTTCTTGTGTAAAATATTGTGGTATTATTAATTTATGGATAAGGTTGAAAAGAAAAAGGTTTTAATAGTAGGTTCCGGTGCTTCCGCATATGCAACGGCTTATAAATTTTCTCAGGATGTGAATATAGAGGAAGTTTATGTGGCCCCTGGTAATGCTGCAATGAGTGAATTTGCAAGTATCATAGATATTAGGGAAGATAATGTTGATGAACTTCTTGTATTTGTATTAAAAAATAATATAGATTTAACGGTCGCCGTTTCAGCAAAGGCTGTTAAAGCTGACATTGCGGGGCTTTTTCAGGCAAATTCGCAGGATATTTTTGCTCCTGCTGCCATAAGTGCGGAATTCGCATTAAGTCGTTCAAACTCAAAACGGTTTCTCTATAAGCAGCATATTCCGACTCCAAGGTTCGGAATATTTGAAAAATCATCGCTTGCTCTTGATTATGTTTCAAAAGCTCAAATGCCAGTAGTTATTACATCAAATGAAGTAACTGATGCTTCTGTTTTATGTGCATGTTCAACTATTGATTCTGCAAGAAGATGTATTGAAGATATGGTTTTGAATAATGAGGATAAAATTATTATTGAAGAATATCTTCAAGGGCATAATTTTACGGTTTATGTGATAACAGACGGTTATCATGTACTTCCGCTTGCCGTATGTGCAGAGTATAAATTTTTGGAAGACGGTGACGGCGGTCTTTTAACATGCGGAATGGGTGCTTTTGTGCCTGATTACAAAGTATCACGTCAGGTCATTGATATGGTTATGGAAAATGTCAGAAGTATATTAGCCTCTCTAGAAAATAAAGGTACTCCGTATCTGGGGATACTTGGAGTTGAATGTGTGCTTTTAGATAATGATAATTTTGTTACAACAGGTTTTTCGACATTCTTAAAGGATGATTCTGCTCAAGCCGTTTTAAATACTCTTGATGACAACCTTTATATACTATTTAAGGCTTGTGCAATAGGTTCATTTGCTGATGATTATGAACAAATTGCAACAAAAGGTACTGCCTCTGTTTCAGCTGTTTTGTATTCACGAGATGATGGAAATATAATTACGGGGCTTGATTTAACTGATGATACGACTGTAGTTTCACATTTCTCTACATCTAAAAATGAATTATTTGAATATCTTACAAATAAAGGAAGAACGCTTGTGGTAACTCAGGAAGGAGCAACTCTTTCTTCTGCAAGAAGACTTTTATATGAAAATATCGACATAATTAATTTTAAAGGTAAGAAATTCCGTTCTGACATATGTAATTAATCTTTTTATGTATTGATTTTTTATTATTTATCATTAATAACGGAGTATGTCAGTTAATGCACGTAAAAATTACTATGAGATACTTGGAGTTTCGCCTGACAGTACTTTTGCAGAGATTAAAAGTGCTTATCGTAAACTTGCACGCAAATACCATCCTGATGTAAATAAGGCTTCAGAAAGTGTGCAGAAATTTAAGGATATCACAGAGGCATACGAAATTCTTTCAGATAAATTTCAAAAACAAAAATACGACGAAATTTACCGTAAAAATTTTGCTAAAGATTCAACGAATACATCTTCTGCAACAGAAAGTTCATCATATCGATATTCTGCCAGCTCTGATTCAGAGTTCAGAAAAAATGCTTTTGATAAAATTGATCCGGATATCCGTTTCAAATACAAGCAAAAATCAGCACATGAGAATAAACAAGGGCAATTTAAGGAATATTCAAATTTTTCTGATAATAAACCGTTTAAAGATGTAATAAGCAATATTCTTGACGGAATATCTAAAACTAAAAAAGAAAAACCTAACAAAAAGCAGCCTAAAAATGGGGATGATATAAATACTGAAATATCAATTTCTCTTGTTGATTCAATTAGAGGATGTGAAAGAGTAATAAATGTTTTACATAAAGAGCTTTGTCCGAATTGTGAGGGCAGACGTTTTATTAACGGTGCCAGGTGTAGTGTATGCAAGGGGAGCGGCGAATTTGAGCAGTATAAAAAAATAACCGTAAAAATTCAGCCGAATACAAAAAACGGCACGAAACTGAGAATATTGCATGAGGGAAATCCGGGTTTTAACGGAGGAGTCGCGGGGAATTTATATTTAACCGTCAAAGTGGAAGCAAATTCTAATATTTGCATAGACGGAAATAATATTCTCTATCGTATGCCGTTAACCCCGTTTGAAGCGGTTCTGGGCGGTAAAATTACGGTTCCTGTTTTTGAAGGAAAGGTTATATTAACCGTTCCGCCCATGACCCGTACGGGGCAGAAATTCCGTTTAAAGGGAGAGGGCTTGAAGACAAATGACGGTTTTGGTGATATGATTATTACTGTAGAAATTCAGCTGCCTAAAACTTTATCTGATGACGAAGTTAAATTGTATGAAAAGCTGAAAAAGTTGTCGCAGGGTAATATCAGAGACTATTTTATTCATGATTGAAAATAAAGCAAAAATAAGAGAAGTTTTTAAATCAATACAGGGCGAAGGTCCTCATGTGGGTGAATTACAAGTTTTTGTCAGGTTTTGCGGCTGTAATTTAAGCTGCCAATATTGTGATACTGATTTTGAAATTTCAAAATCAAAAGAATACACTTCAAATGAACTTTTAAATGTTATTGAATCCCTAGGTAAACCTATACCGTCAATTATATCTCTTACAGGAGGCGAGCCGCTTTTATCAACAAAATTTTTAAAAGAATTTCTTCGGCTTGCAAAACGCAAAGGCTTTAAGATTTATCTTGAAACGAACGCTACACTTCCTGATAATCTTCTGGATGTATTAGACTGGATTGATATAGTTTCTGCTGATATCAAACTTCCTTCTGCTACTGGAATGCAGCTTGATAAAGAAAATTTAAAACGATTTTTTGCTCTTTCTTCAGATAAAGAATTGTTTGCAAAAATTGTATTTGATGAAAATATTACTAGTGATGAAATTGATTTTGCTGTTGAACTTGCAAAATCATATGACTTTGAGATAATTCTGCAGCCTATGATGATTGGAGATAACATGAGTGTATCAGTTGATTTCGCTCAAAGTTTGCTTTATAAGTTTTATTCAAAGTATAAGCAGGTACGTCTTATACCGCAAGTCCATAAATTTTTGAATGTTAGATAGTTTCTGGATTTTTGTGCTTATTGTCTTTTGATATGTTTATATTATTTTCTGTTTCAGTCTGATTGCGGAAATCGGAGTTTTGAACAGATGTTTCTATCTCACTTATAATCCCGTCTCCATCCTGAGTATTAGGCATATTATTTTCTTGATTAAAGTTTGTAGTATTTTCTGTGTTGGCTTGATTGTCGATTCTTGTTAGCTTTTCTGCAGAATTTACTATTTCTTTATTTTTACTTTGTAAATTTTGACATTCAGTTTCTGCTGCGTTAATTTTACTCATTGCTTCTTCTAAGGTACTGCTGTTATAAATTTCTTTTGGAAGGCTTGATATTATCCCTGCACTTTTAAACCAGTTTCGATTCGTTGCACCTGCAGCGGCTCCGCCTAATTTCTTTATAGATGCTGTTTGTAGTGTTTTTACAATATTTTCAGCAATTTCAGGTTCTTTTGCGTTTTTCATATATGTATTTACTAATCTCTGAACTTCTTGCATTGCTTGTGTTAGGTCTTCTTTTTTACTCTTTTGAGTATTATTTGAAGTGATGGAATTGTCCAGTGAATTTATATTACTTTTGATGCCCTTTTCTTTAGTAAATATTGATTCATTTAAAGTATTGCTACTAGTAGTTAAAGCCTTTGTTTGGCTGTTGTGCAGTAATGATGTCTTTATATCTTGTAATTTACTAATATCCATATTTTCTCTCTTATAAATATAAACGTTTCTAGATTACTAAAATTTTGATTTCCTTGTTTTTTGTAACAATTTGTTATATACTTTTGCTATTAGTGAGGTTTTAAAGAATATGTCAATAAGAAAAGTTGTTAAGTATGGAGAACCTTCTTTGAGAGAACCTTCCAAGGAAGTTCATAAAGTTTCAAGAAAAATAACGGATCTGGTTCAGGATTTGTTTGACACTATGTACACAAATAATGGTGTAGGGCTTGCCGCTCCTCAGATTGGTGTTAATTTGAGAGTATATGTAATTGATGCTTCTACTAAAGATAATCCTATGAAACCGTTAGTTTTTATTAATCCGAAAATTATTAAAAAATCGGGTGCCATTATAGAAGATGAAGGCTGTTTAAGCTTTCCTGAGGCATATACAGCTGTCAGAAGATATAAGAATGTTACAGTAAAAGCTCTTGATATTAACGGACGTCCTTTTATTCTTGAGGCAACTGACGGATGTCTTTTAGCACGTGCTATTCAGCATGAATATGATCATCTTGATGGTATTTTGTTTATTGACCATTGTGTGAACCGTTTTGAAACGGATAGTATTCTTCAAAAACATCACCTGCCGCCGATAGAAGAAGATAAACTTCTTATTGAACCTGATTTGGAGGAAGAGCTGGAGAATGATTAAAGTAGTCTTTTTCGGAACTCCGAAAATTGCATTAAAATCACTTGAATATCTTTATAAGTCGGATAATATTGAAGTTGTTGCTGTTGTTACTCAGCCGGATAAACCTTCCGGACGCGGACACAAAATGACGGCATCTCCTATTAAAGAATTTGCGATTGTTCACAATTTACCTGTATTTCAGCCAAAATCAATACGAAAAGAACCTGAAATTCAAGCAGAATTAAAAAATTTAGAGCCGGATTTCTTTGTAACATTTGCTTTCGGACAGATTTTATCACAGGAGGTTCTTGATATTCCTAAATATGAGACAATAAATCTTCATGCGTCATTATTGCCTAAATACAGAGGTGCAAATCCTATACAGCGTGCAATTATCAACGGAGATTCCGAAACCGGTATTTGTACAATGATTACTGAACTTGGGCTTGATTGCGGTGATGTATGTCTTAAAAAGGTGATTCCTTTATCTGATTCAACCAACTGTGAAGAGTTATTTAATATCATTAGCGAAGATTCTCCTCAATTAATTGAGAAGACGCTTATCGGATTGGTTGATAAAACAATTATTCCGCAACCGCAGTGTGAAGAAGGCGTTTGTATGGCAAATAAACTTACAAAAGACGAAACAATTATTGATTGGAATAAGCCGGCAAATGATATTCATAATCTGGTCAGAGGTATTTACAAATTCCCTTCTGCCCATTTTGTATATAATGATAAAATAATAAAAGTTATGAAAACAAGAGTTGAGCAAGCTTCAGGAACTCCGGGAAGTATTTTAGAAGTTTGCAAGGATGGTGTAAAGGTAGCCTGCGGGAAAAATTCTCTTATGATTATCACAGTTAAGCCTGAAGGAAAGGGTGAAATGAATGCCAGAGACTGGTATAACGGTTTAAAAATTAAAAGCGGGTGCTTATGATTACAAAGGGTATAAGAGGAGCAATTACTGTCGAATCTAATACTGAAGAATCCATTAGAAAGGCTCTGCACGAGCTTCTATCGGAACTGATTTCAGCAAATAAGATTGAAGAAGAATATATTTCTCATGTTATTTTTACGCTTACCGATGACTTAAATGCAGCATTTCCTGCTAAATTTGCAAGATTAGATTTCGGTTGGAATAATACAGCAATGATGTGTTTTCATGAGCTTGATGTTCCAGATTCTTTAAAAAGATGTCTCAGAGTTTTAATAGTCCTGAATTGTGAAGAAAATTTTACACCTAAATTTGTTTATTTAAAAGGTGCTGAAAACTTAAGACAATAATTTTATACTAATCAAGCTTGGTTATTTCAGATATTGCAGGATCAAGAAGTCTTCTTCCGACATTAATAAAGCTTATTGAACAAAGTGCTTTATTTCCGTAACGGATTATTTTTTCAACAACCCCTTCCCCGTATTTCGGATGGGATACATGATCACCAGCTGCAAAAGCCGGACCTTCTTGGGTTGCAGCATTTGGACTTTCTGCAGGATAAACCGGCAGGCTGTCTTCAGTTGTCGGCGAGTTAACATCCTGTATAAAATTTAAATCATCTTCTGTTAAACTGTCTTCGGAGTTTTCGTTTTCGACAATATCGTCAATCGATGGTATTTCTTGCTTTTCAGCAGAATAAATTAATTCGTCAACATCTTTTGATACCTTATCATCGATATTTTGTTCGTTTTCCGGAATTTCATCTGAAGGCATTTCTGTTTCTTCTGTCTCAGTAATATTATCAGAAACATCTTCCAAAGAAGGCAGTTCCATATTTGAATCGTTTTCTTCAAGTTCCATTGACGGCTCTTCGATTGAACTTTCAAGATTTGAAGTATCATCCAATTCGGTAAATTCACCTTCTATAATATCATCCTCTTGCGGAGTTAATGCTTCAGCCTGAATTTCTTCATCTATAATACTGGTAATAGTTTCCGTATCAACAATATCTTCAGTTTCTTCTTCTGATTCGGTTGCTTCGGTATCATCTTCATCATCTTCTTCAAATTCGTCAGAGAGGTTTTGTTGTTCTTCTGGCTCTTCAGAGTCATCTATTTCATCGTCTTCAACCTCTTCTTCATAGTCATAGTCTTCAGAGTCATCTTCTTCTACTTCTTCATTTTCTTCTTCCGATTCAGTTTCCTCTGTATCCTCTTCTGATTCTGCATGCGGCTCAGTTACTGTCTGTTCAGTTTGTTGAGTCTCAGAAATGTTTTCCTGCTGCTTGTCGGCAGTTTCTTCCTCTGCGTTTTCAGCTTTTTCAGTCTCAGGTTCAGGTTGTACTGCAGTATCTTCAATTAGAGTTTCGTATGAATATGAGTCGGATTCTTCCGAAAAATCATCCTGTTGAGTTTCTTCTTGTACAGATTCGGTAAGTTCTTCATCTGCTGTCTGATGACTATTACTATCATCTTCTGGAATTTCTTCTTCAACCATAGAAACCAATTCAACTATTAGAGGAATATGCTGGGTAGCTTTTCCGTAAATAATAAATTCATCTGAATTCAGTTTGTTTAAGAACGTATTATATCCTGCAAAATCATGCTGCATAGTTAATGGAGCAAAGAAAATGAGATTGTTTGCTCGTTCTTTTAGTTCATAAATATATTTAAAATTATGACTGCATACAACAGATGTGTATATTTTATTTTTGGTGAGAAAATGTCTGATAATTTTCTTATCAGCATTCTCATTGTTAAGCTGAACAAATGCATATACAAACAAATCCATTTCATCAATGGTGTTATAAATATACTTGATAATTTCATTTTGCAGCGAATCTTCTGCCGATGAAATATCAATAGTATTACTAATATTTGCACGAATAGCACTTTGCAAACCATGAATTTCTTTTGGTGATTGTGCAAATACATTCATTTCTTTGTATCTTAAAAGCTTATTTTTCAAGAGGACAAGTTCCGGAATTCCTGTTGCTCTGTATTGTTCATCAACAACAGCCAGAAAGTTATCAAACGGAATAAATTTATCAAGAACTGTTTTTGAATATTCCTGAACTTCAAGAAATATATCTTGAATTACGGCTTTACTTGCGGGATCAATATTACCCAGCTCATGTTCATAAATATAATTTATTGTTTCATAATTAAGAGGTAGTTTAAAATCTGTTCCGAAAATAAGTTTTTGACCGCCAATGGTGCCGTCGTTATCAATAACTATTGTTTTTTTATTCTGTTCTGTCAACTGATAAATAAAATTTTCAAGAAGAATATTGGAATTTTCATAACTGTCGGAACATATAAGAAGATTCTTTTCAAACATTGACATATCAACGTTTAAAGCTATTCCCTGATGTGCAATATTCCCGATTTCTACAGGTGTATTAACCGGAAGTATATCCAGAAGGTCTCTTGCATCCAATCTCGTAACATCTGCATCCAGAGAAGGTATTGAACCGTTATAATTTTTAAGTATTCCTTCATCATTAAATGTAAACAGAAGTTTTACAATAGCATAATTGTTTCCGTTATCAGCTTTTAAACTCAAAATCTGGGCCACATATGGTGATTGAGAGTCTTCTATAACCACAAATCCTGCCAGTAAAAGGTTATCCTCCTGATTATATTCTATTTTTACAAGATTATTTTTTACTTCAAGAACTTTCATCAAATACTTCCTCTTATACTGACATAATTTTATCATGAACATGCCAAAATCATGTCAAATCATTAAATATCTGAAACATTTACAGAATCTTCCAGCTTGTTATAAATCTCTATTGTAAGAAGACAAATCTTTAAATCTCGCTTAACAAGGCTCTTTATGGTTTCTTTGTAACACTTTAAAAGAGCTTTGTTCAATCCGTTTTCTTCATCAAGATAACTCCTTATAATTGCGGAATATTCCCTATCTCTTGTATTTGGTTCTATTTTGTCTGCAAGAAATATTATTTTTTCAAAATCAGACATTTCAAGTTTTCCCAGAGTATGCCATCTTATTGCTGAAAGAATTTCCATATCGGTTACTCCGAATTGATGTTCAGCATAATAAGCACTTACAGGTGCATGTAAGGTTTTATAATTAAGCATTTCGCTTTCTTCAACATCAATATGTTGATGTATTATATCAAGAAGTTTTTCTTTAGGAAAACATTTTGCACAATCATGTAAAAGTCCTGCTATATAAGCTTTTTCAGTATTTAATTTGAACTTTTCAGCAAGTTCTTTTGCACATTGTGCTGTGCCAAGAGAATGCATATAGCGTTCTTCATTAAGATTTTCTTTTAGCCATTTTGTAATTTCTTTTTCATTAATCTTTGTATAAACCATTTTCTTTTATATATTCCTCTACTTTGCTATCTATCAGACCTGTTACAGGTTTGTTTTCTTTAATTCTGTTCCTTATGTCCGTTGAAGATATGTCCGCAAATTCCAGCGGCATAAATTCGAAATTATAACCTTTTTCTTTTAATTCACTAAATTCTTTTTCTGAAAATTCACTATCTCTTATAAAAATTATAAATTTAACAAGTTTTTTTAAATCATCTGTCCTGTACCAGAATTCTATTTCTCTAAAAGCATCAGTTCCTATCAGAAAATTAATTTTCTCTTCTATAGGATATAGCTTATAGAGTTCACAGATTGTATTGTAAGTATATGATTTGCCTTGAAGTTTAAATTCGATATCTGATATGTCAAATTCGTTATACTTTTCAATAGCAAGTTTTACCATATTATATCTGTGTAAGGATAGATTTGGATTGTATGCTTTATGCGGCGGCTTTGCCGCAGGTATGAAAAGTATTTTATCAAAGTCCTTATGATTATAAGCAAATTTCGCAACTCTTATGTGTGCGTTGTGTATGGGATTGAATGTTCCTTGAAAAACACATAACTTCATAAGTAAATTTTAACAGATAAGTTAAATATTGTAAACTAATGTAACAAATTACGTATATCTATAAAGAAATTAACCGAAAAATCCGTAGATATAAGTATCTTAGCTAATATTACAAAAGGAAAATTGCAGATATGGGATTATCAGCTTCACAGGCGAGATTATTAACCTTAACTGCACGCCTTAACAATAACGAGTTAAGGGCGCAGAAAATTTCCAATGCAAAAATTAGACTTGCAGACAGTATTCAGTATGCAAGTGATGAATATATAAAAGCATTAAACGATACTAATTTTTCATATACTTCCTATGATGAATACGGTAATGCTATTACTACAAAATTGACCGGAGCTGCTTTATATACATACAGCCCTATTAAAAATCAATACGGACTGGTTAATGCTGCCGGTCAGCTTCTTGTTTCAGAAACTGACGGACAAAATTTTGAAGAAAGCGACACTCTTGAAGAATTTCTGGACAAGTATGGCTTACTTGCTCCAATGGATCAAGCTGAGATTGTAGAGGTAAAAAATCCTGAATATGATGATGCTTATGCGGATTACATAAAAGGGTATAAAGAGTGGGAAGCTAAGGAACCTAAAATTGAAGATTACACAACGACAGAACTTGTTCCTTCTACAAATAATGAAATTTATGAAGCTGTTACTTCATCCGGAGGGTGTTTAGGCGGAGCTATTAATGGCAGCGGTTGTTATATGCATGTTTTGTCTGATTTAATCGGACCTGGGGAAGTCACTACAAGTGACGGACATACTTATGTAATTTATGACGGAAGCTGTGAAGAGCATAATACCAGCTGGTGTTGGAATACTGCAAAACATGGTACAATAAAATTTGCACCTATTACGGAAATGCTAAAAAATGGGTATTGTTCAGGTGATGTGATTGAAGGCGGTTCTCAGACCGTTACAACTGACTATGGTACTGTTACTGTCGGAGGTCCTGCATCTGATCCTAATATGACTTTGTGGCAGAGATGTGTTGACTTGTTGTGGGAAGTTCATGACGAGTATATGATTGGTTCTTCAACCGGCGGCAAAGCAGAGCCGGACAGTCTTGAAAAATTCTTCTACTTTGTTGAACATGATTTAAAGCAGGCAGTTAAAGAAGAAGTTACAACCGTTGATTATGATGCTTTTGAAAAAGCTCACCAACAGTGGGAAGAAGAAGAACCGCCGGAATTTGATGTTCCAATGTTTATAGAAAAGAAAGTTCGTACATTGCTTGATGCGGATAAAGGCCAATGGTACATAAACTTATGGCACAGAATGAACGGTGAAAGTGATTACAAAGCCGGATATATGCAGGATGAAGATTATGTAGAATCAGAAGACGGCTGGATTACTGATTCAAAAACCGGACAATCTTATGCTATTCTTGAAGATGGTTTAATGAATGATTCGGAATGGCTGGAATTTGCTCTGAAAAATGGTGTTATAACTATGGAACAGGCTCAATATACTGAAATTAGCGAAAGCGGCAGTGGTTTGAAAGATGTATCATGGACTTCGATTGTTTATTCGTCTGTGGTCGAAGTAAGTGAAGAAAGTAATGATATTGAGCAAACTAAGGCTGAAGTTAAATATCAGAGAGTTCAACAGGAAATTGAAGCTAAGGACAAGCAGTATGACAATGATTTAAAACTTCTTGATACGGAACACAATGCTTTGCAAACCGAATATGAGTCAATTCAGAATGTTATAAATAAAAACGTTGAACGTACATTTAAAACATTCTCATAATTTTAAAAATTGTTTATATTCGGATGTTTTATCAGCGATGTTATTTGTTACCTGTTCAAGTTTGCATAAAACCAACTTTTCATTTTTAATACCAGTTTTTCCGAACAATGCAGGATAAACTATATTGCTGAAAAGTATGTCTTTAAACTCTTTTAATTCATTAAAATCTTTTATATCAATAACGTTTACATAGTCGCAAAGATACATAAATAACTCTGTAAGAGTTTCTTTTGCCTTTTTAATATTATTGGATTCAATGTTTGATTTAACCTTTTTCAAATGAGTTTCTATTTCTGTATAAATCTTTAGCAAGTTTTCTTTTTTCAAAGGTAATACATCTTTAAAATAGTTCATTGTCTGACTATAGCCGATTTGCATAAGATTTTCCCTTTTATCGGTCGGCAGGTTAAAATCAACAATATTTACGTCTCCAGTATTGATAACGATATAATCATACTTGTCGTTTTTGTTATACACTTCCATTATAAATTCCGTAGCTATGGCTGTAGCATATGTATATAAAGAATTTATATATTCAATGGTGTTTTTATCATTACCTTCAAAGTCACCTTCTAATCTGAACTCAAGTATTCTTTCATTTTTCGGTTGAAGATTCTTTGATAAACGCCACATTGGAGAGCCTTTTTGTAAATCTCCGTCAACAAGAACCCTGTTATTATATTCAATAGGTTTCATTAAGCCCGGCATGCTGCAGGAAATTCTTATTGCTGTTGCTATTTCAAAATCAGGAGTTTCTTGTTTTGAAAATTCTTTGCACTCAAAACTTGATAAATCTGTTGTTATAATTACAAGATTTTTGTCTAAATCAGAGAACGTAACTGCTTTATGGGTACCTTTTTTATATTTTTCACCGTAGAACTTTTGCTCTATTAACTCCCTTACCCAATCAAGAAAAACTTCACCTTTACTGAGTGCAAACTGTGGCCCGAGAGCGAACTGTAAATCTCTAAACAGTTCAAAATTTACCTGTAAAAAGATTTCCTTCAATTCTTGTGCAGTATATCCTACGGCAAGAAGTCCGGCTATAATTGAACCTACAGAAGAACCTGCAATTATATCAGCATCAACGCCAAGCTCTTCAAGTGCTTTTATTGTACCGCAATAGGCAACCCCTCTTATTGCTCCGCCTCCGAAAAGGCATGCATATTTAAAAGATTTTTCATTCATAATAATTATTATACACTTAATTAAATTTTATATCTGTATCAAAAAGAGTATTTTTATAATACTTTCTATCATTGCTCGGTTGTTTATACTCTTTTTTTACCTTGTGTTTAGGTAAAAATACTCCAAAAGACTCACCCTGATATACCTTTACCCACTCGGAGGATTTATCCAGTGCATCAAATACAGGATAGTATTTTTCAATAATCATAACATCAGGCGGATATTTTTCGTAAATTTCGTACCAGCCCGGCAGTACAAGAAAGAATTTCTTTAAAAGAGGTATCATATAATCAAAATAGACTTCTTCATATCTGCCATCCATAAATATAAGGTTATTAGGGTGGAGTTTGTATGATACAAAGCTTCCCAATCCGAAATTTGTAAGCACATTACCTTTTATATTATTTATTTTGACAAATTCAACTTCTTTTACCGGATAATTGTTTGTATTAAGCGGAATAGAAAATTCTTTAAGCGTTAACGGAATTAAAGATATCACGATTAATACAGTGTAAATAATGCATTCTTTGACTTTAGGAAGCTTTAAGTTTTCTGTTAATTTAAAGAAATCTTCATAAGCGAAGATTGTTCCGGTAATAACAAAAAACGGTAAAAGCTTCAAATGTTTGATTGCAAGATATCCTGTTGCTAATAATAAGATAATTTTTGTTTTATCAAGTTTTTCATACCAGCTTTTAATATTTTCAGCTGCTTTAGTAATTCTAACAAGCTTACAGGTTTCTATTATTACAACACACAACATAAACAGTTTGAATAGTTTCAGTCTGAACATGTGGAATTTAGAGAATATGCTCCACCATTCCACAATTTCATGCCTTGCCATTGTGTTTGCTGACAATAAAAATTTAATATAATCAAATCCCCACGGATTGATAAGCAGTAACGGGGTTGATATAAGAAGAGTAATTAAATATTTTTTAAATGGCTTATTATTCAGGATTTCTCCTGCAAGATACATTATCAATAACCCTATACCGGAAACGACACCTCCATGAACATTATTCCAGAATATGATAAGTGGCGGTATAAAATATAATCCTAGATTTTTTCCTTTTCTTGCCTGTTCAAGGATATAAATAAACAAAGCAAAAAGGAAAAAGCTGAACAGGTGGCATCTTACTGGATTATTGAAATTTTCTTCCAGTGCCATAACCGGCAGTATATAAAGTAATATACTGTATGGAGCTGCTTTTTCTCTAATCCGTATAATTTCCGAGATAATGGCAAAAATTCCGAAATATAACAATGCTTCAAGAATAATTAGGCTGAACGGGCCAAAATATTTTAAGAACAAATAAAAAATAACACCCGAACCCCATTCGTGGTCATACCAGATGTGAACAGGAGTGTATGACAGGAAGTCCGCTTTTAAAACATGACCGCCTTCCACAACTCCCATGCCCGCAATTAATCTTGCCCATAAGTCATAATCGAATTTATCCGCATTAAGGCAGATTACAAAAATAAATAAAAACAGTGTTATAAAAAATAAAATCTTTTTCCCCATGAATATAATTTTAGCATAAAAAATGAGTCATTACTTAAATGTAACAACTCATTTTTTACTTTGCTTTATTTAAAACTAAGCGGCAATTTCGCCTTTAATTTCTCTTATAAGATATTCTGCAACCCATTCAAAATCTTTATTTTCGTGAGCAGCTTTTTCAAGATATTTAATGGAAGCAGCACCGATTCTTATTAATGTCATTGCAACAACGCCTCTTTTAATCCCCTTTACTACCTGCAACTGATCAACAAGGATAGGAAGAGCATCTTTACCGCAATCAACTAATTTATTTTCCAATTCATTTTTAGTAGTGTTATCTGCATTTTCCAACTTTGTAAGAATTTCATTTACTGTTTCCATGGTAATCTCCAATATTATTTCTAACCTATGTTCTTATTATAATTCAAAAGAAGTTTCTTTATTGATTTCCTTACATAATCTTTATATCGATATAAAGATTTGATAATTGTAATCTGTTGATGCATATTTATGAGGTCTTATAATAATAAAAAATCCCGCATTATTGCGGGATTAAACTATGCTTCAAACATTTTAAAGTTTCTCTCTACGTTCTTATCAATTACGGATTTTATTGAATCATACTCTGTTTGAAGAGATTGATGTTCCGTATCAATATTTTTTAATTCAATATCATATCGTTTATCTTTTGCTTCAATATCATTCATTGTTTTATTGTATTCAGCTTCTGCGATTGTAATATCAACATCTACCTGAGATTCTGTAATATTACTGCAATTTGAATACATCGTTGACATCCACTGGTTTTTAACATCAACCTGAACCATTGATATCAAGCCGCTTTCCAGTGCAAATTGTAGCCATTCCGCACTTGAGGCAAGTCCATTTTCAATAGTTTCATATCCTTTTTCTGTCATGTATTCAAACAAGTTTGTGTACCACTGGGCTTTAGCGTCAGCATTTTCATCAGGATTATTTATATCTATCCATGTATATTTAGGTGTGCCATATTCTTCCATCATTTTTTCAGATAAATATATATCTTTTACAACCTGGAAGTTTGCCTGATAAGGTAAGTCTTCATTTTCAATAAGGTTTGGTATCATAAAGTCTATATCTGCAACAACTCCGCCTTCAGATTCATCAAGAGCAGTAGTTGGAAATAAAGCTCCGCCTCTTGTTCCATCATCTTGCAGCTCTCCATATAGAATCCATTCCATATCATCAAGGTTGTCGTAATAGTCACTGTTTACTGTGCCTATATCAAAGCCAAAGATAAACTCTGATAGTTTTCCGGCTGCATCATAATAGTTTTGTTGAGCAGTAAGAGCATTGCCTACGGCAAAATTATCTTTTGATAACGCTCCCATAACTTCACTTTGGAAAAATCTGTACATATCAATTATTGACTGAACATATTCTTCTTCGCTGATTTGCCGCTGTACAATCTCCATTACAGGATATTCCTTATAAACAGGCTCTCCATCTTCATCATAGACAGGATTTCCTTCCTCATCTAGCTGCGGAACTTTGTGTGTTAATTGAATATTTTGTCCTGATTCATCTGTTACCAGCGGATGACTGTCTGCAGTTGATTCATCTATAACATAGTAATAGTAATCAATATTGCCTTCATCATCATAATGTGGCTGTAAGCTTGGAGTAAAGTCCTCTCTCTTGTACGCATCTGTAGCATCTTCATAATATACTCCAGTTGGATTCAATGACAGATATTGTTCCATTGTATCTCTGAATGCTGAAGAATTCGCTCCAAAGTTACCCTCTTCAATAATTTGATGATAGAATATTCCAAGCTGTTGCTGGTAGTCTTTTGCTGTAGCTACAGCATCGGAAGTCAGGTTCCCAGCATCATCAAATACCCCGTTGTTTGCCCAATTAAGACAATCTTCATAGGTGTCTGCATAGTTGTTTTTTGCTGTCGCAGGGTGTGGAAGACCGGCACAACTGTCAAGGCATCCACAACTCTTAAGATTTTTTATGTACTCTTGCATTTCGGTCTTAACAGCTGCTTCATATTGCGTTTCAGCAGCTATATAACTATCAAGTAAGCTTTGATATATTGCGTAATCGGTACTCTTTAAAGATTCTTCATAGCCCATGTGAATACCGCTGACACGTTCTGCATATGGCATTGTCGTATCATCACCGCTGTGGTATTCATAAACCATGTCACCTTCATAAATTTCTTTCATGTGTTCATCAATGTCATAAATAGCTGCATTTTCAAAGTATGTTGTATCTTTTATAAGACCATAAGATTTTAAAAATTCTTCCAAAGCTTTAGAATTTATGCCATCTACATCTCCATCTTCTATAGAGTTGTCAGCGTATGCTGCTTCAAATGCGGCCTGATATCTTGCTGAATCTAATTCGGATACAAGCATTTCTCCGCCTTTGTTAATAAGTCCGTACTGATCATTGTATGAACTGTAAGCTGTTAAGTTGTTAAATGTTAGTTGCTGATACTGTGATTCCCCTTGAAGATTATAGTTTGAAAACATCAACTGTGTTTTATTTAAGGCAGCCAAATATTTCTCACTGGCTTTTGAACTGTCTGTAGTGAGACGCATCTTTGCATTATTAATAAGCTGAGATCTCAACTCGTTATCAGACATACGAGATGTGATTGATAATAATCTAGCTTGTGATGCTGCCATTCCCATAGTTGACGACTTTTTCCTTTCGATTTTCTTATCGTAACATATTCGTTCACTATGGTTATCGGCTTTTTCGGGCTTAATCTTTAATATATAAGAACTTTTATTAAGAAAACGTTACAATTTCTTTAGTGCTTTTTTTAATCTATTAATCTTTTTTTCGTCAGTCCCGATTCCACATAAAAGCATTGTTGATTTGTTATTGGTTCTTTCATCTTCAATATGGTACTTTGTAAAGAGTTGCTCAGAAAGTTCAAATCCGGTGTATTTTCTGCTTTTTATGAGAATTTTTGTAATATCGTCGCCATAAAATTCAATATTTGAACAGGTTTGTTGTAAAATCTTAATTTCAGCTATAAGTTTTTCAATTTCTTTTTTCCCCTGTTTGGAGTTGAGGTAATTAATATTTTTTTCTATAGAAGCCAGCATCGGATATGATGGTGATGTGGTCGTGATAAGACTTAAGGCCTCTGTAACATCAATATCACAATTACAATGCAATAGTGCTGTCGGATTTAGCCCGCCTGCTGTTTTATGAAGTGATTGTATTGTAAAATCTGCTATTTTTACAGCACTCTCCGGCAAGTTATCTGAAAAAGGATATAGTGCCCCATGTGCTTCATCAACAATTAAATATACTCCGTATTTTGTGCAAAGATTTTTTATTGCTTTTATATCAGAAACGACGCCTTCATAGCTTGGAGATGTTATTATTACGGCTTTGATGGTTGAAGTTTTTAAGATTGAATCAATTAATTCAGGTTGAGTTTTTTCATAGATATCCCAGTCGGCATTTTTTGAGATGGTATAATAAATAGGATTTGCTCCGGCAAGTCTTACGGCATTTTTGTGACATGGATGTGCATTATCCCAAATCAAAACATTGTCATCTTTGTTTACACACGCAAGCACGGCAGCAATAATTCCACTTGAAGAACCGTTAAGTAAAAATGATGTGGATTTTGTCCCGTATATTTTTGCGGCATTTTTTTGAGCTAATTCAAGTGCTGTTTGAGGATTATGTGTATCTGTTTCTGAAATATCGTATTTATATAAATTTCTGAGCTTATGATAAATAAAAAATCTCTGACTGTGCGAAGGTGTAGTAAATAAAGTATTACGGCCTTTTTTCTTTAGTAAACTAACTAAACTCATAATTATTTATTCTTGATTTCAATACTTCTTTTGGTACAATACTGGATTAATTCCATTTTATTCCGGTTGTCATCATATACAAAACGTCCTGAATGAGTATAAATGCCGTCATTGCCTTTTTCAATACGGATAGGACTATATTTGCATGATACATTTATATTTTCAGATAATGGAAGTGTAATGTCGTATAACCCTTCTATATTTATGTTTTCCTTAGTTTTGAATTTGATACCGCCGGCAGAGATATCCAGTGTTGTAATTTTGTACAGTTCATTATCTTTTGTTAAATCAAGGTCATATACATATTTAACTCTGCGGAACTGTCTTCTCTGCAAAAATTTATGTTTTGCCGGACTGGCAATGAAAACGGTATTATTTTCTATATTTTTAGGAAAAGATTCAAAAAAGAGTGTACCATTAGTTGTTTCTACATAAAATTCGCAGTATGTATGTTTTAATACTCCAGCAGGTTCATAATCAAGCTGAAGGGTAAAACCTTCCGGCGAAACTTCGGTTATAATCCCTTTATTTGCATTTTTAAAATCTGCAGGAATCATTATTACATGCTGGTCTTTTTCTACTAATTCTCTCATCTTTATCCCTTTCAAATGTAATGTATGAACCGATTATAATATATTTTTGCCTGAATTGCAAATTGTAAACTTATTATGCCCTTATAAAGAAAAGCCCTGCCTAAAACTGACAGGGCAAATACTGAGCAATCAGAAGAGTTGAGGATTTACATTTATATGTTAGCCTCTTCTGTTTCTCAAAACATTGTACTAAACGATTATAAATTCAAATTTTTCATAATACCTTTTGAGGATATTTTGCTTTTAAAGCTTTAATACCTGAAGTATTCTTACAGCTCTTGCTTTATCCTCATTAGAAAGTCCGTCAAAAGTTTCATTTAAAATTTTCTTTAATTCATCATCGTTATTCTGGTGGGAATATATAAAAAAGTCAGATAATTCAATATTTAAATTATTGGCAATTTTTTCAAGATTAGCAAGCAACGGATAATTTTTTCCGGACTCAATTTTGCTGATAGATTGAGGTTCAATACCTGCAATTTCTGCAAATTTTTCTTGTGTATAACCTAGTTTTTTTCTAATTTCCCGAAATCTTTTGCCAAGTAATTTTTTGCTCATAAGTGCTCCGACTACTTTAATCTATCAATATCTATAAATTTTTTAAATACAGTTGTAAGTTAATATATTGATTAAAATAACTTATCAGTGTATAATATTAATATCGTAAGTTATTTTAGTTACAAAAGGAGCGATTAAAGTGAATAAAAATGGGTTCACATTGGCGGAAGTTCTTATAACTCTTGGTATTATAGGCGTAGTGGCTTCCATGACACTTCCTGTATTAATTCAAAACAATAAAAATAAAGAAGTTGAATCTCGTTTAAAGAAAGTTTATTCTGTAATGAATCAGGCAATACTTATGTCTGAATTGGATAACGGCCCGAAAGAATACTGGCAGTTCAGCTGCAGTACTGATGAAAACGATAATGTAAATGCTGATGAATGTAAACAGGGTGTTGAAAAATATTTTCTTCCATATGTTAAATCAACAAAGTCTGAATCGTTTGTGAATTCCTTAGGATATAATACGGCAATTTATTTTAGCGATGGTTCTGTGTTGGTCGGCAAAATAAATAAAACAGGTTCAGGTGCATCAAATGCATTAGATTTTTATTTTTATCCTAACGGAAAAAACTTTAATAAAGATACATTTGGTTCAACAGCAGAAGATGGCACACATTCAAGAGAGGATTGCGGCATAACTTTTTTCGCATTCAGATTTGCACCTGCAATGGATGTTGCCTTAAATAAGTTTCACTATAAAAAAGGCTTTGAACCATATAAGTTTAATTTACCGAATTTAACTAAAGATGCCATGACTGCAAGTGGAAATTCATATTCATGTACTCAAAATGCTACTGTGAAGGTCTGGTGTACAGCTTTAATTCAACTTAACGATTGGAAGATTCCTAATGATTATCCGTTTAAAGTTAAATAAATGCGAAATCCTTGTTTTAAAAAAAACGACCCTTATTCAGGGTCGTTTTTTTATAGAAATTATTTTACTGTTTTAAGAAAGACTCATAATTTCTTGCCAGTAAGTGCGTTTTAACCTGATTAATCAAGTCCAGAGCAACACCGACCATGATTATGAGAGATGTTGCACCGATACCCTGCAAGGTTTTTATATTTGTAATGTAACTTGCAAATGACGGTATAAGTGCAATAATACCAAGTCCCATAGCACCGATAAATGTTGTTTTTGTAAGAATTTTATCAAGTGCTTCTGCTGTCGGTCTTCCAGGTTTTACCCCGGGAATTGAAGACCCGTATTTTTTCAGATTTTTTGCAATATCTTTTGGCTGCATATTAGGCATAATTGAAGCATAAAAGAATGTTAAACCAACTATGAATAAGAAATACAGCACATAATAGATAATTCCGTCAGGACTGAGCCAATGATTTAGGCTCATGACTATATCCTTTGCGGTTTCACTTTTAAAGTTTGCCTGTCCTACAAGGCTTAAAACCGTTGACGGAAACAAAAGAATTGCAACCGCAAAGATAATCGGCATAACACCGCCGGGATTCAATTTAAACGGAATATATGAATTCATACCTCCGTAAACTTTGTTTCCTACCTGACGTTTCGGATTTACAATAATAACCTTTCTTACGGCTTCCTGCATAATAACGATAAATATCATTGTTACAAAGAAAATTGCAAGCAATGCAAGCAGTCCCAGCTGGAGAGCAGTACTGTGAGATACCATCTGAAATGTTCTTTGTGCATAAACCGGAATCCCCGAAATTATACCGATAAAGATGATTAAAGAACCACCGTTACCAATACCTTTTTCGGTAATAAGTTCGGAAAGCCACATAACAAGAACAGAGCCTGCAGTTAGAACCGCAACCGAACTTACAAAGAATAATCCGAATGGAATTCCAGGAAGCACTGCACCTGGAAGGTGTTTCATATAAAACATGAAAACCATTGCCTGGAATGCTGCAAGTACAACCGTAAATAAACGGGTATATTGCGACAATTTTCTTCTGCCTGCTTCACCTTCTTCTGTTTGTAATTTTTCCAGAGCAGGAATTACAACAGAAACAAGCTGAATTATAATTGAAGCTGTAATGAAAGGGCCGATACCGAGTGCGAAAATGGAAACGTTTCCTAACGCACCTCCTGTAAACAGGTCTAAAAATCCGATAATATTGTTACCCTGTGCAATATTTGCAAATACTTCATTGTTAATACCGTAAAGAGGTAATTGAGCCCCGAGACGGAATAGTGCAATCATGCCAAAAGTAAATAATATTTTCTGTTTTAAACCTGATGCCTGCCACATTGACATTAAATCTTCTGTAGAAGGCATTCTCATTCCCTGTGCCATTATACTAACTCAACCTTTCCGCCTGCAGCTTCAATTTTAGCTTTAGCGGCAGGTGTTACATAATTTGCCTTCACATTTACAGCGGTTTTAATTTCGCCGTTGCCCATAATTCTTAAACCTTCTGATGAAGGGTGAATTCTTTTAGCTTCAATTAAAGATTCCAGAGAAACTTCTTTTAATTTGTAAGCATCAAGTCTGGCAACGTTAACTTCAGCGTATTTAATTTTATTAATAATCTGGAAGCCTTTTAATTTAGGTAATCTTCTGTAAGCAGGCATCTGGCCACCTTCAAAACCTCTTTTAGCAGCACTTCCTGAACGCTGGCCTTCACCGTTATGACCACGGCAAGATGTTTTACCATGGCCTGAAGAACGGCCTCTGCCAACGCGTTTAGATTTATGAGTAGAACCTTCAGCAGGTCTTAAATCTTCTAATGTTATTGTATTTGCCATTTTATTATTCCTTCTTTCTTTTTAAATTAATTAATCTACTATTTGAACAAGGTGTGAAACTTTGTTAACCATGCCCATGATTGTAGGTGAGTCATAGTGTTCAACTACCTGATCTTTTTTAGTGAAGCCTAATGCTCTTACAACTTTTCTTTGTGTTTCGGATGCACCAATCAGGCCTCTTACAAGTTTAATTTTTATTTGTTTATTTTCAGTTTTAGCCATTTTTATATTCCTTTATTTTAATTTTGTAGTTACGGACTAATCAATCAGCCGATTGACTAATTTAAAAGTTCAGCCATTGTCAAACCGCGTTTTTTAGCAACTTCTGTAAACGGAGTTAATTTTTTCAAAGCATCCATTGTTGCATTAGCTGCGTTAAGCGGAGATTTTGAACCTAAAGATTTTGACAGAATATTTCCGATACCTGCAAGTTCAAGAACTGAACGAACTGCACCGCCTGCAATAATACCTGTACCTTCAGAAGCAGGTCTTAGCATTACTGCACCTGCACCTGATTTACCCGTAATTGGGTGCGGAATTGTTGTTTTGAAAATAGGAACTGTAATAAGATTTTTTCTGCCGTCAGCAATAGCTTTCTGGATAGCTATAATAACTTCTGAAGCTTTAGCACATCCTACACCTACCTGACCTTTCTGGTTTCCTACAATAACGATAGCTCTGAAGCTTAATTTCTTACCGCCTTTAACAACTTTTGTTACGCGGCTGATTTGGACAACTCTTTCTGTCCATTCGCTTTGAGGTTTTTCTTCGGAAGTTTCGATTTTTTGTTTTCTTCCGCGGCCTTTTCTTCCTCTTGCCGGTTTTTCTTCTGCAGGAGTTTCTTCTTTTGCTGCAGCTTCCGTTTCTACGGTTTCAGCAGTTTCTGTTACTTCTTCAACTGCTGCTTCTGCATTTAATTCATCTTTGTTTTCTAAATCCATTGATTTTTACCTTTCTTATTAGTTTTGTTTATGGTTGAAAAGTTTAAAAGTTGAATGATTATTCAATTTTACTTTTCTTATACTATTAGTGAATACGTCAAAAATAATGCTTTTTATTTGATGCTTACCACCAAACCACACATTCTGAAACTGCTTTTAGCCTCATTAAGTGCCAAGCCTTTGAAATCGTATTCGAGTTTAACTTTTCTGACAATTTAAAATCTAACATGAAAATATTTGAAATGCAAGCATATTGTTACGTTACGTGAAGTCTGTACAACATATTTTGGACCTATCTCACTTTGAACGGATAATCATCAGGTATTTTCCAGCCGTTAAGCTGAATCATTGTTGTGCAATAGCCGCCATTACCATTTATTTTGCATGCGTAGTTCCCCTTTTTAGTCGCTTCTGTAGAAAGTTCTTCAAGTTCATACTTATACGGCTCAAAGCCTTTTTTATAATGAAACTTATCTTTTATACTTGTACTTGAAGGCATAAATCTAAAGGTAAAAAAGGTGCTTCCTTGCCCTTCTCTCAGCATTACTCCGGGGTTGTCTTCAGATTCTGCAGAAAAGGATTCTATATCAAAATTCTTACCGCTAGGAAAGAAAAAATAATCGTATCCGGCTTTACCTACAAGAACTGTTCCATCCTCAAAATAAATTGCAACATTATATCCCTTGGCATCCGTAAATGTTTTTTTTGAAACATTATTTAAATATTTCAGAATATATTTGTCATAGTAAGTCTCACAGTCAATATCACTATCTCCCTCTCCACATGATTGAGACCAGTATTCTTTCGGACCATTGTCTAATTCAGACATAAGTATAGCCTGATTCATCACTGAATAAATTTTTTGTAGTTTAGTTTCAACTTCTTTATTTTTGTTTGTTTGAATAAGTGTTGGCAGTGTCATTGCTGCTACGACACCTATAATCCCAAGTGTTATCAAAACTTCTGCAAGCGTAAATGCATAGTTTATTTTTGTAAAGCTATCTTTTAAATTTTTCGTTTTCATGATTTTATACCCCCTAAAGTCTCTTGCTATAATCAATTATGGCATAAAATATCCAAAATAGCAATATTTTTATTGAAATTATTTGATATACCTTAACTTATGACCAAGAAAATGGACAAAGTTTTTCATAGAAAATTCGGGCAAAGGGTCAGATTTCTGCGTAAAGAAAGAGGTATGACACAGGAACAGTTAAGTTTCGAGATTGATGCGGATAATTCTTATATTGCTAATATAGAAAATGCCCACAGAGATATTCCGCTTTCAAGGGTTTATAAGATTGCAAAGGCTCTTAATATATCTTTAAGCGAGCTGTTTAAATTTTAAATTTTTGTATTAAGCTATTTATCTTGTAAAAAATTTATTAAGTAATATCGGAACATATTTCGCATTTAGTGCGGAAAAATCAAATACCAGTTCATTAAATCCTGCTTTTACAAGGATGTCTGTTTTGCTAAAATCCTGTAAAACAGTGTCTTCAAACATATGCATTCTGCAGAACCCATCACAGGTGAATGGAAAAATCTTTTTTAGCGAAGGATCTTTCAGTGCAAATTCTCCTCTATGGCATGGTGCTTTGCAGGAAAGTCGGGAAATTATTGCACTGTCATTGTTTAAAGGGCACAAACCCAGGCTTGGTACTCTTATGTTGCCGGCGATAGTATATTTTCGGTTTGGTATTATATTCTTAACTTTTTTTACTGTTTGAATTGCACTTTCCAAATCAGTAAAAGAGGTAAAATCTATTGTGTCAATCTGAGAAAGGTTATTCAAACATTTAATTGACATGCTGTTTAAAAGGTTTATCCCCTGTCCTATTTCAATAGGAATATGATTTATTTCAGAATCATTGATTATGGCCCAGAAAAATCCGATGTTATTTATTATCAGGCTGTCCGGCTCCGGAGATTCAAGTAACAACTGCTTGTTGTATTCATAAACTCTGTCAAAATCTCTTTCTATTAATATTCTTGGAGTTGAGAGCTGAAATTTAATACCGTGTTTTTGGCAGAATTTTTTTACCTTTTTTATTATTTCGTTATAACTGCTTGTTGAAAGGTCGCATGTTGAAACGATTTCTCCGTATTCTATTGAATAAATCGGATTTGTACCGATTTTTTTTATGTATTTTTCAAGTTCTTTGAGTTGTGCCTGTTCGGAGAGTCTCAGGTTGATTTTAAAATTCTCGTTTTTAGAAAAATCTATGTCTTTTGTTATTCTTGGGCGTTTTATATCCCATTCAAATGTTTGTATGTTTCTGCTGAATTTGAAGTCTTTTCCCTGTGCAGAAACCATTTCTCCTGAAAAGTGATTTGTCTGATAAATACTTTTTCTGACGTGTTTAAAAGGTAGTTTCTGATTTTTAAAAAGTTTAGGTTTATCAAGAATTTTTTCTATTAATTCTATAGCTTCCAGAATTTCCTCAGAGTTTGCAAATTTACCTTTTATAACAACTTTATCAATGGCTTTGAGCTTTTTTATGTCTTCCGCACACCATGGAAGGTTATCTGTATCAATCGCAAGCGGTAAGTTTGTATATTTTTTTATTTTTGCGATATTTTTCATGTAGATTTCTTCAGTTATTATGATTTCATCAATTTTATGAAAATTGTTAATAAAATCTATTCCTGAAAGATTATGAATATCAAAATATGAATCGACAATAACTTTGAAAGGCAGATTAAAAACTTTGATTGCTTCCAGTATTGCGAAACTGTTTATAAAAATTCCGTCAATGCCTGCTGTCTTTAAAAATTTCAGCATTCTTTTTATTTCCGGAAGATTTTCTTCAGTGATATCGTGTTTGAAATTTATGTAAATCTTGCAGTCATTGCGTTTTGCAGACTCAACAAACTCATTAACATAATCGAAATTGTTATTAAGAAACTTTTTATAGTAAACATAATACTCTCTGCAGGAAGTTTCTTTTGCAAATAAATCTATATCTTCCGGTTTCTTAATCGGAGAAACTATCTTAATCTCTTTCATTCCAATATTATAGTTCTTAGAGTAAAAAATATTGCCTTCAAAAAATTTATTTTAACATTTCTTAATAAAAGAACAATTTCAGGCAATTTTTAAATCATAAAATACTTTATATATACATAAGGAATATTTAGGATAACTATAATCAAATACATACTTTCTCATAGGAACAAGGATACACACACTATTTAGGGAGGTCAACTTATGGCAATAGGTGCTGAAGACTACATTGACCAGCTATTGGTCAAAAAATACGCAGAAGAAAAAGTGGATAACCATGACAACATGGAATCAATGGTAGATCCAAATAAGATGATGGGTGCAATGAACGATTATGCAAACATGTATAAAAACATGATGATGCTTAAACAAAGGCTGAATATCGCTTGTTATGCAGTAAATGCTAAAAATGCCAGATATATACGTTCTCCTCAGGCACGTCAATAAAAGGGTTTAGCAGTTCTTTTTTCTGTTATAATACGGAAAAAGGAGCTGACCTATGGGAAAAATTGTATTGGCGTCTTCTTCTCCCAGAAGACAGGACATACTGAGAAAACACAATTATGTATTTGAAATTATTCCGTCACCGTATGTGGAAGACCATTCGAGGACGGATTTTTCTTATGATTTTATAGAATCTCTTGCTAAAAATAAGGCTATGGCTGTTTTACCGCTGGTTCAGGAACCTTCGTTAATTATAGGAGCAGATACTGTAGTTGTGCTTGAAGGTAAAATTCTTGGTAAACCGGAAGGCCGCGAGGGTGCTGTTAATATGCTTAAATCCCTATCCGGTAAAACTCATCTTGTTGTTACTTCCATTGCTGTTGTGAATTCTGTTACAAGTGAATGCAAAATAAATTCGACGACAAGCCGTGTGGAATTTAATAATCTTACTGATAAACAGATTGCTTATTATGTTGATAACTACAAACCATTTGATAAGGCTGGCTCATATGGAATTCAGGAGATGCCCGACGGATACATTAAAGCTTACTCGGGAAGTCTGGAAAATATCATCGGGCTGTGTCCTGAAGCTTTAGCTAATATTATTTCGGAGGCTAAACGATGTATTAGATGGTGACTTTTAATTGATGTCGCGGATAAGCTGGATGTACAGGTTAAGGATTTAATTGATTTTTAGAAATGTTTTTATTTTAATGTTCTTGTTATGAATACTATTACTGAAAAAAGACCCCATATATGGCTTTCAACAGCTCATTTTATTAATGATATTTATACTGGAATGCTAAATCCTATTATGCCGTTTATTGCAGCAAAACTCGGAATTAGTATGGCAATAGCCACGGTTGTGCTTAGTGTGTCACATATTTGTTCTTCTCTTTTACAGCCTGTTTTCGGATTTTTTGCTGATAATATTCTAAAAAGAGTATTTATTTTCTGGGGGTTGATGTTTACTGCCGTATTTATATCTTTTGCTCCGAGTGTAAGTCATCTTTCAATTTTGATTTTGTTTGTAATTTTGGGCAGTTTAGGTTCAAGTCTTTTTCACCCGCAGGCTCTCGGGTTTTCTGTAAGATTTGCATCGGCTGACACCGGAAAAAGTATGGGAACATTTATTGCAATGGGAACATTCGGGTACTCCCTCGGTCCTGTTGTGTCTGCCTTTGTTACACAGTTTACCGGTCTTAATAATATGCCATATCTTTGTTTAATAGGAGTCATCTGGGCTTTGTTTATGTTTAAATTTGTTCCTAAGATTTCTGATGGAATCGTTGAAAGGACTCATTCAGAATTTATAAAGGCTTTCAAAGATATATTTTCTAATTACAGACTAAAACTGTTGATTCTGATATCTATACTGAAATCCTTAATAACCACTTCTACTTCAATATTATTACCATTTTTGTGGCGTGATATGGGATATATGCCTTTTAAAATAGGAGCTGCTCTTTTTGCATTTAGTTTTATGAGCGGAATCGGTTCTTTTGTCAGCAGGGATATTGAAAAACGTATTGGAGCCAAAATGGTGTTTTATTTTTCTATGATATCAACTTTCCCTTTGATGATAATGTTTTCTTTAACTTACAAATCTTTTCCGATTATTTCATTTGTAATATTTGCAATTACGGGATTATGTACTGCAATGGCCATGCCTGTTACCATGGTTATGGCACAGAGTGAAATGCCTCAATACAAAAGTATAATCGGTGGATTTATTAACGGTTTTTCATGGGGTGTTATTGCAATTTTTATGTCTGCTCTCGGATTTATTGCTCAGGCCAAAGGTATTATTCCTGTATTGTTAGTAGTTGCTTTAATACCTGCTATTTCGGCGTTATTTATCCTTAAAAGACTATTTAGTACAAAATAATAATTTCAAAAAGCTCCACAATGATGTAGAACTCTTGGCATCAATAATTAATTCATGAATCAACAATTATGCCTGAAAATCTAATAGCCTTTTAGCTTCAGTTTCCTGACGTTTTCTTGCAGCTTTTTCCTGCAAATAAGATATTTTATATAAGAGACTGTTTGATGCCAAATCCAACGATAATTTTTTATCCATGTTATGAAGCATATTTAAATCATGTTCCCCTCCGAATGTATGCATATTTGCCATAGTATTAGTAAAAGCAGATGATGCATTCATCATATTCATCGCAGCATTATTCATTGTATTAATAGCGTTAAAACGTGCAATAGAAGAAACTAACATTTATACTAACCTCAAAACATGTCTTTAACTACTTTTCTATGATAACCTTTTCTTATTTTTTTTGCAATAGCTATTTAGAATTATTTTCTCTGCTATATGTGTAGTTTTGGCTATAGTATTGTTGTTAAATTAATTGTGTTAACTTATGTAACAAAATTTTCCAACATTGAAATTTGCTATTCAGTATATACTTTATATATACAAGAGAACATTAAATAAACAGATATTAAGAGAGAGTAAAAATTATCCGTTTAACAAAAGAGAGAGAAAATTATTCCTTATTCCTACCTTCCTAAAACAAAATTAAAGCCCCTTATATTTAAGGGGCCTTCTTTTTGTTGTTTATATTTTTAGATTGTTACTTAACTGAACCAATCTGGTGAATTTTAATGAAGTTTGTTCCTCCCATAAGAATTTCAGGGATTGAACCGGTAAATATGATGGTATCTCCTACATTTGCATTTAGATGACGCATCATAAATTTATCAATCATTTTGATAGTTTGCTTATCAATGTTTCCTGTAAATTTCATTGTTACAGGTATTATACCTCTATAAAGTTTCAAAACTCTGCAAGTTTCAATTCCCGGACAGCATGCAAATATCGGGACACTTAATCTGCCTTCTGATAGGAATTTTGCGGTACATCCTGTTCTGGTCAATGCAACAATGGCCTTTACATCCATTTTCTTTGTCATGTCAGCTATTGACATACCAATAGCCATAGCCTGACTGTCTTTTTCTTCTTCAATCATTCTTCTAGGGAATTTATTTCTTCTCATGAATGGAGACGCTTCAACAGTATCCGCAATTTTTTTCATCATTTGTACGGCTTCAACAGGATATGCACCTGCTGCGGTTTCTCCTGAAAGCATAATTGCATCGGTTCCGTCAAGTACGGCATTTGCAACATCAGAAGTCTCTGCACGGGTTGGAATAGGATTTTCAATCATGCTTTCAAGCATCTGTGTTGCTACAATAACGACTTTTCTTTTAATATTAGCTTTTCTGATTATAGTTTTTTGAACAATAGGTACTTTTTCTGTTGAAATTTCAATACCTAAATCGCCTCTGGCAACCATAATACCGTCGGAAACTTCAATAATGTCATCAATATTATCTACAGCCTGCGGTTTTTCAATTTTTGAAATGATATTAATATCTTCTTTATTGAATTTTTTCAAAAGTTCTCTAAGTTTTACTACATCATCAGCATGTCTTACAAAAGAAAGACCGAGGTAATCAATGCCGTTTTTAGCAGCAAATTCAACAAATTTAATATCTCTTTCAGTTAATACATCTATACTTCCTGTTGAGCCTGGAATATTTATCCCTTTTCGAGGCTTTAGAAGCCCATCGGTCAAAACTCTGGCATAGATAACACTGTCTTCAACTTTTTCTACTTCTAATTGAATTTTTCCGTCATCAATAAGAATTTTTTCTCCCGGAGTTACGTCATTTGCCATTCCTTTGTAATCAACAGGGATAATATCATTTTCCAATTCTTTCTGGTGTTTGAATTTTAGAACTTCACCTTTTTTTAGTTCAATAGGTTCACCGATTTCGCCTATTCTGATTTTAGGACCCTGCAAGTCAAGCAAAACAGGAATAAGTTTTTGCTCTTCTTCTTCAATCTCTCTGATATATGTCAGATTTTGTTTGTGAAATTCTTCAGTACCGTGAGATGAATTTAATCTGAACATTGTAACACCGGCGTCAAATAATTTTTTAATCATAGCTTTGGAACTTGTTGCCGGACCCAAAGTAGCTACAATCTTTGTCATGGTATAACTATTCATACTAATCTCCTTAATAGCTAGCTGTATATTTATTATATAACAAAACTTTTTATTTAAAGCTTTACAAAACTTACATTCTAATATATACTATAAACAAAATTCAATTACTAGTATTTAGTAGAAGATGAGGAAGTAGAAATGAACAAATTTTTAGTTGGGTTATTGGCATGCGGTCTGTTTGCAACAACGGTTATTCCGGCTTGTGCAGCAGATATTGCCGATGTAAGCTCAAATTATTGGGCTTCAAAAGAAATCAACGAAGTTGTAGATGACAACATCATGACTCTTTCTGACGGAAAATTTAATCCTGAAGGCAGTGTTGCCAGAGTTGATTTCGTTAGTGCTTTATTAAAATTGTTGTCTAACGACAACTTGAACGTAAACATCTCTAATATCTTCACTGATGTTAAATCAACTGATTCTTATTATGAAAATGTTTTACGTTCACAGCAGTTAGGTTTGGTGTACGGTTATCCGGACAGAACTTTCCAACCTAAGAGACTTATGACCAGATCTGAAACTCAATCTGTTATAAGCCACATTACAAAAGATATGGATGCAGATACTTCTGTTCTTAATCGTTTTGAAGATGCAGGTTCTATCCCGACCTGGGCAAGAACTCCTTATGCAAAAACTCTTAATTACGGAATTTATGTAAATTATCCGAAACCAAATGAATTAAGACCAAATGATATTCTTTCAAGAGCTGAAGCTGCAGTTATTCTTGCAAGATTGAAAGATAAAATCGGTCTTGTTAAAACTCAGTATAAAGGCGGAGAATTACTTGCTATTGAACATTTGAACACTACAAGAAGAGCTCCTTCTGATGAAGTTGAAATTAAATCTGATTCAAATGTAATTAAAGAAGGTAATGTTATTCCTGTTGCTTTCTCTGAAAGATTTAAATCAGAAGATTCTGCTGCAGGAGATGCTGTTTCATTCGTAGCAAAAGAAGATATTACTACTGAAGAAGGGACAGTTTTATTCCCTGCTGGAACTAAATTCGATGCACAGGTTCTTGAAATTAAAGATCCTAAATGGTTCAATAAAAATGCAAGAGTTTATGCTCAGTTAAACGGTGCTGTTATGCCTTGCGGTCAGAAAGTTTCTTTAGACGCTAAACCGTTCTACAAAAACTATGAGTTAAAAGAAGGTCCTTGGATGACTGCCGGTAAATTAGCATTATATACTGTAGCCGGTGGTGCTGTTGGTACAGGTGCCGGTGTTGGTTTTGCATTTATTCCGGATCCTACTAAAATTGGTACAGGTATCGCAATCGGTACTCCGGTTGGTGCTGGTATCGGTCTTGCAACAGGTTTAATCACAAAAGGCCTGAATTATCATGCTAAAGAAGGCGAAGTTATTAATGTTATCTTGTTAAAAGATGCTTCAATTTCAAAAAGCAAACTGTAATTGAATTTTAAATTTAAGCAGAAAACGGGATTGATTTTTATCATCCCGTTTTTTGTAGCTTTTTATTAGCCTGAATTATTAATATATATTATACATATGGTCATCGTTTTATTTTTGTAAAGACTTAAAATGATAGAGTACCAATTTTATAGGAGATATGTATGAAAAAGTATTTATTGTTTTTGGGTGTTTTAGGTTTTCTTATGATTCCTGCACAGGGTGCCTTTGCCTGGGATATATCTTATCTTAACCCTCTTCCATATATTGGAATTGGGGAAAATAAAACCTCTTTCAGTTTAAATCCGTTTACAGGTTTTAAAAATTGTAATCCTTGTAAAAAAATTGATGAATGTGACCGTTGTGCTCATGTAAAAGTCGTTCCGACATGTCCAACCTGTCAGAAAGCTTTTAATAATGAACCTTGTCCTTGTATGCGTAACAGATATTAATTTACAGGTATTAATAAAAAGCACCATCCCGTATGAGGTGGTGCTTTTATTTGTTATCTGAATCAGAATTTCCTTCGGTTTTAGAGGCAAAATCCTCATCCAACTCATCATATTCCGCTTGTTTTGCCTTTATTGTGTAAAAGATTGCAAGAATTAAAAGCAACAGAATTGGTATCCCGAACGTAATACCAAGTATAAGTAATCCGGTTTCAGGATTATCTTTAATTTTTTCCACATGTGAACGCAGAGCATTAAATCCCCATAGCACAAGCATTAGAAATGATGTTATACAAAGTCTTTGTCTTCTTATTGCAGTTTTATAATCCATAGTATTAATACTCGATATTTTTAAGTGTATTAAATATTTTATCTGTAATTTGTTGAATATATTCTTGCGATACCATTCCGTTAATAACAGCATCGGAAATTTGATATGCCGGCCGTATGTATTGTTGAGCGGTTCTGTTTACATCCTGAAATTGTAAATCTGCGGCAGCACCTGTTTTGCCTCGAAGTGCAGCACGTCTGTACCAGCGGTCTTTAATAACTTCTAAAGGTGTATAAACATATACTTTTACGTCCATAATTTCTCTTAAACCTTCATTTAGAACGTACAAACCTTCATTTAAAATAACTTTTGCCGGTTTTTTAACATCACCGTCCGGATTTGATTCACAGGTAACAAAGTTGTATGCAGGAGAAACTATTGTTTTGCCTTTTTTTAATTCCATCAAATGGCTTTTCATTAAATCTAAATCAATAGCATTGGGTGTATCAAAGCTGAATCCGGTTTTAAATAATTCTTCATAGCTTCCTGCAGCTTTTAATTCTTTTGAAGTATCTTTGTAGTAATCATCGCATCTCACTACGGTATAAATACCTTCTTTTTTATCCTTTATGCAGGCTTTAATAGTATTATCAACAAAAACGGTTTTACCTGATGCACTCTCACCGGTAATACCGATTAAAAAAGTCTTTTTCTTTTCCTGAACAACTTTTCGTGCAATGTTTAAAATAAGATTATCTGAAGTTTTCAAGAACAGCGGCTGCTTTTCCTGCTTATCTTCTTCAAGAATTTTTTTTAATGATTCTACTATATTAGAAATGACTTCCATATCTGTTCTGCTGGAATAGTAGTCATAACTTGTTAAATGAAAACTTGCTGTCATTGCTTTCTTATTCCCCTATGAAAAATCCTTTTTTTTATATTGTACTTTAAAGATTATTAATTTTCTAACTTATAATAAATTTTGTAACAAATTTCTTTAAAGTTTTAAAGTTTTATGTTGTTGATTCCGATTACTTCTGTGTGATAGTCAAACGGGAGTTATTTTATGAATCATGATGAATTGTTCAGAGTAGCTTTTACTGAAGCTAGAGCCGAAGTAGTGCAGGAATTTCGAGAGGAGCTATCCTCAATGGAAACAGCTTTGGAATCATTTTTTAACAACGTATTAGAATGCTGTAATATATCTTCGGAAGATTTGTTAAAAAGATAAAAGAAACGGGACCTGTGATGTGCTGGTCCCGTTTTTAGTTAGTTTATAGAGGATTTAACTAGTTTAAGCTATTCAATCTGTTCATCATTGTCATATACATAAAGTCATCATTTATTCCGCCCATTCCGCCATATAAACTTTGCTGCATTGCCATTAATTGTTGCGGTGTCATTGTTGGCTGCATATAGGCAAATGGATTTGTTGAACCCGTATCAAATGTACCGCCTGCCGGATTGAATCCAAACTGTTGCTGCTGTTGTTGTTGAAGTTGTGCCAGTTGTTCCTGTTCTTCCATTTTCTTTTCTGAGTAGCTTTTTCCGGTAAACAGGCTTGCAACTTTATCACCGAGCATATAACCAAGAATACCGCCTACAATCGGACCGACTACCGGTATAGGAGCCAATAACGCTGCACCGATTGCACCTCCGGCCATACCTGCACCGACTCTGGCACCTGATTTAACAGTTTCTTTAAGTCCTGCACCGATACCTTCTTCTTTTGTTGCCTTCCAAATATTCGGAATTTCAGATGCTACCATTAAAAGACCGCCTATTAAAGGCATACGTTTTGCAATCCCTCCGAAAGCACCTTTAATTCCGCCCCAAAATCCGCTTTTACCTGCTGATTTTGCAGCTTTTGAACCGAGTTTCCACCCATTTTTAACCAACCTTGGCGTTGTTCCTATTTGATGCCAAAGATTTTTGAAGAATCCGCCATGTCTTGTCGATTGTGCCAGATTATGTTGATAAGAAGCCTTAACTCCGTCTTTAATACCTGTACCAACAGCACTAAAATAATTTTTACCATTTGCTGCTCTATTAGCAACACTTTGTTGAATTTTTTTTGTCATTGTGTCGGCACCGGTACCCAATATAAGGTCTCCATAAACTCTGCCGCCTTTTTTTACCCATTGCCAACCTTGATTGGCGATTGATCCAATTCCCATAACTTTTCTACCTACCTTTTTATAACTACCTTACTTATATAAAGTTTTTTCCTAAGGTAAAATTGCTTTAGATTTTATTTATGTTACAAATGTTAATATTTCTTAGAATAAATCATGGCCTTTTGTGTCCCTATTTACAAATATCGTACAAAAGAGTATAATATAAGTTATGTATTGCAGTGACTCAAAAATATTTATTGAGGATGACGATATTTGTTTAAGCTGCATCAATTACGTGAATAATGTGAATTGTCCTTTATTATCGGCATTGGTGCAGGGGGATGTTTTTCTGGAAGATAGTTTGACAGTCACTAAATGCGGTTTCTACAAAGAATTTAAAAGATATTTACATATTGTGAAAGGAAAAAATAATGACAGCAATAACTCTGATTAACGGTGACGGGATAGGGCCTGAAATATGTGACTCCGTTGTTAAAATTATTGAAGCCTCCGGTTTAAAAATAGACTGGGATGTACAAACAGCAGGGGCGGATGTTATTGAAGATGAGGGAACCCCGCTTCCGCCAAGAGTTTTGGAATCAATTAAGGTTAATAAAGTTGCTCTTAAAGCTCCTGTAACAACTCCTATCGGAAGAGATTTTCGTTCAGTCAATGTTCAATTAAGACGTGCATTGGATTTATATGCAAACGTAAGACCTTGCAAAAATCTTCCGAACATTAAAACAAAATTTAAGAATGTTGACTTAGTTGTTATTAGAGAAAATACAGAAGATTTGTATGCTGGGCACGAGCATAAAATTGATGAAAATACTGCAGAGACAATAAAAGTTATTACAAGAAAGGCATCGGACAGAATTTGTCGTTATGCTTTTGATTATGCAACTCGATATAAAAGAAAGGAAGTTTGTGTCGCAACAAAGGCTAATATATGCAAATTGTCTGACGGGTTGTTTCTGGAATGTTTCAGAAATGTAGCAAAAGAATTTCCTAAAATTAATACCAGAGAAATTCTGGTTGATAATCTTTGCATGCAGTTAGTCCAAGATCCTACTGTTTTTGATGTTCTTGTAATGCCTAATATGTATGGTGATATTGTTTCTGACCTTACTGCCGGATTAATAGGTGGTTTAGGGGTTGCTCAGGGGGCAAATTTAGGGCTTTACGGGGCTGTATTTGAACCTGTTCACGGCTCTGCTCCTGATTTGAAAGGTAAAAATAAAGCTAATCCTTCTGCACTTCTTTTATCTGCTATTGAGATGTTACGATATATCAAAGAAGATAAATATGCTGATAAGATAGAAAAAGCTTTATTTAAAACTTTTGAAGCAGGAGAATTTACTGAGGACTTAGGCGGTAAACTTTCTACAACAGAGTTTACAGATGCTGTTATTGCTAAGTTAAAATAGATTTTTCTAATTTGTAAGTTGAAAATCCCTGTCATTTTCTTGACAGGGATTTTTTATGATAAACTTGTCTGAGCCTTTTACATTGGAGGCATAGGCTGCTGAGGACTGTTAGGGGCAGGAGGAATATTTTTAGAGCCGCCTCCGCCGGATGTTAAATAGAAGAAGATACCGCCTGCTGCAGCAATTACCACAGGAATTGCGATTTCCGGTCTTACTGCAATCCAGGATACTGCTATAGTAATTATTGAAAGACATACTGAAATAACAGCAGCAAGTATTCCGACCGCATGCTTAGATATATCGCCAAATAAAGGAATAAATGAGAGAATTGCCGTGATTGGCGATACCAGAAGCATAATACCTATAAACATTAATACTATTCCGATAAGTCTTATTTTCCAAACCTGCATTGTTTGTTTATCTTCAAAATGTTGTATCATTCCGCTTGCAGATACTGTACCTGTTTCTGCAAGTACGATATTATATTTTGCGGTATCAAAAGAAGTTAATTTGTTATTTATTTGCCCGGCAATAACTGATACTGCTGTATTTACAGGAATATATCTGTAAGTAATTTTTATATCTCCGATTTGTACTCCCGGTGTGTAATCTGAGGAATACTCTTTTACATAGGGGCTTGGAAAATAAAGTCCGGCTTCTCTTAATTTATATTTGACATTTATATCACTATTTAAAAATGATTGATTCATAGGAAGTTCCTGAACAGGTTTTATTGCATCTGTGACGGAAATATCAGCAGAAAAGTCCCCTATTTGAGAGTTTGTGGCACGAAAACTCTCAGATCTGACCGGCATAGGCGGATTGTCATGACCGCTTCTGTGAAAATTGGTTGAACTAATCGGATGTTCAGACCATATTTTTCGGTACTTATATTCTCTGCGTTTTGAACTGCCGCTTCCGGATGTATATTTTTTTTCTTCCCACTGGTACATTTCAACTTTTCTGTCCAGAGCAGGTGTATTAACTTTAATATATTCATCCGCTAATATTTCATTTGTCGTGATTTTTCCGGAATAGTGAACAAGTTTATTGTTGTTTTCCTTGGAATTAGAAGAAACACTAACAACGTTATCTTTAATAAATTTAGCCATTTTAATGTTTTTTACATAATTTGTTTCGTTCATCCATAGTAAAACAAATGAACCGATAAAAAGTATAATCCCAAAAATAACAACAGCACATCCGGACTTAAAATTATGTCCTTTGCTTACTATTGATGTGTAATCCATAAATAACCTCCAAATTATAACACATATTAAGTATATAATTTGTAGATTATTTTACATCATACAATTAATCTATAAGTCCCAAATCACGCAAAAACTTTGAATTATCCGCAAGTTTTTCCAATTTTTCATCTTCCAGAGGATCTACAATGCCTTTTTGTTTTAATTCATTAACTCTGTCTATATGAGATGTGTTTTCGGGATCAGACAGTACAAGTTGTGAAAAGTTTTTAATATCAGTCTGTTTTTCGTATAATTTAACGGCTTTTTTGGAAAGATTATCCAAAAATTCATTTTTTTCGGCATCAAAATTTAACTCAACAGGGGTAGTCATTCCTCCCGTAACAATCTTTTTATTTTTACTATTAAATTTTTCTGATATCATCTTAAAAATTTTCATGCCACATATCCTCAAAAACATTATCCTATTTTTTTGTCAATTTTGCAATAAATCTTTTGATTTACCTGTCGGGCTATTCTTGTCTTGATTAATGTTTCTATTTAATCTATAATATTTGTGCTGAATATGAAATAAGAAAGAGGTTGAAAATGCTTGATATAAAACTAATTCGGGAGTGTCCTGAAAAAATTAACGAACTTTTAAAAAGAAGAAATCCGGAACTTTCTATTGATGAAGTTATTAAGATAGATGAAGAAAGAAGAAAAATTCAAACTCAAGCTGACGAATTAAGAGCAAAAAGAAAAAAAGATTCTCAGATGATAGGTGAATTGAAGAAAAAAGGTGAAAATACAGATGCAGTACAGGAAGAAGTTCGTAAGATAGGCGATGATATCAAAGCATTAGAAGAAAAACAGTCTGAATTAGATGCAAAACAGAGGGATATTTTACTTCATATTCCAAACATTCCTGATGAAACAACTCCGGTTGGAGCATCAGAAGACGATAATCAGGAAGTTTACAAATGGGGTGAACCGAGAAAATTCGATTTTGAATTTAAGGCACACTGGGATTTGTGCGAAGAAAAAGGTCTTGTTGATTTTGAACGCGGCGTAAAACTTTCCCAGAGCCGTTTTACATTATACAGAGGCAAAGGTGCAAAATTAGAACGTGCAATTATTAATTTCTTCCTTGATTACCACTGTAATGAGCAGGGATATGAGGAAATCCTTCCGCCGTTTATGGCTAATGCTGCCACTATGACAGGAACGGGACAGCTTCCAAAATTCGCTGAGGATATGTATAAGTGTGTTGATGAAGATTTATATCTTATTCCGACGGCTGAAGTTCCTGTAACAAATATATATGCGGGAGAAATACTTTCTGAAGATGATTTGCCTAAATATATGACAGCATACACTCCTTGTTTCCGCCGTGAAGCAGGTTCTGCCGGTAAGGATACCAGAGGGTTAATCCGTGTTCACCAGTTTAATAAAGTTGAACTGGTAAAACTCTGTACTCCGCAGACAAGTAAAGAAGAACATGAAAAATTAACTGAAGATGCTGAAAAAATGCTGCAGCTTCTTGAACTTCCGTATCGCCGTGAGGCACTTTGTACGGCAGATATAGGATTTTCAGCAAATAAATGCTGGGATTTAGAAGTTTGGATGCCGTCTTACGGTACTTATAAAGAAATTTCAAGCTGTTCAAACTATGGCGACTATCAGGCAAGACGTGCAAATATCAGATACCGCGATAAAGCTACTGGAAAAACCCAGTTTGTTCATACAATCAACGGGTCAGGGCTTGCAGTCGGAAGAACATTTGCAGCTATTGTTGAAAACTACCAGCAGGAGGACGGAACTATTATTATTCCGGAAGTCCTCAGAAAATATACAGGTTTCGACAAAATATAACAATTACAAAAAGCTCCCGAAAGGGAGCTTTTTTAATGAAATTTTAATATAAATTTATTTTTTATCAATACTATGATGAAGACCTACTGTTACTTCTTTATTATTGTCCATTTTATTTAAAATCTGGTCAATATTCATTGCATTTCTTTTGGCGATTTGTGATGCAGTTTTATCAGCATAATCAGCTGCTTTTTTAAGAAAACCGACAACTCCTCCAAACATTCTTGTGAATGCATTTTCAGTAAATTGTCTGCCTAAATTTTGAAATTCCTCATTTGTTATATCCCTCGGATAGACATTTGCCGTTAAATATTTATCATCACTTAATAACGTAATATCTACAAGGTCATTTTTATTTTGCTGTTCTATAATTTTATTTAATTTGTCGAGTTCGGCAGCATTTTTGATTTTTGCTTTAAGTAATTTATTAACATTTGCGTTTGAATGAATTGCCATGCCGAATTGCGGTTTATTTGCCTGATTGTTTAAATTTACCTGCATAATTAATTTCCTTTCGATTAAAATTTATTTTATAGTGCCTTTATAATTCCCTTTTTCAAATTTGCCAAGCCGTTTTGTTGCATCAGTTAAGCTGTCTATTCCATCGAGTATCCCGCGGACTAGGCTAGCAAATTTAGGATTTGAAGAGTATTTTCGTAACTCTATATCAAGTTTTTCTTTAGGAAGAGTAGAACCCATGGTAAAACCTTTCCGGTAATCTTCCATATTGTTTGCTATTTTTATTTTTATCCGCTGTCCGCCTGTAAAATTTATCGGGGTTATGCTTAAGTTCATATTCTACCTCTTGTTTTAATTGTAATTTACTAAAATTTAAAAATATTATCTTTTGCTAAAATATCTATAAATATTCTCTAAATTGTTACAAAATATGTTATAATAATTATGGAATAGCTTTTTAAAGGTAAAAAATGTACGAATTTCCATTTGAACTAGATGACTTTCAAAAAGAAGCTTGTAAATTTATTGACGAAGGAAAAAGTGTTGTTGTCTGTGCTCCTACCGGAGCCGGAAAGACTGTAATTGCACAGCATGCAATTCATAGAGCTTTGGAAGAAGGTACAAGAATTTTTTACACTACCCCTTTAAAGGCTTTGTCAAATCAAAAATATTATGATTTTTCAGAAAAATACGGCTCTGAAAAAGTAGGACTTTTGACAGGTGATACATCCATCAACCGTAACGGTCAAATTGTTGTTATGACTACCGAAGTTTTTAGGAATATGCTTTACGGAACCAACTTTGGTGCTGTTGCCGATAATATGAAGGATGTAAAATATGTTGTGCTTGATGAAGTTCATTATATGAATGATGAGCAGAGAGGAACAGTGTGGGAAGAAAGTATTATCTATTGTCCTACAAATGTTCAAATAATTGCACTGTCAGCAACAGTCGCAAATGCCGCTGAACTTACGGCTTGGATTAATACGGTACATTCCAGAACAGAACTTGTTGATACTGATTTTAGGCCTGTGCCATTGAGATTCTTTTACTTTGACAGTTCTCAACCCGATAAGTTACTCCCCCTGTTGACTCCGTCGGGGCAGCTTAATAAAAAAATTAAACCTGAAAAACGAGTATGGGGACATAAAAAAAATAAGCAAAAATCTTTTGTAAAAGATGTTGTCAGGAATCTTCAGGAACGAGATATGCTTCCTGCCATTTATTTTACTTTTTCCAGAAAAAAATGCGATGAGCAAATGGAAAAATGTGCAGGGCTTGAACTTATTACAAAGGGAGAAAGAGCTGAAATACAGCATATTATAGATGATTATATCGCTGAAAACCCACACCTTTACAATAATAAACATATCCAATATCTTTTATGCGGAGTTGCTTCACATCATGCAGGACTGTTGCCTGCCTGGAAAAACCTTGTTGAAAAACTTTTCCAGAAAGGCTTGATAAAAGTTGTATTTGCAACTGAAACACTCGCTGCAGGGATAAATATGCCTGCACGTTCAACAGTAATAAGTTCTACAAGCAAACGAACCGACAGCGGACACAGAATGCTTACAGCCAGCGAATTTTTACAAATGTCGGGCAGAGCCGGCAGACGTGGAATGGACGAGGTCGGATATGTTACTATTGTTGGAACTCAGTTCCAGTCTCCGGAAGAAGTTGCTGAACTTGTATTAAGTGACGCTAATCCTTTAGAGAGCCGCTTTTCTCCAAGTTATTCAATGGTGCTTAACCTTTTGCAGAGATTTTCGATTGAAGAAGCTAAAGAACTTATTATGAAAAGTTTTGGCTATTTTTCGTCGGGTTCAAGGCTAACTCCGCTTTTGCAGGCTAAAGCCGCACTTGAAACGGAAAAGAAAGACAGAGAATTTGTGTGTCCGTTTAAGCACACTGATGCTGAACTATACGAATATGATAAACTCCGTCATATTTATGTGCAGAACAGGCAAACCTACAAGAAGATCTGTAAGCAGGAACGTTCAAAAAACAGACCGCTTTCTGAAGAAGCCGTGAAATTCGGCAGAGAAACCAAGGCAATGCTTGAAAAAATGCATTCCTGTCCGTGTGATACTTGTAAACTTTACAAAAAACATACTAAAAATATTGAAGTTCTTAATCGTATTGAATCTCGTTTAAGTAAACTTAATAGGGAAATTGAACGTCAAAGAGATATTTTCTGGAATAAATTTCTTTCTCACCGTTCTGTGCTTATTGATTTTGGTTATCTTGAAAATGATTATCCTACGGCACGCGGAATTACAACTTCTCAAATACGTTCAGAAAATGAACTATTTATTGCTGAAATTATTTTTTCAAATATACTTGAAAATCTTACACCGTCGCAGCTGGCAGGAGTCATTTGTGCAATTACTACGGAAGATTTGAGAATTGATATCCCTTATATCCCGTTCTCAGAACCGGTAAGGAAAACACTTAATCAAATTAGAAATATCAGAAGAAAAATTGAAAAAGTTCAGAATTATCATAATGTGGAAGCACCTTGTTATATCAATCCTTATTTCAGTTCACTCATAGAGCTCTGGGTTGAAGGTGCTGAATGGGATACAATTTCTGAACAAATAGATATCGGAGAAGGCGATATTGTACGTGCATTTAAACGCGTCGTAGATGTTTTAAGACAGCTGACAACAATAGATAATGTGCCGGAAGCTCTAGTGTTTACTGCACGGGAAGCCATTGATAAAATTCAGCGTGAGCCTGTAGATATTGATTAATTAAGTTTACATTGTAGCTTTGTTAAATTGTTAATAAGTGTAAATTTGCCATTATTTAGTTTTGTAAAACCCTTACTGTCAGAGGACTTGAGTTATTTGTTAATTTATGTTACAATAGTAGTAGGAAGTCCCTGATCTTGGGTTTGGTTATTCAGGTTTCCGATGAGTGTTACTCCCCACACCACTCTTTAAACAAAAAGGTATCCGGTTACTTTTCAAATTGAGGTGACGCTATGGATACACTCTTTGCTGCGAAAAATTGGTCAAATTTAAAATTAATCGAAGTAGCTTTTTATTTTTCGATTATTGCGGGATTAGTATTGACTCAGTGTTTACTTTTTAGCAGTCCGCTTTTTGCAGATGACATGCGGCTTGCAAAAGCTACACTTGCCCCTGTCGGAATTGATACTGGAAGTGTAAAAAATAAAATTTTACATGAAATTTCTCCTGAAGTTAGAGAAAACAATTTTAACGAAGAGATAAAAAGAAAGTACCCGAATTCTCTTATCAGAACAGTTTCAAGAGGTATAAAACATATTAGACTTACAAAATACTACGATGGCCGTCCGGTCAGGATTAATGTTGTGGAAGTAGATTTAAAACTCGCGGACGGATTTGAGCTGCGTCCGGAGCTTTCTTCGGTTTCGAATAATTTGAAAAGCAGAAAAACAATTACAACCATTGCGAAAAATTCCGATTCCGTAGTAGCAATTAACGGCACTTATTTCAAGCCGCAAACTGGTGTCCCTCTGGGTACGCTTATGATTGACGGAACATTATATACTGGGCCTATTTATGACAGGGTTGCAATGGGAATTTTTGATAACAAATTTGATATGGCACGGGTTCAGGTTAAAAGTTATTTAAAGGCCTCTGACATCTCCGTTAAGGTCGATAACATTAATCAGCCGAGAATGTTATCATCTTATGTTTTAGCTTACTCAAAGGCCTGGGGAACGACCTCTCCTGCAACGCCAAAATACGGCTACCAAATTGCAATTAAAGATAACAAAATTATCGCATCTTCGACTTCTCCGCTGGCAATTCCAGAGGATGGCTACGTTATTGTTGGGCCTGCAAAACAACTTAAGCCTCTTCTTAGTAAATCAAAAGTTGAACTTATTATTTCTACAACTCCGGAATGGAAGGGGGTTAAACATATTATCAGCGGAGGACCATATCTTGTTAAAAATTCAGAAGTTTTTGTTGATATGACAGCCCAAAAACTTGGTTCAATAGGCGGTAAAAATCCGCGAACTGCAATCGGCTATACCGGAGATAATAACCTTATAATGGTTACTGTTGACGGCAGGGAAGGCAGTTCGGTCGGAATGACTTTAATGCAGCTTGCAAGGTTTATGAAGTCAATAGGATGTATTAATGCAATGAATCTTGACGGCGGCGGTTCTACGGTTATGTATGTTGACGGTGCTGTTGTAAACAGACCGCAAGTCAAAGGGGGAATTACATTATCAAATGCTCTGGTTCTTTCTAAAAAAGGTTAGTTAAGACAAATTTCCCCTCTCCCTTATGGGAGAGGGTGATCGATTTTAACTTGTTTCCTCAAGCATCCGCATCCATTACCGTCTTTTACTGAAGACGGTATTTTTTTATAATTTACATTACATATTACAAAACTACCTGAGCAGCTGTTTTATGTTATCCGAAACAAACGGAATATAACTGTATTTCCCTAAAAAGGCTGTCACAGTCAGATATATAAGCAAAGAATATATGAATATTTGAATGATTGAGTATTCAAACAGTACAGGCATATTAAACCAGTAAAGTAACTGTGCGATAATTCTGTTTATTATAGGTACATACGCAAACATATTTGCTATGATTCTTACTAAATAGTCAAGAATCACAAACGCAAGTGATAAAAATATAGATTGGTATATATGATACTGCGTAAATTTTCTTGGATATGATTTTGTAATCCAGCCCAAAATAAGCCAAATAACACCGATAATTCCGGTTGTAGGGTAAGTTAGTGCTGAAACAATTCTTTCAATTACGTAGGGTTTTGCCTGCTCCTCTCTGTACATTTTTATGCCTCCAATTCTCCGCGGCGTTTTTTGTCTATATATTCATCCAGAATTTGATAATATATAAGCTTGTATTCATCATTATCAGGTTCAATTTGAATAGAGGCTCTATATGATGCTATCGCCTTTTCGATTTCATTATTCAAATAGTGTGCATTACCTAAAAGCATATAGGTTTGAGCATCATTTGTTGCAAAATGGAGAACCTTTTTGTATTCAGCCATAGCTTCTTCAATACGGTTAAGATTTGTATATAAATTACCGAGAAGCTGATATGCATTAGGCTGTTTCGGAAATATTTCAATAGCTTTTTTATACATTTCGATTGCCATATCATTTTCCCCGAATTCTGATAATGAGATAGCATAACAAATATAAGCTCTGTAGTTATCGCCTTCCATGGTTAATGCTTTTTCATAATATTTGTATGCTTCTTCCCTGTTTTTCATCAGGGTATAAGTGTTACCGATACAAATTGCAACAACTTTATTATCAATATTCAGAGCATAAACTCTTTTGTACAAGTCAAGTGCGGTTTCATAATCAAACAATTTGAAGCAGACATTACCCATATCAACAAGAGCCGTAATATTTGTCGGATCAAGCGAAAGGGCTTTTTCATAATATGCTTTTGATTCGATATATTCTTCATTGTCCTGATACAATAATGCGATTGCATTATAAATTTCAGGGTTCAGAGCGTTCAGGTCAATAGCCCTGTTGTAATAAAACAAAGCTTTAGGGAAATTTTTCCATTCTGCAAAAACATTACCAATATTGTAATAAATAAGATAATTTTTAGGATTAATTTCAAGTGCCTTGTTGTAATAAGAAAGTGATTTTCTGAAATCTTTTTCATAAAACCACATTGTCCCCATACCGACAAGTGCCTTCACATCATCAGGTTTTATTGCAAGTAAACTGTCAAGCACGGACATAACTTTATCATAATCCTGCTGTTCAAGATACAATTCGGATAATTTATGGTAAAGTTCCGTATTTTGAGGATCTTTAGCCATTTCCATAATTAAGTCGTTTATTTGTTTATTCAGATCTTTATTTTCAGTATTTTCCATAACTTTATATTATCTCTTTCTTCATTACTTGTAAATTTATTGCAATATGTAAACCTTTAATTAATTTACATTACCGTAAGTTGAATAATCTTTTGAAACCTCTTTCCATTCATCTTCAGGAATACTGAATGCATTGTTCCAAAATTTTTCTATTGCATAAGTCTCTCTTTCGTCTTTGTGCAGAATATGAACAACGACATCGCCGTAATCCAATAAATTCCATCTGTTTCTGGCATCATTTTCCATTCTTAGCGGCATGCGGTTAAAAATCTTTTTAATCCTGTCCTTAACCTCTTCCATAAGAGCCTTGACATGAGGGGTTGAATCACCTGTAACTATTACAAAGTAATCCGCAAGAGAAGATACATGACTGATATTTAAAATTGCAATATTTTTTGCCAATTTATCATCCAAAACTCTTGCAATAATACATGCCAATTTATGTGAACTTAATTCTTCTGTCATTATTTACCTTTCATTTTATTAAATTATACCAGAAATTAAGCTTTTTGAGAATATTGTAACAAAAAGACCGACTCTGAATCAGAATCGGTCTTTAAAGTTTTATTTATTCATCTTATTTGATGTTAGAAAAAGTCCAAGCATCAAATGTAGGAGTTTCAGAAATTTTCATTTCCTTTTTATCCGTACCGGAAGTAGCATCATCATGTGCAATCGGTTTATACAATCTGTTGTAGTATTCGATTACCATTCGGTCAGAATTGAAGTAAGCTTCAGAAGTTCTGATAGCCTGTCTCATCAATCTTGCCCATTCTGTTTTGTTTTCATAGTAAGTTGGTATAATTCTATTTTCTATGATATTCATGATGCATTCATGATCTTTCCAGTGACGTTCTTCCCATGGCATTTCGTCATCAAGACCTTCATATTCGACAGTGTAACCGTTAATTCCGTCGAATGTACCTTCAACAGTCCAGCCGTCATAGATTGAAAGGTGTAAAGCACCGTTAGCATTAGCTGACATACCAGAAGTACCGGATGCTTCAAACGGTCTGAGAGGTGTATTTAACCATATATCAGAACCGCGTTTCAACATACCTGATAATTCAAGTTCATAGCCAGGTAATACAACGACATTTTTCAATGAATGAGAACGGTTCAACAATTTGTTAAACATTTCTTTACCCATAACATCGTCCGGATGGAATTTACCTGCAAAGATAATTTGAACCTTATTTTCATCAAGAAGTCTGTTAATTCTGTCTTTATCCATAAGGATTAACCATGCACGTTTATAATCTGCAAATCTTCTTGCCCAAGTGATAGTTAATACATCTGGGTCGAATCTTTTACCTGCAACATTTGCAACATGTTCAAAAAGTTCAACTTTCATTTCACGTTTAACTGCAAGAAGTTGTTCTGGGGTATGAGCATTTTTAATACGGTCATCCTGCCAATAGTGAAGATTTACAGCATTAGTAATTGCTCTGATAGGGCATCTTCCGTCAACCCATTCCCACATCTTGTTAGCAACAAGACCATGCAGCTGTGATACAGCATTTGCAATACGTGACATTCTCAATGCAGCAACAGTAAGTGAGAAGTTTTCACCGCCGAGATTAACAGCAGTTTCACGAGATGCACCTGCAAAGAAACCGCCTTCAAGAAGTGTGTCAACCCAGTGAACTTCATTACCTGCAGCAACAGGAGTGTGAGTTGTAAATACTGTATGTTTTTTAACTTCTTCAAGGTTGCCATTGTGTTGTCTTAATAATTCAAAGGCAGCAGGGAGTGCATGTCCTTCGTTCATATGTACAACATCAAATTTATAACCTACAGCCTGTAATATTCTTATACCGGCAATACCAAGAACAGTTTCCTGAGCAATTCTTATTTTTTCATTTCCGTCATAAAGTTTATGTGAAATACTTTTTGCCCAGTCGCTGTTTCCTTCAATATCGGTAGTTAATAAATAAACAGGACAAGCTCCGAATAATTCAGGTTCAACAAGATAAGCTTTTACTTTAACTTTTTCACCGAAAATATCAACTTCTGTTTGAACATTAATATCTTTGAGGAAGTCATAATATTTTCTGATATAAGCAACTTCAACCTGACCATCATGTGCTATACGCTGGTCATAGTAGCCGTATGACCATAACATGGTTACGCCAACCATAGGCATTTGTAAATACCCTGCAGAAAGCATATGCGAACCAGCTAAAAATCCTAACCCGCCTGAATAAGTTTTTAAAGACTGATCCAGAGCGATTTCCATTGAAAAATAAGCTACATTTGGTAATGACATATTTTACCCTTTCTTCTTAACTAAATACGTAATTTCATCACCCATAGCGGGGTCAACTAACAGCATACCACAAAAAATATATAGTCAATTATAATTATACGAATATTTTCATCTAATCCTAAAGAATTAGTCGTGTAGTGCTATTTGAGATTAACAATTCTTAATAATTTAGCAAAATTTATGCTTGAGTCACATTTATTTTGGTAGTGTTATGATTAAATTTACCCGAATAAGCTCTTATGCAAATAAAGTTCCATATATTGTACCGCAGCAAAGGTTTTTCGGTATAAACCCAAAAATAAGATATGAATATTCGGATAAATATTTTAATTTACCGAGATTTATCTCTAAAGAAATGCACGAAGCACGTGTTATGAACAGGTTAGCGTTGCAGGATATAAGGCAGAGAAGTAAAGTGGGAGGTTTTAGAAATGCCTCACTTGAAGATTTGGTTCGTTTAACGGATCCTTCTTCCGAAGCCAGTTTTTTAAGGGTTAAATGGGTAAATCCTAAAGATGGTAAAGCTTATTATTTGCTTAATAACGGCAAGACTGATGACGGTTTACAGATTGTTCGTATTTTGAATTCTGACGGTAGTTTTGTAAAAGAAGCGGCTTTAAATAAGAAAAAAATAATTGTTTTTGAGTGTTATTCAGATAAATTATTACCTAATATAAATAATATTACACATGGAGAGTTGATGACTCTTTTTGTAAAAAGATATAATCCTTTTGTTGATGTTAAGCTTTATTATTGGAAAGACAAGCTGGAAATTAGCAGAGAATTAAAGCAGGAATTGGACAAAGATACTGCGGCAATTTCCTGTGCATTTACCTCTAATTCTAATATTTCTCCGGATAATTTGATAAAGCGATTGTATAATAACTTTTTTAATAAGAGAACAAAAATTTCTAAACCTGAAATCCTTAAAGAAAAATTAGCTTATGCTTCAAAAGAGTTAGATGAAAACTTATCAGGGATACCGTCACATGTTAGGATTTTTATGTCGGCAGGCAATGCCGGAAAGAACTCATATAACAGATGGCTTAGTTTGAATAATGTCGAAGGGGTAGGAAGTCTTGATACCTATGGCAAAATTGCAGAATATTCATCTTCCAGAAATTCTTATTTCACCCAGCATTATGAATTAGGTGAATTTGGTGTTATACAACTTCCGCAAGGCTTTAAATTTACCGGAACTGATGAAATAGATATTCCTGTCAAATCTAATTTGTCAATGCTGCATCAACCAATAACCGGAACTTCTATTGCAGTATCAATTCGTGCTGCAAAGGTTGTCTTAAATCAGATGATGGAAGGTCTTTTGTAATTAGATTTTGACTTTATCCAATATTTTTGTCAATGCGATTTTTATATGAGCATAATTCAGACCGCCCTGCATGTAGGCAACATACGGTGGACGCATAGGACCGTCTGCAGAAAGCTCTATAGTAGAGCCCTCAATAAATGTTCCACCTGCCATAATAACCTTATCCTCATATCCCGGAATATATTCCGGAATAGGGGTTACATAGCCGTTAACCGGAGACAATGACTGGATTGTTCTGCAGAATTGCTCTAACGGTTCAGGAGAACCGAATGTAATATTTTGAATAATATCAGTTCTTTTTTCATAATATTTCGGAGTTGAATCAAAGCCTATTTCATCAAACACTTTGGACGCAAGAACTGCACCTTTGACGGCATCAGATACAACTGACGGTGCCATAAACAGTCCCTGAAAAATTAATCTGTGCTGGTTAAACATAGCACCGCCTTCACTCCCGATTCCGGGGGCTGTTAATCTGTTTGCGGATTTATCAACATATCGGGCTTTGCCCGCAATGTATCCGCCGGCTTCCACAATACCTCCTCCGGGATTTTTTATGAGTGAACCTGCAATAATATCAGCTCCGACTTCAATCGGTTCTTTATCTTCTACAAACTCTCCGTAGCAGTTATCAACAAAGCATATACAGTTTGGATTTTTCTTTTTAACGATTTCGCAAATTTTTCCGATTGTATCAACTGTAAGGGATTTTCTTGTTGAGTAACCCTTGGAACGCTGAATTAAAACCATTTTTACAGATTCATCCACAGCATTTTCAATACCTTCTAAATCCACATCATCATTTTTAAGCGGAACTTCATCATAAATTACACCGTGTGCAATCAGAGAGTCCTCTTTTGTGTCGTTATCTCCCATAGTTCCGATAACTTCCTGCATTGTATCATATGGAGCACCAACAACAGATAACAATTTGTCATTCGGGCGTAGATTTCCGAAAAGAACGCAGGCAAGAGTATGTGTTCCAGATGCGAAGTGTATTCTTGCGATTGCTTTTTCTGCTTTAAAAATATCAGCAAAAACTTTATCAAGAACTTCTCTTCCCATATCATCATGCCCGTAGCCGGATACTGTGTAGAAATGTTCAGGGGCTACCTTATTTTCAATGAAAGCTTTTAACACTTTTTCCTGATTATAGTCTCTTATTTCATCAATAATTTCAAATTGTTCTTTCAATTCTTTTTCGGCTTGTTTAATAATTTCTCTGCTATTCATATTATATCCCTCGGGAGTATTGTAACACGAATATTATTTTGTAGTAAAATAATCTTAAAGAAGAAAGGAGTAAAATATGTATCACGTTTACACGGAAAGGGACTATTCAGAATTTTCAAGAGCACTGCTCGGGGAATACACAGATTTAGAAGAAGCAAAAAATGCTGCGGAAAAAGCAATTAAAGAAGATCCTGAACTTAATTACATAATTATGGAGACAGACGGGCACGTAAATAATTATGGCGAACTTATTACAACAATCGTTGCACAAAGTTAGATTAAAAATCTTGAGCTAAAAAAAAGAGTTATGCGTTCTCTCATAACTCTTTTTTATTTTTATCTTAGCGAAAAATTACTCAATCATATCAACTCTTCGTTTGTGTCTGCTGCCTTCAAATCCTGTTTTTAGCCAGACATCGACTATATCAAGGGCAAGATGTTCTCCAATAACACGTTCACCGAGACAGAGAACATTTGCATTGTTGTGTGCTCTTGAAACTCTTGCGGAATATGTATCGCCGCAGAGGGCAGCCCTTATACCTCTGACCTTATTGGCAGCAATGGACATACCGATACCTGTACCACAGATTAAAATCCCTCTGTTTGATTTTCCGCTGATAACACGTTCACAAACTGCACGTGCAATTTCCGGATAATCACATGATTCTTTTGTGTGCGTTCCTACATCCGTGTAAGGAATATTCCTCGCATTCAAGTAATCAATGATTTTTTCTTTGTATTCATACCCTGCGTGATCAGAACCTATTACAACTTTTAAATCTTCCATAAGTAACCCCTTCTTTCTGTTATGAATGATATTATACTATTTTTTTACAGTGTTGTAAATTACTTATAAGCAAGAGCCGTATAATTGCACAAAAAAACTCCCATAAGGGAGTTTTTTTATTAAAATGTACTGCCGGCACCACCGCCGCCGCTTTGACCGCCACCGTAAGAACCAGGTTTCGGTTTCATTTCTTCTAAAAGTTTGTTTATAATTTTATCCAGCTGATCTGCTACTGCATTTGAAATTTTGGTTGTACTGGCATCTGTGTTAAGAAATTTCTTACAATAAGCCTGCTCATTTGAATTTAACTTAATACCCATATCGTTAGCCTTTTCTAACAGGTTGCGTAGGATTTGTTTTTGAGATTCCACTTTTTCCTGATTAGTCCAGCCATACTCTGTATTTATTTGTCTCATTATGTTATCTCCGAGACCTTTGTTATTCCTATAACCGTTTAAAAAGTCTGCAATGTTATCAGAGTTAAGTGATGCAATAACATTTCTAGCATGAGTTTTTTGCTTATCTTTTGTGTATCCGACTAAATCATCTGCAACACCCTGTCCCATTGCTCTTGCCTGTGAAGCATCCTTTTCGGTATAAGAAGGAGCTTGTGTTTCCTGACCTTTCGGGGTTTCATCAGGCCCTGACGGAGCCTGGCTGTCATCGGCTGGAGGTTGGGTAACAACTATAGAAGGTGCAGATGGAGCTTGTCCCTGAGCTTGTCCCGGAGCTTGTGTCGGTGTTGGTGCAGGTGCTGCAGAACCGAATTTTAAACCTTTAGTGTAGTTATCTTGTCCATCGTACTGAACAAGTTCAGGTTTTCCGTCTTTACCTTTCATTTCAAGTGTATATTGGTTTTCTGTACTTGCAGCCTGACCATTCATTGATTTGCAGGTATATATAGGTTTTCCGTTATCATCATATTGGCCTGTAAATTCATATGTATATTCATGAGCAGTTCCTGAAGAGCTGTCTGTAATTGTAAATGACTTAGGCGGTTCTCCATTTGCACCAGCTTCCGTAATCTTAAAATTACCCTCGATATTAGTTGTTTTGCCGCTGTCATCACGACAAACCATACTATTTAGGCTGTTTAATCCTGCGTAATCGGCTTTTACCCCATCGCCACCCTCAGCAGGGGTAGGGGTGCCTGTTGGAGTTTCAGGAGATTCGGTAACCTCTTGAGCTGGAGCTTGAGTAGGTGCCTCAACCGGAGCAGGCGTAGAAGTTTGTACAGGTTCTTGAACGTCGCCACCGCCTTCAGGTTTATCCTTCTGGAACAATTTTAAAATACCGCCGAGTAAAGAAGACCCTACTCCGATACCAACCATCCATTTCATCCATTTAGGCATATCATTATTGCCGCAATCATGATAAGACGGTTGAGGAGTGTAGTAGCCGTAGTTTCTGTTGGCACCAAAAACACTGCTTCCGTAGAAGTTATTTTGAATATAGGTAGTATTTCTGGAGACACCTTTAAACCCTTGCCATTGTCCTGGTCTAAACGGTTGTCTGGCAATACCGCCTAAATTTGATCTAGGTTGCATATACGAAGCCATGTTCTTTATACCTCTCTTGTTTTACTCTCTTGTATATATAAAGTATATAATAAATAGATAATTGCTAATTTTAAGTATATATCTTTACATTTCTTTACAAATATTTTAAATTTTAAAGCTATAAGCTGATTTTGGTCAATAAAAAAAGCACTTATTAAAAGTGCTTTTATGAATTTTTAGAAAATAATTTTATACCTAATCCGACAAGTGAACTTGTTACGCCGATTCCGAGTGACCATTTTGCTATGCCCGGGAGCTCGTTGTCACCGCAGTAATGATGAGATGGCGGCGGAGGAGGCGGATACCCGCCGGCAAAACCGAATCCGAAACAGCTTCCGCTGTAACCGCCGCAGCAGCCACAGCCGTATCCGTTATATCCAAAATTCGCATTTCCGGAGTACACACTGTTCCCGTAAAAGTTATTTTGAATATAAGTTGTGTTGCTGCTTCGTGTTGCAGGCATATATCCGATTCCGTCTATTCCATATCTCATTACCATATAGTTATCCCTTTTCTCTTAATCCTTATATATATAAAGTATTTAAAGATTATAAAATTGCTCTTAAGGCAAATATTAGCTTTATATTTCTTAATAATTAATATTCTTTTAAATTAAACTAAATATCAATACCATTAAACATTTGCAATGAGGTAATCTTTTGCAGAAGCGGGTATTCGTCCATATTATGAGTTTTAATAAAGTCGATAGCTTCATTTCGTGCCAGCTCAAGAATTTTTGCATCGCGGACAATATCAGAAATTATTAAATCAGGAAGACCGCTCTGGCGAGTTCCGAGAAATTCTCCGGGACCACGCAGTTGTAAATCTTTTTCCGCAATTACAAACCCGTCATTAGTTTGTGTCATAATAGCAAGACGTTCTCTGGTTTCTTGTGAGCGTGAACCTGATACAAGGACGCAGTACGATTGAAGTTCGTTTCTGCCGACACGGCCTCTCAACTGATGAAGCTGAGAAAGTCCGAACCTTTCAGCATTTTCAATAACCATAACTGTCGCATTCGGCACATCAACTCCGACTTCCACTACTGTAGTTGAAACAAGTATGTCATACTTTTTATTTTTAAAATCTGCCATAATTTGTTCTTTTTCATCATTTTTAAGTTTTCCGTGCAAAAGACCAACTTTAAATTGAGGGAAAACTTCCTCTTGAAGATGCTCTGCCTCAACAGTTGCCGCTTTTGCCGAAAGCGTTTCACTCTCATCAATTAAAGGATAAACAACATAAGCTTGACGCCCTTTTTCGACTTCTCTTTGAATTAAATCATAAACTCCTCTATGGGAAGATGTAAGTGTTGTTATAATAGGGAGTCTGCCTTTGGGCAGTTCATCAATAATTGTTAAATCCAAATCTCCATGAACTGTCATTGCCAGAGTCCTTGGAATCGGAGTAGCTGTCATTGTAAGCATTTGCGGATTTTGAGATTTCTTTCTTAAAATATTACGCTGCTTTACCCCGAATCTGTGTTGTTCATCAACAACTATTGCCCCGAGATTGTTAAATTCTACACCTTCTTGAATAAGTGCATGAGTTCCGACGGCGATATTTGTTTGCCCGTTCAATAAATCCTGACGAAATTTGTCACGAACTCTTTTACCCTGACTTCCTAAAAATAAGCCGACACTTAAACCTAACGGGGTAAGCCACTGAATAAGGTTATTATAATGCTGCTGAGCAAGAATTTCAGTCGGAGCCATCAGAGCCCCCTGATATCCGTTTTCAACACCTGCCAAAAGCATTATACAAGCCACAACAGTTTTCCCGCTCCCGACATCTCCCTGTAAAAGTCTTGCCATTGGCTTTTCAGAATTTAGATCGTTCAGAATTTCATTTACTGCTTTTTTCTGTCCTCCGGTTAATTCAAAAGGCAAACTTTTTATAAATTTTTCCACCAGACCATCCTGTTTAATTTTGAGGGCAAGTGCGGATTTTGTACTGTTTTCTTCTCTGATTCTTACAAGTTTTAACTGTACGAGAAATAATTCCTCAAAAATCAAACTGAATCTGGCGTGTTCAAGAGCGTCTTTATTATCAGGAAAATGAATTTGTTCAACCGCAAGTTTTTTATCCATAATTCCAAGACGTTTTCTAATTTCATCAGGAACAATATTTACAATATGCTCTTTATAAAGCTGAATTGCATTGTAAATAGCTTTTCTTAGTGTTTTAATGCTTAAATCTTCACACACAGTATAAACCGGAACTATACGACCAAGGTTTAAATTGGTATTGTTACCTTCAAGAAATTCTCCGGTCATTATTGAATAAGTCGGCTTATCAATAGTAAGCTTTTTGTTATAATTGTTGACTTTTACGGTTCCGGAGAGCATTATGCCTGCATTGTGCGGAAATTGAGCCTTAGTTCTTTCCAGTGTAAATCGATTTCCTTTTGCGTTAAAAAAACTTAACTCAAGATTTCCGCTTTCATCTGCTACAGTAACTTTTACAACGGAAAGGTTATTTTTTGTGTTAAATGCGGAAACAGATTTAATATACCCGAAAACTGTAGTATTGTCTCCTTCTTTCAAATTTTTAATGAGAGTTCTTGATGAATAATCAACATGCTTTTTAGGGAAATAACACATCAGGTCATTTGCGGTATATATTCCCAGTTTATTTAGTTTATATGCAACTTTCGGTCCAACGCCTTTAACGTACATAACGTCAACTTCATTAGGATTTTTAGGAATTTCAGGATTATGAGTCAGTTCTTCCTGCGAAAGTTTGGATGTTTTAATTTCTGATTTGATAACTTTAATAAGTGTTTCAATCGCACGTCTGCGTTCATTTACCGAGGCAAACGGATAATGCTCAAATGTTTCAATAATAACAGCCCAACGCGGATTCTTTTTTGAAAGGTGATATTGTTTTTGTGCTTCTTTTTTTATAAAACTTGAGAAACACTGGCTTTTTCCGCGTATATCTATGTAGCGGTGTTTTTCCTCTACTTCGATTGCCAGTTTAAGCTGTTCAAGATTTTCTATCATATATCTTATACTTTTGCTTTATCAAGAATTTTTTGAAGCAGTCCTGTCATACAATTTTGGAATTTTTCACATTCCTCTTTAGTTTTAGCCTCAAAACGCAGCGTAAAAACGGGTTCGGTATTACTTTGTCTGATTAGAGCAAAACCACCGTCAAATACAATTCTCATTCCGTCAAGTGTTATGATATCTTTAATAGGAGAGCCAAAAATATCCCTGTTATTTTCTACAATCTGTTGGACTTCAAGAAGGGTCGATTTTTTCAGTTCATTCGGACAAGGGAAACGAACCTCTGCTGATGTAAACACTTTATCAAAAGGCTCAAGCATTTCACGAATACTAAAGTCCTGTTTCAACGCTTTATGTTTTGCGATAATTTCAATAATTCTACAGCCTGCATAAATAGCATCATCAAATCCGTAATATCTGTCTTTAAAGAATGTGTGGCCGCTCATCTCACCTGCAAGAATAGCTCCTGATTCTTTCATTTTTCCTTTAATATATCCGTGTCCGGTTTTACACATAATTGCTTGACCGCCGCAGGCATCAATAGTGTCATATAAAACCTGAGAACACTTCACTTCACTAACTATTTTAGGTATGATACCTTTTTCCTTGCATGTTTCTATTAAATCAAGAGCGTAGATTAAAAGTAATTTATCGCCTGTTAAGTATTTGCCCTGATTATCAACAACTCCGATTCTGTCGCTGTCGCCGTCATAGGCAATCCCAATATCTGCATTTTCTTTAATTACAGTTTCCTTTAGCGTATCAAGAGTTTTTTCAACACTGGGATTAGGATGGTGGTTTGGAAATGTTCCATCAGGTTCCGAAAATAATTCAACAACCTCACAGCCGATTTCTCTGTATAATTCCGGTCCAACAATTCCGCCGGTTGCATTTGCACTGTCCACAACAACCTTAACACCCTTGCCGATATTTCCAAATTTTTCTTTCATTTCTTTTATATAATCAGGAATGATGTTATATTGTTTAATCTGGCCTTTAGGTACAGAGGCAGTATTTGACGGCAAAGATAGAATTTCAAATGTTATATCTCTTACTTCCTTAATTTGGCTTTCATTAAGAGTTTGTTTTTTATAAGTCATTTTCAGACCGTTATATTCTTTAGGATTGTGGCTTGCAGTGATTATGCAGGCAGAGATTACTCCTTTTCCGCCGGTAAGTTCGTCAGGAACACCAACAGCTTCCGAATAATATCCGATTGGTGTCGGAGCAAGCCCTAAGTCTATAACGTTAGCTCCGGTTGAAATTATTCCGGCAATCAAGGCTTTGCAAAGCGATGGTGAATGAGTTCTAGCATCCATACAAACAGTTATCCACATATCAGAGGGTTGTTTTTCTGACTCTTTTTCAAGATATTTTACAAGTCCTTTACCTGTTGCTGTGTATAACTCTTCGGTAATATCTTCCCCATAGATTCCTCTGATGTCATTCTTACCGAATGCATGTTCATATTTCTGCATGTTAAATTCTCCCCTTAACTCATTTGCTATAGTATAATTATAACATGAATAAATTAACCGGATTTGTTAACCATATTCTAAACACTGAAAAGTATGCAGCATGGCTTTTTATACTTCCTGCTGTTACAGGAATTTTAATTTTTATAATTATACCGATATTTTTTTCATTTGGTCTCAGTTTTGCCAGATGGGATTTGTTAAATCCTATGCAGTTTGCAGGTCTTGATAATTATAAAGAAATTTTGACTGAGCCTTTGTTTGGAAAAATTCTGTTGAACACTGTTGTGTTCGCATTCTCAACATCCGTATTAGGTGTTATCATTCCAATAATTCTAGCTGTAATATTAAATAGCAAAATCAGAGGTTCTGAATTTTTTAAAACTGCATATTTTTTGCCGTTTATAACCCCTATGATTGTTATCGGCATTGTGTGGCAGTGGATATTTGATCCTAATATCGGTCTTTTGAATAAAGTTTTGCATCTGCATATAAATTGGCTTTATGACCCGCATTGGGCCATGCCGGCACTAATAATTGTGTCAGTTTGGAAACTTATCGGCTACAATATGATAATCTTTTTGGCTTCTCTTAGCGGAATATCTAACAGTATGTTTGAGGCTGCCAAAATTGACGGTGCTAACCCGTTTGAGACATTCTTATATGTTACTATTCCGCTATTGTCTCCGACAATTTTCTTTGTTGTTATTATAACTGCCGTGTCTTCGTTCCAGATTTTTGATTTAATTTACCTGATGACTCAGGGAGGGCCTCTCGATAGTACAAACGTTCTTGTTTATGCTATCTATAAAAATGCTTTTGAATATTTTAACGCAGGCAAAGCTAGTGCCATTGCCTACGTTTTGTTTGTTATTATTCTTATTTTAACTTTAATCCAGTGGAATTTAAGGAAAAAACTTGTTTATAATGAGACAGAATAGTTGTTAAAATGAGGCATCAACTATTTTCCCTATACTGTAATCCGGAATATTTTCCGCATAATATGCAGAAGCAACTTTTGATGCAATTCTGGAAGCTTTTCTTTCATCAATAGGATTTTTGCCTTTTACAAATAGCATATAATAATTATCAGAGAATGGATTGCTTAATTTCATAATCTCTTCTGCCGAATCTCTTTTTTCAGACCATAGAACTGTATTATTGTTGTATAAGTTTCGCACAACGTAATTACCCTGATCTTTTTTTAACATTAGTCTGACATTTGTGTGGGTAGTATTAAGATTATCTAACGCCTTGCACAAAGCATCCTGCCTGCCGGATTTAATTTCTTCTGTAGTCAGCTGCATTAAATCCTCATTTTTTATAAATTTTGCTTTAAAGTTGGGCTGATAACCTATTTTGCTTACATTCATTTTCTATCTCCTTTCAAATGGTTCTATTATTAAAACATATAAAGGAGTAAGTGGCTTAAATAATTAAACTTTGTAACAATTTTTGTAATACAGTTAAAGTTAATCTTCCATGCTGTCGTTTATAGATTTATCAGTATGAGGAGTGTGTATTTATGTATGAAGAATTAAAGAAAGAACAGATTATAGTTGAATTAAAAGGTCTTATTGAAAAGGCCGATGAATTTAAAAGTGATTTGGACTCTTATTGTGAATTTATGCTTGAAACATTTCTTGCAACTTCAGGTACAAACTAGACAAGTGAACAATGTTTTTTTTACATAAATAATTTATTATTTAAGTGTTATGAAAATTGTTATAGTAGGCGGAGTAGCTGCAGGTGCAAAAGCAGCAGCAAAATCAAGACGTTTATTACCTGATGCGGAAATAGATATCTATACACAGGATACGCATGTTTCATATTCGGCATGCGGACTTCCATATTATATTGAGGGAAACTTTGAAGATTACAGAGCCCTTCTTGTAAGATCTCCTGAAGAATTCGCAAAATCAGGAATTAATGTGCATCTGAAACACAAAGTAAGTAAAATCCTTCCAAAAACGAAACAGGTCCTAGTTGAAAATTTGGATTCTCCTGAATGTTCTCTTGTTAGCTATGATAAACTTATACTTGCTATAGGTGCAAGACCGTTTATTCCAAATATTAAACACATTGCTTTAAATAATGTTTTTACTCTCCGAACTATTGAAGACGGTATTGCAATTAGGCAAAAAGTTGAATCATCTCAAAAGGCGGTAATTATCGGAGGAGGTTACATCGGTATTGAGCTTCTGGAATCTTGTGTAAAGCAGGGGCTTCATACTACTCTTATTGAGAGAAACGATTCAATTATGCCAATGTTTGATTCAGATATGTCTAAATTAATAAAAACACAGCTGATGAGTATAAATGACGGTAAATTTGAAATTATCACATCTGATAATGTAACAGAGATGGTTGGTGATAATAACGGAGTAACGTCGGTACGAACAGCTTCAGGCAGGGATATTGAAACTGATCTGGTAATACTGTGTGCAGGAGTGGTTCCAAATGTCGAAATTGCTATTGATGCAGGAATTGCACTTGGTGAGACCGGTGCTATTAAAGTGACCAAAAGGATGGAAACAAATATTAAAGATATATATGCATGCGGAGATTGTGTTGAAGATCTGCATTTAATATCTAATACACCGGTCTGGGTTCCTCTGGGTTCTAATGCAAATAAAGAAGGACGTTGTGCCGCAATGAATGCATGCGGATTTGACGATGAATTTCCGGGTGTTCTGGCATCTGCAGTAACAAGATGTATGAAATTGACAATGTCAATGACAGGTTTAACTGAAACTCAGGCACAGAAACTTGGTTATGAAACAGTTTCGGCTACTGTTACAAAATATGATAAGGTGGGCTATATGCCTGATGCAAATAATATTACGTTAAAAATTATTGCTGATAAAAAAACAAAACGTCTTCTGGGCGGACAGGGGGTCGGTGCCGGAGATGCCGATAAGAGGATAAATACTCTTGCAACTGCACTGATTGCAAAATTAACAGTAGAAGATTTCTATAATAATGATTTAACTTATTCTCCACCGTTTTCCCCGACTATTGATCCGCTGTTAAATGCAGCTCAACTGTTATTGTCTAAGCTTGAATCAGACTCCTGATGTGTTTTGCGACACCTTCGCCCATGGAAAAACAGCTTGATTGAACGCGTAATGCACCCTGTGACATATAATCTGCTGATAAGCATCTTCCTGCTACAAAAAGATTGTCGTAATCATCAGACATCAAACATTCCAGAGGAAGTTGATATTCACTGTATGTTTTTAGGGTTGAACTATTTTTCTTGTTGGAGTGGACATCAACAGGATAGTCGGATATGACTACCGGATGCTCAAATTTCTTGCCTGATTTTAAGTCATCAAGAGTATATATGTATTTGCCTCTAATTCTCCTTGATACTCTTACTCCGAGCATATCTGCTATATTTGATATATATGCTTGCTTAAATCCGGGAAAATACTCACGGCAAAAATTTAAATACCTGTATATATTCTGGCGTGCAAGCAGTAATGCTTTAGATATACTTTTGACCTCCAGAGAATTATTATAATCAATTATTCTTGGACAATTAAACGCAACCGTATCGGGCATTCCGGGTACTGTAAACAGCTGAAAATAGTTAGTATCGTAACGTTTAAGTATTTTTTTCTTTACGGCATCTGCAAAGAGCGGTTCTAATGCCCATTTTCTGTCCTTATCCCAGGTGTATGCCGTTGACATGTGGATTTCGCCGTCTATAACCTCGCATGTTGTGACGTTTCTGTCTTTGTCATATTCAATAATCCAGTCTGAAAAAGTTTTTAAATCCACTCCACCCATCATGAATCGCAGAGTAACAGGCTGAAATTCTTTATCTTTTTCTAAAAATCTGCAGTCACAAATTTTTCCAATTTCACAATTTCCTGTCGCATCTATAACATATTTCGCTCCGATAGATACCGATAATTTTTTCTGTTCCATTTCTAACGGGTCGTTAGATACCGATAAAATTTCTTTTGAGATTTTAATTTTTTTAATTAATCTATCTTCATGTTTAACATCAATAATGTGAGTATCAAAAAAAACTTCAACATTTGCCTCTTTCATCAAATTATCAAGTGCAATTTTTGCAAGTTCTGGATTAAACCATCCCGAATTGTTTTGAAAAGTAGTTTGCCCGCCAAGCCGCTTCAATTCTGTGGTCAGTGCTTCTCGAAAAGATGTATTTATCTGATTATTCCCGGATTTCATAACAGGAATGACAAGCCCTGATGTGATTGTACCGCCAAGATGAATCTTCCTTTCTATCAAAAGGGTTTTTAATCCTAATTTCCCTGCAGTGTATGCAGCTGCACATCCGGCAGTTCCTCCGCCTACAACTACTAAATCATATATCATAAATCCTCCGTTAATTTATTATGTGTTTTAATGTACCGAGAACTGGAGATAAGATTGGAGTTTTCAACTTCAATTTTATGCAAAGCTATAATTTTATCATTGTCTGCTGTCAGATTTTCATCACGATAATAAATGCCGGCCTTTGTCTTTAGCAAGCCTAAATCGTAATCCGAGAGCTTATGTTTTATCAGGTTTTTGTTTTTTGTTGCTATTGTACCCATATATTTATTTGATGATTCATTATAAATTTTACCGACATAAAAACCTGCATTTAAAAAAGCGTTTCTTACCGCTGCAGAATTTGAGTAAGTTAAAATTTTACCATTTTCCTCCAAATGCTCAAAAAGCACCTTAAAAAAATCTATACTCCAGAGTGCCGGACATTTTGCAGGAGTAAAAGCATCTAAAAATATCAAATTATACCTATTTGAATCATGCATTAGTTCTTTACGGGCGTCCTCTATTTTTAAGTCAAGAACAAAATCGTTAAATATAGGGCTATTTACAGCCTTTTTATAACGATTTGATATGTGGTGATAATGTATATTATGTAAGAAGGCCGATAAGTAACCTAAAGGTAAGTATTTATATATTTGAGATTGTTTCATCTCAAATAAGCGGCAAATAAACGGCTCAAAAAAATGACTATATTTTTTCGATTTTAAAATTTCCTTTATATCTTCATTTTTAAAGATTTCCGGATATTTTTCGGCAATTTTCTCAAAAAATATAACATTTATTTCATCTAAAAATTCAATTTTGTTTTTTGTGGGCTTATTTAACATTTTTGATATTTTTTCATTTGTAAAAGGAAGTTTGTAATTCCGCGGAATGTTTTTTTTGTTACATATAACAAATGGAGACAAAAATGCTAAAATTTTATCGGTGTCGATTGCCTTGATATAAATTTTAAAATTTTGTTTTTCTGATTTACTGTATGCAGAATTTATACAAGAATTGTTATTAGTATATACCTCGTCGTTACAAATTGGTAATCTATCTTGTAAGTTATTATTAGTATATATCTTATCGTTACATATACTGCTAATATTTTTATTGGTATGTATCGTAGCGATATTTTTATTTATTAGAAAATTTTTTAAATAAAAATTTAAAAAACTTTTTGAATTATATCCAATTCCATAGCAAATATCTAAAATTTTTATTTCGTTATATTTGCTGATATAATATTCAGGTTCTGCGGGCAAAATAAATTTTTCGTAAGCTTCTGTCAGTGCACCGTATGTTGAATGATAAATATCGTTATCACTTTCAGAGTATAGGCCTACGGACCCGTCATTGGTGAAGTATGGGTATAACTGGTACATATTCCTATTATATATACAGCTACTTTACAGTACCAAAAAGTTATAAAACTAAACATTAGTAGTGATTTGTGGGGATTTTTTTGTTTGTGTTATAATAGTTGAGTAAAGTAATGAGGAAGATATGAAAATTAGTGTAAAAGTGCCTGCCACTACGGCAAATATAGGACCTGGATTTGATTGTATGGGTATGGCTTTGCCGATATATAATACCATAACTATTGAAGAAACAGTCTTGCCGGGTTCAGGAGTGCAAATTAATGTAATAAGCGATAAGGAGTCACCTGACGAATTTTCACTTGAGCATATGCCTATGGATGAAAACAGCTTGATATATAAAGCTGTTGAACTTCTTTATAATTCTATCGGTCAGACACCGAGCGAGTTAAAAATTACAATACATACTGAAATTCCGATTGCAAGAGGTTTAGGAAGCAGTGCATCAGTTATTGTAGGCGGATTGCTTGCCGCAAATGAACTGCTCGGCAGACCCGCTGACGAAGCTGCATTACTCTCAATAGCTACGGAAGTTGAAGGGCATCCCGATAATGTAACCCCTGCTATAGTAGGAGGATTGACTATTACTGCCACTGAGGATGACGGAAGTATTGTTTACAGAAAACTTGAGTGGCCGCAGGAATGGACATTGACGCTCTGTGTGCCTGAATACGAACTGGCAACAGATATTTCACGTTCAGTACTGCCGAAAGAAGTTCCTATGCAGGATGCGGTCTTTAATGCACAGCGTATGGGCATGTTTATTCACGCAATTCACACAAAAGATTCTGCATTGATGAAGCTTGCTCTAAAGGATAAATTGCATCAACCTTATAGAACAAAACTTGTTCCGGGGCTTGAAAAAATTATTGATAACCTGAAACATGAAGAAAATGTTTTAGGCTGTGTACTTAGCGGTGCAGGTCCATCTATTTTAATTGTTTCTGAGAAAAACAATCTTGATAGAATAAAAGCCATTGTTCGTGAAGTTTGGACTGATTTAAATGTGAAAGCAGAAATAATTACTTTACCTGTTGAAAATAACGGTGCCGCAGTAATTAAGCACGATGATTAATTTATTTGGTACAAACAAATTTTAACTAAAAAGTATAATGAAAAATACTCTCCAATAATTAATAATCATTTCGGAGGGTATTTTTATGTATGTTTCTGTCTCAAATAAATGTAAAGGGTGCGGTGTATGTGCAACTTTATGTCCTGAGGTTTTTGATGTTTGCGGGAGCTTTGTTATTGCTAATCAGGAACATGTGTGCGGAAATGAAGATTCATGCATTGATGCCGCTTTATATTGCCCACAAAATGCAATTATGATAAAAGAGTACTAAAAAAGGGTCCGGTGGTGCCCGAACCCTTTTTAAGAATTTGTGTATTAACCTCCGCCGGTATATTCCGGAACGAAATCTTTTGAACTTGCTTTTTCCATTTCGCCTGCAGCTTTTTCTTGACCCTCAACGAGTTTGAGTTGTGATTCAATAGATGCTTTTTCAACCTGCAAGCTTTCTTCCATATTTTTAAGAGGTTCAAGTTGTGCCTCTTCAAATTCCTGCATAGCCATATCCTGCTGCGATTGCATTTGAGAGAATTGTAGAGCAATATCCTGTTGTTTCATCGTAAATGCACTGTTGATAGACATCATTTGTGATGACATTTGTGCCTCTGATAAGCCGCTATTTTGTAAATCAAATATAGATTGATTCATAGCAGCACTTGCACCTTTCATAGCATAAGACTGCATAGCCTTCATATTCATGCTCTGCATTTGTTTCATTCGGGTAAGTTGTTTTTGTGCATCTCCCATTTGTCGGGTGACACGGCTAAGACGCATTGTAACGGATGTCAACTGGTGCTGCAGTTGAATCCTTTGCCGTGCGGCATAAATCTTTAGAAATGCGCCTGTTAAGAAACCCATGTCTTATCCTTCGTGTTAAGTATTCTTAAATATATAAAGTATATATTTATTTATAGATTGCTTAATATAAACGCTTTTTTAATATTTCTTTACAAAATTGTTACAAATTAACACTACATGTTACGAATTGAAAAACATTTTTTTTTTGACTAAAATATCTTTATTAAAAAGGGAGAGTGTATGAAGAAATATTTAAACGCAAAAAATTTGATTTTTTTACTTCTGGTTATATTTTTGATTTATTTAATACCCAAAATATCAAATATAATTATGCTTTTTTTCGCGGCGTATGTTATCGCATGTGCTCTTAACCCTTTTGTATTGAAAATGCAAAAAAAAGTAAGCAGAAATACTGCATCTATAATAGCGGTGTTAGTAAGTTCATTAGCTGTTTTTGCTCTCTTCCTACCAATATTTTTAATTGCATATAAAGAGATAGGAGCTTTAATAAGCTATCTGCCGCAAAAAGTAATGGCTCTGATTCAATATTTGTCAAGTTTTAGTATATTCGGGCATAAGCTTGCTGAATTTATTTCTATGGACAAATTTGTTAACGCATCTCCTGATGTTGCCCAAAATATAGTTAATCATTCGTGGAGTTTTACTATGGGAATTTTCCAGATTTTCGTAGTAATTGTAGCCTTAACCATGATTATATATTATTTACTGGCTGATAAGGATTATTTAAAGAAAAAATTTATTGAATTTTTCCCGCCAATGTATAAAGAAAAGGCGTCGTCAATTCTATCAACAATAAGCTTACGTGTCGGGGGGTTCGTGCGTGCTCAAATATTATCAATGGCCAGCGTAGGAATAATGATGACTATTGTTTTAATCTTACTTGGTGTGGATTATTCATTTCTTCTGGGCTTGATAACGGGTGTTCTTGATATTGTACCTCTATTGGGACCTACGATTGCTATTATTGCAATTCTTTTGGTTGCATATCCTCTGGGTATTGTTAAAGTAATACTTATTATAGCAGGATTTTTGCTTGTTCAGCAGCTATCAAATTATACAGTAAGACCTATTTTATTCGGAAAGTTTATGCAGCTTCACCCGCTCATGATATTTCTTGCATTATTTCTTGCGGAACAATTTCTCGGGTTCTGGGGGGTAATTTTGTCTCCTGCTATAGCCGCTATGATATGCGTTTTGATTGATGAATTGTATCTGGCTCCTATCAACGAAAATCAAATAAAGGACAATGCTGATGCAGAGTAAAGAAACTTTTTTGTATAATCCGTTAATACAAAAAGAAGCTTCTTATAATATGTGGCTGGCTTTTCCCGGATGTGAAGCCTTTGCTCTTTCTTCGCTGGGATATCTTTGGATGTTCAAGACTATTGATGAGTGTGATGATATTAATATTGAACGCATTTATTCCGATACGGAACATACAAAAATTAACATAAGTGACATCAACCTTTTAGGGTTTTCATTCAGTTTTGATACTGATTTTCTTGAAATATTTACAATGCTTGAAAAATATAATATTCCGTTTAAGGCAGCAGAAAGAGATAACTCTTTGCCATTGATTTTTGCAGGAGGTCCCGTGGTGAGTGCAAATCCGGAACCTTATTCCGAAATTTTTGATTTCTTTGTAATCGGTGATGGTGAAGATGTCAACCTTGAACTTGTTTCTATTTGCAAAGAAAATAAAAATAAGTCCAAAAAGGAAGTTCTTGAAATGTTGGCAGAAATAGACGGTATCTATGTACCCGGTATTACAAGAGGAAATGTTAAAAAAATTACCAAGCGGCTTGAAAGTTCAATTTATACACCTATTTTAAGCAGCAAAGCTTTCTTCCCTAACACATTTATTATAGAAGTTGCAAGGGGCTGTGCAAACAGATGCGGTTTTTGTCTTGCTTCTTATTTAAATCTGCCGCTAAGGTTTATGCCGTATGAAGATATTATCAAAGATATTGAAATCGGACTTTCCCACACAGATAAAATAGCTCTTTTAGGTGCACAGTTATCTGCTCATCCGGAGTTTGATAAAATATGTGAATATATTTATGAAAAAATTCAAAACGGCAAAAAAATTGAAATGAGTGTTTCGTCTTTGCGTGTAGATTCTATTACTCCTAAAATCCTAAAAACACTGACTGCGGCAGGACAAAAAAATATCACTCTTGCAATAGAGGCCGGAAGTGAAAAACTTCGTAAAGTTATTAATAAAAACCTTACTGAAGCACAGATTATGAATGCCGTTGAAATTGCAGTCAATGCGGGCTTAAAAGGTTTTAAATTCTATGGTATGCTCGGGCTGCCTGCTGAAACATATGAAGATTTAGACGAAATGATTACTCTCGCAAAGAAAATTAAGCAGCAATATAAAGGCTTTGATATTTCCTTTGGATTTTCAACATTTGTACCGAAGCCTAATACGCCTTTTCAGTGGTTTGGACGGGATAACACAAAAATTCTTGAAGAAAAATCAAATTATATAAAGCGTGAACTGCATAAAATAGGAGTTTCAGCCTCAGTTTCAAGTGCTAAATGGGACTACTGGCAGGCTGTTCTGTCACGTGGGGACAAAACTTTTACCGACTTTTTAATTGAAGTTTACAGAAAAGGCGGCAAGCTCGGGGCATTTAAATCTGCGGCAAAACAATTCCATATTAATTCTGACTCTTATGCTCTCGAAAACTACTCCTTTGAAAAAGAACTCCCATGGGATTTTATTGATATTAAACCCGGAAAAGAGTTCTTAATTCAAGAAAATAAAAGGCTTATGGCTTATTCAAACTAAAGCGGAGTATAGTCTGAATAGACAAGACTTTTCCAGCTTTCATAGTAACTAATTTGAGTCGCACTGCCTGTTTTGATATAAATATGCTGCAGGGAAGAATGCGGAATATTTAGTGTATCACAAATCACAGCCTTAATTATATCCGGATGTGTTACTATGATAATACGATTTCCAATATTTGATTCAACCACTCTGTTTATTTCAGAGGCAATTCTGTTAATAAAAGCCGTCATACTCTCAGCATCATCAGGTGTAGGAATTTCAGGACTATAAATCAATCTTTCCAATAAATCCGGCGTTTCACGCTCAATCTGTTCAAAAGTTTTACCGTTAAACCCTCCGCAACGTCTCGGTTTTAAATTTTCCAATATCTCAAAATCTTTTTTATAGACCTTTGCTACCATTTTAGCCGATTGAAGGCATCTCGTTGCCGGAGAAGAATAAATTGTATCGTTTTTTACTCCGCGTCTTCTTAGATAATCACAGATTTTTTCCATCTCTTCATATCCGTTTTCTGTTATAGGCGGATAATTTTCAACATCTGAAAATCTGAATTCATCCGAATATATTGTGGCCCCATGGCATATATAAGTTATTTTACATTTTCTGTTGAAATACATAAAAACCTCATCTCTTAATTTTTCTTTACCTAATTATAACACATAATTATTATTTTGTAGTACACTTGATATCAAACATATAGATGAAAGTTGAGGAGTTATTATGCGTGGAAAAGCTTTTAAATTCGGTGACAATATATCTACAGACCATATAGCACCCGGAAGATTATTTCATTTACGCTCAAATTTACCTGAGTTTGCAAAGCACGTTCTTGAAGATGCAGATCCAGAATTTGCTTCTAAAATGAGCAAGGGTGATTTCGTGGTTGCAGGAAATAATTTCGGTTTAGGCTCTTCCAGAGAACATGCTCCGCAAATTATAAAAATAGCAGGTGTAGGGGCAGTTATTGCAAAGTCTTTTGCAAGAATTTTTTATAGGAATGCAATAAATATTGGTCTTCTTGCAATAGAATGCGACACTGACGGAATAGATGCCGGAGATGAACTTGATCTGGATATTGAAAAGGGTATTCTTAAAGACCTGACAAATGGTGCAATTATTCCTATAGAACCATTACCGCCAGTCATGATTAAACTCCTTGATGACGGAGGACTTGTTGAACATATCAAGAAAAATGGTGATTTTAAACTTATATAAAGAGGATTTTATGAAAATTCAAAATATTACATTAACTTACACAAACAGGAAGGATACTTCTGTCAGCTTTAAGGCCGCAAAGCAGCCTCAAAACTTTAATAATTCTGCAGCTTCGATATATGGTAATAACCATATTACCTATCCTATACCTTTGCTGAAATCTCAGTATAGCGGCTTGACAGAAGATGAGACTTTAACACGCCAGGCTTTGGATTCAATATTCAGAGATAATGAACTTTTCGATGAAACACGTGATTTTGATACCAACGGGTATTCAATTTATGAGCCGGATGATGTTAAGGCTCCGAAACATTTTTTTAATCCGATTGATTCCGATTACATACTTTTAAAAGATGAATACTTTGATATTAATGACTTTTTTAATACTGATTTAGAAACAAATGCTGTAGGATATAAAGATTTGCAAATTGCAAGACGAGCAGCAAAGCAAAAACCTCAACTTGACGAAAAATATTTACCTCAAGCATATAAATTGAATCGCAATGGTAAATCTGTAATAAACCCTAAATTGAAAACTGCAGTCAGGTATCAGTATGATATATTAGGCTATCCTGCAGATGGTATTATTAAAATTGCAGATGCAGCAAAACTTCGTGATGCCGATGGTAACGAACATGTAGATTATGCTTTATTTGAAGAAGGCTTTTCACTTGCGGATAAATATTGCGATGAGAACTATACTGATGCTGCTTTATTAATGAGTGCTGCAGTTCTTGATGATGAAAATCATAACGAGTATTATTCTCCTGAAATGCTTAATTTTGAAAAAGAATTGCTAAGTAATGCAGGAGCTTCTGATGTATTTTATTGTTCTCAATATGCTATAAGCTATGATGACAAAATAGGCTGCTATTTTGATGTTCAAAAAGCAGACAGGATAAAGGCAATACTAATTGTGTATCCTGTTAATGAAGCTAAACGTCGTATTAAAGAACTGTCTAAAGTTAGTGAGCACTTGTAATAGTTCTTACTGTACCTATTGACAACTTGTCATGCAGGTAGTTTAATAATATTAAACACTGCTGAAATTTTCGTGCTGGATATATCAGCTGTGGGCAAAAATAGGACGTAGGGTTCTACTGAATAAAGGGATGATGTAAAATCTCAAAATTTCTGAAAATCTATAGAATCGGCAGTCCCGTCATACCGGAATGCGTAAGGGTTTCAGGTTATGATTTTGCCAGTGTAGTAACTAATTAAAAGGAGACAAAAATGCCTACAATTAATCAGCTTGTACGTCAAGAACGTAAAAAGCTTACTGACAAAACAAAATCTCCTGCTTTGATGGATTGTCCTCAAAGACGTGGAGTATGTACAAGGGTTTACACTACAACCCCTAAAAAACCTAACTCAGCTTTAAGAAAAGTTGCAAGGGTTCGTTTAACTAACGGATTTGAAGTTACTTCATATATTCCGGGTATCGGTCACAACCTTCAGGAACACAGCGTTGTTCTTATCAGAGGCGGAAGGGTTAAAGACCTTCCTGGTGTTCGTTACCACATCGTAAGAGGTACTTTAGATACTGCAGGTGTTGCTAACAGAACTCAGAGCAGATCTAAATACGGTGCTAAGAAAAACGCTAAAGGAGGTAAGAAATAATGTCAAGACGTTCAAAACCGGCTAAAAGAATACCTTTAGCAGATCCTGTTTATAACAGTGTAGATATTTCTAAATTTATTAACCGTATAATGAGACGCGGTAAAAAATCATTGGCTGAAAAAATCTTTTATTCTGTAATGCAGCAAATAGAAGAAAGAACCAATGAAAAAGCAATGGAAATCTTCCAGAAGGCCTTAACTAATGCAACTCCGTTACTGGAGGTTAAAGCAAGACGTATAGGTGGTTCTACTTATCAGGTGCCTATTGAAGTTAAAGCTGACAGAGGATTTGCTCTTGCATCTTCATGGATTATTGAAGCTGCTAAGAAACGCGGCGGTAAATCATTTAAAGATAAATTAACAAATGAAATTATCGATGCATCAAACGGTGCAGGTGCAGCTTGCAAAAAGCGTGAAGATACCCACAAGATGGCTGAAGCTAACAAAGCTTTTGCACATTACAGATATTAATTTTTTAATTAATATATTACCAAAAGAGCTTCCAAATTGGAGGCTCTTTTATTATTTTCCTAAAATGATTTTATGTCATCTTCAGGATTTGTAATTAGCTTTATTCCGTATATGGAACGCAGTGTAGAAGTTATTGAAGGATTAATTTTTGGTTGACAATTTGACAGAAAAATATTTTTTGCACCAAGCTTTTTAAGTGAAATCATATGCGATATTGATGTTACATCACATTTTGTAATGAAAAAAGCTACACGAGCTGAATCAAGCGGAATATCTCTAAAAAGTCTTTTTAAAACCGAATAAATTCGAGGAAGACTGTTTGCAAGATTTATAAAGACACAGTTATCATTTTGACAGCTGTATGAAAAAGATATAACATAATTTTTTTCAGTAGAAAGTTTTAAAAGCTTTTCAAAGTACTCGTCCTGTTTGTAGTTTTTGATTGTATGCCCGATAATTATTAATTTTTCAAATTTATTTTCATGAAAATTTTTTGCAAGCAAATCCACAAGTCTGGATAATTCTTCTTCATTGTACCCTACTGTTTCATCATGTAATTTTCTGCCCTTTGCAAATCCCTTTGCATTTTCTGCAGATTCAATCAGTTTTGAATAATCATTATTCTCAAGCTTTATGACCCCCTTGGGCTGGATATCATCTGTGGTAAAAAGTCGTCCTCTGTACAGGTACTCCACATTTCTATAGGAATTTTGAGTCAAAAGTATTGCACCCGGAAATGTTGCGAAATCAAGAACACAATTTTCTGAACATATGCCATAGTGTCCTTTTAACTGCTTAATTTTATTAAAGCTTTCAAATGCGTGTGCAATAAGCAAATCATCGTGAGTATATATATCAATATCCTTATTTTCTACCTCTTTTAGCAGTGACATAAGATTTGACATATTATTGCCTGAAACGAGAATTGCCTTACCTGAGGATGTACTGTGAGATACAGATTTTTTTTCAATTTTTCCGAATCGTTTAACCTGCACTTCCGAAATTCTGTCTATCAGGCTTCTGTTTACATCGACAAGTTCTTTTATTGTATTTTTTACCGCAGAAATGTTGAGCTTTGGACTATTTAATATATCCAGCCCGCTCATTACGCTTTTTACAGCAATTTCATCATTTTCTTCAAGGCTCTTTAATTCAAGTATATTAATACAGATGCTCTTAAGTACAAATAGAAGTATTTCTGTCATGTTCTTAAGCGATGATGGTGTTTTTCTGTATTTTTCAAGAAATATACGTTCGCCTTGAGCAATTATTGCAGAAAGATTCATTTGCGGAGTAATTTTAAGTCCAAATTTTAATTCTTCCGCACGTTTATTATTTTCTTTGCAAATACTTATATAGTCGCGTTTTGTCTTTACCAGCAGGTTATAGTACATGCTGACCATATTTAAAAGTTGTTCATCCGTATAGTCAGTGGTTGAAATTATTGACGCCAGTCCTGAAACAATTTTTTCAGTTACAGATGAAATATCCCTGTCAAATTCGTCCAACTTTTGTGCATAATATGATATTTGCCTAAAAAATATTATAAGCACTTCCTGTAAAGATGAAACTTTAGGTGCAAGCGAGCAAGCACCTCTGGCACTACATTCATTATATTCGTTATTTTCGGCATAATAATTATATGACATAAATATCCCTACTTATTTTAAATTTTTAACATAATCAATAATAACATCCGATTCATACATCTGTTCGTTGTTATTTGTATCCATTAAGAACGGGACTTGAGCAACTTTCCCGTTTTTAATTAGTTCTTCGTAATTTTCCGGATCCGAAACATCTTTGCGTTCAAAATTTATGTTATTTTCGCTAAAAAATGAAAGAACTTTTCGGCAGTACGGACAGGTTTCAGAATAATATAGTTTAAGCATTTTTTCCTCCTGTAACAAAATAAATTATAATTCGTCCAATTAATTTTTTATCCCCCTACTTGATTGCATGGGAATAATTTTTATATTAGACTTAATGCTATGAATAAGAAGAATATTTTAGTTGTGTTCGGTACAAGACCTGAGGTTATAAAGCTTGCCCCTGTGATAATTGAGCTAAGAAAATATCCTCAAAAATATAATGTTGTAATATGCAATACCGAGCAGCAAAAAGAACTTTCAAACCAGACTCTGGCTTATTTCGATCTTAAAGCTGATATTAATCTGGATGTAATGAGGCCGGATCAGACATTGATTGGAGTTCAGACCAGAATTCTTTCCGCACTTGACAGAGTATATTCTGAGAATAACTTTGATGCAACTATTGTTCAAGGTGATACAATGACTGTTTTATGCGGTGCTCTGGCCAGTTTTTACAACAAAATTCCTGTATTTCATGTTGAAGCTGGACTACGTTCATATGATATTTACGAACCGTTTCCGGAAGAAGTTATGAGACAAATGACAACCAGAGTAGCCGAACTTAATTTTGCCCCGACGGAAAAAAACAGGCAGGCCTTATTGAAGGAAAATATTGATGATGCAAAAATTCATGTCGTAGGGAATACCGTTATAGATGCGTTATTCTGCCTATCTGATGAAACATTAAAAACTGCAGAAAAATTTTATATATCAAATGGTATCAATATTGATGATAAATTAGTTTTGATTACCGCACACAGACGTGAAAACCATGGTGAAAGAATTGACAGAATTATTGACGCTATTAAGTATCTTGTTGAAAAATTTACAGATCACACTTTTATAATTCCGGTTCATCCTAATCCGAACGTAAAGATAAAGATTCATGAACGCTTAGGAGAATATAATAATGTGAAACTTCTAACACCGCTTGATTACCCGTATCTTGTTTATTTAATGAAAAATGCAAAACTTATTTTGACAGATTCCGGCGGTATTCAAGAGGAGGCTCCATCCTTCGGCTGCCCTACTCTTGTTATGAGATATGAAACGGAACGACAGGAAGGAATTGATGCCGGGGTTTCAACACTTGTCGGTGCAGATTATGAAAAAATAATTTCTTTGAGCGAGAAAATACTTTCAGATACGTGGGAGAACACAAGACTAAAGGCTACTAATCCATATGGTGACGGGACTTCTGCAAAACAAATTCTTGATATAATGGATAAGTATTTTACCGCTTGTTCATCTCAATAAATCCTGTAAATAACGAATGAGAGTTAAGATAAAATGCATAAAGAAATCCGCCCGGAATAGAGCGGATGATTAAGGATTATTTTAAGGTTAAGTTTATAAATATGTTATTTTTTGTCATTTAAGTTTATAAATGGAATTGAGTTTCCAAGCATATATTCAGGGAGTTTGCCATCCCACTTTTGAACTGCTTCATACTCAACAAGAGCTTTATTACGTGTAAGTGCATTGGCTCTTATTGCCATTGATTTTGCTTCTGCTTCAGCCGATATAATCTTCTGTTTTGCTTCTTCTTCAATTTGAACTGTTTTATTTTTTGCCTTTAATGCATCCTGTTCGGCAGTAACCTTACTTTCAATGGCTTTTTCAAAAACCCCTGAGTAGTTTATATCTGTAATTTGGAAACCGGTTACATTAATGTATCTTGGTTCTAATTGTTTTTGTAGCTTTCCGAGAATATCAACGGTTGCCGATTCTCTGTTTGCAACTAAATCTTGAGCGTTCCATTTCCCGATAACATCTTTTATTGTGCCTTCAACTACGGGCATTAAAACGGTATCAACATAAGTTACGCCGACCTCTCTGTACATATTATGAACATTTTGAGGCTGGAGATTAAAGTTAACAACATATGCAATCTGTGCCTGCTGAATGTCCTTGGTATAAACATCAGTTGTAATATAGTTTTTTTGAGTTTTGACATCCATTGTTTTAATTTTTGATATAAAAGGAGTAATCAAATGGATACCTTCTGTATAGCTTTGCGGTGATACTTTTCCCAGAGTTACTTTAACTCCTCTTTCTCCGACTCCAACTATTGCAATAGGATTGCATAGTATAATAAATACAATTAAAAGTAATACAACCATTGTCGGTGTAGCTAAACTCTTTTTGTCCATTAATTCCATCCTTTCTTTTATATATTTTTTTAGAAATGTTGTTTTATTAGAGAGTTTTGTACCGTTGGAATTTATTGAATTTACATTTGATTTTCGTTTATTTCTTCTTCTAACCGGTTTGAATCTAATAATTCGTTTTGTAATATATTCACCAAAATATATTATAAATAATATTGCAGCTAATATTAACCAGAATACTAAGTCACTCATACTACACTAACCCCAATATAGCCAGAATTACATATGTTATAACTATCAACAATGCAAGAGAGGCATAACCCGTCAGAATAGCTTTCCCATGTTTCTGGTATAAATTAACACCAAATATATAGCTGCAAATAATAATTATAATATTTGACACTATTACAAATGCAAGTAGTAAAAATAAAACTCTAATAGCCATTCTTATTCCTCAATTATATGTTACTTGATGTTACGCTGCAAATGCCTTATTGTATCTGCACGCCGTATAGTTTCCTGAACTCTCGGATTTTTGATTTTATAATCAATGCTTGGAATTGTAAGCATCTCTTTTCTGTAATTTTTGTACATTTCTATTTCTCTGTCACGCATATCTTTATTTATTGCTTCACGAATAATACTTTCAGAGTCTTCTTTTATACTTAGAGTTCTTGCAAACAATATACATAAGCCGAAGAATGCAAGTATGCTCCAGATTATTGTATTGTGTGATACTGTATCAGAAACGACAACAGGGGCAGAAGCCGGTGTATCAAATATAATGTTCGATTTAGCTATATCTTTTGCCTGAATATGGATTTTAACGGCATTATTTCCCGAATTTTCAACTATTACAGTTTTAGCCTGTGAAGTGTTTTTGTATAAAGTACTTATGCTTTCAGCTGAAGTAACCCCCTTAACATCAAGCGTCAGTTTATTATCCGAATCAACAGTCTTTTTGACGGAAGCAATTTCATCAGTTCTGAGAATAATGTTATAACCGTTATCAGTACCTTCCAGAATAACTGTATTTAGGAAATTATCACCTGCAAAGGCACAGGCTGATGTAACCAGTAATGTTGTAAATAATAAAATTAGCTTTTTCATTTCCTCTCAAAGTCCCCTAATCTATTTACACTATAAGAATATCTTTTTATTACGTCCTGGTCATCAATCAATAGGTTATATTTTATCAGCCATTAGATGTATATTTTGCATAAAAAAGAGCCGGTACGCTAATACCGACCCGTATATATGTTCATTGTATGATTGTTTTTATTTATTTTCATAATTTGCGTTTACATACAAAAGATTTACATTGCTAATCTTTGTTGTGTCGCCGTTTTCTTTAATTTCATTTATATAATAATTACCCTTTAAATTAGGTTTGTATGTTGCGTATTTTTCAAAGTCACCGTCTTTATTTTTATATGCAATAACAGAATCACCCATCAATTCAAATTCATATTCGGAAACACCGGATGTACCTATATTTCTCATTTTAAGAATATCGTCGTCTGCTGTAATTTCACTTTTAAAAATATTTACTCCGCCATTACTATCGAATTGCTGTACATCATAAATATATTTGTCATCTCTTGATGAGAGTCCGTCAAGTGTCATGTAGTTAATGTGTTCAGGTGTTTGATAAGCAAAACGGACAGGATAATCACCCTCAATATAATTAGGAATTTTAAGTAAATCAGTAAAGTTTCTAATTGTTCTGTTTACTTTTCCTGAAGGTGATAGCTCTTTAGGAATTCTTACACTGTCATTAGCAAAAGTTAGTGAATCAATTTTTAATTCCGGCATTATATAAATTGATGGATATACAATACTTGTACCGCCGCCATCGGCCCAGTATTCACACTCTGTATCCTTAGAACATGACCCCATGATTAGAGGTAATGACGCTGCAGGAATAAGCACAGCAGCCTTTAATGCATTATTTAATTTGTCAGAAGATATATTTACTAAAACAGGAATTTTGCGGTTGTCTGAAGTATCTTCCTGTTTGTTAAGTCTGTTGTTTTTAATTCCCAAAAAATTTGGAGTAGAAAATCCTGTGTTAATTTTGCTTATATTCATATATCAATCCTTTCCTAAGAGATTAAATCACGTAAATAAAAAATTTTGTTATTATTATTAAGAAATATTACAAAAAAAAGTCCATGCTGAAATCGGGCAATTTTTATTTTTTTTATATATATGTCACGAGAATAAAATGGATATTAAGGAGTTCAGAATATGAATATCAGAACAAAATCATCAGGTTTAAACAACAATAATCCGATTAATGCTAAACCGGTAGAATCAGTTGAAACAGCAGGTTCACTGGCAAGTATTAATGCATTTAACTATTTTGCAGCAAACAATTACGATTCATTTGATTCTTCAAATCCGTTTGCAGGTAACCTGAATTTTTCAAATTATTCAAGTGAAGGCAGCACTACAATAGCCTCAGCAGGATTTATGAGCAGCTTTGCAAGTGCCGCAGCAACTGTCGGAACAACCTCAACAGCTTCGGCTTCAGTTTCTTGCTCGGCCGGAGGTGGTTTTAGCGGCGGTGGATGCTCTTCCGGCGGTTTTTCATCAGTTTGTTAAGAAGAAAATAAAGAAAGAAATATAAGAAAATGGATGATAAAGACGGATTATATATCCGTCTTTTTATTGTAAAATTCTTTTTATGGAGAAGAAATACTATACTTATATTCTTTTGATCGAAAATAATTCCCTATACTGCGGTTATACAGATGATGTAGAAAAACGATTTCAGGCTCACATTTCAGGTAAAGGGGCTAAATATACAAAAGCACATAAACCTCTTAAAATTGTCTATGTTAAAGAATTTAATACAAAATCAGAAGCTATGAAAGAAGAGTATAGAATTAAGCAATTATCACACAAAGAAAAGCTTGAATTAATATCTGCTAAATTGTAACAAAATCTTAACAATAAAGTTTGCTATATTAAAGAAATAACCACAATATGCCGACATTCCTATTAGTGGAAAACTATAAGGAAAATTATCATGGGAATGTCAGCAGCACAAGCACGATTACTTTACATAACAGCACAGTTAAATAACCTGTCTCATCAAGGACAAGCTGTTTCCGATGCAAAAATCAGACTTTCCATGGATACAGAAGCCATTCAGGAAAAATATACACAGGCCTTAGCTAATACAAATTTATATGTAAATTCTAATATATTTTCAAGCACAGGTACTACAACAAAATCTGAACTTATTTCGCTTGAGAATCTTAAAGCTCAAAATTTGCTTGTATATGACGGAAACAAAGTTTTGGGCTATAAGTACGAACAGGTTGATACCGGCAGAACACAGACTGTTGTTGTAGGTTATGAAGATGATTTAACAAAACCAATATATCCGACAAAAACTGAAAAAGTCGGATTTGAAGATGCTTCAAACCTCATTCCCGCTTACGGCACCGAATCTTTAACGGAAATGGAAGCAATAGTTGCAGCATCAGGATTAGGAGAAGATGATCTTAAAACATCTTCTTATACGACTGTAATTAATGGTAAAGAAACTGAAATCAATGCTATTGAAATTAAATCTCAAGCCGGTTTTGAAGCCATCATTGAAGCAATGGGTACAAATAGCGAAGCTTTAAAACAAAATTATGTATTCAATCTACCTGAAGGTGAAAGCATAAATCTTGGAGTCTATCAAGATTGGCCCGGAATACCTGCATTTCAGGGAATATTTGACGGTAACGGCACAACATTTGAAAATCTTAACGGCTCTCAAGGTTTATTCAGCAGCTTATACGGTACAGTTAAAAATGTTAACCTTGCTAATGCAACTATTGCGGCTGATACAGATGCTATCGGCGGTATGGCAGGATATCTGGCAGATGGTGCAAGCATTGAAAATTGTAATGTTACAAACGTTGATATCACCTGCAACTTACAGCCTGATACCGAATATCCTGAAGGATATCAGCCTGAAAGAGCAGGGGTCGGCGGACTTGTAGGACTTAATAACGGTAATATAAGCGGTTCTTCCGTAAGCGGTACTATCAATGTACCATATGCAGATGAAAGTTTCGGCTATATCGGAGGTGCAATCGGAGCTAACATGAATACCGCTAAAGGCGACAGCAAGATTTCCAATACATACGCAGACGTAAATATTGTACTGTCTGATAATGCTGATTACTCAAATTCTATTAACGGCTTTATAGGCGATGATACTCACGAAACATACATAAGTAACTGTGTATCTATGGGTTCAATTACAACTGCTGACGGAAGTCCTATTAATGGTTCCGATCTGGCTAACTGGGGACCTGTAATTGAATCAGATGTTTCAAATATGATTGCCTTGGATACCAGAAATAATAACAATGTATTATACTGGGGAAGCTCTACTTCTCCTACATTTGACTCAGGTTCAACAGACTCAAATGTATTAAGTGATGCTTATGTAGAGCTGCCTGACGGTTCTACTGTTAAAGTTTGGCTTGACTCAAATGATGAGGGCTACGCTGATGAAGCAGAAAATCAGACAACATCAGCTGCAAACGGTATTCCTGTTCTTAACCTTGGTGCTATTCAAGAATCAACTCTTGCTCAAGAAGTTGAGAAAGAAGTTCCTGATACAACTCAAGAACCTATAGGATATGAACAAAAAGCAATTACTGAAGAAATTCCTATTATGGAAACAAGATTAGTTCAAGATCCTGATTTTGAAGGGTTGACCTCGGCAGAACTTGAGATGGGCTTAAAAAGCGGCAAATATCAACTGGTTACGCCTGCTAATGAAGCTACTACACAGAGTGTAAGTATTAATGGTACAGACTATGAACTTGTTTCACTCAACGCTTGCACTGCAATTTCAGAACAGCAGGACGAACAAAAACTTGCACTTGCTGAGGCTGAATATGAAAAAGCAATGAAAGAAATTCAGACAAAAGATAAACGTTATGAAATGGATCAAAAAAGAATTGATACTGAATATGATGCATTAATGACGGAAGAAGAAAGTATTAAAAACGTTATTAATAAGAACGTAGAAAGATCATTTAAGGCATTCGGCTAATATATAAAGGTAAAAGAAATGACAATGGATATTTCAAAATATAATATAATATTAACTTCGCCGACTGTAGAGACAGATGAAACTTTAAAAAATACTACATCGGAAGAGGATACACAATATTTTCTCTCAATTACAAGCCGATTTGCACTGAAAGAAGACGCACTTTTGCATGTTGAAAAAGTTGATACCTCAGATGTTATAAGCGGTAAAGTTTCTGAAGAAATAGCAAATATTGAAGCACAGCAAAATCAAATTAATAGTATTTTAAAAGCAAATACATCAGCATCATTAAATTCAGTTCTTAATGATGATACCGAAGTTGATACCGGAATTACAAATGAAACTGATTCCACGGAAGAAGAAGGTCCTAGCTTTGAAGAAATAATTGCAGGGGCTAAAAAAATTGAATTTGTTGAATATACAGGCGGAACACAAATCAAAGCAAATACTGATACAACTAATATTTTAAATAATATTCAATATGCTAATGATGATGAGAAAGCCGTAGTTGAAGGAGCTATCGACCTTCTTGTAACCTGGCTTGATGACTATATTGCTAATTATGATCAAAAAGTTTCTGAAGGTCAAAAAAATAATGAATCCGAATTAAAACTTTCCTTCTTGCTTGAATTGAGGAGTGTTATTGAAAATATTGATTTTCCAATAGGCTTCGGAGATTATTCTGCTCCAGAAGATGAATATACACTCGGAAGTTACAGCTTTAATATGGGTGGATATGACGGCTACTATCACTTAAATACGAACAGAAGCATTCTGTTAAATGCTAAGTATTTAATGCCGGAAAGACCATACTCGTCTTATGATGAAATTATAGCACTTGCAACAGCAAACCCTGATTTAGAATTTTATTATACTGATTTAGCCTTTGTAAGTGATGAAGCTTACTATAATTATTGTACAAACTATATGGCAAGTGTATTGGTTCATGAATTAACTCACTCAATGCATATCTATAACGAAGCTGTTACATATTATGTAAATGACTGTTTCGATGATGATTTTTATAATCAAAAACTTGAAGGTGTTGATCAAGATTTCTTAAATGAAAATTTTCGCGGTATTAGCATAACATATGGTGATCTTGGAATATCAAATAATTTATATACATTTGAAGATGCCGTTAATCACGGACACGAAAACAATTTAGATTATGAAGATTTATATGTAAATATGGGATTTACAATCTCTGACGACAGAAATGAACTTCTAAATTTTGCTTACTACGTATAAGTAAACTAATTAGTTGTATTGGAAGTTCGTCCGGAATTGTCAGAACCTGTACTTGATTCAGTATTTCCGGAATTATCAATTTCCTTTTGCAGTTGTCTTTCTTCTTTTTCAAGTTCTTTAAGTCTTTTTTGATCAAGTTTCTGTTCTTCCTTCAAGTCTCTCAATATTTTTTCATCATTATACAGTTCTATGATATCATTTTGGGTAGTTGAACCTTGAATTTTATTACGGTACTTAAATTCTTTACTTTCGTCGGAATGCTGTTCTTTCAACTCGTTCATATTAGCCTTATGTTGCTCTTTGATTTTTTTAATTTCAGCATCTTTTTCTGCTTTTTGCTTTTCTTTTAAGGCTTTTTCCGCAGCTTTCAGCTGTCTTTCTTCAGCTTCAAGAATTACAGGAGTAATTGAACCATCCTTTATAATTTTATAACCATTCATAGACACACGAGCATCTCTATCAGTCAGAGAAACAAGTCTTGATTGGCTGCCTTTACTATCAATACTCCAAATACCGAGAAAAACAGGTTTATCGCCGGTGTACGCATAAGCCGCGGCAACAACTCTGTAAGGGCTCATCAAATCAAAACCCAGAGGATAAATATCCCAGCGTCTCTCATCCAAATCAAGCCCTTTATATACTTTCCAGTAGTACACAATAGCATCTCGGAGTTCAAATAATTTATATGAAGTTTTTGTCTCAAAATCATAAACAATAGCATTTGTCTCCCAAATACCATCCAAAGACGAACCAACCTTTTCTTTAACCAGAAGTTTTGTACTATCGTAAGAAAAATCAACAGGAGTTAAAGTTCTAAATACGTACTTATCTTTTACTGACATATCGGTTGACAAGATAGGCTCCGGATTTCTGTGCATTACATTGGCTTTTTGTATTTTACTCAGCGGTGTACCGGATTGGTTCAAAGGAATTACAAATAAATCCGTTGCAACACCGGCACTTCCGGGATAATAATATATTGCGGGATAAACCATTATTGAATAATCAGGAGAGGTAATTCCCTGTCCATTTTGCTGCCTATTTTTATGAAAATCAACCCGCAGTGATAACTCCGGACTCCCCGGAGGATTGTTGTACCTGACAATTTTATAAGAAGGCTGCGGAATATATTTCATATCCGAAGGTGTTTGCAGTTTTGGGATTTCAGTTTCAATTTGAGTTTTATCTTTAGGTGCTGAAAGCATCTCATATTCTTCAACCGTCATGAAGCCTGACGGCTCAATATCCATTTTTTCCTTTTTATACCTGTCCTTTTCGTCCTGTTTTTGAACACCGTAAACATAATCGGAATTTTCTTTCCTATAATCTTTTTTAAATAAATCAAATGAATATGCCGCCGAACAGGTAGCAAAAAAACAAACCAGTACAAGAAAATTTTTCATACCTAAACTAGGCCTTCCTTCATCGCCATTGCAGTAGCCTTTGCCCTTGTTCTGACATAGAGTTTCTGCAGAATACTGTGAACATGAGTTTTGGTTGTAGAGATTGTAATACATAGTTTATCTGCAATCTGCGGATTTGTAAGACCGTCAACAATTAATGCAAGAACATCCATTTCTCTTTCAGTAAGACCATACAAATTTTTCCCGAGTTTATAGTTAATTTCACCGCGTCTTCCTTCAGCTGGATTGGTTCTCTTAATATTTGTCAAGACAACTTTTGCAATAGCAGGATCAAGCCATCCGGTACCTTCACTTACAGCAAGCACTGCTGAAATTGTTTGTTCAACTGTCGCACCTTTTGTAATATATCCGTCAGCACCTGCTTGAAAGGCGTCAAAAATATCATTTTCCGACTCTCTTGAAGTGTACATCAAAACTCTGATATTCGGAGCCTTTTCTTTTATTAGACGTGTTGCCTCAATACCATCAATAGTAGGCAGACCGATATCCATTATTACCAAATCAGGTTTCAATGCAAGTGCCTTATCAACACCTTCCTGACCGTCAGTTGCCATATCTGCTATTTGTATATCAGAATTTTTGCTTAACACAACGGAAAGAGCGACTCTTGCCATATCCTGATCTTCTATAATAAGCACCTTAACCATTTACTACCTGTCTTTCTTCTTTTACAACATTCGTCAAAAGGAATGTAAATTCACTGCCCTTATTCAATTTACTTTCAAGCCATATTTTTCCGCCATGGGCTTCTATAATCTGGCGTGATAAGTATAGACCTAATCCGGTACCGGTTGAACGTTTACGGCTTGTTCCCTGCGAAAATCTGTTAAACAAATTCGGGATATCTTCTTTTGGAATTCCGTTTCCGTTATCTGTAACGGAGAAGATAAAATCTCCTGATTGAACTTTAGCAAGAATTTCTATTTCTCCATCTTTATTTGTGTAATTTACCGCATTACCGCATAAGTTTGTAATTACACGTTTCAACTCGGCTTTATCTGCATATATTTCTGTTTTATCAGTTATATCAGGAGAGTTGAGTATAAATTTAATATTCTTTTTATCAGCAAGCGGCTTTAACTCATCATAGCACTGTGTTACCAGATCTTTTACGGAAAAAACGGTTTTACACAGTTCAAGCTTACCGCTTTCAAATCTGTAAACTTCAAGCAAAGCATTAACTAAACCGAGTAAATCCTCGTTACTCTTAAGCATTGTCGATAAAAGAACCTTCTGTTTTTCTTCAACAGTCCCGAGTGAACCGTCAAGGAAAAATTTCAGAGTCTGTATAGCGGCAAGTAACGGAGTTCTTAAATCATGCGTAAGCGTTGCGATAAAATCATCCCTCAAACGTTCTGTTTCTTTATGTTTGCTAACATCACGTATGACCCCGACAAATTTATTTTCATGTTCTCCGGCAAGGGAGGCAAAATTAATTTCAACAGGAGTTTGTGTATCTCCAAGAGAATTTATAATATAGCAGTCTTTGATAAGAACTTCCGAGGTATCAGCATCAAGACCTAAAATAATTCCGTTACTCTTTGAATGCTGAGGCTTATAATTATTAAGATAGGCAATCTCCTGAAACTTCTTTTTAAGCAAAGCAGACTCACTTAATCCGGTCATATTTTCACATGCAGGATTTGCCTGCTCAATATTACCGTCAGAATCAATAATGATAATACCATCCGCACAGTAATTTATAATACCTGAAAGTTTGCTGTTAGCAAAAACCAGATCCGCAGTTCGTTCAGCAACAAGCTTTTCAAGACCATTTGAATAAACTTCAAGCTGTTTTTTAGCCGTTTCAAGTTCCTCTATTTTATCTCTCAAATCACTCAAGAGATGACTTCTTTCAATACCGTTTCTGATATTAAATAACAAATCATCATTATCCCACGGCTTTTCAATATACTTATACAAACCAATTTCATTAATGGCTTTTATCGCATTCTCTTTATCAGCATAACCTGTAAGTAAAATCATACTTACTTCAGGGTAAAGTTCTTTGGCTTTTCTCAAAAATTCAAGTCCGTTCATTTCCGGCATTAGAAAGTCAGAAATTATAATATCAGGCTTATTGCTCTTTAAAAATTCAACAGCTTCCAAGGGATTATTAAAACAATTAACATCATTATATCCCTCAACTCTCAATAGTGTCTTAAAAGCTGAGGTAACAATTTTTTCATCGTCAGTTATAACTATTTTAGCACTACTCATAGCTATATAATAAGCTATATTTTCTTTTGCGACAAATACTTTACAAAGTCGCAATAAATCAATAAATTATTAAAACAATTAGATTACTTTAACTCAATATCCTTTATATAACGCGGTCTTGCTTTAACTTCTCTGTAAACCTGACCGATGTATTCACCAATAATTCCCAGACAGAAAAGTTGTGTTCCGCCAAAAACGCAAAGAAGAATAATTGTAGTTGCCATGCCGTTAGGAGAGTTGTTGTAAAATATTTTCTCAATAACCGCCTCAACACCGGCCGCAAATCCAAACAAAGCCATAAAAAAGCCCAAAACTGCTATAAATCGCAGCGGAACGATGGAAAATGAAGTAATTCCGTTCAAGGCCAAAGCCATTAGGCTCATAAAATTAAATTTTGATTCTCCTGCCATACGCGGTTTAACATCAAAATTTACATAAGCGGTTTTTAAACCTACTTCATGAAAAAATCCACGCAAAAATAATGCCTTTTCGTGATATTCTTCCATAACACATAAAGCCCTTTTGCTGACAAGCCTGTAGTCGGAATGGTTCATTGGAATTTTTGCACCGAGAATATTCATGGTTTTATAAAACAGGACAGCTGTAAAACGTTTAAAGAAAGAATCAGTTTTCCTGTCATTTCTGATACCAGAGACGATATCATAGCCCTCCATGTATTTATCAATAAACTTTTCTATAGCCCACTCATCCTGTTGTAAATCTGCATCAATAGAAACTGCACAGTCACAGCCTATAGTATTTACAGATTCAAGCCCTGCAATAAGAGCCTTCTGATTTCCATAATTTCTTATAAATTTTAAACCCTTTATAAGCTGGTTACGTGAATGCATTTTTTCGATAATATTCCATGTAGAGTCTGTAGAACCGTCATCAACAAGATAAATATAACTGTCATAAGTAATTTTATTTTTGCCTATCAGGTAATTAAATACTTCAAGAAGCTTCCTTACCGTTGATTCAATGCACATCTCTTCATTAAAACAGGGAATTATTACAGCAAGTTTTGGTATTTTCATATATATTCCTTCTTAACAAAATTGCCGTGAAAATCTATTTTTATTATAATACAAAAAACGGAGAACAATACAATTCTTTATGACTAATAAAAAATTTATACTTAATGCAGATGATTTCGGAATGTCACAGGATTTCAACAGGGCAGTACTTGTAGGATATTCGGACGGCTTTTTGAGAAGTGCGAGTATTTGTGCAAACGGTCCAGCCTTTGAAAGTGCTGTGAATGAAATTCTTCCTGAATGCCAGAATTTAAGTCTAGGGGTTCATTTAAATATTATTGAAGGAAAGTCATTAACTCACTGTCCTCTTTTAACTGATGATAACGGAAATTTTAATAACGGGTATCTTTCATTAATTTTAAAATCACAAAATAAAGAATTTTTATCACAGGTCGAAAAAGAATTTCGCAAACAAATTGAAAAAGTCAAAGAGGTTGCATCTCCTGATCATATAGATTCACATGTTCATGTTCATGCAATTCCGCCGATTTTTAAAATTGCATGTAAACTGGCCAAAGAATACGGGATTCCGTATATACGAACTCAGAATGAACTTTTATATGCGGTTGAAGACAGAAAGAAAACATACACATTAAGCTATGCGGTTAATATAATCAAAAACCTGCTTCTTAAATTCTATACTTCGCAAAACAAAAAAACAGCTGCAAATTTCGGCTTAAAAACAAATGATTATCTTATAGGTGTCTGCTATACGGGAATGATGAACAGTAATACCCTTGAAGTTGGATTGCAAGAAATTGAAAATGATAATTCTGTTACAGAATGTCTTATTCATCCAAAAAAATATACAAAAGCAAAAAATGACCACCACTCGGAAGAATTCAGCCTGAGTATTGATAGGACATTACAGGATACAATTTACAGGCTCGGATACGAAATAAGCAGCCATAAAGATGTATGAAAGAAAAATTAACTGCATTATTAGTAATTCTGGCACTATGTGCATTTACTGTTTTTCTCTATATACGGAATAACAGCAGTAAGGTTTTAGTTGTGAAATCTCCTGTACAAATTACAGTAGATTTAAATTCAAATGGTGTTGCTGATGAAGATGAAAATATATGTATTCCAAATATAACATCTTATACCGCAAATTTAGAGTTATATGCAGATGAAATTAAAGAGCTAAAATTTGCTCAGGGGATAGCAATGGGTTATCTTGCTGACGATTTTGCAAAAAAAGAACTTCTGGGTAAAAATGTAAAGGTAAAATTTACCGGTGAAAAAACTCCGCAATGCAGATTCGCAGAAATATATACTGACAAGGGCTGCTATTCTAAATTACTTAAGTCATCAGGATTTGCTATAGCAAAAGGCAAGTTTGTCAACCTGGATAATGCGTTTTCAATCCTTAAAAATGCTGAAAAACTGAAGCTGGTGATTTTTAATCATAAAAGTGAGAAATTTCACAAACTTGACTGTAAATATGGCAGGATTGCACATGATGCTGTGATTATTGAGAAAAAGGAGCTTCCTTCATCTGCTCGGGCATGCAAATTTTGTCACATAAAAGAAAAAACTAAATCAAATTCCAAAAACCCATATAGAACTGCAAAGGTTCCAAATATCATTTCAGATGGTTCTGTAAAACTTATATTAACAGATTATACAGAAATACTAAAACCTGACAGAGAATGCAGGCATGAAGTCTGCAGAGAACTGGTAAAGAATTTTAATTCAGTACAAAAATCTGCAGACATAGCTTTATATGGCTGGGCAGATGTTCCTAAACTTAAAATTGCAATAGAAAATGCAATTAAACGCGGGGTAAAAGTAAGAGTAATCTACGACACGCAAACTTCAAATAATAATTATTATCCTGAAACCGAAAATTTGCTGAAAATAATCATTGAAAAACGCTCTGACCATATTGAAGGTAATTCTAAGCTTACAAATCATCTTATGCACAATAAATTTATAGTATTTGATAATAAAATTGTTTACACCGGTTCTATGAATTTTTCAATTACAGGTCTTTCCGGCTTTAACCAAAATGCTGTTATAATTTTAAATTCTGCTGATATAGCAAAATTATACACATCAGAATTTGAGCAGATGTTCAACGGTAAATTTCATACTCTTAAAACAACCACTCAAAAAAACTCTTTCAGACTAAGTGACGGAAGCCGTATTGAAATTTATTTTTCCCCGCAGGATAAAGGGCTGACAAGGGCAGTATTGCCTCTGGTTAAAAATGCTAAAAAATATATTTACATACCAGCATTTTTAATTACTCATAAACCGCTGACAAATGCATTGATTGAAAGTCATAAAAAAGGTGTTGACGTAAAAATTATACTTGATGCAACAAGTATTGGTACAAGAAACTCTGCCCTTTCCCTGTTAAGACAGGCGGGTATCCCTGTTAAATTAGAAAATTATGCAGGTAAAATGCATTCAAAATCTATGATTATTGACGATAAATATATAATTACGGGCTCTGCAAATTTTTCAAACAGCGGTGAAAATAAAAATGATGAAAATCAGATTATTATCGAAAATTCCAAATTAGCTAAATTTTATAGAGAATTTTTCCGGTATCTATGGGCAAAAATTCCCGATAAATATCTTAAGTACAATCCGCCTGCAGAAAGTAAATCTTCAATAGGTTCATGTTCGGACGGTCTTGATAATGATTACGACGGAAAAATTGATACAAATGATGAAGGGTGCCGCTAGTATTACCATACGGACCTGTTAAGGTTACACCCTATTGCTGTAATATGCTACACTCCTAGAGTTTCCAGTAATTCCTGAGCTTTTTGATCATAGAAACGGAGATATTCCCCTGAACCGTCCTGCTTTTTAACGGACAAAGGTTTGAAATATCTGTGAACCTCATTAATATAATCCATAAACACATTTTTATCAGTTGATAAACCTGCCTTTGCAGCCGCATTAAAACACTTATCATTAATTATTTTCAAAGATTCAATCAATTTACTCTGCTCTTCCTGTTTTAATAATGCTTTATATTCAGGCAAAAGCGGGAAATCACTGATAACAGCAACCATATCCAGATAAGAATTTGTATTATGATGTTCGTTTTCTTTAGCGAAATAATCAATAATATTCATTTTATTATTTTTATAATCCACCATCAGATTGTTAGGATTAATAGAATCAATTTTAAAGCCAGGTAAGTTATCATTATCAAATTTCTTTATACCGTCAAGAACTTTTATTTGAGTTGCAAGGTCATCAAAGACAGATTGATTCATTTCTGCAATTCTGGAAATTTGAGTAAAATAATTCTGTGCCTGCTCTGATGTAACATTCATTGCCTGACCGGTTTGAGGATTATACATAGTTTTTGACCAATCCTTAATCGAATGTGGTTCCCCCTTTATTTTCTTTAGCAGAAGTATTCTTGGATTGTCAGGATGCTGCCATACCGGCTGTCCCAGATTAATTGTGTCCGGAAACCGCCCGATATACTGCTTTGACAAATCCAAAGGTGCATTATCTTTAACAATTTTCAACACATAATTATCTGTGAAAGGCAGGTTATAAACCGTTGAATTTGCACCTGTTCCCGAAATAAAATTTTTGTCCGGTGCTGTCAAAAAAGTTTTCAATTTTTCAAATCGCTTGCCTTTCGCCAACTCATTTTGCAAAGTTTGAGGAAAGGAATCAAACAGTTTATCGCCATTTAATTTTTTCAACAAGTAAGGAAGAGAATTTCTTTTATAAATTTGAAAAGCTGCAATTCCTGCTGCCAGAATTCCCCCACCCGCGATAGCACAATTTCTTTCTATATTTTTCTTTTCAAAAACATCATTTCCGGTGTTTGAGATGTGCTTTGAAACCTGACAGGGTCTGGATTTACCTTCTTCAGTTATTCCCTTAAAATAAGGTGAACTTACAATGCTTGTACTATAAAAATTGCATGCTGAAACTTTCATTTTTTCTCCTAACTTTTCACTAAAGATTTGACAGAAAACCTTAATTATTATCAAACAAAGTAAAAATAATTACAAGTGGTTCAATTAATTAATAATTCGGAACGATTCTGGCATCAACCTCCTTTCTTGCATTTAATGAACTGTTAAGACTGTTTGCAAGTTCCGCAGCAGTATTTGCTGTATAAAATTTGCCGCTTGTCACGAGTGATGTACATTCAAGCTGTGCCAGATCATCTTCATTATCAATATTAAAAGCAATAACGTCAATCACGACATCTTTTCGCACTTTTATCAGTTCCATTGCAAACTTGCATGGACTTTCATCGCAGTTTTCACCGCCATCAGTCAATAATATTATGTGCTTTTTCCCGGGAAAACCTATAAAATCATTTTTAATTGCCTGTTTTAGAGAATATGTAATAGGTGTCATTCCACGTGGATGTGTTTTCAACAGAGAATCTTCAATTTTTAAAGCATTATTTTGAGCAACAGGAACCAGAAGAGTTGACGCTTTGCATGCTTCAAACGGAGTAAACCCCATTCTGTGGCCGTAAACTCTTAAGCCAATAAGCGAATCCCTGCTGATTGTCGGCAGAATTTTTCGCATTGTATTAAGCATTAAATCAACTTTACTCTCTCCTTCAAGATATTCTGTCATACTGTTTGAAAAATCAAGAATAAACAATGTCATTTCACTGCTGCCGCCTTTATAAGAATAATTATCAGGGGTATAAACCCCATATTCAGACCCAAATGCCGGCAATGCTATTAAACAGAAGAATAAAAAAAATTTTTTCATAATTAATCAATTATCCGAAATAATAAATTTTAAATCCGCGAACTGGATAATATTAAGAAGGACGTAACATTTTGACATATCCGTTTTAATGTAGTCTAATAGACATAAGACTGGGAAGACTTATGTATATCAAACAACTTGAAATAGATAATTTTAAATCATTTGCCAACCGTTCGGAAATTCCCCTGTTAAAAGGGTTCACTACAGTTTCCGGTCCTAACGGCTCCGGAAAAAGTAATATTATAGACAGTGTTTTGTTTGCACTCGGACTGGCAAATGCCAGTGAATTGCGTGCAGAAAACCTTTCCCATTTTATATCTACCTATACAAAAAGAAATGAAGCATTTGTAAAAGTTACGTTCGGAGACATGGAGAACGGCGAAGATCTTAGCATTGCCAGACGTATTAGAAAATCATCTCAGGGATATGCAAGTACATATTACGTAAATGACAGTGTTACAACACTTACAAATGTGCATGCTCTTCTTGAAAAATATAATGTTACCCCTAACAGCTATAACGTTATGATGCAGGGGGATGTACAGGGAATTACCAACTGTACGCCGAAAAACAGACGTAAAATTATAGATGAAATTGCAGGGATTGCGGATTTTGACAGACGAATAGATCAGGCTACAAATGAATTAACTGATGTAGAGCAAAGAGTCGAACGTTCGTCGGTTATTCTCGGCGAGATAGAAAATATGCTTGAGCAGTTGAAAGAAGAACGTGAAGTTGCAATTAAATATCAGAAATTGAGAGAAGAAAAAACATCTCTTGAAGGTCAGATTACAAAAGTTCGTTTCTTTGATATCAAACGCAACCTTGAAATTGCACATACCAATATACTTGAATCAATTAAAAAGAAAAAACAAGAAGAGTTAAAAAATAAAGATTTAGAAGAACGACTGACACTTATAAAATCTAAGTATCAGGAAATTTCTCAGCTTGTTAAAGAAAAAGGCGAGGCCCAGCAGCTGGAATTAAAAAAACAAGAAGAATCTCTAAAAGGCGAAATTGACAGAAAAACTAATGCTATGAATTTTGCCGACAAACAAATTCTCGAAAACAAAAAAACTGCTGAAAATGCACGTAACGGGATTGAAAAATTTAACCACCAGATTGAAAATATAAATTTGAATATTAAATTAAAAGAAGAAAATATTCAGAGAATAGAAAAAGAAATTGAAGAAAAGAAAGCGGAACTAAAAAAGATTCTTGAAGATATGACAGGCCTAAGCACAACTGCCGAACAGTATATTGAAAAAAGAAATACTCTCAGAAAAGAACTGGAAGATCTTCAGGATAAAGAAACATCTCTGATTAAAGAAAAGCTTCCGCTTGAAAATGATTTGAAGAACCTTCAGCAGTCTATTTCAAATGCAAAAGAAAAACTTGCAGAACTTGAAGAATTAAAAGCCAATTTTTCATCAAACTATGATTTAAAAAAACAGCTTGTCGAGCAGCTTGGTAAAGAGATTCAGGATTTTAAGCAAATTCAGCAAAATACAATGCAAGAACTTGATACAACTAATAATGAAATTAATGACCTGAATTACAATATCAGAATGGCAGATAACAAGCTTTCAAATCTTGAAGCAAAAAAACAATATGCAAATCAGAGCATGGGTAATGCCGTAGATACGGTTATGAATGCAAAACTTAGAGGCGTTCACGCCCCTCTGGTTAAGCTCGGAACTGTTGATAAAGAATACTCGACAGCAATGGAGATTGCATTTGGCGGCAGAATGTCACATATTGTAGTTGATGATGAACATGTTGCCTCAGTTGCCATTGAACTTTTGAAATCTTCAGGAGGAGGCAGAACAACTTTTATTCCTTTGAACAAAGTTCAAAAGGCTCCGACACGTCTTTCCCTCCCTAAAGACAAGGGTGTTATTGATTTTGCAATAAATCTGGTTGATTTTGACGATAAATATATAAATGCATTTTATTACGCAGTAGGTGACACTATTGTTGTTGAGGATATGGAATGTGCAAAAAAATTAATCGGCAAATACAGAATGGTAACGCTTGCGGGCGAATTATTTGAAAAATCCGGAGCCATTACAGGCGGTTCAATGAGAAGATCAGGTCTGAGTTTTTCACAGAACGATGATGCAGAACTTGAAGAATTTAAGAAAAAAGTAAAAAGTCTTGAAGAGAAATTAGCTTCGCTTGAATCAAAAAAATCTTCACTTGAAGCAAAACTGCAGTCAATCAGGCAGAATTATTCCGACTCAGTTAGCGAATATTCGAAAGCAAAAGTCGAACTTGATAATATGAATACAAGTTATGCAAACAGCGAAAATTTATTAAAAGAAAAGTCAGATTTTATTGCGGAAAATGAACCAAAAATTAATGAACTTAATAAAAGACTGGATAAACTTGAAGAAAAAAATGTAGAAGTTTACGACAAAATTCTGGAAACAAAAACTCAGATTGAAGAAATCGAAAAACTTATCAATGATAAAGATTTAAAAGATCTAAAAGAAAAAACCGAAGGTGTCGAAAATGAAATAAAACGCCTTCAATCAAATCTTATGTCTGCTCAAAATGATAAAAATGATTTACAAAGACAAATTGAATTTAATAAAAACCTTATCACAACAAGAGAAGAAGAAATTGCTGAAAAAGAAAAATCTAACATAAAACTCGAAGAAGACAAGGCTGTTTTTCAAAAAGATATCGAGCATCTAAATGAAAAAATTGAAGTTCTAAAAGACGAAATCGCCAAAATTGAGGAAAAATTAGGGGAACTTCTAAAGCAGCGTGACGAAATTAATGAGGAATTAATTAATCTTGAAAAACAAAAACACATAAGTAATACAGATGTTGAAAGAATTGCTGAAGAAATTGAATCTTTTAAAGCAAGAAGACGTGAACTGGAACCTCTGCTCGAGACCGCGAAACAGGAATTAATCGACAGTGGTGCTGATGTGGATAAGCTTGAACCTGTGGAAATCTCGATTGACGAAATTACTTCAAAAATCCAGCGGCTTGAAAAGAAAATGAACGAGCTTGGTGACGTCAATATGAGAGCATTAACAACTTATGACGAAAAACTTGCACGTCAGACAGAAATAAAAGAGCAGATTGAAGTACTTTCAAAAGAGCGTAAAGAAATCCTGGACAGAATGCATGGTTACGAACAACTCAAAAAAGAAACATTTATGAAAACATTCAATAATATAAATGAAAACTTTAAGAGTGTATTCCACCAGCTCTCGGAAGGGGAAGGCGAACTTAAACTTGAAACTCCGGATGACCCGCTTAACGGAGGGCTTACTATTGAAGCACAGCCAAGAGATAAGAAATTGCAGCGTCTTGAGAGTATGTCAGGCGGAGAAAAAGCCCTTACTGCACTGGCTTTTGTATTTGCAATCCAAAGATATATGCCGTCTCCTTTCTATGCTTTTGATGAGGTTGATGCAAGTTTGGATACAATGAATGTTGAACGTATCGCCCAAATGGTGCAGAACCAGTCAAAAGATACGCAATTTATAGTAGTTAGTCACAGAAAACCTATGATAGAATCAGCTAATAGGACAATCGGTGTAACTCAAAAAGAAAAGGGTATAACAAGAGTAACAGGAGTAAAACTTAGAGACTGATGGAAGCTTTAGCTGTAAAACAAAATAATTTAGATTTACCTGAAATTGAACGCAATGTTGATAACGAAGGCATTGGTTTTCTGGTTGATATGGCTAAATCCGGCAAAATTGATCCATGGAATATTAACATTGTTGATATCACAGATAAATATCTGGCACATCTGTGTGAGATGAAATCTCAAAATCTAAGACTAACAGGCCGTGCTTTTTTGTTTGCATCAGTACTTTTGAATATGAAATCAAAAGTTCTTGACGGTGTAGATGTTTTGCAGTTTCAGGATGAGCCGGAAAATAATCTTGAGTTTGATGATGATGGGTTTCTGGTTGAATATCCGGAAGAGGATTATATTCCTACTGCTAATGCCCAAACAATAGATGACGTTTTACAGAGAAGAACCAGCGTAAGACTTAACAGAAATCGTGTGGTAACCCTGCGGGATTTGATTCGCCAGTTAGAATTTTACGAAAAACTCGAGAAAAAACAGTCATTAAAACAGGCTCACGAAAGAGCAAAAAACAGGGTAAGTTCATATGCGAGGTTTACTCCTGATGATATCATTAACCTTGCACACGAAGAATACATTGAAGATTGTGTTTTAAGATTAAAAGAAAATTTGGCACAAATTTTTGAAAAAGAAGAAAAAATAGAATTAAATGAACTTACACTTTTGGGTATGGATAAAATCAGTGCATATATCGCATTATTGTTTTTATCAGCAGAAAGTGATTATGATTTGGTTCAGGATGAATTTTATTCAGACTTGTATGTAGTCAGAGGTGAACATGGAACAGTTGAAAGCCAGGATTGAAGCTGTTTTATTCACAACGGCTCAGGCACTTTCTATTAAAGAAATTGCAGATATATTGAATGAAGAAGATGTTGATAAAGTTGAAGAAGCTATGCTTGAACTTATTATGGATTATGCTTCAAGAGAAGGTGCTCTGGAAATTGACGATGAGAACGGCTACATTCTTCAGGTAAAAGAAGAACATATGGATATCGTAGAAAAACTTTGTCCTGTTGAACTTAAACCGGCAGTATTGCGAACACTTTCCGTCATCGCACTAAAAGAACCTATTCGACAGACAGATTTAAAAGAACTTCGCGGTTCAAATGCCTATGAACATGTACAGGAATTACTGGAAAAAGGGCTTATAAGCCGAACTAAAGACAAAAATGGTCGAAGCTACAATTTAAAAACAACTCCTAAATTTGCTGAATATTTTAAATTAAAAGGAGATACACGCTCGCTTGCAAAATTGCTTGAAATTGATAAGGGAGTAAAAGACAATGAGCTTTCGTAAATTCCTTACGGGATTACTTGTTGCTGCTGTTATTTTTGTTGTGTGTGTAAAAAGTCTTCCCGTTCTGTATTTTAACATGAGTAAATCAGCATTTGATAAACAGGATTTTGTAAAAGCATATAAATATATTACAAATGCGAAAAATCTTGCACCGCAAAACTCTGATTACAGATACCAGTATGCCCTGACTCTTTCCAAATTAAAACCCACACTAAAAATCCAGAAAGAAGTTTTTGAATTATCAGAAAGCAAAAAGGATGATCGGGCAAGATTCCATGCAAAACAGCAGATTTATTCCTGGAATACTCAAATCGGAATAAATTACGGAATAAATTATATTGAACAGGCTCCATATGACAGTAATATTTTACGCTGGAATCCGGCAACATTTCCTTTGAAAATTGCAATCGAGTTTCCGCAAACCGATAATTTTCCGCAATATTATAAAGATGAAATTTCAAAAGCTTTTGCCCAGTGGGAAACCTCAACCGGATTTATCAAATTTAAAACAGTGGATAACCCCAGAAATGCGGACATTGTAGTAAAATTTCTTCCACTTCCAAAAAGCAGCTGTGACAGCAGAGGATGTAAATATGTTGTCGCTTATACCATTCCAACAATACAGAATCGCAGATTAAAAAAAATGACTATAACTTTGTATGACAAAGATGCGTACGGAAACTATTTTTCTGATAAAGAATTATACAACACTATTTTACATGAAATAGGGCACGCATTAGGTATAATGGGACACAGCTATAGTTCCGAAGATCTTATGTATATGTCTTCCGAACAAAATCAAAATAGCATTTTTACACGATTCAGAAGCAATTTTCAATATATTTCGTCAAAAGATTTAAATACAATCAGACTGCTCTACAATATGACTCCGACAATTACAAATACGCCGCTGAACAAACTTAATACAGAAGGGCTGATATATTCTCCGATTGTGCTTGGCGGTATTGATAAAATTAACAAAAGGAAAATTCAAGAAGCCAAAAATTACATAAAAACAGCACCGAATCTTCCTAACGGATACATAGATCTGGGAACTGCCTACAGTGAAATCGGCAATATAAATGCCGCTATTAAAAATTTCAAAAAAGCACTTGAATTGTGTCAAACTGAAAATGAAGAATATATTATATATTTTAATATCGCAGTAACCTATCTTAACAACAACAAACCGGAGCAGGCACTTCAATATGCTCAAACAGCCAGAAATATAAATAATTCCGGAGAAATTCAGGAACTAATCAGCAATATAAAACACGCAATGGAAACGAAACAAAGACCGTTTAAAGATAAAATGAAATAATAGCAAAAAAAAATCTTTATGTTTTTTATACTGAAAAAGGAGTTTTTGCGTGCAGATTAATAATGTTAATAGTCAAAATTTTACGGGAGTTGTACCTTTTAAGGTTATAATAGACGGCAAACCGTCAACCGATCCTAAAAATATTCAAAAAGCCGGCAGAATGTTTATGAAGCTTCTGGCAGGTCCTACGGAAAAATCTGATACTGATAAATTTATAGCTCATAAATACGGAAAGGCCGACAAAGATTATAATTACTATACAGGTCTAAAAGGATATATTAAGACTAAATTTCAAACAGCTTCTGACTTTTTCAGATGTGTAAACGACGGTCATAACTGGTATATTGTAACCGGAAAACACGCAGAAAAATTAAAGGAGCTTGGAAGGAATTTAGGATTGGCCCGACAAATGCAAAATGATTATAATTTAAAAGATAGTTTTGAACTTTATGCTGCAAAGAAAAACTACGGGAATTATCTTCATAACTGTCTGCATAACCCTAATGCAAGAGCAAAACTTGACAATAAACCTGTAATTCTTGAAATTAAAACTACAAGTTCCGGCACTTACGGAAAAAATAGTTTTAAACTTAAAATTGATGAAATTAACTGGAAATAATAATTTAACATTATCTTCATAAAGCCTTTTAAAATAAATATGTTTAGGCTATATTAATCTGGTTGGCACAAAATAAAGAGGAACAAAATCAGATGTATAATGTAGCTATTATCGGTGCAGGTCCTGCCGGAATTTTTGCGGCTCTTGAAATTACAAAACTTAAACCTGACTGGAAAGTAGTTTTAATAGAAAAAGGCGAAAAAATAGAAAAGAGAAAATGTCTTTTGAGAGAGGGATATGAAAAATGTCCTACATGTAAAAAGTGTGGATTGCTATGCGGCTGGGGAGGAGCCGGAGCATTTTCCGACGGCAAACTTACACTTACTCCGGATGTCGGTGGACATCTTGTTGACTATATGTCAAGGGAAAAAGTAGAAGAACTTATCAGCTATTCAGACAAATTATATCTAGATTTCGGAGCAACTGAAGAAGTATTTGGTACAGACATGAAGGTTTTCAGAGAACTTGAAAGTCAGGCTGTACTGGCAGAGCTTAAATTGGTTCACTCACCGGTAAGACATCTGGGAACTGAAAGAAGTCTTGATGTTTTAAAGAATATGCAGGATTATCTGGCAGAAAGAATAACTATCCTGAATAATGTTGTTGCAAAAAGTCTTATTGTAGAATGCGAACAAGTCAAAGGTATCGTTCTTGATAACGGAGAGACAATTCATGCAGAATACACAATTATTGCTCCGGGAAGAGAAGGAGCGGATTGGCTTACTAAAGAATTTGCAAAAAATAAAATAGGTATGGTGAATAATGCTGTTGATGTAGGGGTGCGTGTCGAGCTTCCGGCTCCTGTATTCCAGCCGTTGACAGATAAATTATATGAATCAAAACTGATTTATCATTCACCAACGTTCGGAGATGAAGTAAGAACATTCTGCATGAACCCGAACGGAGAGGTTGTTCAGGAAAATTACAATGGAATTGCAACGGTTAACGGGCACAGCTATGCTGAAAAAACAACAAATAATACAAACTTTGCACTTCTGGTAAGTGAAAAATTTACTGAACCGTTTAAAGAACCTATTCAGTACGGACAACATATAGCAAGCCTTGCCAATATGCTTGGCGGCGGCATACTTGTACAAAGATTCGGTGACCTTTTGGAAGGACGCCGTTCAACACCTGAAAGAATCAAATCAAGCATTCTTACACCGACTCTTACCTGTGCAACTCCTGGGGATTTAAGTCTTGTAATTCCATACAGACAAATGACAAGTATCATTGAAATGCTGTATGCACTTGATAAAGTTTGTCCCGGAACTGCTTCAAGATATACTCTTCTTTACGGTATTGAAGTTAAGTTCTATTCAGCAAGAGTAAAATTAACAAACGAACTTGAAACAGAAGGCGTTAAAAACTTGTTTACAATCGGTGATGGTGCAGGAGTAACCCGAGGCCTAATTCAAGCTTCAGCATCAGGCGTACATGTTGCAAGAACTATTTGTTCACGATAAATAAATTGTATAACTAAAAAAAATACCGCTTTGCAAAGCGGTATTTTTTTTAGTTGCATTTTGTCTTTCCATTCCAACTTAAGTCATTACAATATTTGTAATCAAGATTTCCATTATATATTGCCCATGCGGTGCAGCCATAACCATTAAGTCTATTTGAGACTGATATACTACAACTATTATCAAAACTATAACCTGCTGAAGTTTCCATAGCTGTCCCCATTGGAAAAACTCCATACTTAGTAAACCAGAATAAAAATATGTCATCTCCTAATCTGTTTGGACGCCTCTGTGCCCCGTTTGTATCAAAAAATAGTTGACCGCATATATTTTGAAGTTGCCTGTTATTGCCCACATTAGTTTTGCAGGTAGAATCCGTTACAACAACACCAAGAAAAGCTGAGCCATCCGCTAAAATAACCCTATCGGTAAAACTGGAAAATTTTGTTCCGTCAAGGGAAAAACGGTCATATGAGTTGCAATCAGGACTTCCGACTTCACAAAATTTTATATACTTTAAATACGGAAGTATGTACTTCATAAGTAAATTCTGTCCTACTGCTGACTCATCTGTATTTAAGCCAGAGTCTTCGTCAAATACAGTATTTGTTAAGTTCCATGAATCAATAGGCCCATTATCTTGAATAGACATTGTCAATGCACTATTCATAACACTCATAAATTTTTTAAGTTTAGTAACCTTTACAAGATCATTGTGCTTTTGTATTAATGTAGGTAAAGTCATTGCTGCAACAACGCCGATTATACCAAGAGTAATCAGAACCTCTGCTAGCGTAAATGCATAATTCTTACTTAAATTTTTTTTAAATAAAGATTTTAAGTTTAAAATAAGTTTTAATGGATGAAAAAAAGATAAAAACGAAAATTTAACTTGACAAAAAGCTGCTAATAAGCTAAGAGTCGAGAGCCCCCCCCCCCGAAATGGTTAATATGACTGATTTGTAGCATACTTAATCCTCCTTATGTATCTATATAACAACAAAACAACAAATTAATTATAGCATATTTTTTTATTCAGTGCAATATTTGTATTTGTTGATTGTCGATACTAGAGATGGTATAATTTAGTCATGAATAATAAGGTTAGTTTGACAACGCAAAATCGCCTCATTATTTTCGGGCTGATTATCAGTACAATTTTAATTGTTGCTATTGCAATTTTTGCGATATTCAATATACAGAAAAAATTAAACGAAGGTTATCAAAATTTTGGACAGGTAATCTCAAAGACACTTGCTATTGAAAGTGTTGAAATCACCAAAAACCTTCCTCCCGATAAAATTCAAGATACCCTCAAAGCTCATTCTAAAAGTATTTTAAAAAGCAATAATGATATAGTTTTTATAGAGTTCAGAGACACAAACGGAAAAATTATTTTTTCTGATAAAAATGATATTCAGTCAGACTCAAACAAGCCGAATATTCAAGTAACCTCACCAATGACTGCCATTGGCGAAAATAACCCTATAGGCTCTGTTACAGTAGGTCTATCAGGAAATATAGTCAACCAGATCAAAACAACAACAAGAGCCTCACTTCTTTTTGTATTTATGATGGTGTGGATTGTGTTTGCATTTGTAATTCTGATTAACACTTATCTGATAACACGAGAACTGAGAATATTACGTAACGGCGTTAAAAATATATCAACAGGAAATTTCGGTTACAAAATTGAAGGCCAGGACGTAAGTGTAGAAGTAAAAGAATTGTTTGATGCTTTTAATGATATGTCTGCCAAACTTCATCTTTATGAAGAACAGAACATTGAACAATTAACCCTTGAAAGAAATAAACTTGAAGCAGTATTACTAAGTATTGCAAACGGTGTTGTTGTTTGTGATGATGATGATAAAGTAGTTCTAGTAAATAATGCGGCACAAAAACTGCTTGAAGTGGATGAAACTCAGCTGCTTAACACGCAAATACAACAGTATATAGATACTTCCGGTAATTATTGTTTTAAAGACAAAATTGAACAATTTAAAGATACCCCGCTTGAGGAAATCGAAAACAAACCTATTGAATTTAATATTATTGTAGATGAAAGAGTCATTAAATCAATCATATCTCCGATGTTCACAAGAAATAAAGATTACGTCGGCTATATAATTGTTCTGATTGATATGACAAAAGAAGCTGAAATGGAACAGATGCGAGCAGGTTTTATATCCAATGTTTCACATGAGTTAAGAACACCGGTTACTGTTTTGAGAAGTTATATAGATACTCTTTACAACTATGGTAATGAATTCGATTACGATACCCAGAAAGAATTTATTGGAACTATTAATCAGGAAATTATCAGACTAAATAAAATGGTTAATGATATTCTTGACTTTTCAAGAATCGAAGCTAATGCAGAACTTGAAAAAGAGCAAAATAATATTTCAGAATTAATATATGATTGCGTAAATCAGGTAAACGTCCTGACTAAAGAGCATAACCTTCATATCACAATAGATAATACGGCAAATCCTCCTGAATTTATGTTTAATTATGATGGTATTGAACGGGCATTAACGAATTATCTGTCTAACGCAATTAAGTATTCTCCGGAGAACGGTGAAATTAAAGTTAAACTTGAATATGATGCAAATAATAAAGAAATAACTGTAACGGTAACAGATAATGGTTGCGGTATTGCACCAGAGCATCAGAAAAAGATTTTTGACAGATTTTACCGCGTAGAAAATAACACTCATACTATTAAAGGCACAGGGCTTGGCTTAAACCTCGTTAAAACAACTATTGAAAAGCATCACAACGGCCGTGTTTTTGTACATTCTGAAGTCGGCAAAGGTGCGACATTCGGTTTTGTTTTGCCGGTAATAACAGTTGAAGAATATTCTATGAAGTAGCAAAAATTTTATTTACAGGTTTTCTAAATAGTATGGTCAACAGCATAAATTTTTCTGATACAAATACAAAAAATCAACAGATAAGAAAAAATATTGCCTCATCACTTATATCAGCTGGAATTGGGTATTCAGCACTAAAATTTTGCACTGAAGTAAATAAAAAAATTATAGTTTCAAATAAGGATAAATTTGAAATTTCAGAAGAGGCTAAACAAGTGTTTTTAGATAAGGCTGATACTGCTATTGAACAAAGTGGTTTAAAAGAGTTTGGTTTAAAAATTAAACTCGTTGATGAAAATAGCCCAAAGCCGGAAGATAAGAGATTTTTAAAAACATTTGAACAAATCGTCAAAAAAATGAATGCATGCTATTTGCCAAAAGAGAAAACCGTCTATATAAACAGAGATTTTCTTGTGCCTGTATTTCATGAACTCGGACATGCCAAAAATCAGGAAACAGGTTTATCATCAAAACTTTTTAAACTTGCAAAACATACAAATAACAAATATGTTGTATTTGGATTACCGCTAGCTGCAATATTTACAAGTAAAATAAAGCCTCAAAAAGAAAATGATAAACTTTCTTCCGGCGATAAAATGATTAATATACTAAGAGCCTCAACAGGAGGAATTGTAGCTTTAGGCTTTTTGCCAAAATTGGCTGAGGAATTTACAGCATCCAAAAAAGGATATATGATGGCGAAAGAAGCAGGCCTTGAAGAAAACTATCTGAAATTGATTAATAAGAATCACAAATGGGGATTTAAGAGCTATGCAAGAAGTGCTTTAATCTATGCACTATGCGTCACCGCCGCAATACAAGCAAAAGACATTATAAACAATCGTCTGCAAAAAAATAATCCTAACTAAATAAAGCATTTATTTTATCAATAATTTCCTGAGGATCTAATTCATTTGTAATCTTATTAACATCCTGTGCAATTTGATATAATTTTGCTGCTTCTATTTTATCACCGGTAATTGTTATTGCTCGTGCAAGATTAAAATGAGCAAGTGCATAATTCGGATTGCATTCAATAGCTTTTTTAAAGAGTTCAATGGCCTTTTGCACTCTTCCTAAATCATCAAGATAAATAACTCCAAGGTTATTGTAAGCAATGTCATAATTTTCATCATACTCTATTGCAAGCTCATACTCTTTAATAGCTTCATCAAGTTCGCTGTTTCCCCAGTATAGAAATCCTAAATTACAATGAATTTTAGCATTTTTAGGTTCCAAATCAAGGGCATTTCTATAAACCTGCAATGCATTATTAAAATCTTCCTTATCATAAAATGCACTGCCAAGATTTATGTAAATATCTATATCATCAGGCGTCTGCAAATAAGCACTCTGATAAGATGAAATTGCAGCATCAATATCCTTTTTAGATTCGTGATATACAAATCCCAGTGTTTGATTAATAACACTTGTCCATTGTTTCTTAGGATTAAGTGTCACGGCAGTTTGAAAATGCGAGATAGCTCCGTCAATATCGCCTTTAACAAATAATATATTAGCCAGATTTGAATGAACATCAGGCATATTAGGTGTAATCTCTATTAATTTCTGATAAACATCGACAGCACTGTCGTAATCTCCTATCTCCTCATATGCCTGCGAAAGATGTCTGTATGCCTCAATATTTAAACAATCAAGCCAGATTGCCATTTTATATTCAGTAATAGCATCCTCATAACGTCCTATTCCGCAGTAAATATCGCCGAGAAGACTGTATAACGGGATAAATCCCGGAGCTTTCTCTATTGCATCTGCGTATAATTCGATGGCTTTTTCAAATTTTTTCGAATTAACAAGATATAATCCCTTAACCAGAATCGGGAAAAATTTCATGTAAGAAATAAATCTTCCAACATTTTTAAGTGCCTGAGAATCAAAAGGAAGCGTTAACAAAGAGAGAACATATTCCCATCTTGCCTTTACCCAATTCTTAAAAGATTTTACAGATGAAACATTATACAAATTTGAAAGTAAAAAATGTGCACAGGAATTTGATAGAGGTTTAAATTTTATTGACTTTCTTGCATTAATTCCTGCCTCAATAAATCTTGATTTTTTAGTGTATGTTTCAGCAAGCAGATAATATGCTCTGGCTAACTTTGGATTTTTCTCAATAGCAGTATCAAGATAATTAATTGCCTTATCAAGATCACCCTTATAAAAATGAGCCTGAGCTATTTTATAGTAAATGTCAGCACTGTCAATATAAGATTCCATTGCTCTTTGATATTCTGTAATAGCTTCATCTATATATTGACATGAATTATAAATATCAAGATGCCATGCCAAATACAAATCACCGAGACGTATATGCAAATCGGCATTTGTCGGGTCTTCTTGAAGTCCTATCTGGCATAACTCTATAGCACATTTAACATTGCCTGTTTTATACTCTTTATTAATCTTCTTCTCTAGCTGCTTCGTGTTACTCATAATTAAATCTTAAATTCTTGACAATCTGCCCGAAAATGTTTCATACTATTCATTGTAATTAACTTTAATTAAAAAAGCAAGTTTTTCAACAAGAATTTGCAAACCAAGGAGCAAAAATGAAAAAACACAGAATTTATTTTGTAGATGTAACAAACCGTGATGGTGTACAGACGTCAAGATTAGGTCTTGCAAAATTGCAAAAAACCATTATAAACCTTATGCTTGATGATATGGGAATCACCCAGTCAGAGTTCGGGTTTCCTACAACAAAACATGAAATTAACTACCTGAACGGAAACCTTGAGCTTGTAGAAAGAGGTGTTATTACAACTACAAAGTTATCCGGGTGGATGAGAGCCATAGCATCGGATGTTGAACTTTCATTTAATAATGTTCCTAAACTTAAAAATGTCAATCTTTCTCAATCAACTTCAGAACAGATGATTAACGGGAAATATCTCGGTAAAAAAACGCCGCAGGATATACTTAACATGACGATTGATGCTATCAAATGTGCGGTATCTCACGGAGCTGAAGTTATAGGTGTAAATGCTGAAGATGCTTCCAGAAGTGATATAGATTTTCTTATAAAATATGCTAAAGAAGCAAAAAAAGCAGGGGCACAACGATTCAGATACTGCGATACTCTTGGCTACGAAGATCCAAAAACCTCTTACGACAGGATCTATAAACTGGCAAGAGAGACAGGAATGCCTATTGAATTGCATTACCATAATGATTTAGGGATGGCAGTCGGATGTTCTGTGATGGGAGCAAAAGCGGCAGTAGATGCCGGAGTTGATGCATATATCAATACAGCAATAAATGGTATGGGAGAACGAGCTGGAAATGCTGATCTGGTTTCCTGTCTTCTTGCAATAATGAAATCTGCCGGATTTAAAAACGATTATGAAATTGATCCAAATATTGATTTAAGTAAAGCATGGAGGCTTGCAAAATATACCTCTTATGCTTTTGGGGTTCCTATTCCGATAAATCAACCCGCTGTCGGGGATAATGCATTTGCACACGAATCAGGAATTCATGCAGACGGTGCATTAAAAGACAGGAGAAACTACGAACTATACGACTTTGAAGAACTTGGCAGAGGCGAACCTGAAATAATTGAAACGGGCAGAACTATTACAACAGGTGAATACGGAGGAATTAGAGGATTCAGAAACGTGTATGAAAACCTTGAACTGGAATTTAAGGATGAGCATGAAGCACGGAACATTCTTGAACTTGCACGTTATGCAAACGTACATACGCAAAAGCCTTTAACTTCCAGTGAATTGAGATTTATTTATTACTATCCTGATATTGCTGCAAAAATAATGACCGTTTCACCATACTACGAGCCACTGGGTGCAATCAAAGAGCGTGTTGAGGCTCACCTTCTTACAAAACCACACAGGATTATATAGAAATGTCAATCGAAAAAGTACGCGAATACTTAAAAAAATTCAAAAGGGATGAAGATATTATAGAACTATCCGAGTCAAGTGCAACTGTTGAACTTGCAGCACATGCACTTGACGTTGAAGATGCTCGAATTGCAAAAACTCTTTCTTTTAAAACTCCTGATGGTGCCATACTAATAGTAACTGCAGGAGATGCAAGAATAGACAACAAAAAATTTAAACAATTCTTCGGGATTAAAGCAAAGATGCTTAGTCCTGATGAGGTAATTGAATTTACCGGTCATGCAGTAGGAGGGGTTTGTCCTTTTGCTATAGAAAGAAGTGATGTAAATATATATCTGGATGATTCGCTAAAGCGTTTTGATACGGTTTATCCGGCCTGCGGCAGCGGGAATTCGGCAATTAAACTGAATTGTGAAGAACTTTTACAGTATTCAAATGCTACAGGATGGGTTAACGTATGCAAAATACCATTATAAACTATAGCTTATGCCTGTGTATTATAAGTCAATAAATTTTCATTTGCCCGTTGATTGTCAAAAATAAGGTTTCCGTCTTTATTCTGCTTTAAACCGGCATTTACAGCATAAATTGCTTTTTTAAAGTCCTTCACATTTAATTCCTTGACATAATCAAATGCCTCCTGCAAAAATACTTGATTACGTTTTTCATCTCTGACAACCATTGAATTTAAAACTTTTCTGCCATTTTCATCACCGAATCTTTTTTTACAATAAATGGCAGCATCAACCATATCTAAATCAGCATATTGCTATTAAAATAAATTTTTATGCTAAAATTAAGAAAATAATAAGTAAGGAGAAAATTTATGGGATTAACTTTAGCAGAAAAAATTATTTCCGAGCACGCAGGTAAAGAAGTTCACGCTGGAGAACTTGTTATTGCAAATGTTGATGTTACTGCGGTTCAGGATGGAACAGGACCGCTTACAGTTCAAGAATTTAAAAAGCTGGGAATCCCAAAACTAAAAAATCCTGAAAGGAGTATTCTTTTTATTGATCACGCATCCCCGAGTCCAAGAAAAGAGCTTTCAAATACACATACTGTTTTGAGAGAATTTTCAAAAGAATATGGTGCGGTCTTATCAGATGTCGGAGCCGGAGTCTGTCACCAGAGGCTTGTGGAAACATTTGTAAACCCTTGCGAAATTCTGGTCGGAGCTGATTCTCATACATGTACATCAGGAGCTCTTGGTGCTTTTGCAACCGGTATGGGATCAACAGATATTGCTGTGGCAATGGCACTTGGTAAAACCTGGTTGAAGGTTCCGGCAACATATAAAATTGAAGTTACCGGTAAATTCAAAAAAGGAATTTGTTCTAAAGATTTAATGCTCCATCTTATAGGAATGATTGGTGCTGATGGTGCCACATATAAGGCACTCGAATTTTGCGGAGAGACAATCGAAAACATGTCTATGTCCGAGAGATTTACTCTTGCAAATATGGCTGTTGAGGCAGGTGCAAAAGCAGGCTTGTTTATTGCTGATGAAAAGACAAAAGAATTTTTAAAATCAAGAGGCAGGGAAGATAAATTCAGAACACTGAAGCCAGACAGTGATGCTGTTTATGAAAGAATTATTCGTATTAATGCAGAAGATATTGAACATACCGTGTCTTGTCCTCATACAGTTGATAATACAAAACCGGTAGCCGCACTAAAGGATATAAAAGTTAATCAGGTATTTGTAGGAACCTGTACAAACGGAAGAATTGAGGATTTACGTGTAGTTGCGGAAATTCTAAAAGGAAAAACAATTAATCCTGATGTGAGAATGCTAATTTGTCCGGCATCAAAAGATGTTTATCTGCAGGCTCTTGCTGAAGGATTAATTACAATATTTGTTGAGGCAAATGCAACAATATTACCGCCCGGCTGCGGACCTTGTGTAGGGGTTCATGCTGGAACACTTGCAGATGGTGAAGTTTGTCTTGCAACACAAAATAGAAACTTTCAGGGAAGAATGGGAAATGTTAACGGATTTATCTATCTGGCATCACCTTATGTTGCAGCATACACAGCTTTACGTGGATATATTGCTGCAGAATAATTGAAATATTAAACTCCGTTAATAAAAAATATTGTCCATATAATGTATAGTTTTGTTTAAAGATTTTAACGAAAAAATTCCTTACCATTTGAGTAAGGAGATTCGGTATGTCTGCTAACAAATTGCAATACAGAAAAATGTCTCTGGAAGAACTAGTCGTTTTGTCACAACAGAACGATTTTAAAGCTCTGGAAGAATTAATAAAACGAGAACAAAAAAATGTATTTGCAACTTTTTCTTACCTGTCTAAAAAAAGAGAAAATGTAGCGGATTTGACACAGGAAGCTTTGTTACGTGTTGCCAAAAATATACAATCATTGAAAAATCCAAAACATTTCAAAAGCTGGTTAAATCAAATAGTAACAAATCTTTTTTATGATGAGTTAAGAAAAAACTCAAAAAAGCCGGATGTCGTATCTATTGATGAAGAATCCGATGATGAAACAAACTTTTCTCTAAAATCTATTATTCCCGATAAAAAATGCAAACCACCTGAAAAATGCATAACAGCCGAAATGGAAGAAATTATAAAGAAGGAAATAAAAGAATTGCCGGAACCTTTTCGTGTTGCAATAGTTTTAAGAGAATTGCAAGGTTTAAGTTACGAAGAAATTGCTCAGGCAACAAATTCAAGTGTGGGCACTGTAAAATCAAGGATTTCACGTGCCAGAATAAAACTGCAGAACGGTCTTAAAGCTTACATATAAAGGAGGGAACTATGCAAAATAATCTAAATTGTAATCAGGTAGTAACCTTGTTGACTTTTTATATAGAAAACAAACTTGATATAAACTTAAGCAAATGTGTTCAGGAACACCTGAATAGCTGCCCGTACTGTATGGAAAAATACATGAAGTTAAGGCGGATACTTGAAAACTTCAGCGAAATTCGAACTAAAATTTCGGAGGAAGATAAGGACTTTGAACAATACGACAATCAGCAATATAAAAGGTTTAAGGCAAATCTTTCCGCATATATTGATAATGAACTGACAGATAATGAAAATATTAAAATAAAAAAAATAGCAATATCAAATCCACTTGCAAGAAAAGATTTGGAAGAATTTTACGCATTCAAACAACTATTAACCTCTTCTTTTAACCGCACAAAAAATGAACTTAAATATGATTTTTCAAAAAAAACTCTTGAAAAAATAAACAGTAAAGAAGAAAATACAAAAATAAATCCCTTCTTTAAACTGGCGGGATTATTCATGGTTATAACTATGATAATGGTAATCGGCCTCATTAATATGCTAAACTTTTAATTCAGAATGTTTGGCATAAACATTTTGCAAATACTTGTTCATAGAAATGCCACGCGGTGCCTGCAAATATTTCATTTTATCTTTTTGCATTTGAGCAAGTACATCTTTCTGCTTATCAGAGGCATATTTATTTCTTATAATCGGAGTAATTATATTACACGAAGCAATAGAACCGGCAAGACTTGCATAAACATCCACACCATTCTTGAATTTTATAAAATCATCCTTAATGCCTGTTTTGTAACCTGCAAGTTTTGTTATATCAAAATCCCAGGTTCCGATTTTTGATTTATCAATTCCTTTAACCTTTTCAAGAAAAGCAGAAATTTTAGGATTTTTCAATTTTCCGGTTGTTACAAGTTTTGAGGCTAAAGATTTTACTGACTGGGTAACAATATAAAATGATAAAATATTAGTTGCAGCATCGCCAATCTCCTGCGGGATTAAGAAGACTTTTTGCTCTGCCGGAATTTTATCATTAAAAGCAACAGCAGCAACTTGTGCAAGAGATGACAATATCCAACCGAGAACGCCTGTATGAACAAGCATAGTTCCCGGCTGTTCACCGTATTTTTTCAATACTGTATCTTTAAACGAAGCTCCTTTGTTTGCGAGTTTTTTTAGCATGTCAGTTATGAATTCGGGAGTTTTCATTTTTTATCTCCCTTCTGGTTTTGAGTCATAACATTTGTAAGGAATTTTGTCAAAGGGGCATCAATCAGAAAGTTTGTAAATAGCATTACAACGAGTGAAACGATAGTACCCATTGCATTTTTGTATTGATCTTGAACATCCTTTGTTAAAGATTGCCATCTGGAAGGTAAAAACGGTTTCCAGTTCATTGCTTTAATACATCCGTAACGAATAGCTACACCGGTAAGAGTACCTGCAATAATTTTTGCAATCGTTCTGGCTACGGAATATTTTCGGGTTTTTTCATCAACATCCTTATTTCTTGCATCTATAAATGGCTGTGTCAAAAGGGCAGTTGCCCCTAAAATTCCTCTCTGGTGGGCAGATGTACATTTTTTACCAAAATTTTCCACATGAGTCAACAATTTGTCGGAAGTAACTTCCCAATTAGGTAGTTTATTATAAAGACGTTTAAAAACATTCGGTTTTTTCAAGCCCGAACTAGCAGTCGATATAATATTATTTATTGAACTTACAGATACCATATTTCTACCCGAGTATATAAAACATGTAAAGGGATAAAATTGCTCTTATTAATACCTATTTTAAGAAATATTTACACATGTTAGTGCCTAAAATATAGTAATACAAATAAAAAATTTTTCAACATACACAAAAAACGGATGCATCTTGATAAAATTGCATCCGCTAAAAATTTCTATAAAACGAGTTATAGTATAGCACCTTTAGGTACAACAGTCACTCCGTTAGGTGAGACATGGAACCCCCGCTTAAGATCTTCGTCTTTATTATAACCGATTCTTGTATGCGGAGGGATTTTCACATTCTTATCAATAATAGCACGCTTAATCCTCGAGTAGCGGCCAACTTCAACATTTTCCATCAATATACTCTCATACACCTGAGAATAACTGTTTACACGCACCTCCGGAGACAACACACACTTTGAGATGCTGCCGCCTGAGACAATACAACCCTCGGATACCATAGAATTTGTTGCCATACCAACTCTGTCACCTTCCTGCCAGATAAATTTTGCAGGAGGATAGTTGTAATTAAAAGTTCTTATAGGCCACTCTTTTGAATAAAGATTCAATTCAGGATTTGAATATAACAAATCCATATTAGCCTGCCAGTATGCATCAATACTGCCGACATCTCTCCAGTAACCTCTTTCTGCATCCGTAATACCCGGAAATTCATTATCTGCAAAGTTATAGATAAAAATTCGTTTACCTTCATTTAAAAGCATTGGAATAACATTTTTTCCAAAATCATGACTCGAATTTTTTATTTGAAAATCCTCATCAAGAGCGTTTAGTAAAACATCCTTGTTGAAAATATAATTTCCCATTGAAGCAAGACACATATCAGGATTTCCCGGAATTGATTTAGGTTTTGACTGAGGTTTTTCAACAAAATTAATAAGTCTCCAATCATCATCCACTTCTATAATTCCAAATTCTGATGCTTCCTCTATAGGTATAGGAATAGCCGAAATTGATAAATCAGCCTGCTTATCTTTATGAAAATCAAGCATCTGAGAAACATCCATCTTGTAAATATGATCTCCGCCAAATATACAAACATAATCGGGATCTTCATCCGTTATGTGAAATATATTCTGATAAATCGCATCAGCAGTACCACGATACCAATCAACACCTGTTCTCATCTGTGCCGGAGCAAGATCCACATACTGGTTCAAAAACGGAGATAAGGCCCATCCTCTGGTAATATGTTTATTTAACGAATCCGATTTATATTGAGTAAGCACTTTTATTTTATAAAATCCCGAATTTATAAAATTATTTAAAACAAAATCAATAATGCGATATCTCCCCGCAAACGGAACTGCCGGTTTTGCTCTATCTTTTGTTAACGGATATAATCTTTTTCCTTCACCGCCAGCTAAAATCATTACCAGTGCATCATCAACAGACATATCATTTTCCCCCGATAAAATTTAAACTTTCTAATCAAATTATACATAATTTTTATAAAAAATCATATAAAATAATAAAAGTTAATGATTCCGGCAATCCCCTGAACAGCCACCACATCCTGACGAACAAGCTCCCTTAAATAAATCTGCGAAATCAAAAACCTTATCTTCCAAGATACATTCAATAACTTTAGGATATAAAATACCCGCGACTTTATACATTTCATCTCTAAATTCGTCAAAATGAGTTGTATTCGAAATTAAAACCGGATACTGTGCAAGGATTTTCCCACCGTCAATTTCCGAGGTTATAGAGTGAACAGTAACACCTGAAACTTTTACACCGGCATCAAAAGCCCTGTAAATTGCATCCTTGCCTTTAAATGCAGGAAGAAGTGACATATGAATATCGATAAATTTACCTGATTCAATCGTATCTGCGGATAACTCTCCCTTATACTCCGTAATAGCAACCAGATCAAAATTTTTGCACGAAAAATACTGCCCGTTTTCTTCTGCAGGAACATATTCACATGCGATATTCAATAATTTTGCCGAGTCGAAAACTTTTGAATTAAGCACATTTGAAAGAACAATTATATCAATATTCTTATTACGTAAATATTCTATTACAGCTCTTACGATAGTTTCATTTTCAGAGGTTAAAACAGCTAATTTTTTCATATAAAATTCTCCTACAAAAATATTATTATAAAAATAAACTGTGAAAAAGAATATTTATTGACAAAAAAATTTATTTTTATGTTTTTTTAAATCAGAAAACTTTGGAGAAATTATGAATATAAATAATAATCATGGAAAAATAAATTTCGGACACAAATTCGAAACATACAAAGTTCTTGAAGTAACAACACAAAAAATACTAAAAAGTGAAGCCCTTGCCGGCCCGAAAGAAGTTATCAGCATACTGTCGGAAAAAGATACCTCAAAAGGAATAGGAAATAGGGGCTACAAACATCTGGCGATGATTATCGGAGAAAAAATAACTCAAAAATATCCCCAAATCAAAAGGGCAACCGAAGAGATTAAGAAAATTATCAAAGAAAACCCTAATATAAGCAAATCAGAACTTTATAACAAATCCCAACCTATAATCAATTCTCTGGGGAATGAAATTGATATAACTATTTAAAAACAAATGACCGCCTGCCAGACGGTCACTCATTTTTAATAGCTGTTTTTTATTTACATAACGCAAGCAAAATCCCAGCCGCAACAGCAGAACCAATTACTCCTGCAACATTTGGTCCCATTGCATGCATAAGCAGATAATTTTGCGGGTTCGCCTCAAGTCCTACCTTATTTGATACTCTTGCGGCCATAGGCACTGCAGAAACCCCTGCCGAACCAATAAGCGGATTGATTTTTTCTTTTGAGAATAAATTCATAACTTTTGCAAATAATACCCCACCGGCAGTTGCTAAGCTGAACGCAATGATTCCCAACAAAAGAATAAACAAAGTCTGTGTAGTTAAGAATTGCGATGCCGACAATTTTGAACCTACGGATAAGCCAAGAAATATTGTGACGATATTAATCAATGCATTTTGCATTGTATCGGAAAGTCTTTCAACAACACCGCATTCTTTACAAAGATTTCCAAAAGTCAATGCTCCTACAAGAGGACATGCATCAGGCAGAAATATTATGCATAACCCCAATACAACCAGAGGAAATATAATTTTTTCGCGTTTTGAAACTTCTCTAAGCTGTTTCATCTCAATTTTTCTTTCCTCTTCAGTTGTTAAAAGTTTCATAATAGGCGGCTGTATAACCGGCACTAAAGCCATATAAGAATAAGCTGCAACCGCAATAGCCCCGAGTAATTCCGGAGCAAGCTTTGTAGTTACATAAATAGAGGTCGGTCCGTCAGCACCGCCGATAATTCCGATAGCACCCGACTGCGGAAGTGTAAACCCAAAACAGCAAAGTGCAAGAAGCAATGCCCCGAAAATTCCGAACTGAGCAGCTCCGCCCAGAAGTGCAGTTTTAGGATTAGCAATAAGCGGGCCAAAGTCCGTCATAGCTCCAACACCCATAAATATAATCAGCGGAAACAATCCCTTATGAATTCCTGCCTCATATATAATTCCTAAAAAACCGTTAGGACCTGCTATATCAGCGACAGGAATATTTGAAAGCAAACCTCCAAAGGCAATAGGCACAAGTAATAACGGTTCAAATTGTTTTTTTATACCCAGCCACAAGAGAAAGCAGCAGATTACCAGCATAATCGGCGAACCGAACTGATGTAAAAATTGCTCAAATCCGCTTGCGATAGAAGGGTCTGCCGGTTGAACAAAGTTAGCAATACCGGTTGACTCCCATAATTTAATTAAACTTTCTGTTATATTCATATTTTTATCCTTTTCAAATTATGTAAACTAACCGACCGTAACCAGAATATCTCCGGTTTTAACTTTATCTCCGACCTCAATTTCAACGGATTGAACAGTACCGCCCACAGGAGATTTAATTTCAGTTTCCATTTTCATTGCCTCTATTACAGCAATGACATAACCTTCATTTATTGAATCGCCTGCTGAAACAAGAACCTTCAAAACAGTACCCGGTAAAGCGGCTTTAATCGGAGTACTTTCTCCGGCTGCTGCAGCATGTGTATCGGCTTCAATGCCGGATTTTACATCAATGTCGTAAAGTTTTCCGTTAACTGTTGCTTTTTTACCCTCAATAGCGACTGCGTATTTTTTACCGTTAACAGAAACCGTATAACCGTTAGGTGAATCAATTTTAGGTTCATTATCACCTTTTTCACATTTTCTGACGCCGATTGTGCCTTTACCTTCAAGGAATAAAATACCTTTCTCCTTACAAGCAGCGGAAATAAAGATATTTTCATCATTTATAGGAAGTCCTGCTTCTTCAAGTCTCTTTGTGGCGGCTTTTATTCCTTTTGTTTCATCTTTATCGTTTAAATCAACAACAAGTTCTGTCGTAGGTTTTAAATTTAACTGTTCAGATGCAATTCTTATAACTTCAGAATCAGGTTCACAAGGCGTTTTGCCAAAATATCCGAGAACCATTTTGCCATAACCCTCCGCAATCTTTTTCCATGGTCCAAACATAACATTATTAAATGCCTGCTGGAAATAGAACTGCGAAACAGGAGTAACAGAAGTACCGAAACCGCCTTTCATAACGACCTCTTTCATTGCCGCAACAACATCAGAGAATTTATCCATCAAATTATTATCACGAAGCATCTGTGTATTGGCAGTCAAGGCTCCACCCGGAAGAGGCGACTGGATAATCATAGGATTAACAGAAAGGGCCTCCGGAGGAAGGAAGTAATCTTTCATACATTCCTTGAAAATTTCTTCCGTTTCAAGTATTTTTTCAACATTAATACCCAGATCATAATCAGTTCCTTTAACGGCATGCCACATTGAAACTATATCAGGCTGAGCAGTACCTCCGGAAACAGGCTTCATAGACAAATCAATTCCGTCAGCACCACCGTCAAGTGCTGCCATATAAGCAGCCAATCCGGTTCCTGCGGTTTCATGAGAATGGAATCTTATATGAGCACTATCACCTAATATCTCTCTTGTACGTTTAAGTGTTTCATAAACTTTTCTAGGATTAGAAGTTCCCGATGCATCTTTAAATGCAAGGCTATCAAATGGAATACCCGCATCAAGAATATTTCTGAGAACCTTTTCATAAAAAGCGACATCATGTGCACCTTCACAACCAATCGGAAGTTCCATCATTGTAATAGTAATTTCATGTTTCAAACCGTTATCTCTTATGCATTGTCCTGAATAAATAAGGTTATTAACATCATTTAAAGCATCAAAATTTCTGATGGTAGTAACTCCATGCTTTTTAAACAGTTTTGCATGTAAATTAATAATATCTCTAGGCTGTGAATCAAGCCCTACAACATTAACTCCTCTTGCCAGAGACTGCAAATTTATATCATCTCCAACAGCAGCTCTAATCTTGTCCATTGTTTCAAAAGCATTTTCGTTACAGTAAAAAATAGGCGACTGAAATCTTGCCCCTCCGGCAACCTCAAAATGTCTGATACCTGCAGCAACAGCAGATTGTAGTGCCGGAATGAAATCATCAACAAAGACTCTTGCTCCGTAAACGGATTGAAAACCGTCTCTGAATGAAGTATCCATAACTTTAATCAATTTTTTTGCCATAATTTATATCCTTTCATATTTAACCCTAAAAACGTCCCTGTGAGGCAGCAACCGCAATAGCAACAGCAATAGCCTCTTCTTCCGACACATTCTTTTTCGCTCCTTTTTTTTCAACAATTTCAACTTCTTCAGGGAAAATTTTGTTCAGCCATCTGATAAATGCTGACATTGCATTCATTACAAGAACCATTATATAAAGAAATGCAAATACAAATCCCATACCCAGAACAAGTAAAACAAGTCCATCCTTTAAATTCAACACAAATTGATTCATAATATATCTCCTATTGTAAGTACTAAAGTTTCATTATTTTTCAGCAGAAGCAATTCACCGTTATCAGTGACATCAATCGCAACTCCTTTATATTCGGTATCAAAAACCTTTATGCATATTTCCTTATTCAAAAAGCATGCTCTGGAAAGATAATCTTCTTTAATAAATTTAAAACCTTTATTCAAAAATATATCATAATATTCAAAGAAAGCATCACTCAACAAATCCGTAAATTTATCCAAATCAACAGATTTATGCAGCTCAAGATTTAAAGCTGTTACTTTTTTATCAGTAATTTCCGAAACTTGTTTTTCTGTTGCAGAAAGATTAACTCCTATACCTAAAACAATACCTTTCAGCAGCGAACCGGACATAACAGATTCCGATAAAATTCCAGCTACTTTTTTCCCGTTGATTAAAACATCATTTGGCCACTTAATCTGAGGTTTTAAGTCCATATTCTCTAAAATTTTACAGAGAATTACTGACAAATACTGCGTTAAATTTGAATAAATCTCGTTAAATTTATCCGAGGGTTTAAGCACAAATGTCATGAAAAGATTTCCTCGTCCAAAATCAACCCATTTACGCTGAAATCTTCCCCGTCCGGAAGTTTGAACAAAAGCTTGCACCAGAGTTCTGTCAAACAATACATCGATATTTTGCTTGGCATATAAGTTTGTTGACTCAACTTCTTCAAGGTAAATCTTCTTCATTATCCCCCGATTGTATTTAAACCTTGTAATTATAAATAATTCTACATCAAACAAAAAAATTTGCGATTTTTTATTTACGAGTTACAATAAAAATTAAAAGTGGGAGAGTAATAAAAATGGAACATTGGATTTATACTCTGAATATTGCAGGACACAGTGTTTCTTTGAATATGGATACCTTAATTACAATGTGGCTGACTATGATACTTTTAATCATTACAGCTTTTGTTTCAACAAGAAATGTATCCATTATTCCCGGGAAACTTCAGCTTGTCTGTGAAGGCATTATAAAATATTTCACTCAAATAACAGAATCAAGCATGGGAAAATCCGAGGCAGCACAACATTTGCCATTAATCCTGACATTATTTATGTTTATCTTAACTGCAAATCTGGTTGGTCAGCTTCCTTGGCATTTAATTCACCTGCACAGCGGAGAACTTGCTTCGCCCAATAATGATATAAACATGACAGCAGCAATGGCAATCGTTGTATCAATATATTATATTTATTACGGGGTAAAAAAGAAAGGGTTTCATTTCTTTTTCCACGGTTTTGGTGCAGACGGCATAATTATTACGCTCGTTGATGCATTAGAATTATTTGTAAGACCATTTTCACTTGCATTACGACTTTTCGCAAATATTCTTGCTGGTGAAGTCTTGATTTTTACAATGGTTGGTTTGCTTGCATATTTCGGACCGCTTCCGTTTATGCTTTTTGAACTGTTTGTAGCAGTAATTCAGGCTCTGGTATTTACATTACTTGCTACAACATATATATCTATGGCTATCAAAGAAGAGTAACATTATAAAAAGGAGAAAAATTATGGCAATCGAACAAATTTTAGCATCATTGGATTTAGCAAAATTAGGTGCAGGTATTTCAATCGGTTTCGGTGCAATCGGTGCAGGTATCGGTCTTGGTATCGCAACAAAGGGTATTCTTGATGCTATCGCAAGACAACCTGAAATTAAAGATGAAGCATTCAAAAACTTCATTATCGGTGCAGGTCTTGCTGAAGCAACTGCTATTTATGCATTACTTGTTTCTTTGTTGTTATTGTTTGTTAAATAATTTTAGCGGAGAGTCTTTATTATGCTTCAATTTAACGCCACATTTCTTGTTGCTATGTTTAGTTTTATTGTGTTCATACTTATTATGGACAGAATACTATACAAACCAATTTCTAAAATCGTAAATGAAAGAGAAGACTTTATAAATAAAAATTATAAAGAAGCTCAGGAAAATACGTGCGAATCCGAACGCATTCATAAAGATAGAGAAGAAAAACTGCTAAAATCTAAGGCTGATTCAAGAAAGATTATATCGGACAAAGTTGAAGCCGCACGCAGCGAGGCTAAACAGAGAACTGAAGCAGCTGTTATTAAAAGCAGAGAAGAAATTAATAAAGCAAAAGAAAATTTGAATGCCGAAGAAGTTAAAACTCAGGAAGAACTTCAAAGCAGTGTTTCTAACCTTGCGGAAGCAATAACTGAAAAACTTCTCGGCGAAAAATTTTCCATAGATAATGCGGAAATTGTTAATAAGGTGTAAATTAAATGAACGAAATCTTACATATCTGGGATACTATCGTAAAAACCAATACCTTTAACTTTGCAGTAATGATTGCATTACTCTGGTGGATTTGCAAAAAGTTTAACATCGGAGGCATACTGGAGAATGCCAAACAAAATGTTATAAACTCTATTGAGAAATCGAAAGAGGAAAAAGCCACTGCAAAAGAAAAGCTTGAGGCAGCAAATGAACTCGTTAAGAATCTGGATTCAGATATTGCATCACAGTTAAATGAAGCGGGAAAACAGGGAGATTTGCTGAGTACGGATTTATTACATGATACTGAGAACAAAATTTCCAGAATTAATGATAATATCTCCAGAGTGGTAGCTTCTGAAGAACAAACAATTTCCTCAAGATTAACAAATAAAACTGCTACGGCAGCAGTTAAAACCGCAGAAAATCATATTAAAAATATTCTTAAAAATACTCCTGAACTTCATGACAGATATATTCAGGAAAGTATTAATGAATTAGATAGGATTCAAGTGTAAACCATGACAAATTTAAACGAACAAATATCTTTATCAGCTAAAAATTATTCGGAAGCTCTTATTGAACTTGTTAAGGATAATGTTATGTCATATGAGGACATAAGTAAAGATCTTGAAACAATATCACAAATCCTTAAAATTTCCTCTGACTTAAAAAACACACTGGAGTATCCGACGATTTCGACTGAAACTAAGCATGAAATAATTGATGAAGTATTTAAAAATGAAATTAATCCGAATATAATTAACTTTATCAAAATTCTTATTGATAAGAAAAGATTTTCGGAATTTGAACAAGTAAAAGCAGATTATGCCGATAAACTTGACAAGATTAATAATATTCAGACTGTGGAGATTGTTTCCGCAATACCTCTTAATGAGGAATACAGAGGGAAAATAGTTCAAAAATTGTCTGAAAAACTACAAAAAAATATTAGTCCTATTTGGGAAATTGATGAAAGTATAATTGCAGGTCTGATATATAAAATTGATGATGATGTAATTGATACAAGCATAAAAAGCAAATTGGACAAATTAAGCAAGAATTTAATGTAAAAATAAACGATAAAGAGAGGACACTATGGTACTGATACAACCTGATGAAATTAGTTCTATCATCAAATCAAAAATTGAGAACTATACTTCTGTTACGGAAGTCACTAATATCGGCAAAGTTCTTGAAGTCGGTGACGGTATTGCAAGAATTTATGGCCTAAGAAATGTAATGGCAAGTGAACTTGTTTTATTTGATGATGGCAAAGATACACTCGGAATTGCAATGAACCTTGAAGAAGACAACGTCGGGGTTGTTATTCTCGGTGATTGTACAAGTATTAAAGAAGGTATGACTGTTAAAACTACCGGAAGAATTGCATCTGTTCCTGTAGGCGAAGGACTTATCGGAAGAATTATTGATCCTACTGGTAAAGCTATTGACGGTAAAGGTGAATATAGTTATACAAAAACCAGACCTATTGAAAGAGTTGCTCCGGGTATTGTAACAAGAAAATCAGTACACCAGCCTTTACAAACAGGTTTAACCTCAATCGATGCTCTGACTCCTATCGGAAGAGGACAGCGTGAATTGATTATCGGTGACAGACAAACCGGAAAAACTGCTATTGCAGTTGATACAATTATTAACCAGAAAGGTAAAAATGTAATTTGTATATATGTTGCAATAGGTCAAAAAGCATCTACAGTTGCACAGATTGCAAAAACTCTGGAAGAACATGGTGCTATGGAATATTCAATTATTGTATCGGCAACAGCAAATGAGGCCGCTCCGTTACAGTATATTGCTCCGTTTGCAGGTGTTTCTATCGGGGAAGAGTTTATGGAACAGGGCAAGGATGTTTTAATTGTTTACGACGATTTGAGTAAGCATGCACAGGCTTATCGTGCAATGAGTTTGCTGTTAAAAAGACCTCCTGGACGTGAAGCTTATCCTGGCGATGTTTTCTATCTTCATTCTAGATTACTGGAGCGAGCTGTTAAGTTGAATGACCAGCTCGGAGGCGGTAGTATCACAGCATTACCGATTATTGAAACTCAGGCAGGTGATGTTTCTGCATATATTCCGACAAACGTAATTTCAATTACTGACGGTCAGATATTCCTTGAATCAAATTTATTCAATTCAGGTGTAAGACCTGCTATCAACGCCGGTATTTCAGTATCACGTGTTGGCGGTGCAGCTCAGACAAAGGGTATCAAACAGGTTGCTGGTAAATTGAGACTTGATTTGGCACAGTTCAGAGAATTGGAAGCTTTTGCACAGTTTGCATCAGATTTGGATCAGGCAACTAAAAATCAACTGCTAAGAGGTGAAAAATTGACTGAAGTTCTTAAACAGCCTCAATATTCACCATTAAGTGTTGCAGAGCAGGTCAGCATTTTATTTGCAGCCAATGAGGGTATTCTGGATGATATACCGAATACTGATATTACAAGATTCAAAAATGAATGGTTTGTTCATTTAAAATCGAAATTTGGCGAGCTTTCTGACAGATTAAATGAAGGAAGTGCATTATCTGATGAAGATAAACAGATTCTTAAAGATGCATTTGAATCATTTAAGAAAACATTTTAAGGAGGAAATTTATGAAATGTTATAATCATCATGATAGAGATGCATTTGCAGTATGTTCAACGTGCGGGAAAGGATTATGCCTGGAATGTGCTGAAGAACTCTGCGGGAAAATGGTATGTAAATCAGACAGCTGCAGAAAAAAAGTTTGTTTTTCAAAAAATATTTTGATAATCATTCTTTTATTAACAGCATTGTGCACAATCTTATTATTAGTTGATTAATAAATATATAGGTTAATTATGACAAACTTAAAGGACATAAAAAACAGAATAAAAAGTGTTGAAAGCACAAAGAAAATAACAAGAGCAATGAAAATGGTTGCGGCAGCAAGAGTAAAACGTGCCGAAAATACGGTAAAAGCCTCAAGACCATTTACAGCCGAGTTAAATTCTATGTTTAAAAAGCTTTTAAATTCAGTGGGGTCATATAGTGCAGAAACTTTAAAAATCAAATCCGCTATTGACAACTATCCTGAATTATTGAGGCCAAGAGAGGTTAAATCAGTAGGAATACTGGTAATAACATCAAATAAAGGGCTTGCAGGTGCTTATAATGCCAATGTAGTCAGAAAAACATTGAAAAAAGTTGAAGAATATCAATCACAAGGTATTCATTCAGTTCTGTTTATTGTCGGTCAGAAAGGTTTGTCTGCATTAAAAAGAAAGGTTCAAGCACTTGATTGCGAAATTGCCAATACATACTTAAATGTAGCAAATAATCCTTCAGGAACAGGAGCTAAACTTGTTGTCGAAGATATGGCCGAATATTTTATTGACAAAAAGATAGATAAGATGGAAATTGTCACAACAAGATTCAAAAACATGATGAGTTATTTTGTTGAAGAATGGGAAGTTCTTCCGCTAAAATCTCCACAGGAGGAATATGAAAGGCTTCATGATAATGTTCCTGAATCATTAATGGAATTTATGCCTGATATGCATAATATTTTGCAAAAAGTTGTGCCGTTATATATAACCAATATAGTTTATCAAGCACTTCTTGAAGCACAGGCATCAGAACTTGCATCAAGAATGACTGCTATGTCGGCAGCTACGACTAATGCTGAAAAAATTATCAATGAACTTTCTGTTGAATATAACAAGACAAGACAATTTGCAATCACACAGGAAATTATTGAAGTCGTATCCGGAGCCAATGCACAGGCAGGTTAAATTTAACAAAGTAAAATATACAAAATAAAAGCTCCATTTCTATGGAGTTTTTATTTTTACTGCATACTACATATGTTTTTCAACAAAAGCCTTATTTTGAGCTGATAACAATGGTTTTAAAGATGTAAAGTTCTGCATTGAAACAGGCGTAGAGGCTGCCAGCGTATTTGCGAGTTCTGCCTGTTTTTTAGCTGCAGCTTTTGCCTTAAATTTAGCGTCAGACTTGGCAGTCATATGGGCATTTAGAGCAGGAACTCCCAGACCTAACACCAGTCCTGAATATAAGTAGCCAATTACCTGTGAAATATTTAGAACTCTAAGTTTACCCTTTAGAGATTTTTGTACCTGCACAGGTAAAGTATCAACAAGTTTCATAAGCTCTTTAAAAGTAAGGGCTTTACCATCTTTGATAACATCCTTTCCCTGTTCCCTTAACTCGGCCAGAAGCACTTCATCTCTTGATTTCAGAGTAGAATTTTTAAGCCATTTTAAGAAACTATTTCCATCACCTTCTTTAATATTTATAAGTGATTTTGATTTATCAAGAAGCTTTGCACTACCTTTAGTAACCAATGCTCCCAGAACCAGAAGATTTAAAAATCCCAGAGTATCTTTTACTGCAGACTCCCTGAGTTCGTCTTTATCTCTTGAAGCCAGAAGACGAGATGAAATAGTTAAACCATAAACCAATTTCAACTGATCCATCGTTGGCAGCATACCCTTAAATTGAATTTTACTTAAAAATTCTGAAGGTCTGGTCGTTATTGTAGATAAAGCACCCAGAGCAAACAGGGCCGCAGCAGCTGTTTTCATAAGTTTAAAGTTTGCAGAGTGGTCTTCTTCTCTGCCTTCAACACCAACGAAACCGGTCTGGCCAGTCTTTTTATAAGTCAAATATTTATTAATCGGCTGCGTTGACATCCCGATAGCAGTAGCAATTCCAAGACCAATTATTGAACGTTTCAGGTTCATAGATTTCAATGCTTTTACAAAAGAATTTGACTCAATATCAATAGATGAGTTAAATACGTCTTCAATATCTTTTTTCAAAAATACTTTTGAAACATTATGCAGGTTTTCGATAAATGTTGAAAGAGTATTTGAAGCCTTTTTATCAACTTTACCATCTTTTAAGAATTCAAGTTTAATATTCTTTTCACCGCCGGTAGAAGAAATAATCAAATTTTTAATATAAGCGATTGAATCTTTGTCAATTCTGTCATTTTTACCATTTTTTAACAAATCATAGATTTTATCAATGACAAGAGTTTTTTCCTTATCTGGAATATTTACCCAGCCATCAACAGCATTTTTATTTGAAGGATTATAAACTTTAACATTATCAAAAACATTCTTAAGATAATACTTAACCGAGTCAGTTTCACCTTTCAGCTCAGTTCTTAATGAATCCTGTCTGTATCTTGCAAGAATATCTGTTGTAATATTATCGGCAAACAGTTTATCTGCTCTGAGATTAACATTTGCATATTTTTTGTTAAGCATAGAAGCAACGAGCATACCGCCAAGAGTTCCGTAAACTCCCACCAGAGAATGGTTAATGGTTCCCATAGACTCACGTCTTGCTGTTTCTATACCGGCATCAGCACCGCGTTTTTTGAAATCATATGTCGTTCTTGGTATAACCATAGAACATAAATCAACAGAGTTTGCACCTATAGCCTGATTTGTATCTAAAAAACGCAGCAATAAAGTAGCAGTCGTCTCTGCCGCACCCGTAAATTGAGGAGCCTTATTGCTATCTTTATTATTAAAACTATTCTGTTGTTGAAATTTTGGGGTTATATGTGAAATATTCATATTTATTATTTCCTCTGCGAATTAATAAAAGCTTCAAAAGCCGGTGGTTTCGTACCCTGAAGGGTTTTTAAGTTATTTTGTCCAAAACCGGTCATTGTATCCGAACCCGACGAAGCCGCCGACATTTCTGTCACAGCATCTGCCGGTGATTGAAATGAATTTTCAGCATTCATTTTCGCAAGTTTTGCCTGTTCTTTTTTATTAGTCTGTGTTCTTGTATAAAGAGGTATGAACAAACCTAAAGAAAGCAATGAGAATGCAAGGTTACCAAGCTGACAATAGGTTCTAAGCACCTTGCCGGAATGTGTTGCAAGTTCATCAGTTGATTTAAGAGAAGTATGCTTAACCCAATTCCAGAATTTCTTAAGAGCATTTGCTTCTTTATCAAGAACTTTATGTCTGTTCAACAATGTAACTCTCAAGGAGTCATCACCGGCCTTAACGGCTTTCTTATCATAATATGTTTCAATACCGGAGGCAATACCCTTTGCAGCATAATCTCCAAGGAAATAGAAACTTGAGAAAGTGGCCAGATCTCTGATAGTAGATTCTCGAAGCTCATTTGTATCTTCCGAAGCCCCCATTCTGCTTGCAAATGTTGCCGTAGATATAAGACGAGCCTGATCCATTGACGGGAAAATACCTTTAAACTGTACAATATCTTTCAGCATACCTAAACTAGGCATTTTCATAATAGAAAGCATAGATAAACCAATCATAGAACCTATAGATACAAATTTTTGCTTAAGAAGTTTTGCTTTTTCTTCTTTTGACAAAACTGCATCCTGCTTGTTCTGAAAATCTGCGGACATCGGGGCACCTTTACGTCCCGAGAGTTTCCATGTAATCCATCTGTTAATAGGCTGCATATAAATTGCAAGCGGAAGGATTACAGCAAGTCCTGTCAGACTTTTGGCATTAACCATTTTACCTGCTTTTTTGAAGTATTCTGTCAATACTGACGGATCAGTAATATTTTCACGATAAACACCTCTGAGAGTTTTTACAACATCATCACAGAGTGATTGCAAATTATTTGCAAAATATTTGCCGTTATCATTTTTGAAACGAATATTTTCGGTTATATGAGTTTTTTCTGCAATTTTTTCATAAATTGCTTTTAATTCTTTTTTATCAAAATCCTTTGCTGTTGTAAGATTTTTAAGTCTTGTTATTATGTCTTCATAAGATTTTTTATCTTTACCCAAAAGTTTATCAAAGCTCTTGACTTCAGTTCCGTCTAAACCTTCAAGGTTATTCAGCATATTTCTGAATGTTTGTTCAACACGTTTTTCAATAGGAGCTGAGGCATCAGTTTCAGAATAAAAAGTCTGTATTTTCTTTAAGGCATCTGTGTTAGACCAATTATGGACAAAGTCCGCATTTTTAAACTCACCTTTTAACAATGGTTTTTGAAGGAGTTTAGCTGCACCCATAACAATAAAACTCGGAATAATACAGTTGACAATCAATCCGGAACCTTCACGTCTTAATGCTTCAAAACCAGCAAAAAAGTTTAACTGTTTCTTTTTCTTATTACCGTTTTCGTCTTTCTGTTCAGGTACTACAACCGTCTCAACAATAGTACGCGGAATAATAGCCGTTGAAAGATCCAGAACCGAAACATTCACCATTGGTTCTTTTTCACAAGCCTGAATAAATTTCATGGCAACATCGCCAAAACCTTTAAAACTCGGTTGTGAACTTGAATGTTTCGGGGAATATTGTTTTTTATCTACACTTACACTAATCTTATCAATCATAACAAATTTAATTAAGTCCGGTTTGTTGTTTTTTGTACACTTAATTATAACAACACTACACCTGAATTAAAAGTGGTGAATAAAAAAAATTGCCAACCGGACACTTAATGTAAAGAGAATATTAAGAAACATTTTTGCATTTTTTTATAAAAATTACATAATTTTAAAATATTTTTATAAATTTTTTGCCAAAATATAAAAAATTTATATCTAAATTCTAAAAATAAGTCAAATTTTTCAGTAAAATTAATTGTAAATTTTTGTAAAAATTTTATTACAAATGTCAAAAAAGTATAGACAAAATATATAAATTACTAAAAGTAAAACTAAAGGTAAAGGTAAAGGCAAAGGCATGACAAATTATTCGTCTTTCAAAACAAACTTGTCAGGCATTTTTTCTTCAACATTTTTTATAAATTCACCAAATTCCCAGCCAAACCCTTCGGCGATACGTTTTAATATTGTAAGCTGAGCTTCCCTTTGTCCGTTTTCTATACGGCTCAAAGTAGCACAGGGGATATCATATTCATAAGCAAACATCCTTAATGTTTTTCCTGTATGAATTTTACGCAGCTCTCTTAAAGCTTGTCCAAACTGTTTGCGGTATTCCTGTGTTTTATTCATAAACGAGTTCTTTCAATACACTTGCTATATTTAAAATATAGTGTTATACTGAATATTACATGTTTCCATTTGGAAACATGTTAGATAAGGAGGAATTTATGAATAAAAAAGCATTTACTTTAGCGGAAGTTTTTTCACCATACTTTCTAAACCAACGTAAAATCGCATTTACTCTAGCGGAAGTTTTGATTACACTCGGTATAATCGGAGTAGTTGCTGCAATGACTTTGCCGGCAATTATACAAAAGAAAAACGAAATAGAAACAGTTACGAAATTAAAAAAATCTTACTCAGTCTTAAATCAGGCATTCAAAATGGCTGAAGTAAAGTACGGAGACATAAGCGATTGGGCAGAATGGAATGACGCTGAAGTCATTCTTGATAAATACATTATTCCTGAAATTAGAGGCGTAAAAAAGTATGGCAAGGCTACTAACTCCAAACTAGCACTATGCTATGAACCTAATTTTAAACTTCATAATCCTGAAACCGATAACAGTTCGCAATATACCTGGATGGATGGTGTACATATATCTTCACCGTTTTTTACCAATAAAACAGCCTCCTTCAAATTAAATGACGGCAGCTGTATTGGCTTAAATCCATCTAAAGAACTCCCTACAGAAGATTCTGATGATTTGAGATTTTTCTATAATATTTTTATCGATATAAATGGAATGAGAGGTCCAAATGTTGCCGGAGAAGACTTATTTTTCTTTACAATAAACAATAATGCAATAAGACCATACGGTTATAATTGGAGCTATGATGACATCAGCTCAACAAAAGATAATGCCTGCAACAGAAAAGCCAATTTAGGCGGTTATACTTGTGCCGCAAGGATAATGTCTGACGGTTGGACAATTAAATATTAAATAAAAATTAATTTAAAATGACTTCATTAAAAAAAACGTTAAAATAATTATATAGAAAATATCGTTTTGAATGGAGTTGATTTTATGGTTGATTTTGAAAAATTTACTAATTATTCGCAGGAGATTATCTCGTCATCCGCAGCAATAATGAATGAATATAAAAATTCCGAATTGCAGCCGGAGCATATTATGCTTGCAATGATTAAAGATGACGGAATTATTAAAGATTACCTGACAGAATTAAAAGTACTTAATCAGGGATTTATCAATAAGATTGTGAGCACAATTAAATCTTTCCCGACAATATCAGGACCGCCGAATACACAACAGCTGTTTCTGTCAACAAATACATACAAATTGCTTGATATTGCAAAGGCGGAAGCTGATAAATTCAAAGATGAATATATCGGGATTGAATCAATTCTGCTGGCAATGACACTTCTGGATAACAGCAATATCCAGCAAATATTAAAAGAATCAGGAGTTACACCCAACTCCGTACTTAATGCTATGAAAAAAATAAGAGGAAATAAAAAAGTGGACAATAAAAATGCAGAAGAAAATATGAAAGCTCTTGAAAAATATTCTACGGACTTGACTGAAAGAGCAAGAAAAGGAAAGTTAGATCCTGTAATAGGACGAGACGAAGAAGTCAGAAGAATTATACAGGTTTTAAACAGAAGAACCAAAAATAACCCTGTTTTAATAGGCGAACCTGGTGTCGGCAAAACCGCTATAGTAGAAGGGCTAGCCCAACGTATAGTCAGAGGAGATGTTCCGGAAAGTCTTAAAGACGTCAAACTGGTTGCACTCGATATGGGTGCACTGGTTGCAGGTGCAAAATTCAGAGGTGAATTTGAAGAAAGATTGAAAGCCGTATTAAAAGAAGTTGAAGACGCAAACGGCGAAATTGTTATGTTTATCGATGAACTTCATACCGTCGTAGGTGCCGGTGCTACCGAGGGTTCTATGGATGCCGGAAATCTTTTAAAACCAATGCTTGCCAGAGGAGTGTTGAGAACAATCGGTGCAACAACAATTAATGAATACAGAAAATATATAGAAAAAGACCCTGCACTTGAAAGAAGATTCCAACCGGTACTGGTCGGAGAACCTTCAGTTGAAGATACAATAAGTATCTTGAGAGGTTTAAAAGAAAAATACGAAGTTCACCACGGAATTCGAATATTAGACAGTGCTCTAATTGCAGCAGCAAAACTATCCGACAGATATATAACCGACAGATTTCTTCCGGATAAGGCAATCGACCTTATTGATGAAGCCGCATCTTCTTTAAGAATTGAAATCGATTCAATGCCCGAAGAAATTGATACATTAATGCGTCAAAAAATTCAGCTTGAAATCGAAAGAGAAGCTCTCAAAAAAGAGGACAGCGACGAAGCTAAAGCAAAAATTGACGATTTAACAAAACAAATTAATGAATTTGAAGAAAAAATAGCTAAATTAAAAGTTCAATGGGAAGCTGAAAAAGCTTCTATCGTCGGAGAAGCAGGTATTAAAGAAGAAATTGAACAGATTAAAGCAAAAATCGAAGAAGCAGAACGTAACACAGATTTGCAAACTGCAGCAGAACTCAAATACGGAAAACTTCTTGAACTTGAAAAACAACTAAAGGCCTGCCAGACACAGGAAAAATCCGCAAACAGACTTTTGAAAGAAGAAATTGATGAAGATGATATTGCTGAAGTTGTAAGCAAATGGACCGGTGTTCCTGTTAATAAACTTGTGGAAAGCGAAACTCAAAAACTTATTAATATGGAAGAAATACTTCACAAACGGCTTGTTGGACAGGATGAGGCTGTAGAAACAGTTTCTGATGCTATTAGACGTGCAAGATCAGGATTAAAAGACCCTAAGCGTCCGATAGGTACTTTCTTATTCCTGGGGCCTACAGGGGTCGGAAAAACCGAGCTGGCAAAATCACTTGCAGAATTTATGTTTAACGATGAAGATGCACTTATAAGGATTGATATGTCGGAATATATGGAAAAACATAACGTATCAAGACTTGTCGGAGCTCCTCCGGGATATGTAGGCTACGATGAAGGAGGTCAGTTAACAGAAGCTGTCAGAAGAAAACCTTACTCGGTCGTTCTTTTTGATGAAATAGAAAAAGCACACCCAGATGTGTTCAACATAATGCTCCAAATCTTTGATGACGGTCGTTTGACAGATTCAAAGGGAAGAACCGTTGATTTTAAAAATACACTGATTATTATGACCTCAAACATAGGTTCTGATATTATTCTTGAAGATTCTCTTAAGGGAATTGGATCTGAACAAAACTTTGAAGCGACAAAAGACAAAGTAATGGAAGTGTTAAGAAGCAGATTTAAACCTGAGTTTCTAAACAGAATTGACGAAACTATCTTCTTTAGAGCACTTACGTTACAACAGTTATCACATATTGTTGACCTACAAATGGAATATCTGAGAAGGTTATTAAAAGATCAGGAAATTGAACTTGAAATAACTGATGATGCAAAAGATCTTCTTGCGACAAGAGGATTCAATCCTGTATATGGAGCAAGACCATTAAAAAGAGTTATCAGACAAATGGTTGAAAACCCGCTTTCTAAACAGATACTTTCTCAGAAATTTCTAAGAGGCGACAAACTTGTTATTGACGTCGATAATGATGAAATAGTCTTCAAAAAAGCATCATAAACAATTAAAATATAAAAACAAAGCCCTCAATTATGAGGGCTTTTAGTTTATTATTATCTGTTTCTACTCAGCATAAAGATTATATCTCTTGCCTTGAATATTACCTCCATCATTCTTGAATTAAATATCTCAAAATCAATTTTGATGTGGATTTCTGGAATAAAAATTCTATCCGCACGCAATACAAAATATTTTTTGTTATTCAATGTATTAATTTAATAATTATAAAGAATCTCAATTTTATATTGCTATTGATTTTTTAGTTTATTTTTTATGGCATTTTTAGCAAATTCAATGGCATCGATTTCAGAGTAAAAAATTTTTCCTTCACCTATTTCATCAGTAATTTTATGTTCTTTAAGCTGATTATAAAGAGCCTCATTTTTGATTACCAGTAAAAGCTTAATATGCTGGGATTTAAGCCTCATAATAATATCTTCAAAAGCAAAAATTGCCGATATATCAAGCAAATCATCGGAATCATAGTTTAAAATCAGACATTTTGTTCCGAGTAATTCATCAAACTGGGATATTAACTGGGTTGCAGAACCAAAGAAGAATTGCCCTGAAATATGGACAGCACGTATCTTATGGTGAGAATCTTCCTCAAGAGCCTTTTCAAGCTTTTCGATATCTTTATCAAATACTTCTTTATGTACAAGTTTGGCATTATCAGCAACTTTCTTGGCATATAACAAAGCTGCAAGAGTAATTCCGGCCCCAACCGCAACAATCAGATTATAAAATACCGTAAGCAGGAATACCAGTATCAAAACATATTTATCATCACGCGGGGCAAGCTTAAACACTTTTAAAAGTTTTACATCAATAATATCATACCCTATTTTTATCAATATTGCAGCCAAAACACATAAAGGAATTTGGGCTACAAAGTCAGAAAACTTATAAATAGCAAGAAACAGAACAATAGATGTCACAATAGCAGCTAATTTTGTAGAAGCTCCGGTCTTTAAAGCTGCAACTGTCCTCATAGTAGCAGCAGCACCTGACAAAGAACCGGTCATTGCACAGCACATATTGCCAATTCCCTGAGAAATCAAAAGTTTTGCAGGCGATGATTGAGTTTTTGTAAGAGAATTACAAACAAGTCCAGTCAAAAGGGTTTCAGAAGAAAGAATAATCGCAAGAGTTATACCGTAATGAAAATATGTAATAACATCATGCAAATTAGTCTGCGGAAACCTTAATGCAGGCACTGAAACCGATATTTCCGAGATTCTGTCTATTTGAAGCCCCATTTTTATGGAGATAAATGTGCAGATTATAAGTGCAAGAATTTGTGACGGAACATATTTATTCCACCGTTTAGGTATTGCAAAAACAATAACAAGCGTTAAAAGCCCGAGCCAGAAAGCAGACGGATTCATTGTAGTAAAGGAGGAACATATATGCTCAATACTTTCAATGGTATTCGAACAAGATTTCAGTCCTAAAAGCGGATTTATCTGCATAATAATGATAATTGTGCCGACTCCGTTCATAAAGCCTGAAATAACAGGATACGGGACATATTTAACAATATCCGTTAGTTTGGTTAGAGCAAGCAAAATCTGAAACAGCCCTGCCATCAGCATAATCATAATAACGGAATTAATATCCTTATTTAAAGCATGCATGATAGATGCTATGACAATGGCAGAAGGCCCTGTAATTCCTGAAATCATCGGAACCTTTGTTCCTAAGATTCCGGCTATCAAACAAAGGATTATAGCTCCCCAGATACCCGCACTTGCACCGAAACCGGTTGCGACACCAAAGGCAAGTGCCTGAGGCAGGGCAATTATTGCAGCATTAACACCGCCAAGTAAATCTCCGGTAAATATATTCAGCCTTAAACGGATATTCTCTGCCCTAACCATACTTTAATTCTAACATAAAAGATTCTTTATGATATAATTCAAATATGAAATTAAAAGAGATTTACAACAAAGATAAAAAGCCTTTGAACGGGGAAAAAATAAAAATTTCTTTTGAAGTTTTCCCGCCTAAAAACGGAGAAGCCGGGTTTGAAGATTTATTTACAGAATTAGAAATTTTAAAAAAATACAACCCGTCTTTAGTGTCATTAACATATGGAGCAGGCGGAAGTTCTAACGATTCAATGAAATTGACAGAAGCCTTATGCAGAAAATTTAACCTTATGCCGCATTTTACCTGTGTAAGGAGTTCAAAAGACGAAGTAGCCCGCCATATTAAAGAAATTGAAACTCTTGGAATAGAGAATATTCTTGCACTAAGAGGAGATATTCCTGAAGATAAAACCGTTTACAAAAAAGATTTCAAATACGCTAATGAACTAGTAAGTTTTATCAGGGAAAAAACAGATTTATCAATAGGTGTTGCAGGCTATCCGGAAGGTCACATAGATGCACCTGATATTTATAGCGACATTGAAAATTTGAAAAAGAAAGTTGATGCGGGTGCACAGGCAATATTTACACAACTTTTTTACGATAATGAAAAATTTTTTCACTACATTGAACTCGTAAGAAATGCAGGGATTACTTTACCAATAATTGCAGGAATTATGCCGATATTAAGCATTAAACAAATGACAAGAATTACTTCTATGGCAAAAATCAGTATTCCTGAAGAAATTAAAAATAATCTTGAAAAATTTAAAGATTCACCGGAGGATTTGAAAAGCTTCGGCATTGATTATGTGAGCAGGCAATGTGAAGGGCTTATAGGAAACAGTAATATAGCGGGATTACATTTCTATACCCTTAACAAGGCATTTACAACTTCAAAAATTTTGGAAAATATTTTATAAGAAAGAAGGCTTTTAATGGATAATTTAAACAGACATATTGAACACACTCTTTTAAAACAGGATGCAGGACAAGACGATTTTGAAAAACTATTTGAAGAAGCTAAAGAACATGATTTTCTCGGAGTTTGTATTAACCCTGCATATGTAAAAAAAGCAAAAGAAGCATTAAAAGATACAAATACAAAAGTTGTTACCGTAATCGGATTTCCGCTCGGGGCAAATAAAACCGAAGTTAAAGCTTTTGAAACATCATGTGCGGTTGCAGACGGTGCAGACGAAGTTGATATGGTAATTAACGTTACTGCATTAAAAGATAAAGATTATGACTATGTAAGAGAAGATATAAAAGCCGTTAAAATAGCCGCAAAAGAAGCCCCGCTAAAGGTAATTCTTGAAACTGATTTACTAACAAAAGATGAAATTAAAAAAGCCTGTGAAATCTGCGTTGAAGCTAAAGCTGATTTTGTTAAAACATCAACCGGTTTTGTAAAAAACGGAGTTGGAGCAAAAGCTGAAGATGTAAAACTTATGTATGAAACAGTCTCTCCATATGGACTGAAAGTAAAAGCTTCAGGAAGCATTAGAGATAAAGAAACTGCATTAAAAATGATTGAAGCAGGTGCCGAAAGACTCGGAACATCCTCCGGTGTGAAAATCGTTTCTTAATCATTATAATATTATTAAAAAGGATTATTAGATGGGTGATGAAGACAAGCAATATGATGCCACCCCGAGGAAACTCGAACAGGCAAGAAAAGAAGGACAGGTTGTTAAATCAAAAGATTTTTCAACCGCTGTATCCCTTTTAATATTGTTTGTAACAATCTTTGCACTGGCTCCGTTTATATGGGAACAGATATCATCATTATTTACTCTTTTGTATGAGCAAATTCCTAATACTCACCTTGATAAAATAGGTCTGACTTATATATTTACGGTAACCGTAAAAAGTGCAGCTTTAATTATTGCTCCGATTCTTTTTCTTGCTTGGCTTGTTGCAATACTGGCAGATTTCATACAGGTAGGCCCATTGGTCGCTATAGCACCGCTAATGCCAAAACTCGATAAACTTAATCCTACAAAATATTTTAAAAACATAATGTCGATAAAAACGCTTTTTGAATTATTCAAAAATATTTTAAAAGTAGTAATTCTCGGTTACATAGGCTGGTCAGTTTATATGGCACACATTGAACATATTCTGATGCTGGCCTCCATTGATAACAATTTTTCCGTAATGGTTGAATTCGGAGAACTTATCACGGAATTTATTTTCAAAGCCTGTATCGCATTTTTGATAATTTCTGCTGCAGACTACGGCGTTACCAAATGGAAGTTTCTTAAAGACCAGAAAATGTCGTTTAAAGAAATCAAAGACGAATATAAAAACACAGAAGGTGACCCTAACGTGAAGGCTGCACTCCGACAACGACGTATGCAGATGCTGCAGCAAGGTATGATGGATGCGGTACCTGATGCGGATTTTGTAGTCACAAATCCTGTGCATGTTGCATGTGCATTAAAATATAAAGCCGAAGAAATGGAATCTCCTATGTTAATTGCAAAAGGCACAGAACTTATTGCTAAAAAAATTATAAATATAGCAAGAGAACACGGAGTTCCCGTAATAGAGAATCCGCCAGTTGCCAGAGCATTGTTCAAAATGGTTGACCTGAACCAGCAGATACCTCCTGAACTGTATAAAGCAGTCGCCGAAATCTTACTTTTTGTTTACAACTTGAAAAATAATAGAAAACAAGGTAGAATAAATCCAGAGCCTGGAAAATAATATATAATCATGGTTATTATGCAGAACAATTCAAACAATAAACTTAAAGAATATATAGATTTGGTACAGAAAGTTGCAAGGGTTGAATACCGCCGGATTCCTTCACATATGGTTGAATATGAAGAACTTCTGTCCATAGGTATTATTGCAATACAGGCTTTAATTAAAAATAAATCAATGGAACAACTGGCTCGTTATAATTCTGCATATATTGCAACTGCAGTCCGCTGGGCTATTAGAAATGAATTAAGAATAAGATACAAATGGTATTCTCTTAAACATAAATCTGAAGAAGATGAGGATGTTTCAAGTGAAGATGATGAATCGACACAAAAGACAAAAGTTAGAGAAGCTATTTATGAAACGGTTTTATCAATAGACGGTTTAGCTGATGCTGCCAGCGATAATGATTCGCCGTTTGACTTTTTGAAAGATAAACATGCTACACCTGATGAAAATGCGGAAATTTCCGAAATGGGAAGAATGATAAGAGAAGCTATATCAAAATTACCACCAAAAGACAGAACTGTTGTGGAATACCGCTTTTACAGAAACATGCAGGTAAAAGATATTGCAAGACAGGTCGGGTTGTCTTCATCAAGAGTAACGCGTATTGTACAGGCCGCACTGAATACAATAAAAGAATACCTTAATCAAAAAGAGCAATACGGTTATTAAATTACTATATTTTTAAATTTCTTTGCCATTTTCATCAACGACAATAATTCTTCCGTCTGATTTTACGTCAAGTGGTTCCTTATTATTTTTGATATGCTGGGCAACAACAATATCCTTATCATGATTAAATACTTTCAAAGCACTTGGATATCTATGAGAAATACCTAACCCGCCTTCTTCGCTCAACATACAAAAATCATCCGTAGCAAGAGTGTACAACTTATCTTTACTAGGGTTATTAACATCAATCGGAATTTCTTTATTATGCTTGTCAACAAATGACAGAGAAAGTAAATCTCCGTTGTTATTTATTTTATATTTAAGACCGGAAACCTGAACAAGCCCCGGACGATGCGAACGTGACTGCATTGTTGTTTTAGAACGTTTTTTAATTGCATTTACAATTTCATCCTCTGAAACTTTAACCACAACAACCTTATTGGCAAATGGTGAAATTATTGCTAAATCTCTGGTATCAACTCTGCCTGTTTCAAATTGTCCTCGAATATTACCCGAATTCATCATTGCAATATCTGTACCCAATTCTTTTCGCATAGCATCCATAATAAAGTCACAATGTGGATTTTCATGTGCATATATATCATCCGGAACTTTTTCAACATTTCCGAGAGAACCAACAACCTCAGGATTACCTAAAATATCTTCAAATTGTTTCCTCGCAATTAGATTTCGGCTATAAAGGTCGGTCTTTCCAAGATTATTTTGGACTTTTTTAATAACACCATTATTATCAAATTCAACATTTAAGACTCCAAAATTTTTTCCGTCACGTCCAGCCTGAGTGATAATAACAGGTTCATCACTTGGAGAATAGAATAAATTTTTATCCTTTTCAATGCCTTCAAGTAAATTATGAGTGTGTGCACCTAAAATAATATCAATTCCTTTTACGCTTTGTGCAAGCTTTACATCCTGTCTGTAGCCGGAGTGTGATAATACTATTATTTTATTGATACCATCTTTTTTAAATTTATCAACTTCTGCCTGAACTTCGTTTATTGTTTTATTAAAATCTTTTTCAATGTGCAAATCCGGTAAATGCTCCTGAAGTTTTACAAAGTCAGCCAAATCAGGCGGAACAAGCCCTATAATTCCGTACTTATTACCGTTAATTTCCTGAACATAAGATTTCTCAATATATTTTTTTATTGGGTTATTGATTGACGGATTCATATTCAAACCAAGCAATTTATATTTTTTATCATTTATGAGATTTGCAAATTGTGCTGTCGGCATGTCACATTCATGATTTCCGATTACAGAAGCCATTACGCCTGCCAGATTTAAAAAGGTATCGGCGACTTTTACATGCTTTTCATCTTCACCTAACATAATATCGCCGGAAGCAAATTTCATTTTATCAGTATCTTTGGAAGTTTGCAAATCAAACTGTTTAATCGCATTAAACAGACGTTCCATTCTGATATTTTGCCCGTGTAAATCATTCATATAAAATATACTTGCTTTTACAGGCTTTCCCTGAGTCATTTCAGAATCTGGTACATTCTGAAAATGATTGGTTTCCTGTTTATTATTAGTCGGCGGACTCATTCTACTCGCGTACGTTTTAATAAAATTTGTATTTGAATATGAATTTAAGCCGTTTATCATTGTTATTTTCCTTTATTATGCTGCTTCTGTTAATGTATTTTTTTGTTGTTTTTTCAATTCATTGTAGCGATTTATGCCTTCTACCCAATTTTCCACCAGCTTAACATCATTTTGTACAATATCGTGTGGAAGGGCCGCATGATGAATCTTAGGGAGTAAATAGTCCTCACCATATTCGATAGGTTTTGAAATTCCATCGTCAGTGTCATTACATATAAATGTCAATTTCCCGTTATTATTTTCCTTATATCCGACAATAGTAATCTCATGACCATTTATAATTATATTATTTCCGTCAACCTGTGTGTATCCTACGATTACATTTTCACCTCTGTCCAGAGATTCAACGATATGACGTTTTGTTGTTGCCATATCTGTTTCATAACCTATAAGTTTTGCATTTTCGTCAACAGTTTGGTATGTGACAGAAATTTTATTCTTGTCTTCAAGTACTGATTCTGTGAAAGTCTTTTCAAATTCAATCAAACCTTTATCGTTTTGATTAAATTTTCCGTGACGAGTATCAGTTAATGTATCATAAGACTGCTGTGAACCAACTTGCATAAGAGTTGACTGCATAAGAACATCAACACAGGAACGCTCATTCTGATCTTTGTCAACAGATTGAATTTTTGCTCTGACAATCGCATTTTTATCAGGAGCAAAAGTCAATTTTGCAGTATTAAAATCTTTCATTTCATAAGGTATTTCAAAAGCATTTAAAAGCCAAACCGCATCAAGAGTATTATCAGCGAGATTTGAGAGCTTAATAGTTTTCTGAACTGACATTGCCGGAGAACTCAATCCTTCAACAAATCTAACAAATTCAGCCGGCATTTTTTGTGCAAGATTAAACTCTTCACTTGCAGCAACACATGTTCCTGAATGTTCAACGTTAACCTCATCCGGAACATTTGCTTTTTGTGCAGCACCAAAATGCACATTTGATGAAGACATTCCCGTATTGCGGTATGCATTCATAACTTCAGATTCAAATTGTTTAGGAATATCGCCAAACTCTTGTCTGATAAGATAATTGTTATTCAGAATTGCGATTGTTTCTTTTAATAAAATAGTATTATCAAGCCCGTCAGCTCTTTTTAAAGTCGCAATTTTATATAAATTATCCAGAACTGAAGTATTATCATTTGACTCGGCATTAAGCAGTATTCCTTTCTTCAAAATTGAATCCAGATTTTTACGGGTCTGCTTATCTACCATTTTAGAAATTTTATTATATTTATCTTTTTCCTCATTTGAATTTAATCTTGTCCTAAGAGCGGAAGCCGCAAATGTAGGGTTAAACGGAACTTCTTTCATAGAGTTTGTTGCATACAAACCATTTGATTTCACAACATTTTCACGACTATCTTCAACCTTTTTGGTCCTGATATTAGCTGTTGTGGTATAATTATATTGTTGAAAATCAGGTCTGATTGAATACACGTTAACTAACTCCACTGCTACCTTATTTATATTAAAAACAAAACATTAAAAAAATTGCTAGCAGTAAATGAAAAATGTAAATAATGTTACAAAAGAGGAATTATTGAAAAATTATAAAGTAAAACCGCTTGGCAAAGAACAACTGATAATATCTGCTGATAGACTTACCCGTTTTAAATTTACGGAAACAAAATATTTGAGAGTATTTTCGGATATAATTACAGGCAACCTTATTCAGCCTAAATTAAAAAAAACTGATATTGATAATATAGATTACAAAGAAATAACTTCAATAGCAGAATTTATTATTAACTACTCTCTAAAAGAGCTTGGAATAGAAATAATAAACAGCGGTAAAATAAATACCGAAATAAAAAAATACGAAATGTCAACATTCAAGCTGGATAGCAATATACAAAAATTTCTTAACAACAATATTAATTATGATGGAATAATTGAGCTTACAAGGTATTCTGATGTTAAAAACCTTCAATGGCTCAATTCGCTTGCAGAAGATTCTGACAGAATTGCTATGAGGCAGGCTCATTCATTAAGATTTCCACTCTCTGCGGTTTTAATATGTGAAGGGATAACAGAAGAAACCCTGCTGCCGGAATTTGCCAAGATTCTCAATTTTGATTTTGATAAATATGGTATTTATGTGGTCTCTGCCGGCGGGAAAAATCAGGTTGTAAAAACTTTTTATAAAATGAGTGAATATTTAAAAATTCCGATATTTATACTTCTTGATAATGATGCAGAGGAAAACCGCAAAGAAATTCAACCACGATTAAGAGAAATCGACAAAATACATATTATTAAAAAAGGTGAATTTGAAGATATAATTCCGGTGCATCTGCTGGAAAAAACCCTTAATTATGCAACCGCAAACATATCTTTTGCAGGTATGGAACCCATAGCAGACGGAGAAACCGTAGAATTTTTAACTGATTTTTTCAAACATCGGGGAATGCATGAGTTTAAAAAAGCCGAATTTGCCACAATGGTCAAAAAAAATATAACCGATATTAACGATATATCCGATGAGATTAAAGAAATTATACAAGAATTAATAAAGATTACGCATACAAAAATTAATTAATTATTAAGTATATTTAAAGAGAAAATTATTTGGAGTAAAATATAATTATTGTAGTAGTAAGATAAAGGAAATTGATTATGTGGGATTACTCCGAAAAAGTTATGGATCACTACAGAAACCCTCGTAATGTAGGGAAAATTGATGATGCTGATGCAATAGGTACGGCGGGCTCTCTTACATGTGGAGATCAGTTGAAAATATATTTAAAAATTAAAGACGGAATCGTTACAGATGCAAAATTTCAAACTTTTGGCTGCGGTTCAGCTGTGGCAAGTTCAAGTATTTTGACTGAAATGATTATAGGCAAAACAGTTGATGAAGTCAGAAAAATTACAAACAAAGATATTGCTGACCAGTTAGGCGGTCTGCCGCCGGAAAAAATGCACTGTTCCGTTATGGGTTATGAAGCTCTTGAAGATGCTCTGAAAAGTTACGGAGATTACCAGGATTTAGATGATATCAGAGCTGAAGAAGAAAAAAGAGAAAAAATTGTCTGCACATGCTTCGGCATAACTGAAAATATTATATGGGATGCCATTAAACAAAATGGGCTAAAAACAGTTGAAGAAGTAACCAATTACACAAAAGCCGGCGGAGCCTGCGGAAAATGCAAAGGCTTAATCAAGGATATTATTGATACTTATTACAAAAAAGAAAGTGAAGGGAAAAAAGAAGGCAACTTATCTCCTGCACAGAAAATACTTAAAATAAATAATATTATTGAAAAACAAATTTCGCCGGAACTTCAAAAAGACGGCGGAGACATCACGCTTGTCGATATTGACGGCAACAAAGTTTATGTCAAACTTCGCGGAAAGTGTTCGGGCTGTAAGAATTCGATGCTGACACTTAAATCTTTTGTAGAAATGACTTTAAAAGAAACCGTAAGTAAAGATATTGAAGTTATAGAAGTAGGTGCATAATGGATAAAAAATTAATTTACCTTGATAATAACGCAACAACAAGGGTTGATGACAGAGTTCTTGAAGCGATGCTTCCTTATTTTAAAAATGAATACGGAAACCCTTCCAGTATGTATGACTTTGCCAAAAATCCCTCTAACGCATTAAAAGAAGCAAGAGGAAAATTAAAAGACTTCTTTAATGCCGCTGATGAAAAAGAAATACTATTTACATCCTGCGGTTCCGAAAGTGCAAATACCGCAATCCGCGGGGTTTTAAATATGAATCGGAATAAAAAACATATTATTACCACTAAAGTTGAACACCCGTGTGTTTTAAATTTATATCAAACTCTTGAAAAAGAAGGTTATACCGTTGACTATATTGGTGTAAATTCCAACGGAGAATTGGATTTGGCTCAACTTGAAGAAGCAATTCATTTTGACACGGCATTAGTTTCTGTAATGTATGCCAACAACGAAACAGGCGTTATCTTCCCGATACAAAAGATTTCTGAAATTATAAAACGAAAAAATCCTCAGACAAAATTCTTTGTTGATGCGGTTCAGGTTGCAGGCAAAATTCCTATTGACGTTCAGGAATTGGGAGTTGACCTGATGGGAATTTCCGGACACAAATTTCACGCACCAAAAGGTGTCGGAGCTTTGTACTGCAATTCAAAAACAATCATTACACCGTTAATTATAGGCGGGCATCAGGAAAGAGGTAAACGTGCAGGAACAGAAAATGTTCCGTACATTGTAGGACTTGGAAAAGCTGCAGAAATTGCACAAGATTTCTTAAAATATGAAGCAACCGAAGTAAGAAGGCTTAGAGACAAGCTTGAAGCAGGCATTCTGAAAAATATATTCAATGCTCGCCTAAACACCGGTGCTGCTCTTAGAGTTCCTAATACGTCAAATATCGGATTTGAATATATTGAAGGAGAATTAATCCTTCTGCATTTGAGTGATTTAGGAATTTGTGCAAGTTCCGGAAGTGCATGTACATCAGGTTCACTGGAACCAAGCCACGTTTTAAGAGCTATGAATGTTCCGTTTACAGCTATTCATGGAAGCATTCGCTTCTCGCTCAGCAAATATACAACAGAAGCCGAAATTGATTATGTAACTGAAGTTCTTCCCGGTATTATTGAAAAAATCAGAAATATTTCGCCATATCAGGAAGAACTAGCAGAACTAAAAAAACAAAAACATTTTGTTTAATTTAGTTATTTTATATAGGACTAAAGTATTATAATTTTTAAATTATAGTACTTTAGTCCTGCTATTTTGTGTTAAAATTCCGAATTTCAGAAATCACAAGCACGTTGAATAGTTTTTATTCATATCGAGGATTATCCTATGGCTAAGGAGCTTGATATGAAAAAAATTATTCTGCTAATAACCATCTCAATTTTATTTAACCCGGCCGCATTTGCACTGACAGCAAATCAATCAATTCTGGGAAAACTTGAAGATTCCTTGTACGGTTATCAATATAATAACGAAAATGACCTTACGAGACTAAACAGACTGGAAACTACAGTTTATGGTACAACTTCAAACAAATCACAGAACGAACGTATTGCAAAACTGAAAAAGGACTTATCTGCAGATTTAATAGGTCAGGAAATTACACCGACGGAAGATACATTTGCTGATCCGTCTGATTCATACAAATCAATAGAACCGCCAAAGGCTGCATCTAATGTCAGCTATCCTGCGGTTGACGAACTTGAAGAAGAAGTTTTTCAAAAAACATTTCCGAAAGAAGATATCAGCGTAAGGCTTTCAAATCTTGAAAAGAAAACCTTCAATAAAACTTACAATGATGATTTAAGTACGCGGGTCGACAGACTGAAAGCCGAAATTCGTCCGCCATCACTTATGGATAACGCAATAGCACAATCGACAAATACGTTTTATGATCAGGATGATATAGTACCGCTCGGCGGAGATTTCCATATGAATAAATACATGCAAACAGATATGTTCGATTATAACTCATTCAATGCCCGCCAAAACGCTATGTTTCAGGATAACTACGGATATAATGACAACCCTAAACCTAAAAAAGCTTCATTATCTACAGTTGAGAAAAAATTATTAAAACAGAAATTTGAAGATGATACAATGGAAAATCGTCTTGCAAGAATAGAACAGTATATGTTCGGAACAGTATTTGACAGTGAAGATCATCAAACAAGAATAAATCGGATTTCAAGTGCCTACAATGCACAAAAATCAGCAGGGCAATACGATTCGAACAAATTTGCCAGAAATATGACAACAGGTGTTCAAATCGGTATGCTGATACTTATGGTTCTTGCCTGCATTCTCTAAGGAGTTGTAACCGGTTCAGAGGAAACTGCAGACGGAGCCGTAGTTGTAGTTGTTGTAGTTGTTGCAGACTCAGTTGCCGGTGTAGAAGTAGTTGACGGCTTTTTAAAAAGATTTTTAATTTCGTCAATACTATCTTTTACATTTTGAACCTGATTTTTAATATCCTCTGATGTTTGCTTGGCAGATTCTTTTACAGCAGTAACTGTCTGCTGTACTTCCTCTTTCTTTTGTTGACGAAGCTGGTTAATAGCATCCTGACTTTGCTGCAACTGTTCTTTTAGAGAACCGCCTTCAATTTCAGATGTATCACATACAGAAAGCCATTTAAAAGATTTAACCGAACTTTTACTTTCGACACCACCGTTAAAAAGGACTTTAAAGTCATTATACTGAGTATTCCCTCCGGTAAGAGCCGGTATTTCGGCAGTTCTTTCTCCGTTAGGATTTGTTGTCAAAGCATTTAAAAAGTTTAAAGTAGCAGTACCGAATTTAGGTAAATAAGATGTCAACTTCGCTGCAGATAGTTCCCCTACAGGACCGAGAACTTTTACTACATCAGCACCCAGACGGCCGAGAATAGTAACATTAGCCGATGCATTAACCAGATTATATTTACCATAAATAAAGGCTGACATAGAAGGACCTGCAGATTTCACAGAAAGCAGATTGGCCCATCCGTTGTCAAAAGTCATATTACCGGTTAAACTTTCAAAGTTGGCAGTACTTTTTACAACAGGCATATTAACGATTGGAGTAAGTGCCGCACTTAAAATACCGTTTGAAATAATATTTTGAGCATATAAAAGGTTTTCCAAGCGGCCTATATTTCCGTAAGTTCCCTTTTGAATATCAAAATCGGCACTTCCTTTTAAAGATTTCATCATACCGTTCCAATCAGGTGCATAAGCATTAATTGTAACCTTTGCATTAAAACCTAGAGTCCCAGACAGGGCATTCTTAAGACCCGCAGCCCCCGCAACAGCATTTTCTGCATTCATGCCGGTCCCTGTAAAATCAACATTTGTTGCACCGCTTATAAGATTAACAGACACATCACCGTTGAACTTACCGCTAAAAGCATTGCCCTGTAGTGAATTAAGATATAATACATTGTTTTTAAGACTCAAATCACTCGTCAGATTTTCGGCAATAATACCGCCAGATTTAAATTTTGTAATAGTTCCCCTGCCTTTTTGAACAACTACACCAAGATTCTGACTTGATGAATTAGAGGACGAGGCAGAAGCGGAAACACCCGATGATTGAGCCGGCATGCCTGCCATTGCAGAAATAAGCGTATCCGAATCCAAATTATCTGCATGGTAGTCAAGATTAGTAACAATCACACCGTTTGTAAAATTAGGGTTAATATCCGTTGTCGCACGCATAATTGAATTATCAATAATAATTTTAGGAGTATTAACATTTATAGACTTTGAATTCATATTGACAGTAATATTTTTCAAAGATGTCTTAATTTGTGGAATTTCAACATCAGGCACCGATATTTTCCCTTTAAATGAAGGACTTAAAACGGAACCATTCAAAGTTATATCACCGAGAGCTGCGGCTTTTGAACCGGAAAATCCCGGAATTTCAAAACTTACCTGAGATGGAATATTAACTTTGACGTTGTTCAAAATTTGTTTTGACGCAAGCTCATCGACTGAACCTGTTACAGAAATCAGAGCTTCAGACATTTGTGAAGCCGGAAGCGATTTCACTGATGTAGTATAAAGACCCGTATCGGAAAATTTTAAAGAATTATCCTTAATCTGCAAAACAGCACCGAGCAGGGTATTTTTACCGTTTAAATTATCCGCTTTTATAATATTAAGATAATTAGCCGGTGTTGCAAGAACCTGAGCTTTTATAAGCTGGGTTTTATCATTTCCTGTTATATTAACATATACAGGGATTTTTCCTGATGCTGTAATATAAGAACGCAAATCAGCAGGAATAAGCGAACGCAAATCAGATGCAACAAGTTCTCCATTTGCGACAATATTTATTGCAATATTTTTATCTATGTAATCCTCAATCTTACCTGATATATCAATACGGGAATTATCAAACATCAGATATGTATTATCAATTACTATCTCATTTTCATCAAGCGATACTTTAGCCGCAGGAATAGACAAATCAGCCATCGGATTAAGAATCTGAACGGAGTTAACATCCAGAACACCTTTATAAGAATTTCCTGAGGCGGATAGATTAAACTTTGAATCTGCAAGCTTAACCGTAGTATTTGAAGGAATATTTAAAACATTTACATTATTAATATACAAATCAACAACAGGCTCAAGCTTTTTAAAATTACCTCCTAAGGCTGCATCAAGTGAAAGGGTTCCGCTTTTAATGTTATTTTCTTTTAATAAAGCCAACTGGCCTGCAGCCGTTACAAGCCCTTTGATAGGAAGTTTATCCGCAGTAAGGTGTAAATCAGATGTTGTATCATTCTGGATTGTCCCATATGCTTTTAACGGCTGATTCATAACTGTAAACTGGACATCCTTTATACTTACCATATCATTTGCAAAATCAATATGTGCAAAAATTTTATCAATCAATACATTATACAGCCCGTACCTGATACTTGCTGAAGGAATTTTAAAATACCCGTTTGAGTGTATAGCCTTTTTATCAGCTTTAATATTAAAATCAGCGTCAATTCCGCCTGTGGCAGTCAATGTATCTAAATCAGTATAATTTACTGATTTTGCTATACTGTCAATTACTCTAAAAATATTATTAAAAGAAGCATTTGATTTACAGTTTATATCAATATGCGGATTTTTACCTGTTTTTATATTACCTGTAAAAGAAGTAGTTTCATCTTTAGCAGTATATAAGGCAGAGTCAATTTCTATTTGTTTTCCCTTATGAGTAAAATTGATATGACCTGCCGGTAAAGGTTCTCCGTTTTTGGCCACAGAAATATTGTCAATATTAATAAAGCCATCAATATTAATATCCTCAAAATCTCCGGATGTCTTAACATCTGCATTCAAATTTGCAGTCAGCATATTTTTATTTATAGTTTTAAATATATCAATGACATTAAAGCTAAAAGTCTGTGTCTGCTTATCCTGTTCATCAGTTGCAGGAGCAAAAATCAAATCATTTAAATCAATATCAGGCATAACTTTATTAAAAACCTTTAAGTTATAATTAAACGGGGTTTTGTCCGCCAAAACTATTTTACCGTCAGTTGACAGTTTAATCTTCCTATTAAGAATAAAATCTTTTATTTTAAAATTATTTCCCTGAATATAGTATTCATCATTAGTCGGAATATCAACAAATCCCAATTTATAAGATTTTACATGAATATCCGGAAGATGATTTGAAAGTTTTAAACCAAGCGGTAATTCTGTCATAGGAGCCTGAGTATCTGCCGCATCAGTATTTACCGGACTTTCATTTTTAGGAAGGTAATCCTCAAGCAAGAACTTTCCGTCTTTTTTAACCTTTAAAGAAGCCGAAACATTATCGGCTCCGATTGTATCAATTTCAATTCTCTTGATAAGCAAAGGTAAAAGGGATATTTTTCCGTAAGCATTGTCAAGAGAAAGCATAACATCTCCGTCAGGCAAAGCTGCCGTAAAATGTCCTATCTTTATACCTGCAGTAAGCTTTGGGGTCGTAACGAATCTAATATTTTCAAACTTAACAACAAATCCGGTTGTATCCTTTACCGTACTTGTTATGAAATGACCGCACGAAGCAGCTATACCGTTTAAAAATAGCGGTACTACCAAAAATAAAACATATATTGCTAAGATAATAGAACCGGATATAATACCAGTTTTTTTCAACATTTCTTTATTCATATAAATATCCCTCTTAATAAAATATTTGTTATTATATTAACATGAACATAAAAACTATAACCGCAATAACCAAAATAGCTTATTCTACTTACTTTTTCAACTTATCAGGATAGACATTCCATTTTATATCATGATTTTTTCTAAACCATGTGAGCTGTCTTTTTGCATAATTTCTGGTATTTTGTTTCAATTTATCCTTAGCATCTTCAAGTGACAATTTACCATCCAAATATGCAATAACCTCCTGATACCCTATTGTATAAATTATATTAGGGATTCTGCCGTGCTTTTCCAACAGATAGTTCGTTTCATCAATTATACCGCACTCAAACATCAAATCGACTCTTTTATTAATTCTCTCATATAGAACATCTCGAGGAAAATTTCTTCCAATCCATTCCACATCAAATTCCGGTTCCTTTATCCCTTGCAATGCACTCATTGGACGTCCGGTAGTATGAAACACCTCCAATGCCCTTATAACTTTCTTTTTATCATTTTTATCTATTTTTCCCGCACACACAAAATCTCTTTCACAAAGCATTTTATAAAGTTCATCTTTATCAAGAGTATTAAGTTCTTTCCGGTATTCATAATCCGGTTCAACTTCCGGCAGATCATAATTTTCCAGTAAAACTCTGAAATAAAGGCCTGTACCACCTGCAATAATTGGAATTTTACCACGTGAGATTATTTCTTTAATACACTTTTTTGCCTGATTTACATATAACCCTGCGGAATAATCAACTTCCGGCTCCACTATATCTATCATGTGATGCGGAATACCATCTTGTTCCTCCAATGAAGGCTTTGCACAGGCAATATTAAAACCTTTATACACAAGTCTTGAATCTGCGGAAATGACCTCTCCACCGATTTCCTTTGCAAGTTTAACAGCAAAATCTGTTTTTCCGCTGGCCGTTGCCCCAACTACCGCAATTACCCTACTCTTCGACATGGTTAAATTCCGTATCATAGTAGTAAAAGATTAGAACAACAACATACACAAGAAAATAGAAATATACTGTCATTAATATAATATAAATTAACGGATGAATTACCGCGAAAGTATTTGCAAAAGATATAATAATATTTAAAAACGTAAGATAGATAAAAAGTACTAATGATTTAGGAAATTTTAAAAACAACTTTTTCAAGGATTTAAATAAAGCCATAACCGGATTTTTAGTTTGATAAATTATCTCCGGCACCCATAGCATTAAAAGAAAAGATAATAAGGATGTCGCTGCCATGAAAAGTAAATTCCAACTTCCAAGTATATAAATTTGTTCCGGAGTTAACGAATCCAAAAACGTTTTCATATCCTGCGGAGAAGCCATGGCTCCTCGGATTTGTGCCGGAGTAAAATCAATACTGCCAATAAAATGTAATCCAAATTTATATACAAGTGCCCCGTATAGTGCAAATATCAATAATGCGGCCATAGACATTCCCAAAAATGCAAGAAAATATTTACCAATGCCGGTAGGAATTTTTTTCATCAAATTTAATAATGCTCTGGCCCTGTCCTCATCAAGCACAAATTCAGTCTTGGATACTTCTATACTCTTTTTAACCATATAAAACCAGCCTGCAAAAAACGCACCTGTCATACACAAAAGAGTTACCAGTGCAGATAAAGCCTCCGGCAACGTATCAACAACACTTTTTGCAAATGTAAGGTAAATTGTCAGCAACCACAAAAATAAAATTAGCGGTATAGCAAGAAGGATTCCTTCATTTGTTAATTTGAATGCATTTTTAAACAGTTTAAACATATTTTTATACTACCTCAGTTGAAAATATTTTTTAACCAACACATTACTTAACAGATTCTGCCTGTTTTTTTGCCTCCAGAACAAGTCTGCGTTTTCTTCTTCTCATCAAGTCAACAAATGCTTCCAATCTGGTAAGATATCCGGCTTTACCGGTCTGTTCATCCATAATAAGGGGAAGAATAGGAATATCACAATTTTCTCTCATTGCCGGAAAAATATTCTGTGACATAATCTCAGGCATACAGGTAAATGGACTTATATGAATGATTCCATCGATTCCCCTTTCATTTGCATAAGCAACATCAGAAACACACTCCAGAGCATCTCCGCCTATATCTCTCATTAAATACGGTTTTGCCATTCTATCTGCACGCTGCAAATGTGTTTCTCCTTTTCTAAAGATTTTAGGAATGATTGCATCTTTTAGAAAACCGCTTACAGTAAGGCTTTTTCTTGTTTCTACCCCCATTTTTCCAAGTTCTTTAACAATATCCTGATTTGAAAACCTGTCGCAAACGAGATAGATTTCGCCGGTTATATCAACATGTAAAACATCCTTATTAGTATCAATTTCTGTTTTATCCATTTCTTCAAAAACCAGTTTTTTAGCTCTGTTCATTTCGCGAGTGTTCATTGCAGCATCAATTATTTTCAAACATTTTAGATAATGTTTTTCGGCATCTCCCTGATGAACTTCTCTGGCACGGCAATAAGAAAGTTTTCTGTCAAGATCATCCAACAAAAATACTTTTCTGATAGCAAGCACTACAGCTCTTGTAAACAGAACAGGATCGTTTTTACCGCTGATTTTTTTAAGAAAATCAAACATACCTTTAATTCCGTCATAAAGGGTCAATTCAATATAATTCGTTTTATATCCCATGTCTGCAAGTGCATTGTTGATACATGCACCGTATTCACCTAACCTGCAGCATCCCGGAGAAGCTATCATCGCTACATAGTCAGCTCCACCCTCTATTGCTTCGACAAAATTACCGAGAATTAATTTATAAGGAAGACAAATTGCTTCAGGGGAATTTTTAGTACCGAGAGAAAGCGTCTTTTTACTTGTATAAGGAGGTATAAAAGCTTCAACACCAACTTTTCTTAATGCAGCGGCCCATGCAATCCAAATATTTCCCATATGCGGAAATGCTACTTTTATTTTTTTCTTATCATTTTTTTCCATAATATAAATCTCTTATTTTTAGTGGGTATCAACAAATTTCAAATCCGGATGACGTGCAGCATTAGTTTCATCTACACGAACTACCGGAGTTTTATGAGGTGCAGAAAGAATCTTTTCAGGTTCCAGCTCTGCCTCTTTTGCTATTTTTATCATAGCATTAATAAATTCATCAAGTTTAATTTTTGTTTCAGATTCGGTAGGCTCAACCATAATCGCCTCATGCACAATTAATGGGAAATAAACGGTTGGAGGATGAATATTAAAATCCATTAATCGTTTTGCTATATTCAATGTTGTAACACCGAAATCATGTTTTTGTCTTTCACCTGACAAAACAAATTCATGCATGCAAGGCTCATCATACGGCAAATCATAATATTTTTTAAGTTTTTCTTTTATATAATTAGCGTTTAAAACTGCATCTTCCGTTGCATTTCTAAGATTATTTCCCATCATAAGAATATAAGCATAAGCTCTGACCAATACACCGAAATTTCCGTAAAAACTTCTTACCTGTCCGACAGAATGCTTAATATTATAATTTCTGAAATATTTTTGACCGTCAAAGTCAATAACAGGAGCCGGCAAAAATTCTCTTAAAGCATCCACAACGCCTACAGGACCTGCACCCGGACCGCCTCCGCCATGAGGAGTTGCAAAGGTTTTATGTAAATTCAAATGAACGACATCAAATCCCATAAGTTTCGGATTTGTATAGCCCATAATTGCATTAAAATTTGCACCGTCATAATACAAAAGCGAACCGTTATCATGCATTAACTTTGATATTTCAAGAACATTTTCTTCAAAAATACCTAATGTATTAGGATTAGTCATCATAATTGCTGCAACATCAGAATCTAAAACATCTTTTAAGGCTGATATATCAACCTGTCCCTTTTCATTTGACTTAACAGGAACAATATCAAAACCGCACATATGTGCACTTGCCGGATTTGTACCGTGAGCAGAATCAGGAATTATAACTTTTTTTCTGCAGTCGCCTTTTACCTCAAAATATTTTTTAATAATCATCATGCCGGTAAGTTCACCATGAGCACCGGCAGCAGGCTGAAGAGATACCGCATCCATTCCCGTAATCTTTTTTAGAGATTCTTGAAGCATATACATCAGCTCCAGAGCACCCTGAGAATCCTCATCCGAAGAAAGCGGATGGAGATTTGCATAACCTTCAAGAGATGCCAGCAGTTCATTCACTTTAGGATTATACTTCATAGTGCATGAACCAAGCGGATAAAAACCCTTTTCAATACAAAAATTACGATCAGACAATTCTTTATAATGTCTCAAAACTTCAAGTTCACCAACCTGAGGAAGTCCGCATTTTTCGGAACGGAGAACTGTTTTGTCGAGAAAAGATAAGTCTTCTTTCTCATCCGTTAAACATATCCCCGAGTTATTACTTTTTTCAAATATTGTTTTCATCCCTAAATAATTCCCTGCCGCTTTAAATCTTTTTTAATTTTATCAAGTCCTGACTGTATAATCCTTGAAATCCTTGATTGGGAAATTTCAAACTCTTCCGAAATTTCCCTCAACTTTTTCTCCTTAAAAAATTTATATTCAATAAGTTCCCGTTCCCGTTTTGGAAGACGCTTCATTGATTCTAATATATGTGCCTTAAGCTCAGAAAATTCAATAGCTTCTTCCGGGGTTTTCTCTTCGGCTTTAATCTGAGTCGGGACTTCAGCATCCTGCATTTCATCAATAGAAAGAATCGTCTTATAAACTTCGCATCTTAATTCCTGTTCTTCATCTTCAGCTTCATAACGATCTTTACGATTTTTAAGAGAATACCACTTATACCTGCGTCTTACCTCATTTCTTATCGCCCATTTAATAGCCGTGGATAGGTATGTGCTGTTAAAAGTTTCTGGTTTGTTGTTTTTAAACAGGATATATAAAGTGTGGTTTCCGATGTTAATAAGTTCAGGCAAGTCAACAAGATGAGATATCGAAAATTTTTGATACTCAACTTTGGCAATAGTTTCGACTAAACTTTTATATTCCCTTAGATTAACTTTTGAGCCTGCCTGCATGACTATAACATTTAATCCTATTAACAGCGATTATCCACACTTGTATGATATCAGAAAAAAATTTGTATGACCAGCTAATGTAATTTTGCTTAACATAATTTATAACAATTCGAAAAAGGAGGATTTCATGAGAGTTTTATTCTGTACTGACGGATCAAAAATAAGCTTTAATGCACTGAATAATTTTGCGAGATGGAGTAAAGGTGCAATCATTGACGTTATCTGTGTTATAGACTGGAGTTTTTTACCGGATGAAGTAAGCATAGAAGAAGATGGATTTGCAAATTCCTGTGCAAATGTAGCGGATAACATTTTAAATTATGCTGAAAAAGAAATACACAAGACAAATCTTATTATGGGTGATAAGTTAAAACGATGCGGGGAAAGTGTTGCGAGCATCCTTGAACAAACTGACAGGGAAGATTATGAAATGGTTATTATGGGTTCACATGGTAAAAAGGGGCTGCAAAGATGGCTGGGCTCTGTTTCCAGAGATGTTATAAATAACATAACGGTATCTTCTTATGTTTCAACTCAATCAAATTCCGCTAAAAAAATTCTTTTTGCAACCGATGGCACTGATAATTCGTCCCATGCATTAAGTGAAGCAATAAAGTTACTTAACCTGAACCAAAAAGAAATTTATATATGTGTTGTATCAGAAAATCCTAATTTTCTTTTCCTTGAAGGAACGCTTGATACCCACTGGCTTTTGGAAATTGAAAAACAGCAGGAACGTTTTGCAGAAAAAATGATTAGAAATGTAATAACAAAACTTGAAGAATATAATCTGCCTGTTGCTAAAAATGCTGTTTTAACCGGCATACCTGCTGAAAAAATCAATGATTTTGCACTTAAAGAAGGAATTGATTTAATTGTAATGGGAACAAGGCATAAAAATAATCTACGCAGTAAATTTCATGGTTCCGTAAGCAAAAGAGTACTCGAAATTACCCATAGTGACGTAATGATAGTAAAATAGAATCATTTGCATAAATAGCACTTTGGGTTCTATACATAGAAAGCTTTTTAAAATAAAACATCATAAATTCTATATATGCAGCATAAAGAAAATAAAAAAGCGGAACTTATATTCAGATTGCTTGCACATGAGCTAAAGGCTGAACGCGAAAAGCAGAAAAAGTCACTAAGGATTCTTGCCTATGAATTTGATATCCAAAAATCTCTTATAAGCAGACTGGAAAACGGAATTAACGAACCCAAGCTTATATCAATATGGACACTCTGTGAAGCTCTGAATATTAAGCCCTCCGAATTACTCAAGAGGGTTGAAGACAACCTTCCAGACGAGTTTTCATTGATAGAAAAATAGAAACGGATTATATTATGGAGACAAAAAAATTTTCGGTCAAAAGGTCTATTAATATCAAAAGCATTATACAGAAATTATTTTCGGTAAGAAATGAGCTTAATTATAAGATAATTTCAATTCTCGGATTAAAAATAAAAATTCATGACAGCAGACTTGACAGCAGAGTTCTTTCTCTCAATGAAATTATTTCTCACAGTATAAGCGTAAGCAGTCTCCATAGGGAAGTTTTTACAAAATATAAAAATATTAATTACGGTAAAAATGTTGTACTAATTGCAACCGGTCCGAGCCTTGATAAATTTGAACCTTTACAAGATGCCGTCTATGTAGGAGTAAATCGAGCATTTACATATAAAAAAGTTAAATTTGATTATCTCTTCGTACAGGATTATTCCGATGCGACAAGAAAATATTTTGGCGATTTTATGGCATATGAGGGTGCAAAAAAGTTTTGCGGAATCATGTCAGAGGAAATATGGCCTAAGTCAGTTATTCCTGAGAGCAAATGCATAAATGCTGAAAGATACTATGTTGATGCTCCGTTTTACAGAAAACATTTTACCAGAGATATAGCAAACGAACCGCTGGGCGACTCATACTCCATAGTATTTCCTGCAATGCAATTTATACTATGGACTAACCCGAAAAGAATTTATATTGTAGGTTGTGACTGTAATACTTCAGGACATTTTAACTTGCAGAAGAATAATCTTAATACGGAAAAAGTCATTGATGGCTGGATAAAAATGAAAGAATTTGCTCGAATTCACTACCCTGATACAGAAATAATTTCTGTTAATCCTAAAGGACTAAAAGGCCTTTTCAAAGATATAACAACCGTTTAAAAACATTGTTACTTTCTTGAAAAATAATACCCGTTTTTATATAATAGTTCTATGTTTAAATATTACGGGAAATATGCACCATATTTATTTTTACTGCCTGCAGGCATTGTATTATTAATATTTTTCTTTATTCCGTTCTTTCAAACGGTTATTTTGAGTTTTTATGATTATTCAGCAAGCATATATCATCCGGTATTTACAGGCATGGAAAATTATTTAAAACTGTTTCAAAGTCCTGTATTTTATAAAGTTTTGTGGAATACATTTTTATATTTATTTGTGGCTGTCCCTGTTTTAGCCATATTTCCTCTGTTTATAGCTATATTAATAAATCAAAAAATAAAGGGCGTGACACTATATAAAATATTGATTTACCTTCCTGTAATTGTATCTATCGTTGTTGCAGCAATAGCTTTTAAATGGCTTTATGCCGATCAGGGGATATTAAATTATCTGGTTACATTATTAGGATTCAACCCTGTAGGATGGCTTACAGATCCGAACTGGGCTCTGTATTCTGTTATCTGGGTAACAATTTGGAAAGGTATCGGATATTATATGATAATCTATCTGGCAGCGTTAATGAGTGTCCCAAAAGAATTATATGAAGCCTGCGATATAGATGGAGCGAATTTTCTTACAAAACATTTAACCGTTACCATTCCGCACATAATGCCTACAATAGCTCTGGTTACAACAATAAGTGCTATTTCTGCAATGAAGGTTTTTGCAGAAATTTACGTCATGACAAAAGGCGGCCCGCTAAATTCAAGTAAAACCATTGTATATTACATATACGAGAGAGCTTTTGAAAATCTTGATTTAGGCTATGCCTCTGCCATGGCCGTAGTATTACTGGTTATCGTAATGATATTTTCATTAATAAACATATTTTGCTTTGAACGGAATAAATATCAAATTTAGTTGAAAGGTTGAAGGATTGAAAAATTTAAGATTTAAAAATATATACATTCATATAATATTAATAGCAGTTTCACTGATTTCGGTATTTCCGTTTATATGGCTTATATCAACATCACTGAAAGGTCCGGCAGAAAACATATTTGCATATCCTCCCGCAATTATCCCTGAAGATTTTACATGGGCAAATTATATTGGAGTATGGCACAAAGTTGACTTTATCGGATACTTTATAAACAGTATGATTGTTGCCGGCGGCACAGTGCTATTAAACCTTATACTTTCTGCAATGGCAGGCTATCCGCTGGCGAGAATGGAGTTTAAAGGAAAAAAGATTGCTTTTTTTTCAATACTAGCGACAATAATGATACCGTTTCAGGCTATAATGCTTCCTGTATATCTTATAACACTCAAACTTCATCTTGTTGATACTGTAAATAATTTTGCCGGATTTGTAGGATTAATAATGCCGTTTGCCGTAAGTGCCTTCGGAATATTTTTAATGAGACAGGCTTTTCTGGGAATACCGAGAGAAATGGAAGAAGCGGCTATTGTTGACGGTTGCAGCGTATGGCAGGTATTTACAAAAGTTCTGCTCCCTATGGTCAAACCTTCGCTTGCAGTCCTTGCAATATTTACATTTATAGGTTCATGGGGGGAATTTTTGTGGCCAAGCATTGTATTAACCAAAGAATCAATGTACACACTGCCTGTAGGAGTAAACAATCTGCAGGGAATGTTCAGCTCTAACTGGAGATTTATAGCAGCAGGTTCAATCCTTGCAACCATACCTATTGTAATATTTTTCCTTGCTATGCAAAGATATTTTATTTCCGGCGAAAATGAAGGTGCTGTTAAGGGATAAAAAGCTAAAACTTACAAATCTTCATCAGGATTAATAAACAAGTGTCTTGATTTACAAGTTGCCAGATTTTTCAAAATAGCTTCATCAAGTTCCTCTGTCGCTATAACCTTACCGTTTTCATATGTTAAGTGAGCCTGCAATTCAGCATCCGGGCCCTCTTCCTCATAATGTTTTTTTACATACTCTCTGCCTTCATCATCAAGAAGGACTCTTTGCGTCACATCACTCATTACGTCAAACATGTAAGTTTGCCTCGCTGAATTTGAATCTTTTGAACCGATAAGAGTATTTGCTTTTTCCATTTCTTCATATGCTTCTTTATAATGCTTCATTTCCTGAAGAAGAACCGCAAGATTATAATGAGCTTCATAATTCATAGGTCCCAGTTCTATGGCTCTGCAGTAATTTAATCCGGCAAGATTATAATCCTTATTCAAATGATATGCTAATGCAAGGTTATAAAAAGCATCATAATCATCTTTTAAATATTTAATAGCCTCTTTATATGCTTTTATAGCCTCTAAAAGATAATAACTCTGCTGGGTTATATCACCATCCGAATATATTGATTTTTGACGGTATGCAACACCCATATTATAATATGCAAGCCCGATATTGGTCTTATAACTTCTAAGGTTATTAAATACAAATGGGATATAAACAAGCCTTTTTCTAATTCCAGTAATATACTGGTACTGATCAATCGCAGAATCAAAATCACCCATCTTTTCAGCAGAAACAATTCCGTGATCCATTCTTGCAATAACATAATTCGGATTATACTTAATGGCCTTATCATAAGCATCCAGAGCAGAATAAAAATCTTCATACGCAATATAAATATTACCGAGATTTAACCAGGCTCCGTAATGTTCAGGATAATATCCAAGCCCTCTTTTATACAAATCAATGGCTTTTTGAAACTGCGTTTTTCTTAAATATTTGTCACCCTGTGCAACATAATACATCCCGCGAACTTTATTTACCTGTCTTTTGTAGAAATTAGGATACATAAAAATTGAAGCAATAAATGCAACAAATACTAAGAATGAAAAAAATTTTCGCAATCTTCTTTTAAGCACAAAAAGCTCTCCCTACACTATTCTATACATAAACGACAATACAGGCAACTATGTATCAAATATTAATTGTAAAGTTATGTTACATAAATTATACATTAATGCAATTTTAATAAAGAAAAATTTTTTATATAAGTAAGGTAGGTTAAAGTTAATATAATTTGGAGGTTAGGAAATGGCAGGTGAAAATGTCAGTGCAATCAATCCGTATGGAATGAACCTGTACAGCAATTACGCAAACAGTGTGGGATTGAGTGACCTATATAGTTTGGGAGGCACAGGAGACCTTCTCTCTATGAATGGAAGCGTATTCGGAGGAATGACAATGCCGTTTATGCCGACATTTGGCGGTAATTGGAATTATGAAGGCTATTTTGACAACATGACCAAGTGGCAGGATTTTATGTATGATTCACAAATTCATCAGCATCAAAAACGCAGAGAAGTCAATTTCCACGCAAAAGCTCCGGAACTTGCAATAGAAGATCAGGCAGAAATCTTACATGAAAAAATAATGAAAGATGAACAGGAACAGGTAATTCCTGCAATGAAAGCTTATATTGAAAGTGTAAGAAATATCTGCGGACCGGATGCGGATCAGGAATACGTGCTGGGTATGGCTAAATCGATTTACAAACAGATTTACAATACAAGCATATCAGAAGACTTGAGAAAATATGGAAACGGTTCTCTGACTCAGGGATTCTTGCAATCTGTAACTTTAGGATTTGCGAATAAGACAACCGCAGAAGAAAACATTGCAACCATTGACGGACAGCCGGTAGCCCGCTGGGAAAACACAAAGAAACTTATCGGTAACGCCGCAGGCGGTGCGGTTGTAGGTGCAGGCAGTATGTATCTGCTATCATCACTTAAAGCTGTAAAAGGATTCTTCAAAACGAAACCGATTATAGCAGCAGGTATAGGCGGAGTAATCGGCTTACTTTCAGCTCTGGGATTAGGAGCAATAAAACAAAGTTCAAACAAAAATGCCCTTGTCGCTGAATCTTAAACCGAAACATAATCTTAAATATTTCTTAAGTAGTGTGTACTAAAAACGTGTGTGTAGGAGGTTGAAAATTTCAACCTCTTTTTTTTTTGAGTATTTAATAGCAAAAGAACACCCGCACCAAGGAGTAGATGCGGGTATTAACCAGTAAAAGAGACATCAATAACATTATTACCTTTCTTTTTTAAGAGTCAAATAAAAGTTTTAATTTTTGATTTTTAATTAATTTAGTATATAATTTTCTTATGAAGAGAATTGTGTATCTTGCAGTTATATTAGTATTATCAGGAATTTCAGCATTTGCGGAAGATTCTATGATTAATGAGCAGGCAAATATGCTTTATGCCGAAAACAGGATTGAAGAGGCTTTTAATCTGATATTAACCATACCTTCAGAGATGAGAACCCCTCAAAACTGGCTTTTACTCGGAAATATTCTTCATGACAAGGGAAAAAACGATGATGCTGAATTCATGTATAATCAGGCATTGGCAAATGATATAAAATTCTATAAAGCCGCATATAATCTCGGCAACCTGTACCTTGAACAGGAAAAACCTAATATGGCTATAGAACAGTATAAAGCCGTTATAAAGTTAAAACCTGATTTTGCTTATGCTTATTATAATATGGGATGTGCGTATTTAAAGCTTGGAAAACTCAAAGATGCAAGAAAGAATTTTCTGTATGCAATAGACTTAAAGCCGACAGAAGCTGATTTTCATTACAACCTTGCATATACCTTGAAAAAGCTAAACAAAACAAAAGATGCACAAATTTACCTTGATTACTATAATAAAATAATGGAAAACAATATATAAAAATCTGACTTGGAGACATTATGCAATATAAAGGAGTAATTTTTGATTTTAACGGAACACTTTTCTGGGATTCCGAAAAACATCTGGAAGCGTGGAGAGAATTTTCCAAAAGATTAAGAGACCATGCATTTACTGATGAAGAAATGCGTGATTTTATGTTCGGCAGAACCAATGAGGATATTATCGCATATTTAATTGGCAAAAAACCATCTGCAGAGCTTGTTGAAAAATTCGGGAAAGAAAAAGAAAGTGTCTATCGTCAAATGTGTCTTAATGACCCCGAACATTTTCACCTTGCCCCTCATGCCGAAGAATTTCTGGACTATCTGAAAGAAAATAATATTCCCAGAACAATCGCGACAATGTCTGAAATTGACAATGTTGAATTTTACATAAAAGAATTTAAACTTGCCCGCTGGTTTGATATTGATAAAATAGTTTATGCAAACGGCAAAATTCCCGGGAAACCGGCACCTGATATATACAAAATTGCTGCACAAAAATTGAATTTGCAGCCTTCTGAATGTATTGTAATAGAAGATGCAGTTTCAGGAATTGAAGCTGCAAGAGCTGCCGGAATAGGTAAAATCGTTGCTATTGCGTCAATGGAGCCTATTGAATTGTACGAAAAAATCCCGGCCGTATCACAGATAATAAAAGATTTTAAAGATTATAAAAGTATTTTGAATACAGAACCGATAACAGCAAAATAAAAGGAGGCTATGAAACCTCCTTTTTTTAATTAAGTAAAAAGTAAAAGAATTTATGAAGCCAGTACTACATCATAAGCAACATCCGCAGTAATTGCACCTTTTTCACCAAAAGCAACTCCGCGTTTTGCAAATCTGTCTCTGATTTTTTCTGCAGCCTCCGCAGGGTCAATTTCGTAGTCTGCAAGATGGGTTTTCATACCTATTGAGTTAAAGAATTCCTCAATTTTATCAATAGCTATATCAGCAGCTTTCAAGTCAACACTTTCATCGACCTTAAATACTTCTCTTGCAATTTTAGCCAATTTTTGAGATTTACTTACTTTCTGGTTACGCAATAACCGCGGAAGAATTATAGCAAGGCTCTGTCCATGGTCAATACCATAAAAAGCAGTTAATTCGTGTCCGATCATATGAGTTGACCAATCCTGCGGCACTCCTACAGAAATCCAATAGTTCAAACCACATGTGGCACACCAGAAGATATTTGCTCTTGCATCATAATCTTCAGGATTTGCAAGGACCTTTGGAGCTTCCTGAATAAGCGTTCTCAAAATACCCATAGCCCAAATATCCTGTAACGGTGAATTTACATCATAGGTACAGTTGAATTCCATTGTATGAACAAAAGTATCAACAATACCATTGATAGTCTGTCGTACAGGAAGGCTATACGTAACTTCCGGATCTATAATAGAAAATTTAGGGAAACAATTAGGATTGTGAAAAGCAAGCTTTTCGCTTGTTGCCAATCTTGAAATAACCCCGCCGTTATTCATTTCAGAACCGGTAGCCGGCAGAGTAATAATATCAGCAAGCTCAACTGCTGAATCAGGATGCTCCCCTCTAATCATAATAGCATCGTAAGCATCATCGCCGTCATACTTTGAGGCAAGAGCTATAAATTTGGTACCATCAAGAGTTGAACCTCCGCCAACAGCAAGCAAGAAATCAACGCCTTCTCTTTTTACGATTTCTACAGCTTTCATTAAAGTTTCATATTTAGGATTAGGTTCAATACCTCCGAACTCAAGTACATTATATCCTTCCAGTGCTTTTTTAACTTGATCATAAACACCGTTTTTCTTTATAGAACCACCGCCATATGTCATAAGAATTTTCTTTGATTTATCAATTAACCGCGGTAATTCGGCTATTTGTCCTTTTCCGAACAAAACCCTTGTCGGACAATAAAATTCAAAATTATTCATTTAGCTCTCCTTTTTGTTAACAAGCTAATAATAAATTATTTTTTTGAAATCGTCAATAAAAATATAGCAAAAAATTTGAAACGAAATTTTTCTTACTTTATAATTAAACTATGATACATACAGTAAGGAAAAAAGGTGAAGGCAAACTAGAATTTCCTTCGGATTATACTATTATAGATATAGAAACAACCGGACTTTCAACCACAAAAAACGAAATTATAGAGCTTTCAGCTTTAAAAGTACGAAATGACAAAATCATAAGTCAGTATTCTTCACTGATAAAACCTGATAACTCAATAGGTTCATTTATCACAAAACTTACCGGAATAACAAATGAAATGGTTGCGGACTCACCCAAAATTACAGAAGTTTTGCCTGATTTTACCGAATTTATCTCTGATGATTGTATAATTGGTCATAACGTCAATTTTGATATTAATTTTATATATGATAATCTGCTGCGACACTTCAACAGGGAATTTTCAAACGATTACGTTGATACAATGCGTCTTGCAAGAAAATTCTGTAAATTTCCTTCACACAGACTTAGCTACCTTGCAGAACGCTTTGAAATTTCAACTGAAGGACATCACAGAGCTCTAAATGACTGTATCATGACATACGAAATTTATAAGAAAATTAAAACTATGGCATTAAATATTCCCGAGAATAATCAGATAAGCCTGCCTATATCATAAAATTTTACCTGTTTAATGCGTAATTAACTTTAATCCGGTAATACCACACATAATAAGAGCAATACAGAACAACCGCATTGCTGTTGCCGACTCTTTAAAAAGTATAATACCCAGAATTACCGTTCCTAAAGTTCCAATTCCTGTCCAGACAGCATAAGCAGTTCCAAGCGGAAGACTTTTAAGTGCAAGTGCCAGAAAATAAAAACTTGCAATCATACCGATTACAGTCAAAATTGAAGGAATAATCTGGGTAAATCCGTGAGAATATTTCAATCCAATAGCCCAGCTGATTTCAAACAACCCTGCAATAAATAAAATAATCCATTCCATATATTTAATCCTTTCATTTGTTACATAATAAAGCCCGTGAGATAAATTATTATCTCCCGGGCTTTTATCCCTCCGTGTACACAGAAAAATTATCCGTGAGTTTTCTCTCGGACCAGCCGGACTTTACCGCGGAACCCTAGAAAACATGTTTTAAAATTTTTGTTAAAAGAATTATAACATAAAAATGTTTATCTGTATTTCGCGAAGATTGATAAATGCAAAATACAAAATAAAATGGCCTTGGCGGGAGTCGAACCCGCGACCACCGGTTTAGGAAACCGTCGCTCTATCCTACTGAGCTACAAAGCCATTTTATAAAACAGGGAAGTAAACTTCCCTGTTGGTTATATTTTAACCGGCTGTCAACCGATTCTATTATATCACTGCGTTTGGCGGGAGTCAAACCCGCGGCCTTCGCCTTCGGAGAGCGACGCTCTATTCAACTGAGCTACAAACGCTTATCCTAAATTTATTTTATCATAAAAAAGCGGCTTTATAAAAGCCGCTTTCAAAGTTTTTATTTAAAATACTTACTTGCATCAATAGCCTGACGCTCTGCCTCATTTGCGACCTCAAAGAACGGCAAATGTTTTATATTAAGCATCGATGCTATCAGTGAACTAGGGAAAATTTCAACTGCATTGTTTAATTCTAAAACAGCTGAGTTATAGAATCTTCTAGCAGCGGCAATATGCTCTTCCTGTTCATTATATGTCTGCATTGCCTGAATCATTGTTTGATCGGATTTTAATTGCGGATAATTTTCAACATTTACCATCAACTGACCCATTTTGGTAGTTATTTCTTTATCCAGATTCAGAGTTTGTTCAGCATTGTTAAGTTCAGCCGGCAATTTAGCAGCCTGAGCACGTAATCTTGTAATATCATCCAAAAGGCCTCTCTCGTGCTCCATAAATTTATTCGCAATAAACAAAACATTTGGAATTAAGTCATATCTTTTTTTCAACTGTACATCAATACTTGAAAATGCTTCTTTGGCTTTATTCTTTTTCTTTATTAAAGAAACATAAATTGAATAAGCCCACAATAGAACCAAAACGCCAAGAACTATAGCAATCACAGTTCCGGGATTAGACAAAAACATCGCATTATTCATAAATCTCTCTCCATATTAAGTAACGTAAAAACTATAACATATTTTTTAAGTTTTGTAAATAAGTTGACAAAAAAATCTCAATCATTATGTCATTTCGTCTGATTGAGATTTTTGATATTTGTATTAATTCAACTATTTACCCGCAACTATAACTGTAAAATCGGTTTCTCCGCAAAAATAATTAACAGGTTCATAAACAAACTGGAATCCGCTTATAGACGGAGATTGTTTTTTCAACCAGTTATAATATTCAAGTGTTACTTGCGGTGAATGAGCTATAAATTGAGTATGCGTTCTTGAAAGATGTCCAGTACATACAATATTTATACCTGCAGCCTCAAGTTCATTTTTTACAAGCTGTGCTTCTGCCGCATCATTTTCAGCATACATAAGGCCTGCTCTAAATTGAACAGCACTATCAGTCTGCACTTTTTCTCTGTAAATAAGCCGGTTAATAACTTCCTGAGATTTTTCAGGATCTATAATCCAGTAGCTTATATAACCTTTTTTATTAGGAGCCCCCGGAAGAACTGATACTTCGATTTTATCCATATCAACATGTTTCATTAAAGAAGCATACTGGGTTAATTCATATAAAGACATATTAGTTTTTATATACTTATTAGCAACAGAAACAATATCAGGAATTTTTGCTATTGTCTCAGGTTTTTTAAGTTCATTTAATAAGCCTCTCAAAAACCACTGCTGACGTTGTGTTCTGCCTATATCACCCAGAGCATCATGACGGAATCTTAAATATCCAACAGCTTCTGTTGGCGAAAGTCTGTGTACACCTTTAGATAAATCAATATGAAGATGTCCTGCATAGTCGTGATAATGCATAGGTTTTTCTACATAAACATCAACACCTCCAAGAGCCTCAACAATCGCTTTTACGGCAGCATCATGAACCATTACATAACGATCAATTCTTACACCGAGAGTTTTTTCAATGGTTTCAATAGTCATCCCTACACCGCCTATAGCATGAGCAGAATTAATCTTCTGAATGCCATGCCCCTCCGGTAAATAAACTTTACTATCACGTGGAATAGATATTGCATTAATTGACTTTGATTTAGGATCTATATTTACAAGAATAATAGTATCTGTCCTTGTTCCGGTCCACAGGTCATCAGGATTTTCACTTGCATCAACTCCAAGCAGAAGAATATTTTGTTTTCTTAACCCAAACGGCCAGGTAAATTCGGCCTTTTGCTTTGTTTCATTACTTTGAACCGATTTTGAAAATATTTTACCTATAAAAGTATTTTCATCAAAATTTTCTGCAAAATTGCTGTTATAACCGGCCAAAATAAGAATTGCCGCAACTACAACCACGAAGATAACAATCATAAAAGCAAAAAATCTTATAAAAAGAGCTTGTTCCCTTTGTTTTTTTGTTAACCTGTCAATATTACGGTTTGTAGTTTGAGTTTCATTTTCACCGTTATTTTTTGGAGTAATTTTCCCGTTTTCAATCATAAATCTATCCTATATTAATATCCACAAATTCAATTCTAATATAAAGTAAATAAATTAAATACAATAAACTATGTATTTACTACATAACTCTTACAAGAAAAACAGACACAAGAGTGAAATACACAGCCAACCCTACAACATCAATAGTGGTTGCAATAACAGGTCCGGAAGCCACCGCAGGATCAACATTCAGAGATTTGAGTGCAAACGGTGTAAATGTTCCGATAATAGTGGCCATTGTCATATTGATAATCATGGCAACCCCGACAATTATACCCAATTCGATGTTATGCTGCCAGCCCCAGGTTACAAGAGTCACAAGGATTCCGAAAAATCCTCCTATAAGCATACCAATAAAAGCCTCTCTAAATATATGATGAACCGCAGAACTCAAAGTGACCTGCCCCGTAGAAAGACCGCGAACCATAAGAGTAATACTCTGTGTTCCGATATTACCGCCCAACCCTGCAAGCAGCGGCATAAATATTGCAATTATCGGTAATGCATTCAAAGTATGGTCAAAATGATTTGCAACATTAACAGCCACAAATTCCCCGAGTAAAGTTATAAAAAGCCATGGAGTTCTTGCTCTGAGAGCATTAATTATATTACCCGACAGAATTTCGTCTTCATCAACAATCTCAGTTGAAATACCTGAAGACTGATAAATTTCTTCAGTTGTTTCTTCTTCAAACAAATCGTGAACATCATCCCAGGTAATCATTCCCTTCAAACGATTGTATAAATCAACAACCGGAAGAGCATTATATTGATATTTCATAAACTCATCGATAATAAAATCACTGTAATCGTCCACATGGAGTTTAACAATATCAGAAATCATAATATCTTCGACTTTTTGATTAATCGGAGAAGTTAATAGTTTTCTTAAGGAAACAACGCCCAGAAGATGATTCTGCTTATCAGTTACGTAAACATAGTATAATTCCATATTGTCCTGCTCTGCCTTTATCCTGATATGGTTCAAAACATCCTGAACGCTCATATCAGAGTTAACAGTAAGTACAACAGGATTCATAATACCGCCTGCAGTATCTTCGTTATAAGTCAAAAGTTCTCTGACTTCTTCCGAGAATTTATGAGGGAGTTTATCGAGATAAGTTTCGCTTTCATCATCTTCCATATCGCCAAGAACGTCAGCAGCTGCATCGTGAGGAAGTCGTGTAAGAATTTTTGAGGCCATTTCTTCATCAATATCACTCAACAACTCAACCTGAATTTGAGGAGGTAAATATTCCATTAAATCCGCAGCCTTCTCAACATCCAGCAGCTTAAAGCATTCCAAACGCTCATCAGGTTTTAATTCCTGAAAAATATCAGCCAAATCCGCAACGTGATAACCGTTCAACTCTTCTTTGAGCTGCTCGGAAGTTTCATCATCCATAATCTCACGGATACGTTCAATTATATTTTCCAGATTAATCATAACAGTATTATATTACAAACAGAAAATATAAAAAATTATTCCCACTTAATTTTATATTCAAGTACATCTGCAATAAGTTTTGCATCGGAATAACGCAGAGAACCGCGGGCTAATTTATTATTTAAACTTTGAGCAGTAAATTTTAATCCGAATTTTTTATTCAGCATTTGGGCAACTGATTGATAGGTTTGTCCTCGTGCAACCATATAGGAACGAATTTCATAGCGTATATCATTAAAAAAGTCTTTATTTAATCCCTCGGACATAATAAACAATTTTAATATATGCCATAAAGAAATGTAAACGAAAACCAGATAATGTAAACGGTTACAGTTGTATTTTATATAAAAACATATATAATATACATGAATATGAAATATAATATTACACAGGAGAAATAAATAATACAAGTGAAAGACAAACTGTGATTAAGTTAAAAAGAACTTATTCAATTCTTCAAAATGTTGTATTGAAGATGCGGGCACAAAACGGAGATTTGAATGAATGGGTAGATGACAGTACGGAATACCTTTTGCAGGAGTTAAGTAAAAATCTTGCAGTAATAAAAAAATGCAATTCAGCCGCCGATTGTTCTGTCGGATTTGCAATGACTTATCCTGCGATTACATTGAACGACGGAACCGCAATAGCTGTTGCCAGCAGAAACCCAAATAACGGAACAGGACATGTTTGTTCAGCACAGGTAAGCACAAGAAGCCGAATTGAATTACATTACAATTCTTGTGCAACAGTACTGATTGATATTAATGGTAAAGGAAAACCAAATGAATATGGCAAAGATATTTTTGAATTCAGATTTTTCACAAACAGAGTACTACCAAACGGAATAAACAATAAGGAAAGTTTGCCGAATGTAGAAGCAGAAAATTTTGATACTTACCTAAACAATAAGGGCAACAGCGGAACGTGCACAGCCTGGGTAATAATAAATGAAAATCTTGATTACCTGCACTGTCCTGAAAAAATAGGCTGGAACAAAGCTAAGAGCTGCAAAGACAAATAATATAATCCACCTCTCCATGTTTATGTTAATATTAAAACTACAGGAGAGAAAAAGATGATTAAAGATTATTTTTTGAATGAAATAGAAACCGCAATAGAAAAAGCTGTTAAAGATAATAAATTAGGTGAAATGAAAGAATACGCCCCGGGTACTCTTTCAACAGAACGCCCCAAAAATCCGGACTTTGGAGATTTTGCAATAAATGTATCTTCACTTGCAAGGTTTGCAAAAATGGCTCCGCCTATGATTGCAAATACAATACTGGAATATGTTAATAAAGACGATAACGATTATACGGTAATTGCAGGTTTTATCAACTTTAAAGCAGGTAAAAAACTTCTTGTAAACTCAATAAAAGAAATTTTCGAAAAGGATAAAAATTACGGAAAACCGGAAAATGTAAAAACAGAAAAAATAATTCTTGAATATGTTTCAGCAAACCCTACAGGGCCATTTCATATCGGTCACGGACGCTGGGCTGCAATGGGTTCAGTGCTGGCAAATCTGTTAAAATTTTACGGACATGAAGTTTATCAGGAATTTTATATTAATGATGCAGGTTCACAGATTAATAAACTCGGAAACTCTCTTGCCATCCGCGTACGCCAGCAGCTGGGGGAAGATATTGATTTCCCGACAGATGAAGTTGAAAGGAAAAACTTCTACCCCGGAGACTATTTAATTCCTGTTGCAAAAAAATATATAGAAATTAATAAATTAACCTCCCTCGCACCTTGCGGGAGAGGTAATGAGGGTGAAGGGTACCTTGACGTAAAAAAACTCTCTGACTTTGCAAAAGCAGAAATGGAACGTTTGCAAAAAGAATTGCTTGAAAACTTCCGTGTTCACTTTGACAATTTTTATTCAGAATTAACACTTCATAAATCAGGCAAGGTCGATGAATGTGTTCAAAAACTTAAAGACAGCGGAAAGATTTATCAAAAAGACGGAGCGGATTGGTTTAAATCTTCTGATTACGGCGATGATCAGGATAGAGTAATAAAAAAAGCCGATGGCTCCAACACATATCTGACTGCTGATATTGCATACCACATTGATAAACTCGAAAGAGGCTTTGACAGAATGATAAACATCTGGGGAGCAGACCACCACGGTTATGTTGCCAGAGTAAAAGCTTCCATTGAAGCTCTCGGATATGACCCGAATAAACTTGAAATTCTTCTCGGCCAGCTTGTAAACCTCGTGATAAACGGCAACGAAGTCCGTATGGGCAAACGTAAAAATATGGTGACGCTTGACGATCTGATAGATGAAGTCGGAGTTGATGCAACAAGATTCTGGATGTCAATGAGAAATATTGATACAACGCTTGATTTTGATATTGAACTTGCAAAAACCAACAGTGACGAAAACCCTGTATTTTATGTTCAATATGCACACGCAAGAGCCTGCTCTATTTTGAGAAATGCAGTTGAAGAAAAACTCAATACGGAAACCGGCGAAACAACACCGGCACCGTTAACAAAAGCAGAACTTGATGAAATTATAAATAATTATTCTCCTGAAACAATCCTGCCGACACTTGATACGGCGAAAAAATTGATTCTTAAACTTGAAGAATACAAATCAATGATAAAAACTTCTGCTGAAACAAGACAGGTATATACAATCTGCAGATACGTTCAGGAGCTTGCCTCGGAATTTCATTCATTCTATAATGCAAACCGCGTAATCTCTGATGACAAAGAAATGATGAAAGCAAGACTTGCACTTGTTATTGCTGTAAAGAAAGTATTAAATAATGCACTTGACATTCTTGCGGTCACTGCACCCGAAAGAATGTAGATAATAATTAATTCTAAATAAGCGTTTTAACAAAGTTTCTTACTGCGTTAAGACGCTTTTTATCATCCTTAAATGCAGAAATAATTTCTACTATATCATTAAAAATTTCTTCATTGCTAACCAAAGAATCAAATTCAAACAAATCACTAAAATTAACCTGCAAAACCTCAACAATTTTTGTGAGATTATCCGCAGAAGGAAAGTACTTCCCTGTTTCCACTGCACTAATACTTGTAACATCAACCCCTACGAGTTCTGCCAGCTTTTCTTGAGTCAAATTTCTGTATTTTCTGTACTTCTGAACATTTTGTCCGAAACACTTTTTCAAATTCATTTCTATCCTCTTTTTAAATATTTTATATATTCTTAGAGAATTTAACACCGAGCACAACGCATAAAATATATTGATTATTTTGAGTTTTACTCTTATAATATAGAGGTAAAACTTAAAAAAAGGAGGGGATTTTAGAGATGAAACTCAAAATTAGAGGAATTCAACCGGCTTTTACGCTTGCAGAAGTTTTGATTACTATCGGTATAATCGGTGTTATTGCAGCAATGACACTTCCCGCATTAATTCAAACTAACAGGAATAAAGAAGTTGAAGCAAAATTACAAAAAATATACAGCACAATGAATCAGGCAATATTATTATCAGAGATTGATAACGGCCCGCGAGAACAATGGGGAACAAGTTTGAGTGCAGAAGAATTTTTCAAGAAATATTTTTTGCCATATATAAACAATCTTTCAATAACAAGTTTTAATAGCTACGGAGGAGGAAACCTTGCGGTATATTTCTCAGACGGAACCGCCTTAGTAACTAAGCAAAGTGGCGGATATGATTATTTCTTTTTCCCGAATGCAAAAAATCTTAATGAAAACAGCTTTGCAATAACAAATGAAAATACCGGAGATATCGAAAGAGAAGGCTGCGGCATAACCTATTTTGCTTTTCTATTTACTCCGGGTATGAAGGTTGAAACTGTGAAATATAATACAAAAGGTTTTGAACCTAACAAATACTCGCTTGAACCAGTTACAGTCGAGGCTATAACAACATCTAACGCACAATATGCCTGCAAAAAAGGAGCTGCAAATAAAGCCTGGTGTGCAGCCTTAATTCAGCTAAACGGATGGAAGATTCCAAAGGATTATCCGTTTAAGGTAAGATAAAAAACGCCATATAAGCGGTATTTTTATTATCAAAATTTAAAAACTATATAACCGGAACATCAATCGGTTCTGATAAAATTACCTCAAGAACTTCGCCTGTTTTGATATAGACATCCTCGCCTTTCCGTATCATATCAGCAATACTATCCCACACAAAATAAGCTCCGCCTCCGATTGCTCCTCCGATTGCACCGACCGGAACCGTAACATATTTGGCAGCCCCGTCATTTGCGACATCACTGCCCCAGTCTACACAATTTGAAGTAATTTCTTTGGTTCTTTCCCAATTTTTCTTAACAGCATCACCATAACCTTTTGTTGTAGTAATACCGCCATCATAAGTCATATCGGATCTGCCGACAACAGATAACGACAAAGGCAGCTGTCTGCCGTTCGGAGTAACAACGTGGTCAAAGTCTAGATATAAAATTGCACCTTTTGAAAATCTCTTTGCCGGAGTTACATTTTTAACAATTCCCCTTACAAGAGAACCAGATGGTAATATAACATCAGAATCAGATGTCTGGTCTGTTATCAACACAGCTGAAAAATCTTTACCTGCACCCTGAGCTGTAGTCAACGGAGCAAGAAGTTCCAGTTTTAACTTTGTCCCAGCCGGAATCCTTTTTGTTTTTGCATTAGCATTAAACGGAGCCGCAAATACAGTATTAGCCAACAAAAACAGTCCTAATATCATTGCAAAAAGCTTTATTTTCATAATAATTATCCTCCACATTTTTGAAAAATTATACCATATTTTAATAAAAAATACAAATAAGATATTGCATATTGTATATGTTGCTGATATCATACAGCTATGTCAGATATTGATAGAATACAGGATTTACAGGATACATTAGCTAAAGATGAACAAAATTTTCAGGCAAGACGTGAACTTGCAGTACTTTTGCTTGACAACGGTTATACAAAAGAAGCTCTTCAGCATCTTTTATACTTAAAAGAATATTTCAGCGATGACAGCGGGATTTACTACAACCTTGGTATCGTTTACGAAAAAATTAAACAGTACAACAAAGCAACAGATGCATACCAAACTGCAATAAAACTTGCACCGAATGAAGCAGACGCTTATTTTAACCTTGGACTTGTATATATAGAACAGAAAAAATATGATGAAGGTATTGAGTGCTTTCAACACGTTTTGGAAATCGACGAAAATGATTCAAATTCATATTTCAGTCTTGGCATATGCTATTTTAAAAAGGGAGACCTTGTCAATGCAATGTTAAATTTCCAAAACACCATTGACCTTAACAACAACGATATTTATGCACATTTTTATATTGGAAATATTTATAAAACAATGGGAGATTCAGAAGCTGCAGCAGATGAATTTATAAAAGTCATTGAATTATCCCCTGATTACAGCTGGGCATATTACAATCTGGCAGTAATAGATTATGAAAACGGCAATATTCAGGATGCTCTGGAAAAACTCACAAAAACCCTTGAACTCAACCCGAAAGATGAAGAAGCTTATAAAATCTACGCTCAAATTATGGCACAACAGGGGATGTTTCAGGAAGCAAAATTTGTATTAAATATGGCTTTTAACAACGGAGTTGTAACCGGCAATTTATTCTTTATTCTCTACCAGCTTGACAAAAATCTTGGGGATCTGGAAGCTTGTAAAACAGATTTGAAGAATGCTTTAGAAAATGAAAAAACATTATCAGTTCCCAGAAAAACTATAGAAAAGGCATTATCCGAATTAAATTAAAGTATCAAAAATCTTTCCTACCGCAGTGGAGAACCCGTCTTCATCAATATGCGAAGTAATAGCATTTGCATGGGACTTTACAAAATCATCAGCATTTCCCATAGCAACAGCCAATCCGTTCTGTTTTCTAATAAAATCCATCATTTCAATATCATTTGCAGAATCACCAATTACCATTGCGTTTTTCGGCTCAAGCTTCAGTGCTCTTAAAAGAAAATCAATAGCTTTGTCTTTTGAAACCCACTTATTCTGAAATTCTAACACACTTAAACCGGAAGGTTTTATATCCAGGTCGCGAATATGTGCACCTTTAAAGGAATTAATAACATCCGACTGATTATAATCAGGACACCTTGCCGCATCATACTTATAAATTATTGCTTTTTGAAGCTGTTTTTTACTTTCAAAAAGGTCGTCGAAAGAATTAACCTGCTTAACAGGGCTGTAAGATTTCCATGGAAACTGAATACCGCTCATTGAATAAGGCTGCTCATCAAAATACATTATTAAGTGAGAATTTTTATCATTCTGCCTGATTGATTTAAACCATTTTACAAGCTTTTTCCCTGCTCTTGCAGAAATAGTATTTTCAAAAAGCGAATTTCCGCTCCCGTTAACAAGACCTCCCCCTTGAAGTACTATTGTATAATCAGGTCTGTGAGAAAATTGTCGAAGAATAGGAAGAGTATCTTGATAACAGCGTGCCGTAGTTAAAACAACCGGTACATTGTTTTCATGCAAAAAATCTACGGTATCTATTGTTTTTTTAGACATCATATCACTGTGTTTGCTGATTGTACCGTCAATATCCGAAAAAACAATCTGAATATTATTTTTAAAACTTTTACCGACAGAATTGATATGCGGCATACCATTAAAAGATATGCTTTTTGCACCTGATTTAAAATTATACGAACTTTTCCCTGAATTTAATCCTAAATTTTCAATAAACATATTTACATTCCCCAAAAACTTCAATTAAGAGTATATAATAATACCGGTCAAAGAGAAAACTTATTAAGTTTCCTAAATATTTATCACAGCAACAAGAAATAAGCATATAAAAATAAAATATAAACAAAAAATTTTTTGCTAACCAAGAAACCAAATACAATATTTTAAATATATTTTCAGCATGGTAAAATAAAATCATAAATTAATATGAGGAAGTTAATAATATGAAAATGTCGAAATTGTTTGTGCAAACTTTGCGTGAATATCCGTCAGATGCGGAAGTTATTTCACACAAAATGCTTGCAAGAGCCGGATATATCAGGAAATTAACATCCGGTGTTTATAATTATTTACCCCTGATGTGGAGAGTATTGAAAAAGATTGAAAATATCGTAAGAGAAGAGATGGACGCAGCCGGAGCACAGGAGCTTTTGATGCCGTTTGTGCAGCCGAAAGAACTCTGGGAAGAATCCGGAAGATGGGACGCTTACGGAAAAGAATTGATGAGATTAAAAGACCGCCACGACAGAATTATGTGTCTCGGACCTACTCACGAGGAGATTATCACGGCAATCGCACGTGACGGATTAAAATCTTATAAACAAATGCCTGTTAATTTATACCAGATACAATCAAAATTCAGAGATGAAGTTCGTCCGAGATACGGGCTTTTGAGAGGCAGAGAATTCATTATGAAAGATGCCTATAGCTTTGATACCTCAGAAGAAGGCTTAGATAAAGAATATCAAAATATGGCACAGGCTTACAAAAAAATCTTTGACCGATGCGGGCTTGATACCAAAATGGTTCAGTCAGATTCCGGAGCAATCGGCGGAAGCGTTTCTCACGAATTTATGGTAATCACTGATACAGATGCCGGTGAAAATGATGTATTTTACTGCGAATGTGATTACGCAGCAAATTCAAATCACGCTGTATCAAAATTACCTCAAGCTGTTGTTGACGGCAAAGAATACTTCAGTGAAACTAAAATCATTGATACTCCAAACACTCATTCAATAGAAGAATTGAGTAAATTCTTAAATATTCCGTCAACTTTAATTTTAAAATCGCTTGTTTACATAGTTGATAAGAAACCTGTTATTGCATTAATCAGAGCTGACAGAACAGTTGAAGAAACGAAATTAATGAATGCCGTTGGCGGAATTGAAATCAGAATAGCTTCATCTTCCGAAATAGCGGAACTTATGGCGGAAAATGGTTTTGATGCCGTTCCGGGCTTTATCGGACCAAAAGGAATGAAAAATGTTCCGATTATTGCGGATGAAACTGTAAGAGAAATGAAAAACTTCGTTGTCGGAGTTAATCAGACAGACAAACATCAGGTAGGTGCGAACCTTTCTGATTTAGGAATTGATGAAATTAAATATTCTGATATCAGGCTGGTAGAAGCAGGAGATTTCTGCCCTGAATGCGGCAAACCGCTGAAAGTTACAAAAGGAATTGAAGTCGGAAATATTTTCAAACTCGGAACCAAATACTCGAAACCGATGAATGCCGTATATCTTGATAAAAACGGAAAATCTCATCCTTACATTATGGGCTGTTACGGTATAGGAATTTCAAGAACAGCTGCGGCTGCAGTAGAAGCACACTACGATGAACACGGCATTAAATGGCCTATTTCAATCGCTCCATACCACGTTGTAATAGTACCTGTTAACATTCAGGATAAATTACAAATGGAAACCGCGGAAAAAATGTATGAAGAACTCAAAAAAGCAGGTGCAGAAGTGGTTCTTGATGACAGAGATGAACGTGCTGGTGTAAAATTTAAAGACGCAGATTTAATCGGATTTCCGTACAGAGTTACCGTCGGAAAAACAATCAACGAAGGTCTTGTTGAATATAAAACAAGAGAAACAGGCGAAATTGAAAAGGTTAAGCCTGAAATTGCGGTTGAACATCTGGTTGAAATTGTTAAAAAGATTAAATAACAAAAAGCCTGCAATCGCAGGCTTTTTTATAAAAATATCAATACATTAACAATCCGCTTATAATAAAATAATGGCTATAAATATTGATATTGATTCAAAGACAGATATAAACGAACTTGTAAGACTTTTATTGTTCAGAAATAAGATTACAATAGCTGAACTTGCAAGACGAATGAGCTTTTTGAGCGGGAAAGAATATTCAAGATTCAACGTTAGAGCAAAAATTGAAAAAGGAACTCTGAAATTTTCAGAAATGATATTGATTTGCGAAATATTAGGTTACAAAATAGATATTCACGAAACTTAAAAATCAGGCAATTATTAAGCCGCATCTGTTTTAAAAAATATATGGCAGTGTCGCAGGCAGGAAGTTATACATTTATACCGGATAATATTTATAAACCGGTTAATGAAACATCTATGGAAAGCATAAAAAATTCCAGACAGGTATTTCATGACTGCTATCTTGTTTCGTCACTGGAAGCTCTCAGCCGCAGTGCAAAAGGAGCCGAAATTCTTCAAAACAATATAAAACAACAAATTAATGCGGCACAAAAAAGAGAGCTATACAATGAACTTTATAATACGCCCGAATATATAAAAAGAAACAGTTTAACTGCATCAAATCCTGAAATATCAGAGGAGTTCAGCTGTACTTTCAAAGATATAGACGGAGCAGCAAAAACATATAAAGTAACATCAGAGGATTTAAAAAAATATCAAACTGTTAGCGAAAAACAGACTAATCCTATTGTCAGAACCTGCGAAATTGCTATGTCAAAACTGATTGAAGAACATCCGTCAAAGAAAGCTTTTATCAACCGTGTATGGAAAATGTTTATTCAAAAGAAATTTGAATACAATTTTCCATCAAGATTTATGGAAATGTTTACCGGCAAAAAGCCAATAAGTATAGGGGAAAAATCGCTGAATTTAACTATGAAAAAATATAAACCAGAAGTTTACGAATTACTCTCAAGAATGGCTGAAACTCCGGGAAACAATTACAGTTTTGTTGCCGGTTCCGGAATTTCTTTTGATAAAAGGATAAAATCATTCCATTGTTTTACAATAACTAATGTTAATCCGGACAATAAATCCGTGACCTTAAAAAATAAAAGAACAAATGAAGACTTAAATTTATCATTTGATGAATTTTTGAAAAAATTCAAATACATCACAGGCTATTTCAATGAGACACTTGAATAAAATAACTTGGCAAAAAAATATATTGAGGATTTTTAGCTAAAATATGAATATTCAAAAATTCTATAGACCGATTTCGGAACAAGAGATATCATCATTAAAAAATGCAAAACAAATCTTTTCAGACTGTTATCTTGCCTCAACACTGAATGCTTTGACAAGAACTGATACGGGTAAATCAATTCTCAAAAAACATATTCAAAAAACTTTCAATCCGGATTTGCCGGAGTATAAAATTCATTTTTCAAATATTTATGATTCAGAAAAAGATATATTCGTAACTTTAAAAGAGATAAATAATCTGAAACTATCTGATAAATACGGCAATATTGTCATGCATAACATTGAAGAGAATAATACACTAAAAGCAATGGAAATTGCAATGAATAAACTTATAAAACAACATCCGTTTCTCAAGTCATTAATAAGCCGTATTCCAAAATCCGTAGAAAAATTTGAATACAATTCGCCAAGCAAATTCATGCATATGTTTACAGGAAAGAAACCAAGATGTGTAAATGAATATTCGCTGAAAAACACCTTAATATCAAGCACCCCTGAAGCAAAAACCATTCTTAATTTAATTTCTTCCTCTAATGGAGAACATAATTTCATTGCCGGCACAGGATACTTTGTTAATTTTCCAAAACTCGAAACATGGCACTGTTATGTTATCACAGATGTAAACAAACAAACTGAAAAAATTAATATCTACAACCAAAAAACAGGGGAAAGCTTCGATTTGTCAATAAATACATTTTTGAAAAAATTTAAATTTATTACAGGTTTTCTCTCAAAAGATTTAAACAGATAGTTTTTCTTTTTCAGCTTTCTCTTCTGATTCTTCCGCATTTTTAATATCTTTCATTGAAATATTAAATTTTAAAAGGAACCAGCCTCCGATAACAGTTAGCATAAGCATTAGCAAGGTCTGATGAACAGTAGAAACAGCAAGAGCCGTTGACTTTTCTATCCCGAAAATACCGAGAGCCATGATATATGCGACCTGATACGGACCTAAAAATACAGATGTTGATGGAATCATTGTTGAAAAAGAAATTAAGCTCAAGACGAAAAGTCCGGCAGCAAATCCGAGTCCAAGTGAAAAACTGTCAACAATCAAATATGCAACATATGCTTCAATACCCCAGACAACAAGACTTGTAATACAGGCAAGCAACCAGTAATTCCAATAGTCCAGAACCTCAAAACCTTCCATAAAAGATTTTGTATGACTGGATAATTTTTCAATTAATGCTGAAAGTCTATGAGAAAATCTGTCAGGAAGTTTCAGGACTAACCGTATAAAATATTCGCAAATTGCATCAATTTTATTAAACTTAAAAACTATATAAAAGACGACTAAACTTCCAAAAAACAAAGCTCCTATACCGTATGCAATATGTAAAATCCAATCTTGTTTACAATAAAATAATATGGCAAGAAGAAGCATAAGAAATACACTGATTCCGTCAAGGGTACGTTCAAGAATAATAGAACCGAACACTTTCATTTTCTTCTCACCCTTAACAGAGCCAAGGTAGTATGCTCTATAAACATCTCCCGCTCTTGCTGGAAGAAAAATATTCAACATACTTCCTACAGTAAAAACTTCACCAAGATGAAGTGATGAATATTTTGGATTATTAAGCAAAAGAGCTTTCCAGCGAATTCCCCTTGCATAAAGGGTTAAAACATACATTGGAACAATAAGCCAAATATTTTTGAAATTAAAATCTCTGAAAGTATCTATAAGCTCTCTCCAGTTAATTTCATAAAATACAGCGGCAAGCAAGCCTATTGTTATTAATAAAGCTGCAATCTTTTTCTTACTCATACTTTCAGTTTATCACAAATATACTAAACCCGTTTCGCCGGTCTGTAGGCAACAAAAGCAAAAATAAAACACATTAACCCGAACAATATACCAAAACACATGGTTGTATGATACGAGTTAAGAAATGCCCGTTCATATATTTCTCCATGGTGAATAAAAAATTCTCTAAATGTTTCAAAAAGCGTAATCGTAACTGCAACGCCCAGAATATTACCCATATTTCTTGATAAGGCCAGAATACCGGAGGCAATTCCGAGTTCGTTTTTTTTCACACTGGTCATAATTGCATTATTTGACGGAGATTGGAATAAACCGTTTCCGATTCCCATAACACCGGAGGCAACAACAATTTCCCAGAGATGTGTCGATTTATCAAATGTTGTAAACATTAAAAGTGCAATTATATAAACTATAGGTCCGGCAAGCGTTAAATACCTGCTGCCGTATTTTCCGGATAATCGTCCGCTCACAGGAGCAACAAAAGAAAGTGTTACCGAATAAGGCAAAATTAACAAACCTGCAGTAAGAGCATCCAATTTCAAAATTTCCTGCAAATAAAACGGAAGCAAAATGCTGTTTGTGTACATAGCCATATAGGATGTCATAACAGCGAGATTACCAAAAGTAAACGGTTTTATTGCAAACATTGAAAAATCAATGAGAGGATAATTAATTTTATGATCCCTAAAATAAAACAAACCGCCAAAAAGCAGAGTTATTATACCAAGAGTAATAATCTTAACGGATGTCCAGCCCCATTGATAGCCTTCTGATATGGCAAGCAAAAGTGCCAGCAGACTTATAGTAAAATATATAAAACCCGGATAGTCAAATCTGAACTTTTTCTTTTTCACGTAATTCGGAAGCATTTTCCAGCTGTAGAAAACCCCAATTAGAGCAAACGGAATACACGGAAAAAATACCGAATGCCATCCGAAATAATTTATCAAAAAACCACCGATTGCAGGGCCGCTCATTCCGCCTATTGCAACGATACATCCGTTTAAACCAAGAGCTTTACCTCTGCGTTCTTTAGAAAAAATTCTTGCAATAATCGCCTGAGCATTTGAAAGCATAATTGATGCACCCAGTGCCTCAAAACAACGAAAGGCAATAAGAGTATGAAAATTGGGAGCAATCATACTTAAAAAAGCACCCAGTGCGAAAATTCCATATCCTACAGCATAAAGCTTGTTTTTCGGGAAAATATCACCAAGTTTACCGAAAAACGGCAATAAAACCGTTAAAGTGAGCATATATGCTATCATTACCCACTGAATCTGCCCCATTGATACATTCAAATCAACAGACATAGGGTAAAGTGCAAGATTAACGGTTGTCGAATCCAGCATGCCGATAAAATTTCCGACAGCTATTATGACAAACATCGCCCATTTTATTTTCCGATTGGTCATAATAAAATATTATATCAAAAATTGTTTAACAAAACCTTTTTATTTATTTTTCGTTATAATAGTAAAAAAGGAAAGGCCATGAAAAAACTCCAAACAATTATATTTTTCGGAATACTTTTTACAGCACTGGGAATCTCGCCGTCATATGGATTGGATACCGGCAGAGATGAACCGCCCGTAATGTTTAATATTTTTTCAACAAAATTTGCAGACAGCACTCCGTTTTGGATTAAAATAGGCAGCACAAAATATTATATGATTCATGAAAAAACAAACGGGTCTTACACTCAAAAAGATTTACTTGGATGTGAAAAAGATAAAGACAGACTCTTTGAACCATTCTATGAAATGGATACAAATCAGGATTTCAAACTTACAGCAAAAGAACTGAAAGTAAGCAGAATACGCTTTGTATCACAAAAACTCAACGGAAAACTTGAATTAGAAGATAAAACAAAAGATTTTTCAGTTGACAATATTGATTATATAGATATGTTTACGCTTGCAACATATTCCGACAAAATCGCACGACCTTACGGAACTTTTAATATGTTTGTAAGAACCGAAAACGGAAATACAAGAAAATACATAGGTCATGTCGGATATGTCTGGCCAAGAAAACTTGAAAGACTTTTTAGATAAACCGATTTAAGTTCAATATATCTTTTTAAGTTTATATTGTAGAGTATAGTATTAATGCGTAGAACAAGTTTTATTTAAGCTGTTCTTTTACCCAGTCTGCAACAATTCGCATAGGAGAGCGTGTTAAAGCCAGTGCCCAGGACGGAACATTTTTTGTAATAACACTCAATGCTCCTACATTAGCACCTTCTTCCACTTCAACAGGGGCTACAAGAACCGTATTTGACCCAATTTTGACATTATCTTTCAGCACGGTTTTACTTTTTACTTTTGTGAGCGGATTGTAATTGGCTGTTATCGTTCCAGCACCTATATTAACCTGAGAGCCTATTTCACTGTCACCGATATAAGAAAGATGCCCTGCATTGGTATTAGAATCTATTCTGGATTTTTTAACCTCCACAAAATTGCCGATTTTTACATTGTCAGCAATCTCAACCCCGCCTCTGAGGTGAGCCATAGGGCCAATTTTACATTTTTTACCGATTTTATTTTTACCTTCAATATAAGTAGAAGGATAAATTATCGTATCCTGCCCGATTTCAGTATCAGCACTAATATAAGTTGTATCCGGATCAACTATAGTAACTCCGTTAAGCATATGTTTTTCGTTAATTCTGTGCTGCATAATTTTTGTAGCTTGAGCAAGATGCACACGAGAGTTAATCCCGAAAATTTCTTCATTATTTTCCATAATATATGCGTTTACGCTTAAAGAATTTTTCTTTCCCCATTCAATAATATCAGTAAGATAATATTCTCCCTGAGCATTGTTACTTGTCAACTGAGAAAAAGCAGGGCATACCTTTGCCCAATCAAGACAGTATATTCCTGCATTAACCTCTTTAACTGCTTTTTGTTCTGGAGTTGCATCTTTTTCTTCAACAATGCATTTTAAAGAATTATCGTTCTCTCGAATAATTCTGCCGTAGTTTGCAGGATTATCAAAAATTGTACTCATTACAGTCAAATCGGATTTATTTTCTTTATGAAATTCGACAAAACTTTTCAACGTTTCTTCAGTAATAAGCGGAGTATCACCGCACAAAATCAGCACCAAACCTTTGTAATCCTTTAACATAGGACAAACCATGGAAACAGCATGTCCGGTTCCTAACTGTGGAGTCTGCAGCACTGTTTTTGCATTATTATAATTATTTTTAACGAAATCTTCGACTTCTTCGGCATGATGACCTACAATTACAAAATTTTCACTTGTTATGTTTTTAACACTGTCAAGCACATAACCAACAAGCGTTTTTCCGAAAATTTCATGTAAAACTTTCGGAGTTTCCGACTTCATTCTTGTACCCTTACCGGCAGCCAGAATAACTGATTTTATATCCATTTTAATACTCCCTAATCTCTTAAATACAGTCTAATTTTACAAAATAATGATTGCATAGTCAACGTTAAACCTTTTCCGTTAACAGACATGTCAACAGGTCAAATACAATTATTTTGATTATTGATGTAAACGGCTCTAAAAAAACACAGAATCAGTTAGGCCATGATGTTTTTGCGTTTCAGTTTATGAATAACGGGAAATTAATGCCAATGGGGGTTAAAGGAACAGAATTTTTAGACAAAGAATATTGTCCACTACATCAACCTCTAACAGAAACGGCTTTGGATGTACTAATAAAGCATTAACAGAAAGTGAATATTGGAAAAATTTACCTTAATTATAAATTTTCTTATTCAAATCCGCTTTACGAATCCTTACATTTTCAGGTGTAATTTCAACGAGTTCATCATCCGCAATATATTCAAGGCATTCTTCAAGTGACATTTCCTTATGAGCTTGAAGAGTAACCATAACATCTGCCGTTGCACTTCTCATATTGGTTAATTTCTTAGTTTTGCAGATATTAACCACGATATCCTGCGGCTTATTACATTCACCGATAATCATACCGCGGTAAACCTTTGTTTTCGGAGTGACAAAGAAAGTTCCTCTGTCTTCAAATTGAGCAAGTGCGTAAGGAATAGCTTCACCCTGTTCATGGGCAATAATAGAACCGTTTCTCTGACGAGGAATATCACCGGCATAAGGTCTGTAGTGGAGGAAAGTGTGATACATTATACCTTCACCGCGGGTCATTCTGATAAATTCACTTCTAAAGCCTATTAAGCCTCTTGCCGGAATATGGAAAGTCATAGTAGTTCTGCCTTTGGCATTGTTCATTTCCTTCATTTCCGCTTTTCTGCCTGACAATCTGTCAATACAGCTTCCGGCATATTCTTCCGGAACATCTACTATCAGGTTTTCGTAAGGTTCGCACTGTTTTCCGTCAATGGTCTTATATATAACTTCCGGTTTTGAAACCTGAAATTCGTAACCTTCACGACGCATCGTTTCAATCAAAATACCGAGGTGAAGTTCGCCGCGGCCTGATACTCTGAATACGTCAGTTCTGTCAGTATCTTCAACTCGCAAACTTACATTCTTTTCCAATTCATCGTAAAGGCGTTTTCTCAACTGACGGGAAGTAACAAACTTACCTTCAGTACCTGCAAACGGGCTGTCGTTAACAGAAAAATTCATCTGCAGTGTAGGTTCATCAACCTTAATCAGAGGTAGAGGCTGAGGGTTATCAAGAGAGCAGATACTTTCACCAATCTGCACATCTGCAAAACCAGCAATACCTACTATATCACCGGCAGACGCTTCCTGAATTTCGGTTCTTCCCAAATCATGAAATCCGAACAACTTAGTAATTTTACCTTTTTCTTGGCTGCCATCGGCATGAATAACACAAACCTGTTCCTGTGATTTTACTTTTCCGTTTTCAATACGTCCTATTACAATTCTTCCTACATAGTCGTTATAATCAAGAGTTGTAGCCCTGAATTGGAATGGTTTTGAAGCATCACCCTTTGGAGGTTTAATATTTTCTAAAATACAATCCAGAAGCGGAATCATATCTTTTCTTTCATCATCTAAATCTTTTATTGCAAAACCGTTTAAACTGCTTGCAAAAATAAACGGGAAATCAATTAAGTCCTCTCTGTCCGTTAATTCCGTAAACAAATCAAAAACCTTATCAAGTGCCGTTAACGGTTCTGCTGCAGGTTTATCAATCTTGTTTATAACCACAATTATTTTTAAACCTAATTCAAGAGCCTTTGAAAGAACAAATCTTGTCTGCGGCATAGGTCCTTCTGCGGCATCAACAATAAGCAATGCCCCGTCAACCATCCCTAATACACGTTCAACTTCTCCGCCGAAATCAGCGTGCCCCGGAGTGTCCACAACATTAATCTTTGTATTTTTATAGTTAATTGAAATATTCTTAGAAAGAATTGTAATACCGCGTTCTCTTTCCAAATCATTACTGTCAAGAACACGTTCCTGCACCTGCTGATTATCTCTAAAAGCCCCTGCCTGCTTTAAAAGGCAGTCAACAAGGGTAGTTTTACCGTGGTCAACGTGTGCAATTATCGCTATATTTCTTATATTTTCGTTAGTGTTTGTCATATATCCCGCCATTACTTTTACTTGTACTTACATCTAATTGCAAGTGTGATTTTTACACTTTTATTTTATATTGCTAATATTTTATTTGCAATAGTTTATGCACTTGCATTTTATTTTATTCCTGCTAATATAATATCAGGAAAAAATTTATGAATAAAGAATTTACTTCAAAATTGCATCATCAGCATCATAGCAACCTGAAAAGGCTGTAGGATTGATGCTACGCAATTTTTAACTTTTTTCAATTCTTTTAAATAACGGCCTTTTCAGGATTTCCCCATCGCGTAATAAGGTCAGTATTTAATTTTGAATTGGAGAAAATATAAAATGAACGTAACAAGTATAATATCAGCTATCGGTAATAACAGCAGCATATACCCCTTACTGGTCAGAGACTGCGGAATCGAAATTCCGTCAAAGGTATATTTGACATACAAAGAAAATGAAAACGATGAAGAAGTCCAAAAACTTGCAACCCGTGAACGATTTTTGGATGAATATGCAGGCTCTGCAGTGTGGCTCGGCGGAATACCTCTTGTTGAAAGAATTGCCAATAAAATAATTAAAGCAAAAGGTTTCAATCCTAATGTAAATATTAAACTATTAAAAGAAGAAGAAAATCTTCAGGGATTAAACTATAACATCAAAAAATTTGAAGGCAAAGTTTCTAAAGAAATTATAGATGACTTGAAAAAACTTGGAACAAAAGAGGTACAAAATGCATATAAAAATATGCTTGCATGGCGATTTGCAGCAGCAACATTAATACCTATTGCATTTATAGGTTTTATACTTCCCAAAATGATATTCGCCTCATCCGCAAAGAAAATTGCTGAAATAAAAAGTAAAAAAGAATTGCAGGAGCAAAAAACGCAAGCATTTACAGGAGATTTATTCCAAAAAATAAAAGCAAACAAACAACCTGCATTCACAGGAAACATTGCAGGTACACTTGCTAACTTTTCAACATTACAGAAAATGGAAGTAATTGACGGAGGCTACGCACTCGGCAGAGTTGTGACTGCACGAAAAGGTGCTGACGGAAACAGGAACGAAGCAAAAGATATCGCATTCAAAATGGCGGGAATGATGTATTTAAATTATGTTGCACCTACACAAATTGAAAAAATTCTGAATAAAACATGCAAAAACGTATTCAAACTTAACACAAACCTTGATCCATTAATGCTTGCCGATAAAAAATTTATTGAAGCAATTACAAATAATACAATAAAACTGCCAAAATCAAATGAAGCAAAAGACTTGCTTGATTTTGTAGATAATAATCCTGAAAGTTTGTTTGTTAAATATGCCAACAAGTTTGAAAAAGTAAAAATGCTTGAAAACGGAGTACGTGACCCGAGAGCTTATGTTAATATAAAAAAATTACGAGAATTTAAAAATGAAATAGAAATCTTCCGGGATATGGCTATTGAATCAGCCAAAAATTTACAAGCAGATGAATTCGCAAAACAGATATCAAAATTTGCAAAACGGGCAAAGGGTGTAAAAACATTTAATATTCTTGCAAATGTAGGAATAAGCAGCTTTCTTCTTGCATACTGTCTGCCAAAAGCTCAGTATGCATTCAGAAGACTTGTTACCGGCTCAGAACTTGAACCCGGAATTGTCAATGCTAATATGAACGCTAGTATTAATAAAGCAGCTAAATCATAATAAAAAGGCAGTGGGACAATAAATTAACATTCCACTGCCATTTTTATCACATACTCTAGAACTTTACAGGATAATCATCAGGAACTTTCCAGCCGTTGATCTGAATTAACGGCGTACAATAAGCTCTTTCATTTGAAACAGTTTTGCTGCATCCTATTGCACTATCATTCTTTAGCTTTTCTATAGTTCCGTCCCAGTTACGTTTATAAGGTTCAACACCCTTCTTAAAATGATATTTATTAGCATCGGAATTATCCGCAGGAGCAAAGAAAAAAGTAAAATACTTTATACCGGAAAGCTCATAGTTATTAGTAGCGTTTCCAGAATCATCTTCTCCATAATTTTCAAAATCACTCCCCTGCGGCCAAAACTGAAAACTTGCACCTCCAATCAAACATAAGCCTCCATCAGAAAAATACACCATTACCTTATTTGTTTTATCGTTAATTTTAACATTTGTTGATTGAATGTAAGGCTTTAAATATTTGTTATACCAATCTTCAGGCATAATTTTCGTTCCACTGGCAACCGCTTCATCGCTCTCGTCACCATGGCCTGATGCCATAGAAGCCCAGTATTCTTTTGGCCCGTTATCAACTTCAGAACGCTGTATCGCCTGATTCATTACGGAATAGAATTTTGCAAGCCGGGTCTCTGCAATGTTTTTTCTATAAAGAGAAGTAACATTTGGTATTGTTAATGCTGCAACAATACCAATTACTCCAAGAGTAATTAATACTTCCGCCAAGGTAAATGCATTAAAAAACTTAACAGGAGAGCTTAAATTCGGATGCCCCCCCCCCGCAAATTAGCACTACGATTGAATTTTAGCATATTTATCTCCTTTAAATGTAAATTATATCTACAATTTAAATTATAACTTATTTTATATCAATATGCAATAAAAAATCTCCGCTAAATAATAACGGAGATTTTTATACTTAAATAATTACAAATTCAGGCTGTATAGCATGAAAAAATTATACAAGAGCCAGCTCTTTTTGAGCGGTTACAAAAATTTTGTCACTCAAAAATCTATTTTTAATTTCTGCCAAATCCTGCTGCATAAGTCTTCTTGGAGAACCCTCTTCCATAGAATGATTTCTCAAAAGATAAGACGGATGGAAAATAGTCATTGCAGGATACTCAACACCATCAACAGTAACTGTCATCCACTTACCGCGAACTTTTGAAATCGTTTGCTTTTTATCAAGTTCTACAAATGATTTGAGAGCAGTAGCACCGCAAAGAACAATAGCATCCGGTTTAATAATATCAATCTGTGCAACAAGAAATTTGTGGCATGCTGATTTTTCTTCATCTGTAGGAACTCTGTTTTCCGGCGGTCTGCACTTAACAGTATTAATCATATAAACATCATTCTCTCTTGAAATTCCGGCCTCTGCAAGAAATTCGTCCAATAACTGACCGGCTCTTCCTACAAACGGTCTTCCGCATTCATCTTCCATTTCGCCAGGAGCTTCACCGATTAAAACAATTCTGGCAGTTGAAGGATTACCGTCCGCAAAAACTACATTATTACGTGATTTTGCCAATGCACAACCCATGCAGCTTTCACACTTTTGTCTTACTATCTCCAGGCAACTTTTCTTCATTTTCTGTCTCCTCTTTCTCTTCTATCTTTTTATTTTTAAAAAGCCCAACATTATATTTTTTACAATAGCGTTTCAATTCTTTTAAAACAACATCCGAAAGTATGAAAACTGCTATCAAATTCGGAACGGCCAAAAACAAAGTAAATGCATCAGAAAGATTTATAATACTTTTAAAGTTCATGGCTGAACCAATCACTATGAATATACAATATATAACCTGAAAAGTCCTTGTTGTCAATTTTGTATCACCAAACAGGAAAGTCCAGCCTTTAATTCCGTAATAAGATCCGCAAAGCATGGTCGAAAGGACAAAACAGCTTGCCATAAATGTCAATAATATAGGGAAAAACGGACATACCGTTCCAAAGGCTTTAGAAGTTAATTCGATTCCGGCAAGTCCCGTGTTTTGTAAATACACTCCGCTTACAACAATTACAAAAGCTGTCGCCGAACCTACAATTACAGTATCAACAAAAGGCTGAAGCATGGCAATAAACGCCTGAGCAACAGGCTTACTGGTTCTGACAGCAGAAAAAGCAATAGGTGCGGTTCCGAGTCCCGACTCATTTGCAAACATTGCACGTCTGAACCCCCATAGCATGCATGCAAACATTCCGCCTTCCATTGCCCTCGGTTTGAAAGCTTCCGTTATAATCACATGAATTGTGTGCGGAAGATGATGTATATTCATAAGACACACAACAAAAGCGGATGCAACATATAAAGTACACATGGCAGGCGTAACCTTTGAGGTAAATTTCCCGATAGCTTTAATCCCGCCGATAATTGTAAAATATGTAATTACAGCCACAATCAAACCCAAAAGCCAGCTTTGATTTGCAAAGAAACTGTGTTCTCCGCCCGTGACTTCCGTAATCTGTGTTGTCATTGCATTAATCTGGAATAAATTCCACCCGCCAATCATTGCAAAGATACAGCACACTGCATAAATTTTTGCCAGATGAGGGGCAAATTTTCCGAGAATTTTATGATTTTTCAAGCCGGTCTGAATATAATACATAGGGCCGCCGGCAACAGTTCCGTCAGGATTAACTTTACGAAATTTCAAACCCAGCAGAACTTCGGCAAATTTTAATGCCATAGAAAAAAATCCTGCAATAATCATCCAGAAAATAACTCCCGGTCCGCCGACGGAAACTGCAGCTGCAGAACCTGCGACATTGCCGATTCCGGCAGATGCAGAAATTGTTGCAGTCAACGCCTGAAAAGAAGAAACTTCACCTTTCTTCTTTTTAACAATAATATCTTTATGCTCATAATTTTTTGTAATAAGCTTTAGTGCATGTTTAAAGCCCCATACTCCGATAAATCTTGTACGTATAGTAAAATATACAGCCGCAAACATTAAAAGGGCAATCAGAAATTCAATCTTAACACCGTGAATAGTCACGTGGCTAAAGATTATCCCTGAAATTTTATCGGCTATCGGTGATAAAAAACTATCTATCGCACTATCTAAATTCATCTTGATTATATTGTATCATGAACATAATTGGTTTTATTTTGGCAGATTTTTCCAATATGATACAGACGTATTATCCGGATTTTGGTCATTCATTGCAAAAATAGTACACCCGAAACCGTTATACTTGTTTCCCTTCTTCTTAATAGAACAATCATTTGTAGTACCGGACTCTCCATCATCCGTGACAAGGTTATCTCCAGCAGCACCGAAAGTCTTTGGCGGAATAATTTTATCATTTGAATCAACATCAAATGCAAATAAATCAAATCCTAATCTGTTAGGTCCTTTCAGAGCTCCGTTTGTATCAACATAAATTCTGTTATTTCTGTATTCTGTGTTGCCAAAGAAAATTGTAATACCGTCAGGAGCAACAACCACCCTGTCAGTAACAGCATCTGCTGTCAAATGTGCCGTATTTTTTCCGTCATAAGTTTTGTAATCAACAGGATTACTTTTATTCATACAGGACAAAATTGCATTCCCCCATGTGCAAATTTTCCCGCCGTTAACATATTTCATAAATGCTTCTATATATTTATACCTGAGTGCCTTTTCGCTCTCATTATCGGTCATAATAACATCTTTCTGTATAAAAGTACCGTAAACACTACCATAATCAGCAATCATTCGCTGATGTATATTCCATATAACAGACTGTGCTTTTTTGAACCGAACCTCCAATTCTTTTGCCTTGTAATCAGCCATCAACGCAGGCAATGTCATTGCTGCAACAACTCCGATTATCCCGAGAGTTATCAAAACTTCCGCGAGCGTAAAAGCGTTCTTTTTCATACTCCTCCTAAGATTTATTACACAAAATTATCATTAATCATAATTATAATATGATAAGTAATAATATATGTCAATCATGTAATATCTAAGTTTATAATATTAGGATGATAATATTTAAACTAGACGACCTCATATGGCAGCACAGAACTACAGCCGAAGATATCTTTCAGAAAACAGGTATCGGCAAATCTACACTTTCTACAATCAGAAATAATAAAAATATAAATATAAGCATTCACACACTAAACAAATTGTGCAAATACTTTAACTGTAAAATTTCCGATTTACTTGAATATATTCCTGATAAAGATTAACAAATATACATGCAATCGCCGTAACTGAAAAATCTGTATCTCTGTGCGATTGCCTCTTTGTAAGCTTCAAATATGAAATCTTTCCCCGCCAGTGCACTGACAAGCATTAACAATGTCGATTTCGGCAGGTGAAAGTTAGTTATCAAATTATCTATAACTTTAAATTCATAAGGAGGATAAATAAAAAGCTCTGAATGGTCATGACAGGCTTTAATTTCACCATATTTTTGATAAGCAGTCTCCAGAGTCCGAACTGTTGTTGTGCCAACCGCAATAATCTTTTTACCTTCAGATTTTGCTCTATTAATTAAATCTGCGGCATCCTGAGTAATTTCAAAAGTTTCTGAATGCATTTTATGTTCAAGCACATTCTCACACTTAACCGGTCTGAATGTGCCGAGTCCGACGTTAAGAGTAACATAAGCAATCCCGACACCTTTTGCCTTTAATTTATCAAGAATTTCTTTTGTAAAATGCAAACCTGCAGTAGGTGCAGCAACGGAACCTTCATCTTTGGCATAAACTGTCTGGTAGCGTTCAAAATCCAGTTTTTTAATATCTTCTGTCTGCATTTTCCGTTCAATATAAGGAGGGAGCGGAATATTCCCGTTTCTGTGCAAAACATCCAGCAGATTTTCGCCTGAATAAAGAAGTTTTACCAGCCATTCTCCGTCATCTTCAAGACGTTTAATAACTTCAACGGACAATTCATCGCTAACTTTTACTATAGTTCCGGATTTCACTCTTTTTGAAGGTTTAATTAAAACCTGCCATACTGATTCGTGTTCAGTAGAATCTTCAACCGGTTTCAAGAGAAAAATTTCAATTTTGGCACCGGTTTCTTTTGTTCCGTAAAGACGTGCCGGCAGCACCTTTGTATTATTCAGCACCAGAAGAGAATCCGGCTCAATCAAATCTACAATGTCATAAAAATGTTTATGAGAAATAGAATGCTCGTTTCTATTTAAAACAAGCATTCTTGAATTTTCCCTTTTATCAGCCGGAAATTGTGCAATCAAATCTTCCGGCAAATCATAATCAAAATCAGATAATAGCAACATTTTACAACTTTCCGTCAAACCCGCACATCCAGAAGAAGAAACTTGAAATTCGACTTGCAAGATTAGGTTTTTTATAAAATAATTTTATATCTTCCGCACCTTCTTTTGTAAGCTGCCAGTTATCCCTTGAAAAATCGTTTAGCGGAATTTTAATAGTTCGTGAATAAAGAGCATTCTGGATTTCTTCATTCGCAAATTTTGAACGCAAGTCGCTGACTTTTCCGCGTTGTTTTACGTAAATATATTTTGTAAATTCAGATGCACGCGGTTCAAAACGCATTCCCCGATATTTTTCAACTAAACGGTTAACAACTTTCAAGCTTTATTTTCCTTTCTTGTTATCATCGACAATTTCAGCTTCAATCACCTTAGAGCCGTCAGACGCCTTAACTTTCTTTGCTGCATCTTCCGCATCCATCTGCTTGTTGATGATTACAGTCTGCAATACCTGAACGATGTTGCTTACAATCAAATAGATAAATACACCTGCCGGAATCGGAACAATTACAAAAGTACCGATAATCATAATTGGCATAAAAGTACCCATTGATTTTTGAATAGCAGCCTGAGTCGGATCCATATCATCTTTATTTTTGTTTGATGTTGACATGATGAGTTTTTGAGAAAGCCACATTGTCAGGCCGAAAAGCACAATCAGAGCAAGAATATCCCAGTGAAACTCTTTTTTGATTTCAACGGTAGGAACTGAAGCAACAAGCAAATCACCTGCACGTTCAAATGTTACATTTTCCATTTCTTTTGTATTAACATCGGTAATTGTAACTTCGGCTTTTTCAACTTTATCAAGCTGTGAGAATTTTAAATCAAGGTGATCAAGGCTTATTTTGAAATCAATATTTTCACCAGGATTTATTTCACTTCCCTGTATTTGCAATGCTTTTTTAGCATCGGTAATTTTAACATTATCAAGAACTTTATCTGGCAGATATACTTTAGCAACTTTACCGGGGATAAAAGTATCATATTTGGAAGTACCCATAATACCGTCATTAGAGATACCTGCACTGGCACGTAAAGTTGTATCAAGTCTGTTTATAAAAAGGAACTTTGAATTACCTGCAACTTGAATAAAAGCAGGATTCATCAAAGCAGAATATAACAAAATAAAAATAGGCATCTGAATCAACAAAGGCAGACAGCCGCCCATTGGATTAAAGTTATGCTCTTTGTAAAATTCCATCATTTTTTGCTGCATAACCTGCGGATTTGACTTATATCGTTCCTGAATTGCCTTTAACTTTGGCTGCAAAGACTGCATCATTCTCATTGAACGCTGCTGGGATGTATTAAGCGGCCACAGAGCAGCTCTTACGATAAGAGTCAAAACAACAATTGCAAGTCCGTAACTTCCTACAAAAGAAGCTAAAACCTTTAATAATTCAATAGTTAATCCTACAAAATCCAATTTCCCTAATCCTCATAATTTAATAATAACAATATTATACTCTTAATAAAAAAGACCGTCACATTTAGGACGGTCTTTTAAAATGGTCGGGATGACACGATTTGAACGTGCGACCCCCTCGTCCCAAGCGAGGTGCGCTACCAAGCTGCGCCACATCCCGAAGTGATTTATTCAATTATCATTTTTATAAATAGATGACTTCACCATCTGAACCTTAACGAAAATAGAGCTATTTTATCGTCTTCGGCTCTGTCCGCTTTGCGAACTATTTCAGTTTAACCCAAACATTTTTTTCAGTCAATAGTTTTTTAGGGATTTATATATAATATTACCCAAAACAATATATAAATTGCATTTATAAACTCGTTTCAGAGTCTAACTATTGATAAATACCAAAACAAGTTCAGTCCGGCACACTTACACATCATTTTTGCAAAAACTTATATGTGTAACATTTTTACTTTGGCAAATTCTTAAAATATTTTGAATCGCGGAGGGCTTTTTCCGTACATGCTATTCCATTTTGGTCATCTGAAGAGGTCGGAGAACAATAAGTATTCATATCAGTGTATCTCGTTCCTATAGCCCCCATTGGCAAAAGCCTGCCGTCATCCGTTACCTGAAATGTAAATAAATCATGCCCCCAAGCATTAGGTCTTTTTTTAATACCGTTTACATCAACAGAGATAAATAAATTTTGAGCACAAACATTTTCTATCATAACAAACATACCATCCGAAAATATAAACTGCCCGTCGTCTAAAAATGCCGATTTTATATTTCTGTCACGTGTATATGTTTCATAATTTTCAATCTTTAAAAACAATGACTCATCATCAGGCATATTAAAACTATCATTCTCCATCGTTTCACAATCTTTTCGACCACAGTCTTTATAAACCAGAAAGTATTTGATAAAAACAGGCTGAAACTTATAAGGATAATAATTTGCAGCATTAACTACCTAATTTTCTCCGACAGCCATACGTTCCAAGGCTTGAGATAAAACTGAATAGGCCTTTAATAACTGAGTATGTAAAACTTTCCCCTGATAGTCCTTTATAAGCTGAGTCAGAGTTAATGCAGCAATTACTCCTATAATTCCAAGTGTTACGAGGACTTCCGCCAAAGTGAATGCTGCAAAATTTGTCTTTGTAATTTTATCAATCATTATCAACCTCCATTTAATCCTTATAATGATAAATATAATCATTAAAATGATTAATATTGCCATTATAATGAGCGGAATTATTTTTGTCAATAAGCTAAGATTAAGGTATGAAGTATCCGAAATTAATTGAATTTGGAAATAATCTTAGAGTTGAACGGGTTAGACGAGGATATTCACTGGAAAAATTCGGTCAAATTTGTAATCTTAATCCGACACATATAGGCAAAATAGAAAGAGCCGAAATGAATCCGACTCTTTTAACAATTCTTTCACTTCTGGAAGCTCTTGATTTAAAGTTTGAACAGCTTGTTCAGTATAATAAACATGAATAGCGAATTATTTTCCGTTATAGAGGTTATTCTCAACTATTGAATATTTTGTTGCAACACCAAGCCCAACACCGGCCAGCAAATAGGTTAGCCATGCCACAAAATAATTCCGTTTCAATGCTCCGAGTTTAATTTTGCCCGATTTAATCTCATTTGCAAGGGTCTTTTTAGCCTGCTTTATACCGCGTAATGAGGCCTTGCCTTCCTCTATTATTGTAGGCAAAAATGCTCCGAAGCCAAGAAGTCCGGCATTTCGTTCAACAAAATTAGGTTCACCAGAATTATCAGGCTTAAATTTACTCAATAACAAAACCGCAAGAGGAACCATTGAGGTATAACGTCTTGATTTTTGCATTGCAGACCAAAATCTGCTTTTGGCATTTATTGCATGGCCTAACTCATGCGGAAGTAAAGACGGTTTTGATTTAGGAGCCACTGCTAATTTCTTTTCAGGAGAGAAAAATGCATTTTTCCCATGTGCAACTTCTTCCAGTCCGCCTCCGTATTTTCTGGTCATCTCACCGAGATTTTCCGGACTAATATATTCAATTGTTACATCCAGTTTGTTATTTTTAACCATATCACCGGCAACTCTGGCAACATCATCAGCACCGGCAAATTCTTTTCCGGAAGTCAGCCTGTTGCTTAACCATTGTGATGCCTTATTTAAAGATGAAGAAAGTAACTGCAAAAGCCCAGCCGTTATAGCAGTTTTTCCTATATCTGTGGTGTCATTATTCTCATAATAACCTCCGTTTTGAGAACCGTAAGGATAATATTCCCGATTACCAAAAGCAGGATTTGATAATGGTCTTTGGAGGTTACTCCCTGTATTATTGAAATTTTGATTTATATTCTGTACAGATAACATAAAATTTCCTACACTACACACATAGAATAAAACACATAAAGAATTTTTATTGCCTTATTTGATTATTTTTTTACAAATCTTATAACAGTTTCATGCTATAATCCGAATATGAAACATACATTTGAACAAAAAGTTTATTATTCTGATACCGATGCTTACGGCGTTGTCTGGCACGGTTCTTATTTAAGATGGCTTGAAATGGGCAGAGTTATGCTCTGTGAACAAATGGGACACAATCTTATTGATTTAAAGAATCAGGATATTGTCCTTCCTGTCACGAACATCAATATTAAATATAAAATGTCAGCAAGACTTGATGATGATATGATTATCGAAACGGAAATATCTAAATTTAACGGACTTTCTGTTACATTTAAACAGACAATCCTGTCAAAAGAGACCGGAAAAAAATTTATTGAAGCCGAAGTTGACGTTGTGGCAATCTCAAACAACGGAAAACTATACCGCAGAATGCCGGAAATTCTTGCTAAAACGTTTGAGGAATCACTAAAATGTCCGGCACTCGTTTAAACAAATATATTGCATCTTCCGGACTTTGTTCCAGAAGAAAAGCCGATGAACTGATTGAAAACGGTCAGGTTATGGTTAACGGCAAAAAAGTTACGGAACTCGGATATCTTGTACAGGAGAAAGACAAAGTTTTTGTTGATAAAAAGCTTATCCATCCTGTAAGACATGAATATTATCGATTCTATAAGCCCGCCGGGTATATAACAACCGCCGATGACGAAAAAGGCAGAAAAACAATCTATGACCTTTTACCGGAATCAATGTATCACCTGAAACCTGTCGGAAGGCTTGATAAAGACTCAACTGGATTACTAATTCTTACAAATGACGGAGAACTGATTAATGCACTTACTCACCCGTCAGTTAAGGTACCTAAAGTTTATCTTGTTACAATAGGCGGAATGATTCATAAACACGAGCTTGAACAACTGGCAAACGGTATTGAAATCGAAGCAGGAAAGATTGCATATGCTGATATTACTGTTCTTGAACAGGATAATGAGCATACAACAATGGAAATAACACTGTTTCAGGGTATGAACCGTCAAATCAGAAAAATGTTTGAACATGTCGGATATGAAGTCAAAACTCTTAAAAGAACCAGACATGCAACACTTGATCTTGCAGGATTGAAACGCGGTGAATTTAAACCGATAAAGCCTAAACAGATTAAAGAATTAAAAAACTTTCTCAACAGGATTTCAAAAAATGCTTAAAATTGCAATTACAGGAAATATCGCATCAGGAAAATCTTCTGTTCAAAAAATTTTGGAAGCAAAAGGATATAAAGTCCTTGATACAGATAAAACCGCACATGAACTTCTTGACAACATGCCTGCAATTAAAGAAGCTTTTAGAAATTTCGACATTATGGAAGACTCCAAAATTTCCCGTAACAAGTTAGGGAAACTGGTATTTTCAGCTCCTGAATTAAAAACACAACTTGAAAAGATTATACACCCTGCAATCAAGGAGAAAATATCAGAGTTTTTTGAAAAAAATAAAAGCGAATCCCTTGTTTTTGTCGGGATACCGCTTTTGTTTGAAAGTGATATGAGGAATATATTTGATAAAGCTCTTCTTATTTATACGGATGACGAAATTCGCCTTCAACGCTTATTATCGAGGAATCATTATCCGACTGATTATGCAAAACAAAGAATGCAATCACAGCTTTCACAGGACACTAAATTGAACCTGTGTGAATATGTTATTTACAATAACGGAACCATTTCCGAATTAGAAAAATCCGTTAATGATTTTTTATTAAATTTTTAAACGGGTACATAAACTCGGGCACCCGGTCTTATATTTGTAGTTATGCCGTCACTTACTGCCTGTCCGCTTCCGGTTGTAATTTCAACATGCCCGTATTGAGAACTATATCCGGACTTTCCTCTGTCATATACCAGAATACACCCTGCAGGAAGTGAAGATAAATTAATACCGTCCGCAGAAATTTCTTTAAAGTTTTTGTTCATGCTTAAAACAGTATTATAATCAGCAGCATCTGCACGCATACCATTAGACAACCCTGCTTTTTCAAGTGCCATTCTCACATATTTTGCACAATATCCGGTAAATCCGACGGAATTTGACAATGCAGCTTCTGCAAGTTTTTTACCTTTCTTTGAACTGTAACCTATATCTTTCAGTTGAGGCAAACTCGTTTTTGTTATTATATTGAAATTCTTAGAATAATTAGACCTGCGAACCGTTGATGCGGGAGTTGTCGAATAATTATAAGAATGTGACGGTGTTCTTACTTTACTTAAAGAGTTTGCCAGATTAGTGAATGAATTCATTGTCATTTGAAACAGCTGCATTGACATAATCATGTCAAAGAACCTGTTTCCAAAACCACCCCAGCAGCCGAAAAATGGCATCATAAAGTTTCCGCCAAAAGGATTCATCATAAACCCGCCGCCCCAGAACGGATTATAAGAAGGCATTGGAAAATTAAATACAGAACATCCGCCGCTCCAAGAAGGAGGATTCGGAAAATTGTTATACGGTAAAATTACAGGACCTCTGTTCATACCGAAATAATTATTCTGCACATAAGTTGTATTAAGATTTCTAGCAATAGAACTTAACAATTTTATTTTCCCCTTATAAAATCCCCTGTATTTATATAAAGGATTTTGTGGGAAAAAAATTGCCTTATTTTAACAAAATTTTATAATTTTATAAAAGAAGCCTCGGCCTTCCCCATATCAACAAGCTGCAATGCAGTATTTGAATCCGCCTCAGAAATTAAATCGTCATCACAAAAATTAAATAACTCTTTTAAGTTAAGTTGTGCAACTCCGGAAAAAACATAAAATTTATTTACGTTTTTCATATACAATCCTATAGTATCAGGTTTCTCCAGAGCTTTAAAAAACTCTTTCATCTTCTCCGGTTTCGTCCAACCGTCAAATGTAAAGTCACTCATTTCATATTGATTTTTTAACGTTTCCAGTAGGACATAAGGTTCAATCCATTTTTTCAAAACAAGATTTGTCATAATATATTTACCTAAACCTCTGCTGATTCTTCCTGATGTTTAAACTGCATTTCATAAAGTTTTCTGTAAATGCCGTCATTAATATTCATCAAATCGTCATGAGTTCCCAGTTCTGCCAGTTCTCCCTCATTAATTACCGCAATTCTGTCAGCATTTTTAATAGTTGATAATCTGTGTGCAATGACAAATACTGTTTTATTTTGAATAAGGTTATCAAGAGCCTTTTGCACAATAGCCTCTGATTCGTTATCCAAAGCGGATGTTGCTTCATCAAGAATTACTATAGGTGCATCTTTAAGCATAGCTCTTGCAATAGCAACACGCTGCCGCTGACCTCCCGACAAAGTTGTTCCTCGTTCTCCTACAACAGTATCAAGACCATTTTCAAGTGTTGCAATGAACTCGTCGAGATGTGCCATTTTTACTACTCTATCAAGAGCTTCTTCGGAAGCATTTTCATTACCCATCATAATATTGTATCTGATAGAGCCTGAAAATAGAAAGTTATCCTGAAATACAAATGAAATCTGATCTCTTAACGAATTAAGTTCAAAACGCCTTATATCAATACCGTCAAAATTAACAGAACCGGAAGTTACATCATAAAATCTTGGAATAAGACTTACAACCGTACTTTTACCGCCGCCTGAATTACCGACAAGTGCAATAGTCTCATTCTTTTGAACTTTCAGATTAAAGTTTTTCAATACTGGCAAACCTTTTTCATATTCAAAATATACATTTTTAAATTCAATAGAATCATTAAGGCCATGAGCTTTAATTGCATCAGGAGCTGACTGAATATGAGGTTGAAGATCAAACAATTCAAAAACACGTCCCATAGCAACAAAAGTACCCTGAAGGCTTGTTAAAGTATTACCAAGGGTTTTGGTAGGTTTGTATAAGAGCAAAAGAGACGTAACAAAAGACGCAAAACTTCCAGCCGTCATTTGCCCGGATAAAATCAAGTGGTTTCCGTATGCCATAACAATAGCAATACCTATTGAACATACGAAATACATTATCGGAGACATCCAGCCAACACGTTTTGTCAAAGACATTGCAAGATTAAACTGGTCATGTATCTGATTTTCAAACTTTTTATTCTGATTTTCCTGTAAATTATATGCAGCCATAATCTTATTGCCGGCAAAAGTTTCATTAAAGTTTGTTGTCATATTACCGCCGACAACCATGCTTGCATTTGAAACACTCTTGATTTTCTTTCTGATAAAGACAACCGGAGTAACGGCAATAGCCATAATCGTACAACCTATAATGGCAAGCTGCCACGAATTATACAAGAGAACTCCGACAAGCCCTACCAAACCAAAAAATGTTGCTATAAAAGATTTTAAACTTTCAATAATACTTTTTGAGGCTGCGTCAGGATCTGAAAGGAATCTGGTCAATACTAACCCTGAAGAGTTTACATCATAAAATTGCGGATCAAGACGTGTAAGTTTTTTAAATAAATCAATTTTCAAAGAATTTGAGACTTTCTGCCCTGTCCAATCCGTCAAATAATTGCTGACATATTTCAATACACCTTGAAAAAGAGCAAATCCTATAATACCAAACGGAATAATTGCGGCAAATGCAGCCTGAATATGTACTTCATGTCCCCAAACAGTATATACCTGCTCTGGATTTCCGTTGATAACAAGATCAAGGTATGGTTTTAATGATAAAGCCACAACACCGTCCAAAAGTCCGAGCGGTATAGCAATTAACAGGTTCAATATCGCTCTGCCCATAACAGGTCTTATGTAAGGATAAATCTTTTTAAGCAGATAACCATACTTAAAAGCATCCTTTGATACAGTATTCTTTAAAATATATTCCATAAAATAAAGTCCTCTAATCTCTAATCAACGTAATAGGATTATTACATAAAAAAACTAAATACACAATAAAAGTTTAAGAAGAAGGATTAAGTTTCTTCAAAATATCACCCAAGACTACAAGCTTTCCGTCATCGACATGATGTCCGCCCTCTTCAAGAATAATTAAATTTTTCAAAAGCCTTGCTCTTGATGCAAGTGATTGTGAGGATTTAACAGGAATCCAGTTATCATTTACCGAATGAATAATGTAAAACGGCACAGGGCTTTTTGATATTCTTTCCTCAGTTTTCAGCATATTTTCAAGAGGTTTTAGCATATTAGGAAACATCTTATAAGCATATAAAAATACTTTCGGCATCTTAAACCTTTTACTGTTCATAACATTTTCAACCTCGTAACGAAATGAATTCAACGGAGAAATAAGAACAGCGAATGCTGCATCAGGTTCTTTTGTAACCGCTGACACTGCGGCATAACCGCCGAAACTGTGACCGACAACCCCAATATTTTGAGGTTTTATACCTTTATTTTTCAAATAATTCAGTGCGGCGTCAATATCCATATTCAAGGTAGATTCATCAGCCTTGATAGGTTTATTTTTACCGTATCCGCTATATTCCGGTGCCAGAACCGCATACCTTGAAGCCAAAATTTCCTTATAAATTCGCTGACAGTTGGAAATATTTTGTGACGATCCATGAAAAAATATAATATATTTATCTGTATTTTCAGGATTTATATCATAAGCAACAATTTTGTCTTTTGCTTTGTTATTCAGAGGAATAAATACTTCCTTAAGTTTTCCTTCCATTCCGGAAATTGTAGGAGAAAAGCGTTTTCTGGAGTTAATCTGAGAACTTTCAAAAAGGAATCTGAATCCAAACTTATACGCAGGATTATATTTCTTCAAATTAAGTCCCTGAAAAGATACCGTATCAGAAGATGTAGTTTTTGACACTGGCAACGAATGACGGCTTTCAGAACTAACAGTTCTATAAGCATATCCATTTGTATTATTGAAACTTATTGGAGTTACATACACACTTACACCCTCTTCCAAAAATTAAACTAACAAGAACTAACAAGAAATTCAAGGATGAATAACCATATATTTTACAAAAAACGAACAAATCTCTTGACATTAAAGCAATATTTATAATAAATTAATAAATGTGTCCTTAACGGACAGGATTTCAGAAAGAAATCGCTGACAACTTCATATGAGCATGTGGTACTCTGCCGAACAAAAGCTGACTAAATGTCAGGTTTTATGAGAGGGGAGACACACTCAAGGT